>DASRQU010000080.1:0-29024 GCA_035696345.1 Candidatus Acidiferrales bacterium
TTTTATTCCGAGTCCGGCGGCCAAGTTTCCGACATCGGCACGCTCTGGAATAACGAGCACACGATGCAGCTGGGCGAAGTGCGCGGCGCATACTACCCCGTCTCCGGCCTGATCGCGCACCGCGTAGTCGCCAAAGAAAAGCTTGCCGTGGGCGACCTAATCGCCGGCGAAGCGGATGCCGCGCGCCGCGAACACATTAAGCGCAATCACACCGGCACGCACCTGATGCACGCCGCCCTGCGGAATACGCTCGGCACACACGTAAAACAGGCCGGCTCGCTCGTCGAACCGGGTCGCCTGCGCTTCGATTTTTCGCACTTTGCGGCCATCGATCCCGCGGAGCTGCGAGACATCGAGCAGCAAGTGAACGAAGAGATTCTTCTAAACAACGAAATCCAGACGAACGTCACCACAATTGATGACGCATTGGCTTCCGGCGCCCTCGCATTTTTCGGCGATCGCTACCCTGAGCAAAACGTCCGCGTCGTCACGATCCCCGACGCTGCCGCACCGCGTGGTTTCTATAGCAAGGAGTTGTGCGGCGGCACGCACGTGACCCGCGCGGGCGACATCGGCGTGTTCAAAATTATGGTCGAGCAATCCGCCGCCGCAGGCGTTCGCCGTATTGAGGCCATTACCGGCGCAGCGGCCCTCGCCGAATACCAGCGCGGCCAGCAACTTTTGCGCGACCTTTCGGCCCGGCTGGGCGTTACCGACGACAAGCTCATCGCCGCCGTCGAGCGCATGGAGCAAACCGAAAAGCAGCTTGAGAAGCAGTTGGAAACCCTGAAACGTAAGGGCGCGCTCTCCAAGCTGGACGAACTGGTGGCCCAGGCACGCGAGATCAAAGGCGTAAAGGTCATATCCGCCCAGCTTGAGGGAGTCGACCGCGACACCATGCGCCAAGTGGTCGACAGCCTTCGCCAGAAGCTCGGTTCAGGCGTTGTTGTTCTGGGCACGGTGGAAGACGGCAAAGTGGCTTTGCTTGCAGGCATCACCAAGGACCTCATCCCTAAGCTACACGCAGGAAAGATCATACAGGCGACAGCCAAACACGTCGGCGGATCAGGCGGCGGTCGCCCTGACCTGGCCGAGGCTGGCGGAAAAGACACACCTGCCCTAAAATTGGCCCTTGACCTCGTATACCCCCTCGTTGACCAATTGCTATAATTTTTTCCGCAGAGCCAGCAACGCTCAGGGCCAGATGTTTTCTCCCTGTCGCGATAATTGGTCTGCCTCAAATGAAACGGAATCGCACTGCCTTCCCAGAACGTACACGTATGCGTGCGCTATTCAACTCGGTAGCTATCGCGTTAGGAACGCTTGCCTTATGGGCGATTCCTGCCCGTGGCCAGATTGTTTCCTACACCGATGTCAGCGGCAAGCGGGTTTTCGTCAATGCGGAAACGCCTGCCGCCGCCCGTCCGGCAAAGGTATCGCCCTTGAATGCGATACCAGCCGGGTTTACGCCACGCACGGCTCAGCCCTCCATCGTCACGCCTACCGAAATGTCCGCGTATGACCGGGCAAATCGGGAGAAGATCACCGAGATGATTCGAGAGGTTTCGGATCGTTACCGTGTTGACCCGGCGCTGGTTCGCGCCGTGATTCAGACGGAATCGAACTGGAATTCGAATGCGGTTTCTCGAGTTGGCGCACAAGGGCTTATGCAACTCGTTCCGGGGACAGCGCAGCAATTGGGCGTTAGTAACGCGTTCGACCCAAAGCAGAATCTTGACGGTGGAGTTCGCTACCTACATTCGCTGCTGGAGCGGTATAATGGCGATCTCGACAAGGCCTTGGCCGCTTACAACGCGGGGCCGGGCGCCGTCGATCGAGCTGGGGGCGTCCCAAGGTACCGGGAGACGCGAAATTACGTTCAACGGGTTACCGATTCCTATTATCGTCCCGGGTCAAACCGGCTTCCCCGCGCTTTTGAAGCGGAGCGGTCCATCTACCGCACGGTGCAGTCAGACGGACGAATCGTTTTTACGAACGAGTGAGGCAGACAGTGCGGCATAACGCCGCTACAATCCGGCCAATCCTGCGCGCAGTTTTCGCGTCCGCCGTTATCTTGTGTCTTTTCTCTCCTTTATCCCTGAAAAATGCGCGCGCCGATGAAGATGCCGCTTCGCGCCGCGATATGGCCAACTCTCAGTTCGACCGCGCGGAAAAAGCACGACAGGCGCTCGAAGCACGTCCCGAAAGTGCGCGCTCGCTGAAGGATTACACCGCCGTTGTGATCGAGTACCAGCGCGTTTACCTCACAACTTCTCACGCCGAAAATGTTCCCGCGTCAATCAATGAAGTTGCCGAATTATTTCGCACGATGGGCGATCTGTTTGACGCGAAATATTATCAGCGGTCCATCGAATCGTTTCACTTCTTGCTAAAAGAATATCCCGCCAGCAAGTATCGCGAGGATGCGCTGCTGAATATTGCGCGCATTCAACAGGATGATTTGCACGATTCCGCGGCGGCGCAAGAATCTTACGAGGATTTTTTGTCGGCGCACCCGCGCTCGGCGCATGCTTCGGAAGTTCGCGCCAGCCTCGACAAGATCAACGCGGCGAACACGGCCACGGCAAAATCGTCTCAGGCGACTCCCCTTGCAAACGCGCGCGCGAACCGCTCAAGCGCGAAAAACATTTCCGCGGAAAAACTGCCACCGACAACGGATACAAAACCGGGATCGCCAGATGACGCTTCCAGCGAGAATTCCTCGACACCCCAGGTTTCGCGCATCCGTACATGGAACGCAGACACCTACACGCGCATCGTGATCGATGTCGGCTCAAAAGTGAAGTATCAGGCCGCGCGAATTACCGCGCCAGACCGCATTTATTTCGATATTGAAGGCGCGAAAATAAATTCCGCGTTGCTGCGCAAGCCAATTGACGTGGAGAGCCCGTTTCTGAAAACCGTGCGCGTCGCGCAATACCAATCCGGCGTAGCGCGCGTGGTGCTGGAAATTAATCACGTTTCGGACTTCTCCGTATTTTTACTCCCCGATCCGTACCGGCTGGTTGTGGATGTGTACGGCACGCCTGCTGCCGCGGAAGCAGCCGCGCGCGAAACCGCACCCGCCGCCGGTCCTGCCGCGCTGGAATCTGCCGCTAATGCAAAATCAGACAAGCCGTCGGCGACAACTTCGTCCGCGAAGCCGTCCATGCGCGCAGGGGAAAAGTCTTCAGCGAAATCGCCTTTCGTCCCGCCGCCGGATGCTCCTGTCTTGATGGCACAGCCGAAATTCAATACCTCGACGTCCACATCGGCGACCGCGAGCGCCGACACGGCGGACGCGCACTCGGCAGCGCGCAAAGTTGCAAACCTTCCCATGAAACCGCCGCCGACGTCGACGCCGGCAAAAAACGCAAAATCCGACAAAGCCGACGCGGACATGGCCACGGCGGCGACGAACATCCCAACCACTTCTGCCACCGCGGATACAACCGTGCTGCCCCTCCCGACCCGGCCTCTGGTCACCAAAAAGTCAGGGAAAAATGGTAAATCCGCGAAAGAACAAGCAGAGGAAATGGGCCCTCCGACAATTCCGGATTTAACCTTGGACGGCCAACATTCCCTTACGCGCGCGCTCGGACTGAAAATCGGACGCATCGTGATCGATGCGGGACACGGCGGACATGACACCGGAACCATCGGGCCCACTGGTCTGATGGAAAAAGATTTGTGCCTGGACGTGGCGCTGCGCCTTGGAAAATCCATCCAGCAGAGGCTGCCCAGCGCGGAAGTTGTTTTTACACGCGATGACGACACGTTTATTGCGCTGGAGCGCCGTACCGAAATCGCCAACGAAGCGAAGGCGGATTTGTTTATCTCCGTGCACGCCAATTCCAGCCAGGACCGCCAGGCGCGCGGCATCGAAACCTATTATCTGAACTTCACCGGATCGAGCGACGCGATGGAAGTCGCCTCCCGCGAAAACGCGCTGTCTGAAAACGCCGTCCACGATCTGCAGAATCTGGTCACGAAAATCGCGCGTAACGAGAAAATCGAGGAATCGCGCGACCTGGCCACCATGATTCAAGAATCTCTTTCGAAGCGCATGGAAAATATTAACCGCGGAGAACGCAACCGCGGCGTGCGCAAGGCGCCGTTTGTAGTGCTGATCGGCGCGGATATGCCCTCTGTGCTTGCTGAAATTTCTTTTCTCTCGAACCCGAGCGATGAACAGTGGCTTAAAAAGCCAGACAATCGCCAAAAAGTTGCCGACGGCCTTTATCGCGGCATCGAAAGCTACCTGCAGAGCACCAATAGCCTCGCGGCCAATCAATCCCGCGCCACCGTTGAAAATATTTCGGGAAAAGTGGCGCGAACCGGGAACTCACAGTAAACTTCCAGCGTCTAATATAGAGCGACATGCGACGACTTCTTGTTTTCAGCTCCGGAATATTGTGTCTGCTGCTGGCGGCCTACCCGGCCGCGGCGCAGGGCGTGCTGCCGGCCACTTTCGGCGGCTGGAATGCCACCGCCAATTCCACCTTTGTTTCCGGCAACGGACTCGAATCCCTGCTTGGGCCGGACACCGCCGCCTTCCGCGAATACGTGGTGAAGGCCGTGGAACAGAGGTCCTACGCACAGGGCGCCCAGACGGCGTCGCTAACCTTGTACCGGATGCGCGACCCGAGCTCCGCGTACGGGGCGTACACATTTTTGCGCAATGACTCGCTTTCCCCGATCGACATGGGATCGTACGCCAGCGCTTCGCCCGAGCGTGCCATGATCGTCGTCGGCGAAATGCTTCTGGACGTTTCGGCTCCAGCGAAGCAGGCACGTCCCTCGGACGCGGATTTAAAGCAGCTTACCGATTTGCTGGACAAGAAAGCGGATCACACGCCGTATCCATTTATCGGCGAACATCTGCCGGAAAAAGGCCGGGTGCGTAATTCGGAGCGCTACGTGATCGGGCCGCTGGGCCTCGCGCACTTCGTCCCGCTCGGCACCGATGACTGGATGGGCTACGACAACAGCGCTGAAAGCATCCTGGCCCACTACACGGTGAACGGCAAAGACGAAACGCTGATCGTCAGCTCCTACCCGACGCAACAAGTGGCGGCGGCCAAATTTGCCAAGATGCTGCGCCGCTTCACATTCGATCCTCCGGGAGAGGACGCTCCCATCGGCCCCAATGTTTTATTTGGCAAGCGCGTGAGTTCGTTTATCGCTGTGGTGGCGGGTGCGCCTTCGAAGCAAGCGGCAAACAAAGTACTCGATCAGGTCGGGTATGAGAGCAACGTCACATGGGACGAGCCGAAGCAAACGCTGACCGAACCGAGCATCAACAACATGATCGTTGAAGCTTTCCTTGGAACGGGCGCGATCATGGGCTTCGCAGTCGCAGCGGGGATTGGCTTTGGTGGAATACGCCTGCTGGTAAAAATCTTCCTGCCCAACAAAGTGTTCGACCGGGAAAAGCAAATTGAGATCTTACAATTGGGAATTTCCAGCAAACCAATCAAGGCAAAGGACTTCTACTAGCAGCGCGTCCCCTGTTGAAAATAAGGCTAGCAAATCAGCTACTCGCCTGACTTTACAAGTGCAAGCCATTGTAAACAAAGAAACTTTTAGGGCGATTATGCACTTGACACAGAAACGAAATGAAGAGAATGTCGGTGCCTTGGAAAGGCGTAATTTACTTTTTTTCTAGCGCTTTTGGAATTTGATCGATAGTTGGCTCCGGCCTTAAGGTCCCGAACACAGATTCATATGTACCAACCGCAGAATTTAGGGCGTTAGCCATGGATTTTGCAAATTCTGGGGTTAAGACTAAACAATATTTGGTCTCAATATTAGGTTCTTTCAAAGTCATCTCTGATCCGACCGGGTTCGCAATAATTTCCTTCGGGCTTATCTCTGACAGATAGACGCGTATATCTCCAAAAGAAATAGATGTTACCGCATGATTGCAAAAGACAGACGGGATTCCTTTTGTTTGAATTGTAATCTTAGGTTCTTCAGGCATTTTATTCGTCCCCCCGCGATATGACGCCGCCAGAGCTTACCGTTTGCCCTGAATATAAGTACCAAGGAATATCGATTTTTGGACAGTTTGGATGACCAGGAACGATTACCGCTTCCATATTGTAGTTGCTCGCCGTTGAAGCGATTGAAACGGTCAAAGTAATATTAGTTGAGACGTTTTGTGTTTCGACTTCGTTCGAAACGGAATTCGAATTTCCACCGCTTTTTATTTGGTTTTCTGCTTCGATCTCTTTTGGTCGAAAATCATAATCTAGTCCTAGAGATGCAATAACCGAGTCATAGGTCTCTAAACTCGGATTCCCATTTTCAGAGAGAGTTCGGTATAAGGTCTCTCGATTAAGGCCTGTTTCCTCCGCAACGCGCGCAATGCGATGCGCTTCAGCCACATTTCGCAATGCTTTCAGGAAAATCTTTTTTGAATCCTTCCGAGCCTCATTCAAGTAGAATGCCGCTTCCTTCGGATTCGATAGCCGCTCGATAAGCCAAGAATGATATTCCTTGGTTCGCTTAGGCATTATATTCCCTCCAATATTCCTTTGCCTTTGCGCAATCTTTGTCCTGCGTACTTTTGTCACCACCGGCCAATAAAATGATTAGAGTTTCTCCGTCCTGTCCGAAATACACGCGGTAACCGGGGCCTCTATCGATTTTAAGCTCAGTGACACCCTCGCCGACTGGCCGAAAATTTGCTGTACTTCCTAATTCCATCCGATCAATTCTGTTTATGATTGCGTTCTGCGTGGATTTGTCTTGAATTGAATTTAACCAATCGTCGAATGGAACACGATTGTCCTCTGTTTGATACATCAATATTTGCTTGGGTGTCTCCACTCATTTTATCGGGACGCATGTCATGTAGCTTTAATGCTACATGACGCAGCGTAACACCGCCAGCTTCAATTTGCAATAGAACTAGAATATATCGCCAACATTGTGCTATCAGCAATAACGGACGCGGCGGGGTTCGGACCCGCAAATCCGGCCCGGGGATCGCGATTTATAGGATCGCAGGGCTTGCCAATGCCCAACGCGTCGATTCTGTAGCCTATATACTACAACCTTTAAAGTCAAGGGTGTATATAATGAAGAGGGGTTTGAGCGTACAAAAAGCGAAATTCGATAACTAACTTGGAAAGCTCATCGCGACCACACTCAGGCCAAAAGCGGAGATAAAAACAACAGGTAAAAGAGGCTCTAAACCTCTGATACCTGTGAAGCCGTCAGCTTCCTAAACGGTAATGCTTCGCCGCGCGTAAGATTCTTCAGCGTCGAATCAAATATCTGCAACTGCTCGCCTCGTCGATTAAAACGATACGAAAACTCATTGCAGTAGCATCCCAAGTGCTTTATCGAAACCTTGCGGTACGTGCCGTACACGCCGCGCTTTAACAGGCTGAAAGCGTTCTCGATTGAGTTCGTGTGGTTCACGCCTTGCGCGTATGATCTTATGTGGTTAGTCATGCGGTGACGCCTTCAACAAAATGACGTTTCCCGATTGTCATGTAGCAGGCCGCTTCATCGGTTTGCAGAGTCGCATCCGGGATAAATGTGCGCCTTGATTGGCGGGCTCGATTGAGGCCGTTTTCACTTATAGTCATTTAGATTCAATGCTTTCTCTGCTTGACTTTGTTCTTTGGACTCGAATAGACTTCGCGCGAGGACATAGAGTTCTAGTGCCTTCCGCGCATAGGCACGGGACTATTCTCCCCTCTTGAAAACCCGTCCGTGAAAACGGACGGGTTTTCTGTTTCCAGCGTCAATTTTAAATTAGTTTACGGGCTTATGGATGGGTGGGCGGCGCGCCGGACGACCACGCTTGTGGAACAGGGTTCCAGCCACGCGTGTGATAGTCCGTCATAGTGAAGGCGACCAGCAGCGCGAACCAGAAAAATCCGGCGATTACGATAATCCGGATCAGCCCGCCGCTATGCCGTACGCCCATGAAGAACAGCATGACCAGCGCCATCTTGCAGCAAGCAATCGTTAGTGCGACGACCGTGTTAAATGCGCCGAGATCCACAAACGCAACAGCCGTGGTCAGGATCGTAAGCGCGATCAATGCAAGAAAAACAAAGATATAGGTTTTTTGCGGCACAATCGGTTGAGACATTAGTAGCGTCCGCCTATCAGGTAAAGCAACGGAAATAGAAAAATCCACACGATATCGACGAAGTGCCAGTAGAGGCCGACCACCTCCACGGGCGCAAAATACTGCGGCGTAAAGTCGTCTTTGCGCGCACGCAAAACCAGCCAGAGCAGCAGGCCCATGCCGATAATCATGTGAATCGCGTGTAATCCGGTCATCGCGAAATAAAATATGAAATAAATCTGCGCGTGCTGCAGCCCGCCGGGGGCAAGAAGCTTAAGCGCCTCGCCGTCGGGCGCCCAGTCGAGCGACGGAACGACGTGTTCCACAAATTTCTGATTGTACTCGTACGCTTTCACGCCAAGAAAGATGCTGCCGAGGATCATGGTTGCGATCAGATACCAAACCGTGGCCTTGCGATTTCCTGTTTGCGCAGAACGTACGGCGAGCACCATGGTCAAACTACTACCAAGAAGGACAATCGTATTGATCGCCCCCAGGCGAATGTCCAGTATGTGGCTGCCGCCGTCAAATGCCGCAAAATAAAGCCAGCGATAAATCGCATACGCGGCGAACACGCCGCCAAAAAACATGATCTCCGTGATCAGGAAAACCCAGATTCCGAGTGTGTCAGCTTCGTGCTGCTGATCGAGGTCCTCGAACTGGTGCGCCATTCCCTTTTGTGCGTGCGCTTCGGCGTCAGTCACCGGAGCCCTCCTTAGGACCGTATGCATATGCCTCTTCGGTCACCACAGGAATTTCCGTAAAATTTTCCGTCGGCGGAGGAGATGGCGTCGTCCATTCCAAGCCTGTGGCGCCCCAGGGATTCGCTTCCGCGACCGGGCCGTAACGCATCGACCAGATCAGGTAAATCAAAGGAATCAGGTAGCCGACGCCCAACACCGTGGCGCCCGCCGAAGACATCACGTTCAGCACTTGAAACTCCGCGGGATAAAACGCGTAGCGGCGCGGCATACCCAGATAGCCGAGAATGAATTGCGGGAAAAAAGTCAGGTTGAAACCGATGAAGATGATGACCGCGGCAATGCCGGCCCACATGTTCGGATATTTGCGGCCGGAAATTTTGGGCCACCAGAAATGAATTCCGCCGAGGTATCCCATCACCGCGCCGCCGACCATGATGTAGTGAAAGTGGGCAACGATAAAATACGTGCCGTTCAAATGCACGTCCGTCGCGAGTGAGGCGAGAAACAATCCGGTAAGGCCGCCCATCGTGAAGAGGCCAATAAAACCCATCGCGTAGAGCATCGGCGCTTCGTAGGAAATCGATCCCTTGTACAACGTCGCGGTCCAGTTAAAAACTTTGATGGCGGATGGAATCGCGACGAGGAAACTGAGCAGCGAGAAAATCAGCCCCGCGTATACCGATTGTCCGGTGACGAACATGTGATGTCCCCAGACGAGAAAACCAAGAACCGCAATGGCCACGCTGGAAAACGCCACGATCGTGTAACCGAAAATTCTTTTGCGCGAGAAACACGCGATGATCTCGCTCACCACGCCCATAGCCGGCAAAATCATGATGTACACGGCCGGATGCGAGTAGAACCAGAACATGTGTTGAAACAAGAGCGGATCGCCACCGAGCGCCGGGCTGAAAATGCCCACGTGAAACAGATGTTCCAGCGCGAGCAGGAAAATCGTGATGGCCAGGACCGGCGTGCCGAGAATCATGATCAGGCTGGTGGCGTACATCGCCCACAGGAAGAGCGGCATGCGGAACCACGTGAGGCCGGGAGCGCGCATCTTGTGAATCGTTACGATGAAATTCAGGCCCGTGAGAATGGAAGAAAACCCGGTGACGAACACGCCAATCGCCACGGCCGTGACTTGCGTGTTCGAGTATGTGCTGCTGTAGGGCGTATAAAATGTCCAGCCAGTATCCACGCCGCCGGCGATTGCCGAATATAACGTGAACAACCCGCCTACGATGTAAATGTACCAGCTCAGTAGATTGAGTTTCGGAAACGCCAAATCGCGCGCGCCAACCATCAGAGGCACCAGGAAATTGCCGAGCACCGCGGGAATCGACGGAATCAGGAAAAAGAAAATCATGACCACGCCGTGCAGCGTGAACAGTTTGTTGTAGGTTTCCGGTTGCACGAGCGCGCCCTGCGGCTCAGTGAGGTGAATGCGCATCAGCACTGCGAACGAGCCGCCGACGAGGAAAAAGAATGTGACCGAAACCAGGTACAACAGCGCGATGCGCTTGTGGTCCAGCGTAAACAGCCAGGATTTCCAGCCATAGTCCGCGTTCAAATAATTGCGCGGAGTGTGCACGCGTGGTTCCAGCGTGGCCGTACTCATTGCTTCCCCTCTTCCTTTGATTTCGGCTGCGATTTCCCGAGCGCGCGAATATAGGCAATCAGATTATTCAGCTGCTCTTCCGTCAACTGACCCTGAAAGGTCGGCATGATCGGAGTGTAACCAAGTACGACCTTGGCCTTGGGCTGCAAAATCGACTCGCGAATGTACGCATCGTCCGCGGTGACCGTTTCCCCGCCCACGAGTTTAACCGGTTGTCCGTACACACCCAGAAGCGACGGCCCAAGACCCGCGCCGTCCGGTGTGTGGCACGTGATGCAGCCATTCGCTTGAAAAACTTTCTCGCCTGCCTGCTCCATCGATTCGCCCGGCGCACCGCCCGCAAGCCAACGTTCGTAGTCGTCCGGTTCCTGGACGACGATCGCGCCCATCATTCCGGCGTGGTACGCGCCGCAATATTGCGCGCAGAACAGATGAAAAGTTCCCACCTTCGTCGGTGTAAACCACAGCGAAGTGTAGCGCCCGGGCAGAACGTCTTTCTTCACGCGAAACGCCGGCACGAAGAAATCGTGGATCACATCTTCCGACGTCATGGTCAACTTCACAGGACGCCCGAGCGGCACGTGCACTTCGTTGATCTCGCGCTGCCCTTCCGGATGCTCCACTTTCCACATCCACTGCTTGCCGGTAACAAAAATTTCCATGGAGCCTTTAGGGGCTTCCGCATTTTTGAAATACAGCATGGAACTCCAGACGAAGATCAACGCGACAATCAGCGTCGGCACGGCTGTCCAGAGAATTTCCAGCGGAACGTTGCCTTCAATGGGCTTCGGGCGCTCGTCCGGCGATCGCCGGCGATAACGAATCATGAAATAAAAAATCATCCCGAAAATCAGCGCCGTAAAAAACAGCGTAATGAGGGTCAAAAACAGGTACAGCTCGTCGACCGACTTCGCGATGGACGAAGCCTGTTCCGGCTGAAATGGAAGACTCTGCATCAAGATCGTATCCTCACGTCTTTATCCTCACCGCGCCCTGGCATCGGTCGCCGGCGGAACTCCGGTCGGACGCTTGCGTTCGCGAAGAAACATAATGGTCATGAATAATCCGAGCGCCAGCACCGTCAGGCCGCCCGCAATGCGCAGAACGTTGATGATCACGATGCCGTATTTCCCGGTCATCGGGTCATACTGGTAGCAATAAAGCATCGCGTGATCTGTGACCGTTCCGATTTTGCCCTGCGACGCTTCTACCAGGCCGAGCCGAAAATCGCGCGCGGGGTAAACCACGCCGTAAAAATAGCGAGCGATGCGCCCGTCAGGAGTGAGCACCATAATGGCAGCGGCGTGCGCGTATTGCTTGATCGCGGGATCGTAGGCGTACTGAAAACCTGCCGCGTTCGTGATCGCATCGATGGATTGCTGCTCGCCGGTCAGAAAGTGCCAGTGATCCATGGCTCCAGGGCGGCCGTATTGGCCGATGTACACGTCGCGCTTCGCTTTCGCGAGCGCGGGAGTATCGTTCGGCTCGAAACTCACGGTCACCGCTTCAAAGTCGGGGCCGAGGTTCAGGGAAATTGCGTTCATCGTGCGCAGCTGCCCGTTTAACACTTCCGTGCATAGCGCCGGGCAGTCGAAGTAAACGAGTGAGAGAACGATCGGCTTCCTTCCGAAATAATCGCCGATGCGAACTGTCTTGCCAATTTCATCGTGAAACTCGAGATCCGGCGGAATCTGCGAATTTAAATTTTGCTGGATGCCCACTTTTTTCAGGATGGCAGGCGTCGTGCTCTCCTGCGCCTGCGCCGCCGCTGGAAATGCGGCCAGTGCGGACAACGCGAGAAGCAGCGCCGAATAAAATTTAAATCTCACGGCTTGCTGCTCCCTTCCGCCGCCGGTTTCTTGTCTTCATTCTTGCCTGCGGGTTGATCCGCCGCGACCGGCGATTGCGGCCCGTTCTGGACCGGCAATCCCTTTTTCACGAGCAATTCCATGGCGACTTGAATCGGCACACGAGCAATTCCCGCCGACTTATTTTCCCAGGAATAGTTCTGCAAGGAATCTTCCTGGCCCTTGCGGAAACCCAGCCAGTCTTCGCGCGGGTTCACCTGTAATTGCGGACCGAGGGGCAACTGTCGCGTATCGGCAAACGGCGAATCGGTCGCGGGCTGATCGACGGCATGCGTGGAAAAGATTTTAAACATTCCCCAGCAGACGAGTCCCGAAAGCACCAGCACCACGGCGAGAATCACGAGGAAATTGACGATCGCGCCCGTGTTGGTGTCGCGAGTTTCGTAGCCAGGAGTCGCGGAAGCGTTGTGTGGTTTATGCATGGTGTTCAGCCGCCTGCGCGATAATTTCTTCCATGCGAGGATCATGCACCGGTAAAAGCGGCATACGCTGCAGTTGATAGATGAAATATGCGAACCAGATTCCCGCCATGCCTAGGGGAAGCGCCACATCCATCCATGAGAGACGAATGCTGCCTCCGCCAAACGCGGGCAAAACCATCCAGTACATGTCCACAAGGCGCATCAGGATCACGATCACCGCCACGATAAACAGCGAGCGCTTCCTGCGCTTGACGTTGCGGAACAGCAGCAGAAAAAACGGGAACGCGAAGCACAGAATGATCAACAGCATCGCCACGTGGCCCCATACGCCTTCCATGCGGCGAACGTACCAGGGAATTTCGTCGGTCAGGTTGCCGCCCCAGATGATCAGGAACTGCGAAAACTCCATGTAGGCCCAGAGCATGATGAACGTGAGCAGAAAACTGCCCAGATCCTGAAACTGCGCGGGGCGCACGACCTGCGACAGCGGCCGGTGTTCCGAAAGCCAGATGAGCATGAGGATGGAAAAGGCCAGGGCGACGAGGGCCTGCCCCACCATAAATAACAAGCCGTAAATCGTGGAATACCATTGCGGCTCAAGCGACATGGACCAATCAATACTGGCGAAGGTTATGGTGAATCCGTAAATCACGAGACCGATGCCGCTGAACCCTTCGAGGCGCATCCACAGTTGCAGGCCCGCGCCGCCAGCGTCTTCTTCTCTGGACCATTTGTTCAGGAAGTAGGTCAGCATGAACCAAACGGCAAAATATAAAACCATGCGCGCAACAAAAAATTGCGGATTCAGAAACCCGATTTTGGCCACGACGGCCGGATCGGTTTGCCCGGGACGCGACCAGCTATACAAAGTTTTCATTCCCGCGATCACAGGAAGCGCGGCCACAGCCATCAGCGGAAGCGTGCGGCTGCTGGCTTCGAGAATGCGCCGAATCACCAGCGCCCAGCGGCCTCCCGTCAAGTGCTGCACCATCAGCAGCGCGGTGGAGCCAAGCGTAATTCCCAAGCAGAACAGGAACGCAACGAGGTATGCGTGGAAAAATTCCGCTTTGTCGGCCACGCCCGCCGCGACGCAGATCGCCACAACCACCGCGCCGGCCGCGCCCGCTTTCATGGGAAGGGCTTCCAGTTTCAGCGTCGTTTCTTTCGTATTAATCATCTCGCTTGGCCTGTCATTTCGCTTGACCTGTCAATTTCGCGCGCTCATCGCCTGGCACGTCCGCAATAGGAACCTGCCGGCTCAGCTGTAGCGCCCGCACGTAAGAAATAATCGCCCAGCGGTCCGCCACCGGTATGCGATAGGCGTAGGGATACATCACGCCAAAGCCGTTGGTGATCACGTCAAAATAATGTCCCACCGGCGCGGTGCGCAGCCGATCCTCATGCAGCGAAGGCGGATGACGAAAACCGCGCTGCACGATCATTCCGTCTCCATCGCCCGAAAACCCATGGCACGGGGAGCAGAAAACGTTGTAGCGCTCGCGGCCGCGTTCGACAATTTGCTGCGTCACCGGATACGGAAACGCATCCGAAGGTTGATTATTTAATTTCCCAGAATAAAAAAGTTCGTTGGGTCCGAGCTTCAAGTCGCCACGCGGTACCGTGCCTTCCACCGGGAGGCGCGCGGATTGCCCATCTCCAAAAAAGTCGGTGGGATCGTATGGGTTGTAGCGCGGCTGCACGTGCATATCGAGGCGGCAACCGGCACACACAAATAAGAGGCCAACGGCGGCAAGAAGCCAGCGTCCGGCAATCGGCCTTCGGGTATTCGCGCTAAGGCTCAATTTCGGTAACCTCGCGCGGGTGCAGCGTCAGCATAAAATTTTTCGTGATTTCCAGATCAAACATGGGATCGCGCGCCTTAATGCACAGAAAAAATCGGTCGCGCGATGCCAGCGCGAATCGCGGCACGTTGAATACCGGATGGTAAGGCGTCGGAAGGCCGTTCATCGCCAGCATGCCAAACACGGCGGATGCGGCGGCAAAGAGAATCGTCAATTCAAACGTAACGGGGATGAATGCGGGCCAGCTGTTCAGTGGCCTGCCACCAACATTCAGCGGGTAGCCAATTACCGCGGCGTAATATTGCAGGAAGAACCCAGAGATTCCGCCCAGGATTCCAGCGATCAAAACAACGAGCGGCAACCGCGAGCCTTTGAATCCGACGGCGTGCGCGAGGCCTTCGATCGGGAACGGAGCGAAGGCATCGATGCGCCGGTAGCCGGCTTCGTGCGTGTGGTGAGCCGCCTCGAGCAGTTGCTCGGGGGTGGCAAATTCCGCCATCAATCCGTAAATGGTTTCCCGTTGCTTCATTGCACCTTAGCCATAGACAAAAAGTTAATTCCTGCGAGCTTCATACGTTGGCCGCTTTCTTCTCTTCTTCGCTCGCCACCAGAGTGCGCATTTCGAAAATGGAAATCAGCGGCAAGTAACGGATAAAGAGGAATACCAGGAGCAGGAACATGCCAATCGTTCCAAAAAACGTGGCGAAGTCCCAGCGCGTCGGGATATACGTGCCCCAGGATGAGGGCAGGAAATCACGATGCAGGCTGGTGACGACGATGACGAAGCGCTCCAGCCACATCCCCAGATTCACAACCATGGCAATCGTGAACAGCGCCCCGATTTTCGCGCGCACTTTCCGGAACCACAGAAATTGCGGCGTTACGATGTTGCAAGCGATCAGCATCCAGTACAGCGGAGCATACGTGCCGGTCATGCGATTGATGATCATGAAGCGCTCATATACATTGCCGCTGTAGTAGGCCATGAACGCTTCCATCATGTAGCCGTAGCCAACGATCAGGCCGGTAGCCAGCAGCACCTTGCCCATGTTATCCAAGTGGCGAATGGTGATGAAATCTTCCAGGTGAAACACCCTGCGGATCGGGATGGCCAGCGTAAGCACCATGGCGAAGCCGGCGTAAATCGCGCCCGCCACGAAGTACGGCGGGAAAATGGTGGCATGCCAGCCCGGCACGATGCCGAAAGCAAAGTCGAAGCTGACGATGGTGTGCACGGACAAAACGAGCGGTGTCGCAAGCCCTGCCAGGAGCAAGGACGCCGTTTCATGCCGCTCCCAGTGCACCGCAGAACCTCGCCAACCCATCGACAGCAAACCATAAATAATTTTTGCGGGACGGTTTCGGGCGCGATCGCGCAAGGTGGCAAAATCCGGAATCAGGCCGATAAACCAGAACAGGAGTGAAACCGTCGCATATGTGGAAACCGCGAATGCGTCCCACACCAGCGGGCTTCTGAAATTGGGCCACAGCTTCATCGTGTCCGGGTAAGGAAACAGCCAATATCCAAGCCACGGACGGCCCATATGCAGCAGCGGAAACAAACCGGCGCAGGACACGGCGAAAATCGTCATTGCTTCGGCGAACCGGTTAATGGACGTGCGCCATTGCTGGCGCAGCAGAAGCAAAATCGCGGAAATCAGCGTGCCGGCGTGCCCGATACCGATCCACCAGACGAAATTGATGATTGCAAAGCCCCAGCCAACGGGAATCTGAATGCCCCAGACTCCGACGCCGTACACCAGAATCACGGTGACCGCGACCATGAGCACGGAGGTCAAGGCAAAGGAAATCAGGAATCCGACGATCCACCACAGCGGCGTCCGCTTGGTTAAAACAATCGCGCTGATTTTATCCGTAACGGATGCGAAGTCATGTCCCGGGCCGAGAATCGGCGCGTTCATGATCTCTTCCGCTGCCAGTTTGTTGGTTGGGCTATCTGCCATGTGTCATTTCACTTTGGGCCGCTCAGGCCGCCTTCGACTGCTTTAAACTACCGCCGCTTTCTCAATTTCGGGATTGGGATTGCGCAGCTTCGCCAGATATGAAGTGCGCGGCCGCGTGTTTAACTCTTCCAGCAATTTGTAATTCCGGTTCTTGGCCTTGAGTTTTGAAACCGCGCTGTCCGGATCGTTAATGTTGCCGAACACGATCGCTTCCGACGGGCACGATTGCTGGCACGCGGTGACGATCTCGCCGTCCTTGATGGGCCTATCCTGCTTTTCCGCGTCAATTTTCACGGCATTGATGCGCTGCACGCAGTACGAGCACTTTTCCATCACGCCGCGGCTGCGCACGCTGACGTTCGGATTGCGCATGCCGAACAGGCTCGGCGTGTCCCAGTCCGAATAAAGGTAGAAGTTGAAGCGGCGCACCTTGTACGGGCAGTTGTTCGAGCAGTAGCGCGTGCCTACGCAGCGGTTGTAAATCATTTCGTTCAGGCCTTCGTCGCTGTGTACCGTGGCGGCCACCGGGCAAACCACTTCGCAGGGTGCGTCTTCGCAGTGCTGGCACATCACAGGCTCGTGATAGGTGCCCGGATCGTCCACGCCGCCTTCGTAATAGCGATCGATGCGGATCCAGTGCATGTGCCGGCCGATGCGCACTTCTTTCTTTCCGACGACGGAGATATTGTTTTCCGCCTGGCAGGCCACCACGCATCCGCCGCAACCCGTGCAGGCATTTAAATCAACGGCCATGCCCCACGCATTGCCTTCGTACTTCACTTCGGGATAAAGCGAGAGCGGATTGGTCTGCGCGTCGGTCTGCGCAAAAGTCGGCTCTTTCTGATACTGGTCGAGCGTGGCGATGCGAATCGGCTCGCGGCCTTCCATCGTGCTTTGCGTTTGCGTGGACGCGAGCGCCCACTTGTCGCCCGTTTTGTTTACTTCGAGCCCGGCGCCAATCCAGGGCGTCGCGAGAGGACGAATCCATCCGGCATCGAATCCTGCGCTGGTACCTACTCGCCCAGCCTTCGTTCGGCCGTAGCCAAGAAATACCGTGACACTCTCGTCCGCGTGTCCCGGCATTACCCACACCGGCGCGACAATCGTGCGGCCCATATATTTCAGCTCGACGGCAGTTTCGGATTTCACTCCCAGACGTTCAGACGTTTTCGGGCTGACCATGGCGACCGAATCCCACGTAAGAAGCGTCAGGGGCTTGGGTAGCTCCTGCAGCCAGCCGTTATTCGCAAAGCGCCCGTCATAAATGGTGCGATCGGGACGAAAAACAATCTCCAGGCCTTGCGCAGTTGCTGCGGGCGCATCCGAGCCAATTCCCGCTTTCACCATAAGCTGCTTAACGGGCAGCGCCGAATCGGCCACCACGCCATCGCGCAACGTCTTTTCCCAGAACGCGTCAAAGCGCGGCACGCTCGTGCGCTGCGCCTGCCAGTAGCCCTGCACAATATCGTGGCTGGATTTCGCCTGTCCGTTCAGCACGGCCAGAAAATCGAGTTCCGACTTTCCGCCATAGAGTGGCGCGATCAGCGGCTGGATGACGGAAACGGTGCCGTCATACCCGCGCGCATCACCCCACGATTCGAGTTCGTGTGCCGCCGGCACGTGCCAGTGGCACAGCGCCGAAGTTTCGTCTTCGTAAAGCCCGAGGCGCGCGCTGAACGCGACCTTCGGAATAATCGTTTTGAAATCCAGGTCCGCAGGCGCGTCATACACCGGATTGCTACCCACGATCAGCAAAGTGGTCACGCTGCCTGCGCGGATATCTGCGGCCAACTGGCCGATGTTGCTCCACTGATTGTCTGCCGCGACTTCGAGCGGCGCGGTGAAATGAACTGTTTTTCCAAAATTGCCAAGCGCCTGGTTCATGGCATGCGCAAGGGCGTGTACGATAGCGGGCTGTTGATCCCCGGCCACAATCAGCGTCGCACCCGGATATTTTTTTAAGTCGCGCACAAGCGCCGGAATCCAGCTGGACGGAATCACGGGACTCGCCGCCGGAGCCATGACCGCGCTCAAGCCAATCTCGCGGGCCAGAAGACGCGCGAAGCCTTCGACTTCCGAGGCTTTCAGACGCAACCGGTGGTCAGCCATGCCGCCCGTAGCTGTCGGGGTGGATTCCACCGAGTACAGGCGATTCATTTTTGACCCAGTGTCTTCGACGCGCCTCTTTCGCGCAAACTCGCGCGCATAGCGCAGGCTGCCTGGGCCGCTCGTCAACAAATCGGAGTCAAGCGCGACGATGACTTCGGCCTGGTCCAGGTGGTAAACGGGGTTGGCATATTCTCCAAAGGCCAGTTTCGCGCCTTCACGAATGTTGTCCCTCGTAACCGATTCATACTGAACCCACTTAGCGGATGGGTATGCCTTCAGGAACGTACCAATCTGATCGCCAAGAGTCGGAGACGTAACGGTCCCAGTCAGCAGCCTGACGCCGCCTCCGCCGCTTCCCTTTTCCTGCCCGAGCGCCGACGACAACTCCTGTTGAAACTCGGCCCAGCTTCCAATGCGGCCATCGTGAATTTCTGCCTGCGAGCGGTCCGGATCGTACAAGCCCAGGACAGAGGCTTGCGAAAACGCGTCGGACGCGCCGAGACTGCCCGGATGATCGGGATTGCCTTCAATTTTGGTCGGCCGCGCCATGTGACTTTCGACAAGCACCCCGGTTGCAACCCCGCTGAGCGTTACCGCAGACGCATAGAAGAGCGCCTTGCCCGGAACGATCTGTTCCGGCTGCTTCACGTATGGAACGATTTTCTCAGTGGGAAGCTTGGTGCAGCCCGTCAGCCCGGCAAAGGCGGCGGATGCCGCCATGACCTTCATCAATTCGCGGCGGTCAAGCTTCGATTCTGTGTCCGTGGCCCCGTGCGGAAACTCGTTTTCCTTAAAATTCTGGAACTCGGGCGTGTCCGCCAACTCATCCAACCCGCGCCAATGCCGAGGAGAACCGCCCGCGCTCGCGGACTCGCGCAGAACGGAAATGTCCACATCGGGCTGGGCGGCGCTATTTCGATCGCTATCCATGAAGACCTTGATCCCTCATCGTTCGGCATCTAGCGGACTGAATCAGCCCGCGCACTCTAGCGGTGGCACGTCGTACAATCGGTTAACTTCTTTACTTTGTAATCGATCATCAGCTGATTTCCCAAAGTTTCCTGGTCCGAAGGCGCCTTGTAAAAGGCATTAAACACTTCGGACTTCGGGCGCAAATACTTCTGGGGCGCCATGTGGCAATCGAGGCACCAGCGCATGTAAAGAGTGTTTTCGCGCCAAGTGATGTTCATTTCTCCGACGGGCCCGTGGCACGTGGTGCAGCCGACGCCCTTGGCGATGTGAATGCTGTGGTTGAAATAGACGAAGTCAGGCAGCGCATTGACTCTGGTCCATGAAATCGGCGTTGAGTCGCGGTAGCTGGCCCGCACCGGCTCCAAAATTTGCGCATTCGTCCAGATTTGCGAATGGCAGGTCATGCAGGTCTGCGTCGGCGGCATGCCAGCCGAGGACGAAACTTCTACAGAGGTGTGGCAGTAGCGGCAATCCAACCCCAGTTCGGCCACATGATGTTTGTGGCTGAAAGGCACCGGTTGAGGAAGCGCGTTATGAACCTCGGTGACATACGAGGTTTGATTTACGACGTTTGCGGCATAGCCCAATATTCCAATTAGGATAACCGCGCCGTAAATGCTGACGCGAGCGATGGTATTCGTGCTGTGATGAAAAATTTGCGCCATACGTGTCGCCCCTCGGAAGACACCCCGAGGTGCATGCCAAAATGGTCCTTAGCGCCCCTTGTTTGACCGCATTTCCGGTCTTGTAGTTAGTGCCTGGACGGCGCGTTCTAATCGCATTGAAGGGGGGATACAACCCGGCAGTAGAACATTCATTGATTCCGCCGATCTCTTACACGGGCACATCTAAAATTCCATTTATAAATTACTTTGAAATATCCCCACCCGCGCCAAATACTATAACAGCAACACAAAAAAAATTTCAATCGTTCAATTTGTTTTTTCACCAAAAACAAACTGCGCGCTGTGATGCGGATCACTGCTTTTTCACACCTGCTTGGGTGATTTGCAGATTTGTGGCAGCATCGAGCGCGCAAAAACAATTACAGGTTCAAGACCAGCGCAAAACTGAAACAAAAGAAACTTAAACGCGCAGTGGAATTTCACCTGGAAGATCAGTGCGAACGCAGCAGCAGCAGCCATTCTGTCACAAGAAATGAAACGGAATGCGAACCCAGAGCATCCAATTCAGAACAGTTTCATAATGATAATTCTGAATGTCGGAGTTCCGCTTCCTGCTTTATTCGATGTAAGCTGTGACACAGCTTTGAGGCTCACATTATGTGGATAGTCCGAATCGCCCTGCGGCGGCCGTATACGTTCATTGTGCTGGCGCTCATCATTGTGTTGATGACGCCTATCGTGCTCCAGCGCACGCCCACCGACGTGTTTCCGAACATCGATATTCCCGTAGTGGCGGTTTGCTGGAATTATTCGGGGCTGTCCCCACAGTTGATGGAAGACCGCATTGTTTCGCCCTACGAGCGATTCCTGACCACAGTTGTGGACAACATCGAGCACACGGAGTCACAGACGGTCGCCGGGCGCTCCATCATCAAAGTATTTTTTCAGCCCGGGGCCGATGTGCATGTCGGCGTTACGCAGATTACGGCGCTGTCGCAGACCATGATCCGGCAACTGCCGCCCGGCATTTCTCCGCCGCTGATCATCACCTACTCCGCCTCGAGCGTTCCCGTGCTTCAGTTGGGCATGAAGGGGCAAGGATTATCGGAGCAGGAATTATTCGACTTTGGCGCGAACCTGGTACGCAATCAACTGGCGACCATCCAGGGCGCTGCGATTCCATGGCCCTACGGAGGGAAGCAGCGCCAGGTTTCGGTAAACCTGGATATTCCGGCACTGCAGGCGAAGGGATTGTCGCCGACGGACGTGATCACCGCAATCTCAGCGCAAAACCTGGTCCTGCCCTCTGGTACTGTGAAAATGGGCTCTACGGAATTCAACGTAGAGATGAATGGGTCGCCAGATACGCTCGCCGCGCTTAATAATTTGCCGATCAGAACGGTGAACGGCGCGACGATTTATGTGAAAGACGTCGCGTATGTGAGCGATGGGTTTTCGCCGCAAATCAATATCGCGCGCATGGACGGGCAGCGCGGCGTCTTGATGGCGATTTACAAAACGGGAGCGACGTCCACGCTGAAAGTGGTGTCGGACGTTTACGCAAAGCTGCCGATCATCAAGAACCTCGTGCCGCCGCAGACGGTGATTACACCCCTGTTCGATCAATCCATTTTCGTGCGCGCCGCCGTGCAGGGAGTGGTGCGCGAAGGCGTGGTGGCCGCGTGCCTGACAGCGCTGATGATTCTGCTGTTTCTGGGAAGCTGGCGCAGCACGCTGATCATAGCTATTTCTATTCCCCTGTCCATTCTGATCTCCATCACGATCCTGAGCATGCTGCACGAAACCATCAACCTCATGACGCTGGGAGGGCTGGCGCTGGCTGTAGGCATCCTGGTGGACGACGCCACCGTGGAAATCGAAAACATCAATCGCAATCTGGCGCAGGGGAAACAGATTATTCAGGCCATTCTGGATGGCGCGCAGCAGATTGCCATTCCCGCATTCGTTTCGACGCTATCGATCTGCATCGTGTTTGTACCGATGTTTTTTCTGACGGGAGTGGCGAAATTTCTGTTCGTTCCGCTGGCCGAAGCCGTGGTGTTCGCCATGCTCGCTTCTTACCTGCTGTCACGCACGCTCGTTCCCACCATGGCGATGTATTTGCTGAAGGAACATCACGGCGAAGAACATGCCACCGGAAATGACATTTTTTCGCGGACGCAGCGCGGGTTCACGCATGGGTTCGATCGCATGCGCGACGGCTACAGAAGATCGCTGGCATTTTGCATCGAGCGCGCGTGGCTGTTTGTTGTTTTGTTTCTGGTTTTTTGCGTCGCCTCCATGGCCCTGATTCCTGTGCTGGGGCGCGACTTCTTCCCCTCCGTGGATGCGGGCCTGATTCGTTTGCACATGCGCGCCCGCGCCGGGCAGCGCGTGGAAGAAACCGCGCGCGAGGCCGACGGCGTGGATAACCTGATCCGCCGAGTAATCCCGCCGGAAGACCTTGGAAACATTCTGGACAACATTGGCTTGTTCAACAGCACGGTGAACACGGCGTACAGCAATTCAGGAATCATCGGCGAATCCGATGCAGAAATTCTGATCGGCCTGAAGCCGGGGCGCAAAGATTCGACGAAAAACTATGTGGACGAATTGCGAGTACAGCTAGCCAAGGAATTCCCCGGCACGCAATTTTTCTTTCAGCCTGCGGACATGATCAGCCAGATACTGAATTTTGGCGTGCCCGCGCCGATCGACGTGCAGTTGATCGGACCGAATGAGAAAAGTAATTTTCTGATTGCGGAGCAAATTGCCAATCGCATCCGGCACATTCCCGGCGCGGTGGACGTGCATGTCCAGCAGTTGCGTTCGTTCCCCGCTATTTTCCTGAATGTCGATCGCACGCGCGTGCAGTCCGTAGGCCTGAGCCCAACCGACGTAGCCAACAGCGTGTTACTTACGCTCAGCTCCAGTTCCACGGTCTCGCCATCATTCTGGGTGAACCCCCTGAACGGCTATGAATACAACGTGGCCGTGCAGGCGCCGCAATATAAAATCGACAACATGCAATCGCTCGACAATATTCCGATTTCTTCGGCCACAAATCCGACGCCGCAAATTCTGGGCAATATGGTGGGCATGAGCGTGAATACCGAGCCCGCACTGCTCAGCCAGTACGACGCGCAATCCATGATGAATGTGTACTCGGCTGTGGAAGGGCGCGACCTGGGGGGCGTGGACGCGGACATCCAGAAAGTGCTCGCCGACTTTAAAGGAAAACTTCCGCGCGGCACGCAGCTGTTTCGCCGCGGCCAAGTCGCGACCATGACGTCCTCCTTTTCGGGACTCACCGCTGGCGTAGCTGTGGCCATCGTCTTAATTTATTTTTTGATTGTCATCAATTTTCAATCGTGGATCGACCCGTTTATCATTATCACCGCGCTGCCCGGAGCGCTTGCCGGCATCGTTTGGATTTTATTGCTCACGCATACGACGCTGAGCGTGCCATCCTTGACGGGCACGATTATGTGCATGGGCGTGGCCACCGCGAACAGTATCCTCATGGTTTCCTTCGCGCGCGAGCGGATGAATGAAGGATTGAGCGCGGCGGAATCCGCCACACAGGCGGGGTACGTGCGCATCAGACCCGTGATCATGACGGCGGTTGCCATGATTATCGGCATGGTTCCCCTTTCGCTCGGACTGGGAGAAGGCGGCGAGCAGAATGCGCCACTCGGCCGCGCCGTCATCGGCGGTTTGATCGTGGCCACGTTCGCCACGCTTTATTTTGTGCCATGCGTATTTTCATTGATCCACAAAAATAAACGCATCGTCGATGGCGTCACGGACGCCGAACTTGGAATCAATTGATGGGAATTCATTTATCAGAAGACTTTTGAAAGCGGGAGAGCAAATCGGGAATGTCTGAAAATCAGGTTCAGTTGCGGGACGAATCCAAAATGGAAGGCGAGACAGGTGGCGCTGGAAGAGGCGCGGGCGCTCTCGTTCGCTGGTTTCTGATCGTGTTTGTCATTTTTGCGATTCTTGGAATTTACGCGGTATCGCAGCGCATGAGCGAACACAAGGCTCTGGCACAGCAGACCGAGCAGGTTTCCGTTCCATACGTTTCGGTGATCCACGGAACTCCAATCGATGCCGATTCGGAAATGGTTTTGCCAGGATCGCTTAAGCCGAATGTCGAGTCGCCGATTTATGCGCGCACAAATGGCTACTTGAAAAAATGGTACAAAGACATCGGAAGCCATGTGCAGAAAGGCGACATTCTGGCGGAAATCGATACGCCCGAGATCGATCAGCAACTGGCACAGGCGCGCGCCGAACTCGTCACCGCACAGGCAAATGTGAATCTCTCTAAATTAACCGCCACGCGCTATCAGGACCTGATCAAGACAGACTCCGTTTCGCGGCAGGATCTGGACAACGCGAACGGCGATTTCGCGGCGAAGCAGGCCATGGTGCAATCCGCGGACGCGAACTTGAAACGCCTGGAAGAGATGGAATCGTTCAAGCGCGTGTACGCGCCGTTCACCGGAATCATCACCCAGCGCAACGTCGATCCAGGCACGCTGATCAACGCAGGAAATGGCGGGACGGCCACGAAAGAAATGTTCAACCTCGCGCAGATCGATCCGATGCGTGTGTTCGTTGCGGTGCCGCAATCCTATTCGCCTTCGATTCATTCGGGATTGAAAGCCTGCCTCACGCTCACGGAGCTTTCCCAGAAAAATTTCTGCGGGCAAGTGGTGCGTACCGCGAATTCGATCGATCCGGGCACGCGAACGTTGCTGACTGAAGTGGATGTGCCGAATCCCGCGGGAACGCTCTTGCCAGGCTCATACGCGGAAGTCCATTTCGATGTAAAAGTCACCGCGCAGCGCCTTTCCCTGCCGATCAACGCGATTTTATTTCGTCCGGACGGATCGATGGTGGCCGTCGTTGGGAAAGACAACCGCATCGAATTGAAGAAGATTACGATTGGGCGCGACTTCGGAAACGCTCTCGAAATTCTACAAGGGGTGGAACCTGCGGATCGCGTGGTGATAAATCCTCCGGACGCGCTGGAGCAAGGCGAACAGGTCAACATAGCCCAGCAAGCGGCCACGCCGGCTGCGTCATCCGGCACTGCAACAAAGCAATAATCACGATTAAAACCCGCAGTAATTTAGCTGAGGAATGCCCACCAACAGTCGGGTAGCACAGCCACTCCTGGCTGTATGCAGTTTGCAAAACATGTACAGGCAAGAGCGCCTGTGCCACTCAACCGGTCCCCCAAGCCATTTTTAGCGGAGCGCAGACCCCCTGGAATACCGCAGCTTTTTTACAATGGATTTTTTTCGCCCAGGATGCATCGCGCCGTATCCCTCGCAATGAGCAGTTCTTCGTCCGTGGGAATCACGTAGGCGGCGAGGCGCGAATCTTCCCTTGTAATGGCTCCCTCGGTGCCGACCGTCTTTTCATTTTTTCCTTTGTCCAGCGCGAGGCCCGCCCACTCGAGGCCTTCGCAAATTCCCGCACGCACCGCCGGCGAATTTTCTCCGATGCCGCCTGTAAACACGATGGAATCCGCACCACCCATGGCGGCCAGAAATGCGCCAATGTATTTTCGTGCGCGGTAGCAGAACATTTCGATGGCCAGCTTCGCGCGGCGGTCCTGGTGGTCATCCACCTGCTGCTGCAGCACGCGCATGTCATGCGTGAGTCCGGAAATTCCCAGCAACCCGGAATGCTTGTTCAGCATGGTCTCCACTTCATGAATGGAAATCCCTTCCTTCGCAGCAATAAATCCGAGAACGGCCGGATCAAGGTCTCCCGAGCGCGTACCCATCACGAGGCCTTCGAGCGGAGTCATGCCCATCGAGGTATCTACGGATGTTCCGCCGCGAATGGCCGCCGCTGAGCAGCCGTTGCCCAGGTGCAGGCTGATGATGTTCGTTTGCTCGCTCGCCAAATTACGAATGCTTCGATATCGGTAGGCCATGTAGCGGTGAGAAATACCGTGAAAGCCATAACGGCGAATTCGATAGCGCAAATATAGATGATATGGAATTGCGTATAGATAGGAACGCTCTGAGAGCGAATGGTGAAACGCCGTATCGAATACAGCGACCTGTGGGACTTTTGGGCCGAGCAAATCAGTCGTCGCGCGGATGCCACGCAAGTTAATAGGATTGTGTAGTGGCGCGAGGTCTATGCACTTTTCGATATCCGCGATGACATCTTTCGTGATCAGAACGGAATCTGAAAACGATTCGCCGCCGTGAACCACGCGATGCCCCACGGCATGAATGTCGGCGATGCTCTGAATTTCGGAAACACCGGATTCACGCGAGGCCGCCCAGCGAATCAGGAAATCCATCGCCGCAGACATGTCTTTCAACGACGCGGTGAGCGTCTGCTTTGGATTTTTTCCGCTCTGCACCGTGACGACGGCTTCGCCGCCGATCCGTTCCACCTCGCCGCGCATGAGTCGAATATCATTATTTTCGCGAATGCGCTCGAGATCCGTGGAGATGATCTGGCACTTCAGGCTCGAGCTGCCGGCATTCAAAACGAGAATGTTCATTCGGATTTTTCCCGCACGCTGATTTTCCTCGCTTTAAGTTACTCAAGTCGACGCAGACGGACAATACTCCCAGGTGCTGTAGCCCGCCCTTTCAGAGGCGGGCTACAGCAGCTGCAACTCTATAGTTCACTCAGTAGCAAGACCGAGGACAACGATTACGCCACGCAGAATCAACTGAGCAGTCTTAATAGGGCCACTTCCAATTTTTAATTTCGGGCATGTCATCTCCGACCCGCATGACGTACTCCTTATGGTCGATTAATTTATCACGCAGCATCTGTTTAAAGTGGGCGCCAATGCGCTGCAGGCGCGGGACGCGGTCCACTACGTCGGCGGCGAGATGAAAGCGGTCCATGTCATTCATCACCGTCATGTCGAACGGAGTGGTAGTGGTTCCCTCTTCCTTATAGCCGCGCACGTGCAGATTATCGTGATTCGTGCGCCGGTACGTGAGCCGGTGAACGAGCCACGGATAGCCGTGAAACGCAAAAATAATAGGCTTGTCGACCGTGAACATGGAATCGAACTCTTTGTCCGACAATCCGTGCGGGTGTTCGCTCTCGGGCTGCAGCGTCATCAAATCCACAACGTTGATGAAGCGAATCCGCAAATCCTTGAAATGCTGCCGAAGCAAATCAACCGCCGCGAGCGCCTCAAGCGTGGGAATATCTCCCGCGCTCGCGACCACCACGTCGGGCTCGCCATCCTCGTCGTTACTCGCCCAATCCCAGATGCCTATTCCCGCCGTGCAGTGCTGAACCGCAGACTGCATGTCGAGATATTGCAACGCGGGCTGCTTTCCTGCGACGATCACGTTCACATATTGGTAGCTGCGCAGGCAGTGATCCGCCACCGAGAGTAGCGTGTTCGCGTCCGGAGGAAGATACACGCGCACGACGTCCGCTTTTTTATTGACCACCAGATCGATGAACCCCGGATCCTGGTGCGTGAAACCATTGTGATCCTGCCGCCACACGTGCGAAGTGAGCAAATAATTGAGCGAGGCGATGGGCCGCCGCCACGAAATTCCGTTCGTCACCTTAAGCCATTTGGCGTGCTGGTTGAACATGGAATCGACGATGTGAATGAACGCTTCGTAGCAGGAAAAAAATCCGTGACGCCCCGTCAGCAGATATCCTTCCAGCCAGCCCTGGCACATGTGTTCGCTGAGCACTTCCATCACGCGGCCATTCGTCGAAAGATTCTCGTCCGTGGGCAGCAGTGGCTCCATTAAAACTTTGTCGGTCGCCCCATAAATGGCGTCGAGGCGGTTGGAAGCCGTTTCGTCCGGCCCGAACACGCGAAAATTTTTCGTCTCGTCATTCATTTTCATGACGTCCCGCAAAAATTTGCCCAGTTCTTTGGTAGCTTCGGCATATTGCGTTCCCGGCTTTACCACCGGAACCCCATACTCGCGAAATTCAGGCAGCATCAGATCCTTCATCAAAAGGCCGCCATTGGCGTTGGGATTTGCCCCCATTCTCCGCAGGCCCTTTGGCGCGAGTTCCGCCAATTCAGAAATGAATTTCCCCGTGTGATCGAATAATTCCTCCGCGCGATAACTTTTCATCCATTCTTCGAGTGCGCGCAAGTGCTCCGGCTTGGTTGCCAGTTCCGCGAGCGGCACCTGATGCGCACGCCACGTTCCTTCCACCTGTTTCCCGTCGACCATTCGAGGGCCCGTCCATCCCTTCGGCGTCCTCAAAATAATCATTGGCCACTGCGGACGTTCTGCGACGCCCTCGTTGCGGGCCTTATGCTGGATGGATTTGATTTCCGCCACCACGGTATCCATGGTTCCGGCCATCAGCTGGTGCGTGATTTCAGGATCGTGGCCTTCCACGAAATACGGATCGTAGCCGTAGCCCGCGAAGAGCTGGGCGACTTCCTCGTCGGACATTCGCGCGAGAATCGTAGGATTGGCGATCTTGTAGCCGTTCAAATGGAGAATGGGCAACACGACGCCGTCGCGCGCGGGATTTAGAAATTTATTGGAATGCCAACTCGCCGCCAACGCACCGGTCTCGGCTTCGCCATCGCCGACCACGCAGCAGACGAACAGGTCAGGATTATCAAACGCCGCGCCGAACGCATGCGCGATCGAGTAACCGAGTTCGCCGCCCTCGTGAATCGAGCCGGGCGTTTCGGGCGCGTCATGACTTGGAATCCCTCCCGGGAACGAAAATTGTTTGAACAGCCGCCGCATGCCTTCTTCGGATTGTTGAATGTTGGGATAGAACTCGGTGTACGAGCCTTCGAGGTATGAGTTCGCGACCATGCCCGGGCCGCCGTGCCCGGGC
>DASRQU010000081.1:0-25271 GCA_035696345.1 Candidatus Acidiferrales bacterium
CATAGTCGGTCGGCTCGATTCCGCTTACTTGCGGACGGGCTGATTTTTGCCCGCCTGCGCCATGGACGAATCCATCGGCTTGCTGAAGAACGTGGTTACCGTGCAGGTACCCGTGACCGTGGTGCCGGGCCGCACCGGATACTTTGACTTGCTCGGATCGGCCAGACTGCTGAACGTGAGGTCTCCCACGTTAATGATTCGCGAAAGGCGGCTCAGCCGGGCAAAGAAATCCTCAATGCTGAAGTACGGCCCGTCCACGCTGATGGTGAATGGCAGCTCATAGTGATAGTCCCGCGGTACAACCGCCTGAGCCGCCAAGCTGCGAACCTGGACGCCCGATGCGGACGCCGCTTCCTGAATCAAGCGCATGAACTCGTCGATTTCTTTTTCTTCCGGAACAATCGTCTTCAGGGTGTCCAATTGCTTTTCGAGCGCTGCCATCTCCAGCTTGAATTCGGCATTGCGGCGCTCGTAAACCTGCAATGCGGCCACCTGGCGATTCAGGTCGGAGTCCTTGGCGTAATTTTCATCCAAGGTCGTCCGCATGGTCGCCACCGGAGAAAGGGGCACATATTCACCCGCCCCAAAAAGTACCAGCGCCAGCGCGAAAAAGATCAGCGCCTGCAGATACCACGGATATTCGCGGAACGAAATCGCCATCGCTCCCCCTAGATATTCCCCGTTTTGCGGGGTGCCGGTGGAGTATTGACCGCCGGTGCTGCTTTGCTATTCACAACCGGCGCAGTGCCGGCGGTTTGCGGCAAACCAAACTCCGCACTCAAAGTGAACAAAAAGATCTGCACAGTCTTGTTCGCCTCATCCTGGTGCGATTCCTTGATTTCGACAGATTGGAAATATCCCGAACGCCGGAGCTGCGTGATGTAATTCGCAACCGCGTTGATGGAACCGGCCGCGCCGTTAATCGTCAGCGCGTCGCCCTTGCGGTCCACCGAAACCAGCCACAACGTATCCGTGCGGCTCACCGTGTTGGCAATGGCTTCAAGAAGTTCCTGGCCGCCCGTGCGGTTTCGCTGGAGCCCTTCGATGACGCCGATTTTCTGCTGCAGCACAACTCGTTGCTTTTCAAAATTGTCTACTTCCTGCTTCAGCTGCTCGAGGCGCGCCTTCTCGCCCGTCTGCTTCTGTATATGCGCAACCACTTTCGTGTTCTCGCTCGAGAGCAGAATGTAGTGGCCCCACAATGCGCCACAGCTAACGACCAGCGCGATGGCGAGCATCACGTATTGCAACGTCGCTTCGATGGGCACGTTGGCTCGCTGAGCCTTCGGCCGCGTTCTACCAAGCAGATTGATGCGAATCATGGTTGGTCGAAACTCCTGAGCGCGAGCCCCACCGCGATAGCCAAACGCGGAGCCAGTTCGCGAATCTGATCTTCGTTATGGCGGCCCGGGTTAATCACAATTTTGCGGAATGGATACATTTCCTCGACGGGGATGGCAAATTCTTCGCGCAACACATCCATCAGGCCGGGCACCCGGGCGCTGCCGCCGGCTACGACGATTTTCTGAATGCTCTCCCCTGTGGCGGTTGCACGGAAGAAGTCGAAAGTTTTTTGAATTTCCAGAACCAGAATGTCGGTGACCGACCGGAGGATCGTCGCGCGATGTTCTTCGGCGACTCCCGCGATATCTTCGCCTTGCTTCAGGCGTTCGGCGTCTTCAAAGCTCAAATCCAATTCTTTTTGCAGCGCGTCTGTATACTGATTTCCGCCCACCGAAACGTCGCGCGTAAACAGCGGAATGCCGCCGCGCACGATGTTAATGTTCATAACACTCGCGCCGATGTTGAGCAGCGCGACCGTCTGTCCGGGGTCCGGATCGTAATTTTCTTCAAAGCAATTCTGCAGAGCGAACGCGTCGATATCGACCACTGTGGAATTTTTTCCGGCCTGCGCCAGTACGTTCGTGTGATTCAGAATTTTGTCTTTCTTGACCGCCACGAGCAGAACATCCATTTGCGAATCGACAGACTCAAGCAACTGGTGATCGAGGTTCACGTCCGCAATATCGAAAGGAATGTGCTGGCTGGCCTCAGACTGAATGCGGTCGTACAGCTCTTCTTCCGTCATGGTGGGGAGAGAAACCCGCTTCACAATCACGGAGTGGCCGGATACCGCGGTCGCCACATTCTTCGTTTTCACCTTGTGCGAATCGAAAATGTTGCTGATCGCACCGGCTACGAGCGGCGCGTCCATGATGGCTCCGTCTACGACCGTGTCCTGGGCCAGCGGTTCCAGCCCAAAACTCACCAGTTCGTAGCCGTGCTTCGTGCTCTTTAGCTCCACGGCTTTGATGGAACTGGAGCCGATGTCCAAACCGACTAAAGCCTTTGATTTAGAGCCACCAAACATGTCCAAACCCCTCGGCTATTCAGCGCTTACCGGATCTTCAGCCTCTGCATCCCGATCCGCTCAAGCGACTTGCACACGTACCTTCTGGAACCTGGGCCGTTTTCCACCCACACTTGTCACGAGCAAGACCTGGTTGGGATTCACTGCCCCTCGCCGGATCTTGAATCATGCTTCGGCACCTGACTGCTTGCGGCACCTTGCCAAATTTTGTCGCTTCGGTCAGCCGCTCCGTCCGGACTGTCGTACCCCGGGAAACATTTGCGGCTGATTTTTTTTTCGCCGCGCAGAGCAATTGCCGTACTGCGAATTTGGCATCCGGTAACCGGAGTGTCAAGCAAACGGATTCGCAAGTTGTTCTGAAGAATACCGCTTACGCGGCTGACCGAGCGGACAGGAAAAGGGCAGAAAACACAATAGGTATGGTAGTGAGAATACTAGGACTACTATTACTAGTATAGTCTTTCCAGACACTTTTTTAGGAAGTTTGTACTACGAGCCTAGACCAAGGCTGTTCCAGATCGAATCGACTTTCTTTTTCGTGGCAGCATCCATGACGATTTCGTCCGGCCACGGCCTGCGGAATCCTTCACTCTCCCATTTGCGCGTCGCGTCGATCCCCATCTTTGAGCCGTAGTCTTGCACGCGCGAGGCGTGGTCGAGTGTGTCGGCCGGACCCATCACAAACTCAACATCGCGTTCCGGATCGATCGCACAGAGCGATTTCCATACGACTTCGCGCGAATCTTGCACGTTTACGTCGTGGTCTACCACCACAACTACCTTTGTAAACATGGCCTGTCCCAGCGACCAGATCGCGTGCATGATTTTCCGCGCATGACCCGGGTACGATTTCCTGATCGACACGAACATCAGGTTATGGAAGACGCCTTCCGCCGGCATCGCCACGTCTACGATTTCCGGATATTGCATCTTCATGACCGGGAGGAAAATCCGTTCCACCGCATGCCCCATAAAATAATCTTCTTGCGGAGGCGGCCCGACGACAGTGGTGAGATATATAGGATCGCGGCGCTGCGTTACGCATGTCACGTGGAATATGGGAAACTCCCCTTCCAGCGAATAGAAACCGGTGTGATCGCCAAATGGACCTTCCGTGCGCAGTTCTTTCAGGTCGACATACCCTTCCAGAACGATTTCCGCATTCGCGGGCACTTCCAGATCGGACATCTCGCACTGCACCATTTCCGCAGGCTCGCGACGCAGAAACCCCGCGAACATCATTTCGTCCAAGTCCGGAGGGATTGGCAGAATACCGGAAAGGCAGCTCATGGGATCCGATCCGATCGCAACAGCTACATCGATGCGCCCGTCAGGATTGGCTTCGCGCGCGCGGCGAAAATGTTCCGCGCCGTGCTTCTGCGTTTGCCAGTGCATGCCTGTCGTTCGGTCGTCATACACTTGCATGCGGTAAACACCCACGTTGCGCTTTTTAGTTTCCGGATTGCGCGTGAACACGAGCGGCCAGGTGATAAATTTTCCAGCGTCCTGCGGCCAGCATTTTAAAATTGGAAATTCGTTCAAGGAAAAATTGTCGCGCCGTATCACTTCCTTGCACGGTCCGTTCTTCACAGTCTTCGGGAAAAAAGAACCGAGTTCGGCGAGCTTCGGCAGCATTTTGATTTTGTCAAACAAACCCGCAGGCGATTGCATGTCCAGAAAACCGCGGATGCGCGCCGCCACTTCATCGATATGCGAGACTTCCAGAGCCAGATTCATGCGCCGCTCGCTGCCCAGCATATTGATCAGCAGCGGTATGCGCGACCCTTTCGGCTTTTCGAACAGCAGTGCCGGCCCCCCCGCGCGCGTCACGCGATCCGTGATCTCCGTAATTTCAAACTGCGGATCCACTTCCTGCGTAATGCGCTTCAATTCCCCTTCTTTTTCCAGCTTCGCGATAAATGCCCGCAAATCCCGGTACGCCAAAACATCCTCCCCAATGCCGCGCTCGTGAAGCGCGGCAATTCACCCGCATCGTCGGCAGTGGGCATGCGCTGCCATTCATTCAGTTCCGGCTCGCAGGTTCCTTCAACGGACTTCGCAACTAAGCGTGAACTTCGACTGTGCGATTTTGCGCAGTCACCATACATCTAAATTAAGCGCGCCACGCACGCGCGCTCAGGATGCAGGGCCGACACCCGCCATCTCAAGCATGGACGTCACGTAGGTTGCTCGCGACTCAAGAAAGCACAACGCGACACTCTAGCATGAAACCCGGCCCATTGAATTCTTGCAAGACGTAAGGCAGTTTGATAGCGTTAGCCATACGCGGGCGTAGTTCAATGGTAGAATAGGAGCTTCCCAAGCTCTAGACGTGGGTTCGATTCCCATCGCCCGCTCCATAAATCCCGATGATTCGGGTGACCTTACGCGGCTAAGCACTTCAAAAACACCCTAAAATCACCTCGTTTTGGACGCCAGTTGGACGCCGCCAAAATCAATTGGACGCTGAAAGCTTTTGGCCGGCGCCGGGCGGTAAAAGAGGGCACACGCGAACAGTTTTTCGAGGTCATCGCGCGTGCCTCGCATGTTATCCTCCTGCCATTGAGCCTTTGACAGGGCCGTTGAATATTAAGCAGTTGTCAAAGCGCTAAGGAGGCCCTATTGAGCCGCCCGGAACCGATTGACAGGCCAAAAGACCTCATTGCCAGCGCTCTGTGTCTATACCGACGCGTAGACATTGCTGCAGAAAGCTTAGATCTGAATGTCCGCACCATGTATCGGCTCATGGCCAAGCACAACTTGAGCCTCAAAGCGGTGCTGGCATGGCCATCTGCGCCATCTACACCATGCAGCGTTCCGGAGTCTATTGCGCTGCCGGCACCTGAGATGATCCTAGAAGAAGCGCAACCGGACAATTGCAACCCGCAACGAGACGTTCGGCGGTTGACTGCGGCAGATTTCACAGGCAGGAATCTGGACAATGCGAATCGTCGACGTCGATATTACTAATCCCCGCCTCCATTCCTTCTAAGCCAGCGCACTAGCTTATGTCTCCCATTTTCACAAATCCGGGCCCCGTTCAGATCAAAACCTACCGGTGCCCCTTTTAAAATACCCCCGGCCTTCCATATTTAAATGGGGGTGTGCCTGCGGAAATGCCCCGGGCATCTGTTTTTGAGAGCAGATCTCGCGCTTCTGCTAAGGAATAATTACCGGGTTCAATAGGGACACCCACTCCGAGGGGGTATATACGTCATCTTGAATTGGCATTAAAGAATGTCATGGAGCGTGCCACGCGATGCGAGCGCAGATTGCGAGGTGCTCGAAACTCCGCGTAAAGTCAGGTGAAAGTCACGGTCTAATTCACATCCGATTCCGAGGAACATCAAACTATTTTCGATTCGCGATTCGATTTTGCTTGACAGGATTTCACAGATGCGCTAATTACATTAGCAGAATTAAAACGGCCCTGCCAGATGTTCGAAGCATCTAGCAGAGCCTAACTCCCAAAGTGAGGTGAATCACATGGAAGCTGAATCGATTCTATCGCATCACTCGTCAGTCTATTCAATCGTCACAGAACAAATCATCAAGCAACTGGAAGCTGGGGTTGTACCGTGGCGTAAACCTTGGCGCGCAGAGCCACCGTGCAATCTGGTCAGCGGCAAGCAATATCGCGGCATTAACCCGTTTCTTTTGGCGTCGCAAGGCTACGGCTCGCGCTACTGGCTTACCTTCAATCAGGCGAGCAAGTTGGGCGGACACATCCGCAAAGGCGAGAAATCCTCGATCGTCACATTCTGGAACATCGGCAAAGAGAAAACCATTCAGGATGCGGAGGGCGATTCGCACAAATCCAAACCATTCTTGCTGCGCTATTACCGCGTGTTTAACATCGAACAAACCGAAGGAATCGCCGATAAGCTGGGAATTGGAAATGCGACCCCGCGCGTCCCCTCAATCGAGCAATGCGAATCGATTGTTTCCGCCATGCCGAATAAGCCTGCTGCGGAGCAATCGAATGCCGCATGGTACAAGCCATCCACCGATACGGTAGGGATGCCGTCGAAGTCTCTGTTTCGATCTTCCGAGGAATACTACAGCACGCTTTTCCACGAATTGACTCACAGCACTGGCCATTCCTCGCGTGTCGGACGCGAGGGTATCGAGCAGTTGAATACATTCGGAAGCGAATCGTACTCCAAAGAGGAATTGATTGCCGAAATGGGAGCTGCAATGCTCTGCGGCATAACGGGTATTTCGCCTGCCACAATTCCAAACTCCGCTGCGTATCTACAGAGCTGGATTAACAAACTTCGCGGCGATAGCAAACTACTCGTTTCCGCTGCATCGCAAGCACAGAAGGCCGCCGATTACATTCAAGGGGGTGTGCTGTGAACACCCCTTCTTTCGCGTTCCCTCAATCGCTTGCGGAAAAGTATCGCCCGCGAACGATCGCCGAGTTTGTCGGCCTTGAGAAACCTAAAAAGATCATCTCTAAATTTGCGAGCAAGCCGTATCCGTCCGCGTGGCTGTTTGTTGGCCCTCCAGGCGTCGGCAAAACAAGTATGGCGCTAGCTCTCGCCGGCCAGATCGGCGCCGAGCTGCACCACATCCCAAGCCAGAAGTGCAACGCTGACGCGATTGATAAGGCGTGCCACGATTGCTGGTTTGTTCCGCTTGCCGGCGGATTCCATATGGTCTTAGTCGACGAGGCGGATCGAATGACTCCATCCGCACAACTCGCGCTGCTTTCCAAGCTGGATGCGACTGCGTTTCCACCGAACACGATTTTCATTTTTACTTGCAATGAAACTGGCAGCCTTGAACCGCGGTTTTTGTCCCGATGCCGAGTGATTGAATTTTCGAGCTATGGAATGTCGAACGAGATTGCAAACTATCTCGATACTGTCTGGCATTCCGAGGGCGGAAACGGAAATGGACCGGACCTGGCTCGCTTGGCGAAAGAAACGCGCAATAACGTCAGGGATTGCCTCATGCGGTTAGAAGTCGAATTGATGGCCCTCTAGGGCCGAAGGGAGCATATGAAAAAGACATACGGTACGCCTCAAGCTGCAAAACTGATCGGAGTGAGTTTCATCACCCTGCATCGGTGGATTCGTGACAAGAAGATTCGCCCGTCCGTGGCTGTGCCACTCGACGGGCGAATATTATGGCGCTGGACGGATGCTGACATTGCCAAAGGTCGCAAAGTCAAGGCTGCACAGAAGCCGGGCCCGAAGCCAATAGAACGCAAGAGTTGAAATTATTTCAACGAGGATTGTAGATTTCATTTGACTCACCAATACAAATACGCTAATGATAGTTAGCGGATGCAACCCTACTCCACACCGGAGGCAGCAAAGAAATGCGGAGTCCACCCCATTACGCTCCAGCGTTGGGTTTCGGCGGGCAAATTCAAAACCCCTCGAAAAACTCGCGTCGGAGGCGTAATTGTACGGCTCTGGACTGATTCTGATTTGGAGCGGGTTCGTAAGTTCAAAGAGCAGCACTATCGCAAAGGCAGAGGCCGAAAGGCTAAGCCGAAGCGTTAGGCAATAAACGGGACGCGCCAGTGCAGCAAACACTGACACGCCCCTGACCGAATGACACTTGGAGGTGTCAAATGGCTACGCAAAGAGTACCCGCACTACAGTTCCCTTCGCAACCGTCCCCAAAAATTCAAACCGTCACGCAGGACAAGCTCGCTCTCATTATTACTTTGCGTCACGAGATCGAGCAGCTTGAACAGCAGCTCGGCGAGGCTCAGACCGATGTGAAGTCCGCATTGGAGTCTGGCGCTGAAGTCGAAGCAGGTTTGTTCCGCGCATCGCTAAAAACTTCGTCTCGAACAAACGTGGCTTGGAAATCCGTTTGCGAGCGCGAGCTTGGCGAAGATTACATAACGCGCGTCCTGGCAGCCACGAAACCCGACAAGTACGTTCATCTCATCGTCACGGCTTAAATCCGAAACGCGCGGGTTGGCTCTCGAAGCCTGCTCGCGCGTCCGTCGCATCTTTGCGTCTCGCCGCGACGCCGATGAGGAACGCGAGCGCTTGGAGATTTCGCATGTTTGACAAAAACACACCCGTATTTCTGGAACCTTCGCAAGTTTCCGATGCGAATCTCGGGATGGTTTCTATTCGCCAAAGTGGAAACCGGCTCAATCGGGTCCGCCTGTGCCCGAAGTCCCCGCAACAAAAATCCCAGCAGAGTTGGAACGAATATTTCGCGCGATGTGGTTGTTTGGGCTGTGGTCGAAAAACCGGCCGGTCTCATAACGGCTTCTGCTCGGCGTGTGAACTCGTCGTAAGAAGACATACCAGCGTTTTACTCAAAATCATCAAGCGTCGCTAGCGCTCCGAAACGCGCAGGCCGCCCTCGGGGTGTCTCGCGCGTCCAGCCCACATTCTGCGACTCGCCGGGCTGCCGATGAGGAAAGCGAGCGCAAAGGAGTTCCTATGGCTACTCTAGCCGCCCCGGTGTTAGTTCCTGATCTTTTCGCGGTCCCGAGTTCATTCCAGCAGGCGCTAAAGCTCGGCTGGAAAATCGCAAAAGAAGAGTCGCTGCTCGATGACGGAGAACGTGAAAGGCACGGCGTCGTTCTCTTGCGCCGGAAGGGTTTTCCCTTTCGGTTGCGAGTCGAGTACACGGCCACGCGCGGCAACTGGACTTTTGCCGAGCCCAAACAGATCGAATAACCCGAAACGCGGGACGTAGCTGTCCCGCGTCCAGCCCACAACATCCGCGTTCGCCCGGGCTGCTGACGATGGAACGGCGAACGCAAGAGGATAAACCTATGAAATCCGAACCGCGTCCAATTGGCGAGGTCGCGCTACTACTCGAACAGGCTCGACGCAAGAAATCACAGGCAGAGAAGACAATCCGCGCCGCCGCTGTCCTTCTAGACTGCGTATCCGACGAAGGCAATACAGAGGTATCGGGAACAATCGTGCTCGGCGTCGTGGAGGCTCTGCAACTCTGCGCAGAGAGGCTGCAGGAGGCCCGCACATGACTCCCAGCGTACCGGTGCGCTCCTACATTGAGGAGAATGAGCGCCTCGCGGAAAAATTCTCACAATGGCTTTTGATGCGGAATTACCCACTCAACACGCGAAGAGCCTATGACGGTATCGTGGCCGATTTCTGCCGCTTCATAAACTCGCAGAATATTCTCCTGGTCACAAAAACTGACGTGCGGTTGTATCTCGAATATCTCGCATCGAGAGGCCTATCGCGGTCGACGCTCAATCAGAGACTTCATGGGCTGCGCAGCTTTTACGAACTTCTCACGCTCGTAGGGCTTGTCAAATTCAGCCCTCTCCGATTTATCAGGAACGCTAGGCCGAAGCGCCGTTTGCCGACATTTCCATCCGTCGACGAGGCCGTACGGATCATTGAGGCGGCCAAATCGCCACGCGATCGCGCCGTCCTCGAAGTGCTCTATGCAACCGGATGCCGATTGTCGGAAGTCGCCGGGATGCGCTGCGAAGACGTCCAATTGGACGAAGGCGTCATTCGTGTTCTTGGCAAGGGCGACAAGGAACGCAATGTTTATTTCCACAGGAAATGTGCGGAGGCGCTTCTCGCCTATCTCGGTCCGCGGCGCGAAGGCTATTTGTTCAGGGCGGACAAGCCGAGGCAACGGCTCGTAGTCACTGAAGCGAAGCCAAATAAGCACGAGCCCGGCGTGTGGTGGCGCGGCGCCTGGAACGAATACCCCCCAGAGGATAGGAAAGGCGTACGTCGCTTCAAATGGATTGGCAGAGTTTCCGAAATGTCCAAAAAGCAGGCTCAGAAAAAATTCCGCGAAATAATTGGAGATGCCAACACTAAACCAATCGAAAGAGACCTGCCACTCTGTTTTCGCCAGATCCAGCGCTTAGTGAAGCTCGCTGTTTTGCGCGCCGGCGTCAAAGGGGTGCACGTGCACTCTTTCAGGCACGCATTCGCCACCCACATGCTCGACCGAGGAACGGACCTTAGGTGCCTCCAAGAATTGCTCGGCCACAGCAATCTTTCAGCGACGCAGGGTTACACGCACGTTTCAATGGTGCAGCTCACCACGGCCCACGAGAAATTTCATCCACGAGGATAAACGGAGGAAAGCAAATGCGACGAAAACAGAAAATGGAGATCATTCTCGCGCCGCCCGCGGCGATGGAGGCTCCGATCGCAATCGACAACCTTGAGGCCGCCATTGAAAGCATGATCAAAAAGCGAGTGGATGAGGCGCTTTCGCGAATTGGCATGGTCGAATTGGACGATCCGCACTTCCGGCCCAGAGAAGTCGAGCGGAAAGCTCGCCAGGTCGAAAACATGTTCGAGCGAAAAAAATGGTCTCTGTACTTCGAACGCTGGGGCTGCGTTCTGTGCGGACAAAAAAAAGCGGCGCACATGCACACCGGATATTGCAACACCTGCGCTGGCCGGATCACGCAACGGTTGAGACTGCTTAAACGGGACTACGAACAAGCGCATCCGGAAGCGGAGATTGACCGCCAAATCGAGCAGCTCACGTTGCGAGCGCGCTCTGCAGAACGACTGTTTAGAGGGGAGCGCGAGGAATGAGGGCGGCGATTTACGCTCGTGTTTCCACTGCGAACAACGGCCAGGATCCTCGCGTCCAAACTCGCGAGCTGCAGGAGTATTGCCAGCGCCGCGGCTGGACCGTTTCCGGCGAGTATGTTGACGTCGGAATCTCCGGAACGAAAGAAAAGCGGCCGGAACTGGATCGCTTGCTCGCTGACGCTCATCGCCGGCGCTTCGATGTCGTGATCGTTTGGCGATTTGACCGGTTCGCGCGATCGGTGTCTCATTTGCTGCGCGCGCTGGAGAATTTCCAAGCTCAAGGCATTGAGTTCGTCAGCTTATCGGAGCAGCTCGATACTTCCACACCAACCGGCAAAATGGTTTTTACCGTTTTGGGCGCCGTGGCGGAATTGGAACGCAGCTTGATCGTTGAGCGAGTGAAAGCAGGGTTGCGTAATGCCCGGGCAAAAGGAAAGCGTCTCGGTAGACCAAAGAGAGTTCTGGATGCGTCAGCGATTGCCGCTTTTCGCGCACAGGGCCTTCCCTGGCGAACGATCGCCGCGAGCCTGGGAGTTGGGCTTGCTACGTTGCACCGTGCCTCTGTACCCCGTTCCAAAATTCAGGAAAGGGATTTTGGAACAGAGGCGCAATCTTGAGATTACGACGACCCGTCGGTGGAGGCTCACGGCAACTCGACCTGTAATTCTCAGCCGCGACAGTGTAACGGCAATGACTAATCGGATTTGTCCGTGGTGCTTAGCCCGATCCTAAGAAACGCTGACCTTCACTCGTATGCGTACTACAACCCTGGTACTGAAAAATTTGAATCCTGCGGTCCATGGGGCCCCAGCTCCAGGGCTGGCACAATACGCGGGCGGGCTGGCGACCTTGCGGGGGACGGTGTCGAGAGATCGAGACCGCTGCAAGCAACCCAACCCGCGTTCCGGTACGACGTCGGTCCCGGGCCATTTAATTTTGTCACGAAATTCCACAGCCCACCTTGCGGCGCTGTGTGAGCACCATAGTGATCAGAATAAATATCAGCAGATTTGATTGACAAGCATTAATGGCCTTGTGAGGAGGATTCGGTGGAAAAACAGATCATTAAGTGGACCTTCTGGCTTGGGAGCCTTTGCGCGGTGTTGACCTTGGTAGCCAGAAGCCTCGACGTGATGGGCTTTAATACCCTCAATTTCAGCACGAGGGGAAGCGAAATCGGATACCACACTTTTATGAACGGCACATTCTTCTTCTATTTGTTCTGCATCGCCATGTCGAACTATTTTTGCTTCGTTTCAAACCGCAATTCATCGTCATCACAAAATGAATCAAAAAACGTGACCTGAAATATCGAGAGGCCGAAGCCGCGAGTGTTTGTACGGACCTTCTCCGGCGCTAATACAACGTTTCGCGTATTCGTCGCGACAGCAGTTCCTCATAAAGTTAGGAAATGGGGCGAATCTTAAGCCTGTTTCTGAAAATGAGCACTGCGCGATGGAGCTGGTCATGAGAGCCGTGAGAACCGCAATCTTGATTGTGACGAGTGCGGCCCTTCTGCGCGCCTGCAGTCGCCCCTCCGAGACCCCAGTGAACACTTCCCCGAAGTCGGTTTCTGGTGAATCGCAAGGTGCCAAGTCCGGCTTCACCGAATCGACGGGCGGCGACAGCGGCAGGGATGCTACGGGCGCTTCGTCGAATCGGAGCGATCCGTACGGCAAAAGGCCGGAGGGCGATTCCCAGAATCCGACGCGAAGTCAACCGCCGGCGAAACCCCACGAGAACAAAAGCAGCCAGCAATAAGCAGATTCTAGTCTCTCTCGATTTCGCTTGTTCCGAAAACCCTCGCTCGTTGGTCCTCGCAAAGCGTTGAATCTGCACGTTCGAATTTCGTTCAATCTGACGTTCCAAAAAGAAATGATTTTGAGAAATCTGTGGTCATGGATTTTCGTAACCAAGTTCCTTGAATCTCGGCAAGCTTTTGAAGGCGGCTGCATTTGCATCGCTCCACTTTCCGGAAGCGGAGCGCAACATCATCATTTCGAGCGGTTTTCACGCATCAGTTAAGTCCTCAGTCTAAGCGGAAATCAAAAATTGGTGAGGTTGCCCAAGCTGCGATTCGGCGCCACACTTTGGGACAGAAGGCGAGTCCCGGATCTCCGGCGTAGCTAGACGGCTTCGAATGCTAATTCGCGGCTGCTCGGCGTAGTGTTCCGGGCGGTAAAATCTGAAGACGTCCTGACAATAGCATCTGAGTGCAAATGAGGTCTGCTCGGCGTGCATTCTCTTCGCGAGCCGGAGCATCCAAAATCAATAGAATCACGACAGTAAGTAATTTTGCGTTTATTTCATATATTACCTGGAGCGCTTGTCGAGAAATCAGATACGTACCAGATAGAATCCCGGTCAGCTTGATGCCGTTGAACGGCCTCTGCGGAATAATATCGTCCAAGAGCGCATCCAATAGTTGGGCAGCATTCGTTTGCACCGTACTACCCTCGCCCGCTGCGAGACGTTGCAGACTTTCATACATTCTCGCAGCGGGAGGCGCTAACCTGACTTTGTACTTCACGACTTCTCCTTCTTGCCCTTTCTCAGTGATTCACGCACATCTTCGATTGAACGGGTATTTCCAGAGGTAGCATCCGCCCTACCAGCCAAAACAGTTTCAACGACGTTCTTATCTGAAAGAACAGTGTAAGTTTCGAGTACTGCCAATAGTTGTTCTTGCATCGCCAAGAAGTCCTCGTATTTCAATAGAACGGCTAGCGGTTGATCGTTCTCCTGAATTACGAGAGTTTTGTCGATGTCTCGCAACTGGGTAGCGTTAAGCGAGCGCAGTTTGCTAACTCCAACGGTCCGAACGTTGGGGTTAACGTACGAATTGGGAATGCTAATTGACACTCTGATTTCTCCTCTTGTTGATGCGGTGCCAGCTTGCTGCCGACAGCGATGCAATTATTAGGCACCTGAATTGCCGGTGTCAAGCACATAATTTACGGTTTGTTGCTAGTTTGATGCTTGACTGTTGCCTATATATTGCTAATCTACTGCCCTGTGTCGGGACGTTCCGGTTTTACGAGCCGGCATGTGCGCGGGCGGTGTCCGTGGCTTAACCACGGAGGGCTTGCTTTTCGGAAAAGCAAGTTGATGTCAGACACGTGGGATTAACAATTTCGTTCGGAGACTAACATGTACCGGATTTTTATTGACGAGGTCGGAACCCACGATATGAAGTCGTGCCGCCATCCAACTGAACAGTACCTGGGAGTGACTGGCGTAATTCTGAGGCTGGATTACGAGCAAGCGGCGTTAACCGAGAGCCTCGACAACCTCAAGCTGACGTGCTTCGGTGACGCCAAGGTCATTCTACACAGGCGGGATATTATCGATCGCATAGGTCCATTTGCAATTCTTAAAAGAGTTGAAGTACAGCAACAGTTCGACGCGTCTCTCACGGAACTGCTGACGGAAGCCAGCTATCGAGTCTTCACAAGCGTCATCGACAAGAAAGAACATTCCATGCGTTACAAAATATGGCGTTTCCACCCTTATCATTATTGCCTAACTGTCGTGCTGGAACGGTACGTCCAATGGTTAGAACGCACCGATAATACGGGTGACGTCCTTGTGGAATCGCGCGGCCGAAAAGAGAACATGCAACTCTGCAAGGCTTTCGAATATGTGTACAAGAATGGCACGGATCATGTCCATTCCACTTTATTTCAGAAAAGATTGAGCAGCAGGCAGCTGAAACTTCAGCCCAAGTCAGCAAATGTGACGGGGCTACAGCTCGCCGATCTCATAGCTAACCCAAGTTGTCGCGAACTGATCTGCCTGAAGACGGGCGTCTTGATGACTGCGCCTTTCGGTATCCGGATCGTATCGATCTTGCGGAAAAACAAATATTTAAAAAGTCCGAGTACCGGGAAGATTGAAGGCTGGGGCACGAAATGGTTGCCTTGAAGTGAAAACCGGCCCTCATGCTGGCGGCCGGGCGACGTAGGCTTCACGTCCTCCTCCGTTTGTGACGGATTACCGGTACTCTATCACAACATTCCAGCCCATGCACTAGTCCTTTACCGCCCGCTAAGATGCCGAATGATCTACACTACGGCCATGCGCAAGGCTGCCGCGCCATCGACGTCGTCGGCAAAGAAACAAGCATCGTTTGTCGAGCCCATGGAATGCCTTCCGGTTCCCAAGATTCCCGAAGGGCCGCAATGGGTATACGAAGTTAAACTTGATGGCTTTCGGGCGATTGGAGTAAACCCGAAGCGAGGGAAGCCTACTCTGTTATCTCGCCGCGGCTTGTCGTTCGATAGCAAATTTCCAGACATATCTAGGGCACTGGCTGCCCTTCCACATGGAACCGTAATTGACGGCGAAGTAGTTGCACTCGATGACGCCGGCCGGCCTGACTTCCACTTATTGACCCATTCACGAAGTTCAGCAGCTCGGATTTTTCTTTACGTCTTTGATTTGCTGTATTTTGAGAATAAAAATGTCATGGCCCTTCCGCTCCTTAAACGACGGGAGATGCTCAAGTCGCTGGTTTTTGAATCCGCAACTATAAGACACTTGGAATATTTTCAAACCTCCGCATCTGAAATGCTTGCCGTGGTTCGACAGCACGGTCTAGAGGGTGTTGTAGCAAAACAAACCGACAGCCGTTACGAGCCCGGAAAACGAACCGGGGCATGGGTGAAGCATCGCATTGCTCAGCAAGCCGATTTTTTGATCGGCGGCTATATGCCGGGATCGCACGGAATAGATTCGTTAATCATCGGCGAAAACAGTGGAAAGGAATTGGTATACGTTGCTCGAGTTCGCGCCGGGCTGGTGCCTTCATCACGACGGGAGGTATTCGAGAAATTGCGCCCACTAGTAACCGGCAAATGCCCGTTCGTGAACTTACCTGAAAAGGGTAAATCGCGCTGGGGAGCAGGGCTGACGGCCGAGAAGATGAAACAGTGCGTTTGGGTTAGACCGAAGCTGAGTACCCGGATCGAATTTCTAGAACGGACGGAACGCGAGCGTCTACGTCACTCGCGGTACTTGCGTCTCAACGATTAAATCCGCGGCACCTGATCGACCACGGCGTTATGCGGCGGGACTTAACGTTCAGCGTGGCACGCCTGCGCCTGGGTGAAATGGCAACGCAGGATTCGATTGCTGGGGTGCAGATAATAATGCCGCTCGTTTCGCAAGAATTTGATCACCGATCGTTGCGCCGCTCGACATTGCCGCGGGAACTTGTTGGGGTTGGGCCTGTGGTTCGATTGCCTGGTTTGCGGTTCCAGCGAGCGCGCCTGTTTTTGCAAGCTCGCGCGCGCGCTCATAGGCTTTTAGGGTCGGCGCCAAACTTTCTATGCTCTTTCTCATCCTGCCGATCAGAGCCGTATTTGACGGCTCGACGCCTGACTCGCGAATCATCCAGTCCTGGAACGACGGATTCCTAACCAAATCGGATGCCCCAATGCGTGCCGCTCCATATCCGGTTGTGAGAACACCGTATGGATTACCCATCGCCATTTTCATTAGGCCGTACGTGAGCATAATGTAGCCGGATGGATTTGTGATTCCCGTAACCTTAGCGTTCAAAGACAGGTGATTCATTGCCTCTTGGCGAATTTCTTCCGTGGTCTTGCCCTTAAGCAGCAAATCGCTCTGGCCCTGGATGATCGGATTATTCTCGCCGAGTTTCTGTATATCCGCTTCCATGTTTTGATTGATACCGCTGGCAGCCTCGCGCCCCTGCGACTGGATCTCGTCGACCGATTTGGAAGCATTCGAAGCAGCTTCTCGGGCCCTGGAGCCCGCCTGCTTGATGGTTTCCAGTCTCGCGGCTTCTGCGGATGACAGATTCGCATTCAAGTCTTTGGGAATCTGCTTTCCTTGAGTCCCGATAGTTTCTTGCTCTCCCAATAGATCGTCGAGTGGCTTCACGTCTACGCCAGCAATCTGCATCATGTTCCGCAAGGTGGATGCCGTGCTTCCGGTCGTGAGGTCTTTTAGCCGTACATCCATATTTTGCTGTTGCATGGAATCCGCATGAAGAAAGTCCGCCATCGTTCCGCTTCCGAGTTCTCGCATGAACTTCATGTAGCCTTGCTTGGCCACTTTGTACTGAGAACCAAGCCCGTTGGCATCCGCGAAGTCTTCCTGCATTTTCGTTACTTTTCCCACTGCATCAAACAAACCGGAGCGCATGGCACCATCTTTGGCTGAATTTGCTCCCTGCCACAGATCATCCCGCACGCGCGTCAGATCGTTGAAGGTAACCGGCTCAGCAATTTGGCGCTTCAGACTGGCACGAATACTGGGTGAAAATCCTTCCGCGCCGTCGATTTCAGCCATCGGCTTTAAGGCCGCAAATATCTTGTTCGGAACTTCGTGTTCTTGGACACCGTGATCTCTCAACGTATCCATGACGACCGCTTTGATCGAGGCGTTGTCTGTCACGGGATCTTTAATTTGCTGGCCAATATCCTCGAATGGCTGACTGGCTTTGGCCTGCTCGATGGTCACGGCCTGACGAGCGTCAGCAATAATTTTACCGAGACGATTAGGAATTTGCTGTGCGACTGCGGCCGATCGTTGGGATACCTGTTGCGTCTGAGTTTGTGCCTGAGTTGTCGATGCCTGCTTTGCCTCAGCAGCTTGACGGTCGGCTTCTGACATCGTCGATAACGAATCAGCGATGTTTGAGGACGCATCGGCACCGACCGCGGCTTCCCTGCCCTGTGTGGCGTTCTCGATGCCCGTGATGTCTTTCACGGCTCCCTGCCGAAGGGAATTTTCCCCAGCAACTTTTTGACTAACCTTGGCGGCCAGATCGCCTTTCAAGCCCAATTTGTTCTGAATCGTATCGTGAAGAAAATCTTTTAGCGTCGCCCCTTCCCCGCCGGCAGCTCCAGTCATGGCGGCCGCCCCAAAAAGTTTCCTCTGCACCTCGTCTGCAAGGGTTTCGCCTGCCTGCCTTTCTTCCATGAGAGCTTGCGCGCCTCGCATTGCGAAGTAGGAATTGGCAGCGAGGCTGACAACCTTTCCAAAACGTCCCAGCGGTCCAGCGAAAGCAAGCGCGACGTTCTTCGGCGTCGTAGCGGAAAGAATTAAATCGTTCGTGTCGTTGAGACTCCCGTAAAAAGCGCTGGCAATCGCCGCTCTCCATGGGTGCCCGCTGTTTACTTCGTGGTCTACGATCTGTTGGTTCGCTTGCTTCGCCGCATCCAGTTGTCCCTGTAGCGGAGCAAACGCTGACCGGTCGAGGATGTTTTTCTTAGCCCATTCCCAATACGAACCTATTTTGTCGCTGATCGACGAATCGGGATCCTGTTGCGGCGGCTGTTGCCGTTGATTGGATGGCGACGCGGGGGCCGGAGTGGACGGTGCCGCTTCTGCCGGAGGGAGCGCGCCGTGCTTCGAGGCTAGCGCATCGTAATCGACCGCGGGCAGCGACAAAGCGCCGTGCTTTGCAGCCAATGCGTCGTAGTCAATTGAACCTTGCTGCTGCGGTTCGGGCATTATTGGATACCTGCTTCTTTCTTGAAGGCGTCCGCGGCTGCCTGGTTGGCGAATACGTGGGGTCTTCCCGATGGATCGGTGACCGTCACAAGGCCCTTCGATGTCGGCTTATTCGGAGCAGCAGACTTACGGGGAGGGCTAGAGATCGGCGGCTGACCGGCTTCTCCCGGAATCTGAACTTCGGGCGCCAGTCCCAATTTGCCGGCAACGCTTCGAAGCACGCCGATCTGATTCGAATACTGGTCTGCTCGCTCTGTCAGCATGTCCGCCTGCTCGTCTAAACCACGACTCCGCAAATCATTCGCCTGCGCTCGTAAGCCAATTTCCATGTCAGAGATTTGTTTTTGCTGCGAGAGGGCTTGCCGGCGCAATTGCATCGTTCCTAATATGCCGCCGATTTTTGCCTGATCCAGCTTCGCGCCCCATAACTCCTGGAAATTCTTGTATTCAGCCTGCGCGGCGACCGCTCTTGCCTTCGTGTCCGAATTGCTTTGCGCAACTCCTAACATCCCGTTGCGGTAAGACGTTTCAAGCGCGAGAGTCGACTTCTTCAGCTCATTGGTCGCATCGATCTCTTTCTGTTGCAGGTCGAGCCGTTTTGGAATTGCAGCCGCCTCCGCTTGCGCTTGGCCAGTGAGCGCTTCGCGTTGCGCAATCTCACTCGGCTGCGCCTGCTGATTGAGCTGCAATTGGCCCTGCTGGATGGCATTTTGCTGCTTCTGAACGTGGAACTCGTTCGCAAGCTGCATCGCGTGCAAGATGGAGTTTGTAATCCCATCTTGAGGAACCCACGGCACCTGTATATCAGTGTTTATTGGCACAATTCACCTCTCTCGACTTTTTTTAGGCGGGGTCGGAGCAGGCGGGAAACCTGGCAGCACGAGTCAACTGCACGGCAGACCGTACTTCACATTACGAAATTTGAAACCGGCACCTCAAGCGATGCGCTCAGTTTTGGAAATGCTTCTTGGATGACCGCGAGATCGACTCCGCTCGCCTTGAAATATTGGAGCACATAAGCGACCGCGCATATCCCACACATTTTGTTCTCGGCAACAAACGTGACAGTAATTTGAAATAGTGACGGAGCGCCGCAAACATCACATGTGCAGCCTTGAGCCTCTGCCACGGCAAAGAGTGGACGAGTCATATGCGAACCTTTCGCGGCCGTCCGCCGAGTTTCCCCGCCGCTGACAGCTGCACGGACAATTGCTCGGGTGTGAAGCGGGCAGAGCGGGCCTGCCAAGATGACGTGCCCAGCACGACGGCGGCCTGTCGAACTTCTTTTGGACTGAACTTCACTTTGCGAGTTGTTTTCACAAGTCCATTATCATGCGTTTGGTTAGCAAGGTCAATACCGATCTTGTGAACGGTTGCCATCCACCGCAATGTCACGCTATCTCACAGCCAGAGTCAGGGCGCTTTTTCCGACATTTGTTTTCTGAACCTTGTTGGTTGACCGCTGATATACTCCACCCGATGCGGTAAAGCTGCGATTCGCTATCGCGGCTAATGGGGAGGTTTCCTGACCTCCCCGCCGCTCGCTACAGGAGGCGAGCCCCGTGCAACCTAACGTTCAGAACGACGTGGAAGTTGTCCAATGGCGAGACCTAGGCGCTAGATTTAGGCAATTGGCAAAGGACGAACATGAGCTCGTCCTAGACATTGCCCAAAACACTGGAAAAAAAGACAATATCTACTTATACGCCTACCGCGCTCCGGAGAGCGGCCGATGGAGATTTGGCGGTGGACCAAATCAACTATTCATCGAGCGAGCTCGAACTCTTGCAGTGGAAAGTAGCATCGCGATCGATTCGCCAAGAGCCGCTGACCCAGCGGATTTTTGGCTTGACCGTCTCTATCGGTATTTGTGCGAATCAAAAAGCACCTCCCTCTTTGAGCAGAGCATCCTTGACTCATCCGAAGAAACTTTTCCGAAGTATGGTGGTGGGATTCGTCACATCTGCTCGGCTTCCGCGACATTTTGTTCCTGGCTTGAAAGACAAGCATTGGAACAATCCGCGGACAACGAGCCAGTTGAAGAGGCGGCGATCCCACTTACGGAACGTGAGGGGAAGTTATGGTCTGTAATAAAACAGGGAGTCGATGGACTCGCTTATTGTCGTGAGGTTGACCGAACCGGAGTTAGACCCCGAAAGAAATGGCTCGCAGCGAGTTGTCCGGGGACTTATACGGGCGCTTACTTACTGGGCCTGCCCTGGCAGAAGCGGATTCAAGACGAGAAATACCGGGTTCAGAAAAAAGCGGAACTCGCAACACACTCGTCAACGAGTAAAACTTAGGCACCCTCAAAACCTGCACAAAACCTAACTAAAATAACCATTTTTACTCGTCACGAGTGAAAAGTTGGTTTGATCCCGTTGTGGTTCCCCCACTACATTCGTCCTCATGAAGACCGCGAATCCTTTACTCGTATCGCTCACCGAGGCCGGGTTTCAACTCAGCCTTCCCGAGAAAGACATTCTCGCGCTCGTCCGCGACGGCGAACTTGTCGCCGTTAAGGTATGCGGGCAAATTCTTGTTCCCTACGAGTCCTTGACCGCTTTCACACGACGCGCCAAACGAAACTGCGTGATTTTGATGGACGGAAATGAATTATTACGTGCAGGAGCTTGAAAAAGCGAAAGCCCCGGGGCGCAATTCCCGAGGCTTCGCAAATCTCACCCGGCATCTTTTCTAGGGAGACCGGTTAAAGGAAGTAGACAATGGAAACGATACCAGCGATTGAAGCAGAAGTGCAAGTCTCATCCTCACCCGAAGTTATTTCCCAACCTAAAAGCGGTGTGGAAATTGTGCGATCCGCGTCGCTTGAACACAGGCGTTACTACGGCTCGCGGCCCGGCCGCAGCATCATTTCAAGACCCGAGCTTTCGCCGCGTGACCGCATCATTGCGCTTCGCGGACAACTTACACTTTTGCGTAAGCGGATCCAGGCTGGCCTTCCAGTTACGGCGGACTGCGTAATGCGCGCCGAACGTCTCGCCCGTTCACTGGAAGCGGAAGTCGCCGCATGAAAGCTGGGCCGCCCAAGTCAGCAAAGACACAACGAGACGGCATCCTTCAACGTTTGATCGCCGAAAAAGGAGGCTGGGTGCCGTCGCCAGAAATCGCGGCCTTAGCGCAACAATACAACGCGCGTGTCTATGAATTGCGGCGATCAGGCTTCTGCATCGAGAACAAGTCCGAAACGAATGAAGGCACGGGGGAAAGACACTCCTGGTTTCGCCTAATTCACTCCACAGCAAGCCCGTCCCCGTCTCCGAAAGATTGGAAAGATAGTCCAAAATTAACCGGTCTCCCTCTTTTTGATCTGGGGTTCGTGCGTGAGTAAGGAAAACGGCTTCATCCAGCGCAGACGCGGAATATGGGAGCACGTCCGCGACGGCCGGCTCTCGCTCCAAGATGTTGCTGTCCATGAATACATTTCCTCTCAGGCTGATACCAGAAGTGGCGTTTGGAGAGGATCGGCTGGAGCGCTCTCTGGAGAACTGTGCATTTCAGCTCGGACGGCCCGCCGCTTTCTTGAGCGCTTAGAGCGTGGCGACTACATCCGTCGATTCCCTGCCCCGGGGAAGCATGTTTGTTATCCAATCCTGATCCATAAGTTTCAGCCCACAAACGGTGAGCACAGGGGCGAGCAGTTGGACGCCATAAACTCAATCGGTCCAATGGGTTTGCGATATGTACGTGTCGAAACCGGCGAGCACGAGGGCGAGCAGAGGGGCGAGCATGTGACCTCTCAGAAGAGAATTGAGAAGAGAGACAGGAGAGTAAAGCAAGAAGCGCCCCTCGCCCCGTTGGCCTTAAAAGAGTCGCCCCTGTGGGATCTGATAAGTGTTCGAAGAAAATCCATGCCGCCCGAGTTTGCGGAGCTTTGCGAGCGGATGTTCGTCAGCAGGAACGAAGAGTCGACATTCGACTTCATGGGTCTGTGCCTGGACGGATGGAAGGCCCTCGGCAATCACAAATATCCACCTGCATTCTGCACAGCGAAAGCGAAGTTCAGAAATCAAGCAAGGCCAAACGCACCAAGCTCGCCCGAGCTACAAGAACTGGAGGCCTTGCCATGGAATCGATAGAAAAGACTTTGCCGCACGACGATCTGATGGAGCGTACGGTCCTGGGCGCCATTCTGTCGAGCCATCCTCAAGCGAGCGAGTTGCTCGATGCTCTCAAACCGGACGATTTTTTCAATTCTTGGCACCGTAAGATTGCAGGGTCCGTCCTCACCCTTTTTTCGGCGGGAACTTTTCCCGATTTGCTGGCGGTCCATGACGATCTGACTCGGAATGGCGATATTGAAGCCGCCGGAGGCATTGCGTACGTCGCAAGCATATGTGGTGGGATCGCGGACAAGAGCGATGTTCTCTACGTTCTTCGCGGCCTTCGCCGAATGGCCGCTTTCCGCCAGGCGGTGCACCTCGCCGAACACATTAAACAACTCGCGGTCGAGCAAGCCGGCAACGTTGAATCCCTGCTCGATTCCGCGATTGAGAAATTTTCAACTCTGGCGCGGGACCTGGAAAGTACCGAGGATGACGGCGCACCTTATTTCGATTCCGCAATCGAGGCGCTGTCAGGGATAAGGGAAGGCGCCCGGCTCAAAATCTACACCGACGTGGATAAGCTCGATCAGTGGACGGGCGGATTCCGCGATGGTGAACTGGTTGTACTAACGGCTGAAACCGGCGCAGGGAAATCTCTGTTCGCCGCACAAATTCGGACGCGGGCTTGCCGCGACCAGTACCTCGCCCTGTTTTGCAGCGGAGAAATGACGCGGGCGCACCTAGCTAGCCGCGAACTCGCAACTGCATCGGGTGTGACGCCAATAAAATTACGCCGTGATGATTTGCTCACCGAGGAAGATTTTCGAGACCTGACTGAAGCCGCGTCCCACCAATGCAAAAAGTGCCGCATCCTTGACGGCGAACTTTCGCTCTCCCGAATCCGGCGCGCCGCTCGAAAGATGAAATCGCGCGCCGGATTGGACCTATTGATTCTCGATTATGACGAATTGATCGAAGCGGAAGGCAAAACCGAATTTGAACAGCAGCGCGTGATTGCCCGTGCAGCGAAGTCGATGGCCTTGGAGCTGAAATGCTGCGTGATTCTCATCTCCCAACTGCGGAAGACAACGCAGGGCGAGGATGCCGGCAAACCCACACTGCAGCGTCTGTACGGCTCTGCCGCGAAGCAAAAATTCGCCTCTTTCATCATCCTGGCCGATCGTCCCTATGTTCGCGAACTGCAGGGCGACGAAAAAGAAGCTGAACTTCAGTTGCTCAAAAGCAGGGACGGAAAAACAGGACGTATTAAGGCCACTTTCAACATCAAGAGTCTGCGATTCGAAGAAGCGAAAGAGGATTTGGACGCGGAGATGTGGCGCACACCAGCCGAACCGCGTGAGCGTGATTAACTCCGATGGCGACAGCTCTAAAATTCGATGTGGTAAACTCCGCGACGGTCACCGAGTTATCGGGCGAAAGAGGCTCGATGGCAAGGAAGCGGTATCAAAAGGGCTGTGTCTATCTCGACGGTGACAAATGGAAGGGCCGCTACCGCGAAGACGAAATAACGAACGAGGGAACAAAGCGCGTTCGGCGAGAAGTCATTCTTGGCTGCAAGAAAGATATGACGAAGCACTTGGCCGAGCGTCAAATGGAAATTGTTCTCTCGCGAATTAATGGCTTCGACTATCGACCCGGACGAGTTGCAACTTTCGGCGAATTTATTGAGAGGTGGAAAACCGAAGTGCTCACCAAGCAGCAACCGTCCTCCGCGCGCGCCGTCAAGTCACACCTGAAATGCTACATCGTTCCTCAACTTTCCAAGCTGCGCCTCGAGCAATTTGGCGTAGAAAACCAACAGACCTTCCTTACGCGCGTATCTCAAAAAGGCGTATCGCGTAAAACCGTGCTGAATGTCCTTGGCACACTTTCGTCCATTCTTTCCACTGCCCGCGATTGGGGCTATGTCTGCGAACAAATCGACGCGAACAAACTGCGCTTACCAGCTCGAGAATCTCGCTACGAGGCGCCGTATTTCACGATCGATCAGGTTAAGCAAATACTCGCTCTCGCCGAGGAGCCATGGCACACGCTTTTTTCGGTCCTCGCTCTCGAGGGGCTCCGTGCAGGTGAGGCTCTTGGTTTGCAATGGGGTGACATTGACCTCGATCGACAATTGCTACACGTACGCCGATCCGCCTGGTACGGCAAAGTGCAAACCACTAAGAGCCAATCGAGCGAGACCGTACTGCCCATTCCGAATGCTCTCGCCGTTATTTTGAGGGAGTATCGAGACAAGTGGAAACCCAACCCGGAGGGATTTCTTTTCGTCACTCGCAACGGGCGGCCGCCATCGTCAAACAACGTCGTAGAACATCACCTATGGGTCATCCTGGACGCGCTCGGATTCCCGCGATGCGGACTCCATGCGTTCAGACACTCTCACACGGCCTTGCTGCTCGATTCAGGAGCAACGCCGAAAGTTGTGCAGCGGCAACTTCGCCATGCCGATGCGCGCACTACGCTTGAAATCTACGGGCACGTTGTCGGAGATGCCCACCGAGAAGCAGTCGAAAAAGTAGCGTCGAAACTGAAATTGGACGCTATTGGACGCCAACCCACTACCGTCAACTAGTGGAATCAATCGCTTAGCCGCGTACAGCGATGGGTTCGATTCCCATCGCCCGCTCCAGATTCATTAACACATACGGGCTGCTTCATTTTTCCAAGTTTTCCGTGTTTTCCAAATAGGGTCCCGATCATCGGGGCATACCGATCCATTAATACTCCGTCCGCTGTATTTACCTCGCTCTTTGCGCGGCTCAACATCGGCCATGTCTACTCAGGCTGGAGTTG
>DASRQU010000082.1:0-5830 GCA_035696345.1 Candidatus Acidiferrales bacterium
GATTAATGCTTGATCGCAGTTAAACGATTGCTGGGTGTTGTAGGAACTGACTCCTGGGCCGCCCCGGCCTTTTTTCCGCATTCAGAGTGATAACATTGACCCTTGAAATGTACCGCATCCGGGTGGGACAGGTTCAGTGGCTTGTTGCACTTCGGGCAGATGCCCATCTGTACGCTAGTTTTGTTCGTTGTACTCTCCCTTGCTGTAGACGCGCTCGTTTTCTATCCGTCGATTCTCGCGACCGGCGCTTCGTTCGTGGCTAAGCATCCTGTCCTCCACGTAATGGTGTTATATCACGTTGGTTGGCAAACAATCGGATAATCGGGGTCCGTGCCCTCCCACGCGGTTGAAACATGGCTCGGAAATGAGCCTCGCAAGCCAATCATCAGGTTCTTAGGGCGTTCTTTAATTACATTGGCCAAGGAACAAACCGGAGTGGACCGAGCAGCGGTGAGATGGAAATTTATCTCATTTTCATTTCTTCGGTTCGTACTCTTTCCTGCAGGAGAAGCCTTCGCAGCGTGCGGAGATCGTTGAGCAAGAGACTGCTTGCTTTGACATGGTCTTCCAATTTTTGCAGCTTGAAATGTACGAGGCGCAAGGCCTCCAGCCTGCGCGACTGCCGTGCTTCAGAGGCCGCTGTGATATCGCGGTCGACCTCCTGCTTCACCTCTTCGAGAGTTTCGGAGAGCAATCCGAAATATTCCTGGGTGTTTTCGACGCTGTCGAATGGAGTGGGGAGATGATATTGCAAAGGATGTACCTTCCATTTTAAATTATCGTCTGGCTTTGCGGCCGGCTCGGCTCGGCGACAGCGTCCTTTGGCATCGACCGTTTGCGGCAAGGCGCGCTCACCGAATGGATTGCAACTCGGGTCGCCGTTGTGACGATTCGGACTCTGCAGCAGGGCGCGACGAGCCGAGAACCCAGACGCCTTTTTCCATGTCATATTGCTTGACGACTCGGGCCGGATTGCCCGCGACGAGTGAGTAACCCGGAAAGCTGCGATTGACGAGCGAATTGGGCGCGACGACGCAGTTTGGCCCGAGCGTGAGTTCGCCTTGGTCACAATGGATCACGGTTCCCTGCCCGATCCAGCAGCCCTGGCTTATCCTGATTCGACCACCTTCGGTTACTCCCTGGCGGCGAATGGTCACGTTCACGTCTTTATAGGCATGACTATGATCTTGAATCAGCACGGAAGGTTCGAGCACAACCTCGCTGTCAACCTGTATGCAATTCTTGGCAGACAAAAAACAACGGGGACCGATGACGGAGCCGTCGCCGATAGTCAAAATCGGATCGACGTCTTCCTCCGATGGGGCGTGCGCACGAAGGTTCGCGTCCTTATCCAAAAAGACCGAATTGCCAAGCGCGATGCGGTGCGCTTGGCTTCTATACAACTCGCTCCGGAAGTGAATCGTTACGTCCGAGCCTACCGATGCGAATGGATATGTCTTGCAAACCCATAAACTATACAACCTGATCAGAAATCGACGAACAAGCGACAGCGGAGACATGAGCTGAGCCGCGATTCCTTGATTAAGAAATCTGCGTGGCGTCTTTATCTCCCCAGCCGTCAACCCATGGCCATCGGCAGGCACCGTGCGCTCCGCACTGCCACGATCGGCTTGAACTGTCGGTTCCATACCCTGCGATGAGCAATCGGTAGACCACGCGGGTGCCGACGACCGTGTGGCAGCCGCCACGCCGCAAAGCGTAACAAGCTGATTACAATCCGTTTAGATAGAAGACCAAATGGGGAGTGGCGCGCGGGAACTCTTAGACATAGATGTCGGACTCGACCTGAGGAAAGAGTTTACCGTAATACGGAAAATGGATTAAGTCCAACCGGCTCGCGAAAATCACATGGGAATCACGACGGTGAGCGCCCAATTGCCACGCAGGCCGTGGAGGCTGGAAATTTCTTAGCGGGGTAATTCGCCAGCAACGGGTGAGACGCATTTCTCCTTATGCGCATCCACACGCGGCAATTCGTCTATGACGCCGGCTACCGTCCAGGTGTTCGGCTGCTTCGCGCACCCGAACCTCCAACAAACTTCCAGACGCGCTCTCACGGGAATTGTTAAATTACAGGGCGAATTCTTCGCGTTCAGTTACAAGTTCTTCTGAACCCGGCACGAGGGTTTCGATTGGCATATTGGGATCGCGCACGACGGCCTCGAGAATTTTTCCATAGGCCACGGCCATGGCTTCCGCTGTCGCGCGATCCATCACATCGCTGTTGTAGTTCAGATAGCCGTCCACGTGGCCCTGCACTTCGACCAGTTGCACCCCAACCTCAACCCGGCCCTCCTGCAACGGCAACGTAAGCCATGGAAAAAGTTCCGAGCCGCCAAACGGAACCGGCGCGCCTTCCGCGCCCATGAAGAGGCGGCCGAACTCGCCTGCGTGGTCCGTGAGGAAATTGAAGAAGGCCTGAAACACGGGAATGCGATCCAGGCTCCGCCCAAGCCCGAGGCGGGTAATCATCGCGGCAAAAGGAAATTCCTGATGCTGAAGCGCGCCGAGCACTGTTTCACGGCTACGCATCAGATGGTCCGCAAATGTTTGCTGGCTCGTAAAATTGGCGCGCAACGGCAAAACGTTTACGAAGAATCCGATCGTGTTGGTCCAACGAGCATCTTCGCGGCCCGTCACGGAGGTTCCGACGATGATGTCGTCCTGCTGACTAAACTGGTGAAGCAGCAATTGAAACGCGGCCAGCATGAATGTGTACGAAGTCGCTTTTAATGGCCGCGCCACTTTCTTAATCTGTGCGGACAGCTCTGGCGGAAGCAGAAGTGGGATGGCCTCGCCGCGAGCCAGCAGCGCCGCAGGTCTGTGACGCGGTGAAGGTATATCCAACTGCGGCAGGACGCCACCGAGTTTTTCTTTCCAGTAACCCCACAATTCGGCGTTCTGGCTCATCTCCGCTTCCCACGCCACGAAATTCTGATACTCGCCCTTCACCGCAGGAAGCACCGCTTCTGTGCCTGCAAGTTCCGCGGAATAAATCTTTTTCAAGTCTTCCACGCACAGTTGAACGGACCAGTGGTCGATGATGATGTGATCCACTTTGAAGGACATGATGTCGCAATTCGCGAGGCGGAATACGTTCACGCGGAACAGAGGTTGATCAAGTTTAAAATTTTTCTGAAAGTCACGAGTGATCTGCTCCTTCAATTCGCTTTCCTGCATGGAACTTGCATCGATCAATGACGCGACTGGCGTATCGGACGGCAAAATTCTCTGCACGGGTCCGCGGTCCGATTCAACGATTACTGCTCGTAGTGCGGGGTGACGCTTGAGAAGTTTCACAACCGACCGCTGGAAAACGGGCCAGTCCAGGTGCGGCGACGCCTTCGCGGTAAATCCAACATTGAATGCGGCGGAGTCTGGCATGAGCTTGTGGCCAAAATAAGCCTGCTGCTGAGCAAAAGATAATGGGTACTCGATGGTTGCTTCTGACACCTCTGGAGCGGCGGAGATAACCGAAGAGTTGGGTAATTCGTTGGCGATTTGCGCAGCAACCTCGCGCAGACTGGGGCCTTCAAGGAAATGCACGGTGGGAACCGTGACACTCAGGTCAGCGGCGATTTTATTTTTGAGTTCTAGCGCCATCAGCGAATCCAAGCCGTACTCACTGATCGAGCGCATCGAAGTTACGCTTGCAGGCTCAACCCCAAGGATTGCTGCGAGTGCCGGAACGAGATAGTCCACTAACCACGATTGACGTTTTTCGGAAGCGACTCGAAGAACTTCGTCCAATGGCCTGATCGCGGAGGACGCACACTGTTGCGACGAGGAGGTTGAATCCGACGAACTGGAATTCGGAACTGACGCAGCCGGCGATTCTTTTACGATTTGAGCGGCGACTTCCTGAAGCGTAATGCCTTCCAGAAAACGCACCGTGGGAATCGTGACGCCAAGATCGGAATTGAGGCGATTCCTGAATTCCAGCGCCATCAGCGAGTCTACGCCGAAGTCCGTCAAGGGACGGGAGGGCTCGATGGCGGCAGGCTCAACTCCCAGGATCGGCGCGACGGCGGCAATCAAATACTGAACTAAATTTTTCTTTCGGTCTTCGGGCGACGTGCTGCTCAATTCCTGCAAGTGGCTTTTCGCAGGCACCTGCGCAGAAGCGGGGAGTTTACCAATACCAGATATTTCTGCGGAAAGGTGTTCAAGCAAAGGCCTTTTCGCCGAGCCTTCAAATGTGGGCTTCAGAGATTTCCAGTCCAGCGCGCCAATCGCAATCTGGGGATCAGAAATGGAAAGCGCGGAGCCCAGTGCTGCGAGCGCCAAGCGTGGAGGCATGAAACTGATCCCGGTGCGCCGGCCTTTTGCGCCGCCGACGTGCTTGCCCATCCCGTCGCCCTCCCACGCTCCCCAATTGATGCTGAGAGCGGGGAGTCCGAGCGATTTACGATAATGCGCGAGCGCGTCCATGAAAGCGTTGCCCGCCGCGTAGCCTGACGTTCCCGCGGAGCCCGTTAACGCCGCGAATGCGGAAAATAAAATAAAAAAATCCAGCTTCATGCCCGTGGTTGCTTCGTGCAGATTCCATGCGCCGGCAACCTTGGGCGCGAGCACTTTTTCCATGCGCTCCCAAGTTTGCTGTTCCAGCAGGCCGTCGTCGATATAACCTGCGGCATGCACGATTCCGTCAACTGATCCCATGGTGCGGATGATTTCCTGGAACGCCGCGTTAACGGACAATTTGGACGCGACGTCAGCGGTTCGCACTTCGATGCGCGCGCCACGGCCTTTCAATGTTTCGATTTTTATTTGCGCTTCCGCGGAAGGCGTGCGGCGCCCGATCAATATAAGGTTTCGCGCTCCGCGTTCCACCATCCATTCCGCCGCATACAGACCCAGACTGCCCAGGCCACCGGTAATTACATAATTTTTATTGGGAAGAAAATGCGGCTTTTCAGAGTTGGACAGCGGCACACTGCGCGTGAGCCGCAATCCATGGCGTTTTCCGCCGCGAAATGCCAACTGGTCTTCTGCGTCGGGCCGCAAAATCCAAGAAATTATTTCGGAAAGATTTTCGCCCCGTTCATCGCTGGGATCCAGGTCGATGAGGCCGCCCCAACGGTCCGGATGCTCGAGCGCAAATGTCCGGCCAAAACCCCAAACATGCGCTTGGGCGATATTCAGAATTGTTTGCGTCTTCGTGACTGGTTGCGCGCCGGACGTAATCAGCCAAAGTTTTGCTTTACTGTTTTGCGAGAGGATCGCATGCGCAGTCGCCAACACGGTCGATATTAATGAGGGCTGCCCGGTTGATTGCAATTCAGGATTCAGAATTTTAATGTCGGAGTCTTGCTGCGTGCAAAGCTGCACAACGGAATCATAGGAGCCATTGCGTAGCTGCTCGACTGTGGCTTCGCGCGAATGCGCTACGTTCGCGGTTCCTCCGACTGCCTCCAAATGCGCGCGTAATTTTTTGGCGGCAGCTTTATTTTCCGAAATGATCAGCCAGCGTGCCGCGCGTTCTGCTTCATCGAAATTATGTTTCGCCGGAACGTGTGGTTTCGGTTCCCACTCCAGTTGATAGTACCAATCGTCCGGAACATTCCGTGTGTCCGCGCGCGAGGATATTCTCTTATTGCGCTGAACTGGATTTTCAATCCAGTAGCGCTGGCGCTGGAATGGGTACGTGGGCAGCTCCACGCGGCGTCTTCCGTATCCCCGATCGAATCCTTCCCAATCCACTTCCGCTCCCCGCTCATACATTTTTCCTAAACTTTCCAGTACCTGTTCCCATTCCTGTTTACTTTTGCGGATCGACACCGCCCACAATCGCTCCGGCTTCCCTGTT
>DASRQU010000083.1:0-35808 GCA_035696345.1 Candidatus Acidiferrales bacterium
AGCCTCCTCTTCATTCGAACCCGGTTCAGCTGCCAAAGTTTCGCCTGCTTCTTCCGTAAGGCGGGCGCACTCAATTCGGGTCCAAGGCTTAAGCCCCATCAATTGAGTATGGATATATCCGAGTGCCGCCAGACGCTCGAACGCCGGATAGACCCAATCATCGAGAGGTACGGAAGGAGATCCCATTTTCTGACGTACGCGCCGATCTTCTCCGTCGTCATTTCCGGAGAGCGGATCCCAGCCGCCGCCCCCCAGTTCCGGATCATGGTGCGCGCGGTAGACTTGCCGGCCGATCAGCCATCCAATCGCTCCGCCAACCAGTACGTCGGATGGAAAATGTTGTTTTCCTCCGACACGCGCGACGCTCACGACAGTAGCCATACCATACGCGGCCATCTGTGTCAGAGCACCGGGATACTCGTGCGCGATGACGCTCGCGATGGACCAGGCGACCGCAGAATGATCCGAAGGAAATGAAGCGCCGCCTCGGAAAAAATCTCCAAGTCCCTGGTCTGCGTTAGGCCGCTCTCTTCCAAATGCGTATTTAAATGCCGTATTGATGGCGAACGCGTTGATGGCAGCCTCGCCTGCCAGGACACCGGTCTCTCGCTTGTGATCGTCATGTGTCATTTTGCCAAGAATGTATAGTCCGCCCCCGGCGGCCACCATTGAGTACAGTCCATAATTGGATATGGAAACGTAATGGTTCAGCTTGGTTTGGTCCTTCGACAAAACAGGAGGAACTGCACGATCCGTCGCGAACAATCCGCCGCTAACTGCGGCCAAAGGAAATAGCCAGCTGCCATCTTCCCATCGAAGATGCGCAGGACTCGTCCAAATTGCTTTCTGATCTGACGCAAGGTGCTTGAGGAATTCTTTTCCGAGCGAGTTGTCCTGGTAAACGTCAGAGTCAGGCGAGCCCTTTGGATTTGTTTGGTCGGGACCCTGCGAGGTGGGAACTGGTTTGTCGACCGGGGAACTTTGAGACGAAATCGGCCCCTGCAGGTTGGATGTCTGCGCGAACGCGTACGTCGCGCCCAGTCCTTGCAAGCCCGCACATAATAAACAGTTCAACACGATCCTGGCGCCTCTTATTTTCATCCTCGATTCACACTAGTAGTGCAGTGCGATAAAAATCGTGCTGGCAATGGAGCTCGCGACCTGCGCGGCGGCAAAAATGATCTGCCAATCCACGGGGCCGCCGACTGCTCTTTCAGGAACTACCACGGTATCCCCGGGCTCAAGCACGGCGCCCATGGAGTTTCCGCTCCACATGTTCTTTCCAGTCGAGATAACGGAACCGTCCGCACGAATGACAAAGACTCCTTTTTTATCGCCTAGCAGGGTGGCGCCCCCCGCCTGACTGAGATACCACTTCGCACTTTTTCCCGGGCGGAAAGCAATAGCGGTAGGATTGAAAACTTGTCCCGACACCATGACAAAACTCGGCTTCTTAGGAATAATCAGGGAATCCCCAGCACGAACTTCAATATCTGCCGCAGAGTTTTTCCAACGGCCGGCGTCGGAGGAAATCCGGATCGAGACGCGGCCCAACGGAGGATTTGCAACAAGTTCTTGAACGGTAGTTTTATATTGTTCCAAGGCCGTTTCTTTGGCCTGCTTCTGGCTCGGAGTATTTTCAGGCATCAACTCGATATTGCTCTCCACGCTTTTCGCGCGGGCGATCATGTCGTCCTGTTGTTTTTTCTGGAGTTCGCGCACCGTCGACCGCTGCAGTACGGATCCATACGGATACGCGTCAGCCTGGAAGCCGCCGGCGCGCTCAATTACGGAACTCAGGCGCTCTCCGGGACGAATGCCGTAAACTCCCGGATGCACGACCTCGCCGCGCAAATTAATTGTCGCACCCAGATCGTTCCAGCCCGGAAGCTGGCGAATGGTCAGAACATCCCCGTCATGCAGAGAGATATTCGCTGTCGCGTCGCCCGATAGCGCCGAGGTAATCGAGATTTTTTCCTGATGGCCAGAAATCTTGGACTGGTTCAGCCATTCATATTTGGTAACGTCTGCGGACTGGGTGTCCGCGCTGCGGGTGAGGCCGCCGCCGACGCGAATTAGATCCGCAACTCGCATGTCAGAAGTAAGGGGATAGCGCCCCGGCTTGCCCACTTCGCCCTGCACATAGACGCTCGCGCGCTGTATGGCGTTCGGGTTTCGATGAATCAACAGACGATCGCGCGGCTCCAGAACGATGTTCTCCGCGGCATTGCCGTCGAACGCCTGCGAGAGGTTGACACTAAAAACTTTTAGCGTGCCGTCGTTCTGGTAGCGAAATACTTGCGCGTCTGCCGTATCGGCGTCAGCGCTCAACCCGCCGGCCATATGAATCGCATCCGATAAATGAATCTCTCCCGCCGTGTTGTAAGTGCCGGGCACCCGAACGTCGCCCAGGACCGCGACGGTGGGTTGTGCCTCGAAATCAAATCGGCTGAAGATGCGAATGGTATCCATCGGATGCAAAACCGGAGACTTCGAGGGATCCGCGAGAGCCGCCGTGAGATTGAAGCTTTCCACGCTCGGGCGAAAATCGGGCGCGTTCAGTCGAATAATTTCGGCGTATTGGGCGGCAGGCTCCGGCAATAAATCTTTGTACGAAGAAATTACGTCCGTCACGCGCATCGCGTCGCGGTACGAATAGCGGCCGGGACGCACGACGTGGCCTTCGAGGTAAATCGTATCCTGATTGTAAGGCGCGATGGGAAAAATGCGGATTCGATCGCCGTCCCGAATCTCAAACGATTCCAGCTGCCGGGTGATCTCTTTAGGATCCGAGTTGTCGGGAATGTCCAAGCTCAGCATCGTCTGCTTATCATGGGCGATGAGGCGTTGCACTTCGATGTGGCGCAGTGCTGCCGTGGGCAGCAGGCCCCCGGCAAGCTCGAGCACGGACTCTAGATTATGCTCGTCCAGAAGTTCGTAGATTGCCGGGCGGCGTACCATTCCTTCGATCGTCACTTGCGGTCCGATCGGTGGAACCTGCACGGTGTCGCCGTTGTCGAGGCGTTCAATATTCTTTTTCACGCCGTGCAGCAGCAGATCGTAGACATCTACCGTCTGAATCAGCTGCGTGCCGCGGTAGTGTTTCAAAAGGCGCAGTGATCCCCTTGGCGATGGACCGCCCGCTACGAACAAAGCGTTAAGCGGTGTGGAAAGGGAACTGATGTCATACGCTCCGGGGCTCGCGACATCTCCGACTTCATAAATGCGTATCGTCCGAAGCCGGCCCAGCGAAACGCCTACGGAAACATTCCGGTACTGGCTGCGCAAAGCCTGCTGAATATCCTGCTGAACGGCGGCCAATGTTTTGCCGTTCACTTCGACTGGCCCAACCTCCGGCAAACTGATTTGACCGCCCCGATCCACGGTGCGCGTCAGCCGCATGGACGCGCTACCCCACAAATCAACAGTCAGTCCGTCGCCAGGTCCTACGACATAGTCTGGGCCCGCGGGAAGATCCATAGGAATTAATTGGAGATCGTGCGCTCCGTTTTCAAAAACGTCCAGGCCAAATCGTTTCGGGACAGAAGGACGCGCCACGGTCTGCATGTACATGTCCGCCAGAGCCGGAACATCCTCATAGGGATTGGGTCTGCGAACCATGTCCGATTGTTGATTGGGCAGGCCCTGAGTGCCTCGGCGATAGGGCTGCATCGGCATAAGCGGCGATGGGCGCGACGCAGCGGAGGGTGCGTTACCTTGCCCGCCATTCATCAGGAGTTGGCTTGCGTCCATTCCGGACCCAACTCCCAATCCCATTCCCATCCCTAAGCCGGAATCACCAGCGTTTCCGATGCCAGTACCGTATCCAGACAACAACCCATCCGATGGATTACCCATGCCCTGATTTTGACCATTCAGAATCGCGGCGAGCTGCCTATTGCTGCCAGTGTCCCCGCTGTCTGAAGACGAAAGCCCGCTCGAGTTTCCAGAAGTCAACGAGTTGTTTCCAGACGAATTTGCCAGGGACAGCTGCGACAAAGGATTGGAACCTGAAGAGCTATCCCCGCCCGTTTGCATCAGCTGAGTGCGCTGCAAGGGCGACCCGCCAAAGTTTGGGCTATTCGGAACGGTCTGGTCCATTGGTGGACTGCTCCAAGGCATGAACTGATCTTGAGGGTTCTGATACAAATTCTGGGGCTGCGCCGCCGCGGGAGCAGTTTGCGGCGGGTTGCAGTCCGGAGTTCGCTGCGATTGGCATGCGGCTGCCTTTTTAAGATCTTCCGCCGCTTTTTGCCGCGATTGGGCGCGCTCTTCTTCCTCAGCTTGCGCCATCCACTTAGTGCGTTCAATTCGAAGAAGATCCTGTTCCTTCGCGAGGTCCGAATCGGGATTTATTTTCGGAAGGAGGAAGCCGTAGCGCTGAACAAGAGCCGTGGCGACGGAGCGGAACTCAACGTCGTTTTCCAGACGATCGAAAATTGCATATTCACTTAATTCTGTCTCGCCGACAATTTGGCCGTGGTCTGTGGAATCTTTCGCGATCCAACGCTTCAGTTCCACCATGATTCCCGGTTCTCGCAAGAGAACCGCCTTAATATCAGCCGCCGATGCTGCAACTTTGTTCATGTTCTGGGACGCCAAGTCCGACGCCGATGCTGGAATATTTCTTTGTTGTTGTTGCTGGGATCGGGCTGGAGACGCCGCCAAAAAACCAAATGCTAAGAGACTCGAGAGGGTGAGGCATAATTGTCCAATCGGCGCCCGATCGCGCTTGAAAGTTCCAGTTTTCCCCAGGATCATCCGTGGACCTCCTTTAGAAACTCACACGCTACCCCACTCGAAACAATGGATGGAAAGGTGTATTCCAATAAGGGAAACAATGTAAGTGAAATCCCTACAACCCGCCACCTTTATTTTGATACTAATACATTTATCTTTTGAATCATCATAATTTCAGTAAGTGATTCGCGCTTCGTCAGTTAAAGCTCTCGCCCGCAAGCGTCGGCAACACTTGCTGAATGCATGAATTAACCCCGAAGACCGAAAAAATACTCGCAACCAGAGCACTATCTCCGCGAGGCCCTCAACCAACCGCGGAACCAAAATGTTCCGACTCCCATGGGCGTAGCTACGCGCAACGTATTCGTCCTTACGATGGCCCGGACACGCGGTGGGGTTATCTGACCGTTTTCACCTCCCCTAACTCTTTTCGTCCATGCGATTTCCCTCCGATCTACCGCTTCTCTCGGATAGCAGAGCTGATAGCGCTATTTCTATAATTGCATGCGTGTTACGGAACGAAGCCAAATTGCCCCAGCTCCAACAAAGCACAGAAATTCTCTTGCACGCACCAGCTTTGAAAAGGGAGGCATTCGGTGTCAACGCAAAATAAAAATATAAACTCAACCAAGCGCGGTAACAGAAAAAAGAGACAGGACCCCGAGCCGCAGTCGGGAACGGCCGGGTTGACTTATCGGGATCCGGATGCGCCTCCCAATGATCATGTTCAAAAGGACCGGGATGAGGTTTACGGGGACACGACGATTCCGGATCGCAAAGCGAAATAAAAAGGTAAATGAGGTGAGGCTGGCCCGCTTATTTCGCAGAATCAGAGGGCCTTTTTGAACGGGCGCTTTATTCACCGGCCGTATTCACGAGCACGATTTTTCCTGTTGTTTTTCTGCTTTCGAGCAATCGATGAGCTTCTTCCGCCTGGTCTAGCGGAAGCACCCGACCGATATGCAGCTTGAGCCATCCGTCGCGCATCGCTTGCATCACGTCATTTGCGCGGCGCATCATTTCCTTCCGCGTCCCGATAAACTCGGCGAGTCTCCCGCGGGAAACGTATACGGCTTTGCTTTCCAATTCTTCCGTTTTGTACTGATCGGAAGGTCCGCTGGAGGCCCCGAACAGCACGATATGTCCGCGCATGGCGACGGCTTCCAGATTGCCGCGGGATGTGGCCTTTCCCACGCCGTCCAGAATTAAATCGGCGCCGTGACCGTCCGTCAAACGATTGACTTCCTTCGCAAAGTCCTCACGAGTGTAGTTAATCACTTCATTAGCGCCATCGTCGCGGACCACCTGTGCCTTCTCTTCGCTGGAAACGGTTCCGATCACGTACGCGCCAAGGTGATGGGACCACTGCACCAGCAGTTGCCCTACGCCCCCGGCGGCCGCGTGAATCAGGACGACATCACCCGCTGCGGGTTTGCGGAATTCGTGAATTAGATAATGTGCCGTCATACCCTGCAAGGGAAAGGCAGCCCCCTCTTCAAACGTGAAATCATCGGGGAGCGGGATCAATCGATCCGCGGAGACGAGGCTCGCTTCCGCATAGGCACCCGGCTGGTCCGCAAATGCGACGCGTCCTGACGGCGCAACATCGCTTGATTCATCGCCGACCGATTCGACAATTCCGGCGCCCTCCAGCCCTGGGGTGAACGGGACCTGCCGCGGGTAGCTGCCTCGTCGTTGTGCCACATCGAGGAAGTTGACCCCCGCTGCCAGCACACGCACCAAAGCCTGCCCCGGGCCCGGAGGCTCCAGGCCGCCGATATCTCTGACGTGAAGAACTTCGGGTCCGCCGGTCTGTTCCACTTCGATGGTCTTCATGCGACCCCCCTGTCATCGATCCGCAGCCGTTACAGTAAAAATCTATTTAGGAAAAATTCGCGAGGCCATTGATATTGCAATTGCGCGCAGTTTTTTATTTTTTGCGATTACCATGCTGCTGCTGATTCACGGTTGGTTTCGGATGATTTACGCGCTTCGCCCGATACCCTTTCGCATACCGTTTTAAAGATTCCTCGATAATCGGGTAAGCCGCTTCGGCCGATCCAATGCTGCTTACTTCCACCGGCTTATTTTCGAGCTTTTTATAATCTTTAAAAAACCGTTTCACCATGGATAGTTTATGAGGCGGCAGATCCGTTGCTTCTCTATATTGGTTGTACTCTGGATCTGCCGTGGCGACAGCGATGATTTTGTAGTCATTGGAGCCGGAATCGACCATGTGAATCAGCCCGATAGTTCTTGCGTCAATCAACGTCAATGGTGCGACGGGTTCCTGGCACAGGACAAGGACGTCGAGAGCATCGGAATCCTCTCCCAGGGTTTGCGGTATGAATCCATAATTTGCCGGATAAAATACCGCGGAGTACAAGACTCGATCCATCCTCAGCATTCCGCTTTCTTTGTCCAGCTCGTATTTGATGTTTGAGCCCAGCGGAATCTCAACCACTGCGACAAACTCTTCCGGTGTCTTTTTGCCAGGGTGAATGTCATGCCATGGATGCAAACGTCACGCTCCCGCAAACGTTTTTGTTAAGCACCTTTGGCGTGTGCCTTCGCTTCTCCGAAAACGAAAAGGATTTTGCGATTGAAAGCGGGAATGTCGTCCGGCTTGCGGCTGCTGATCCAGTTCCGATCCTGCACCACTTCCTGATCGACCCAGATGCCTCCGGAATTCCGAATGTCGTCCTGAATTGTGAAATAGCTGGTCAGCGTGCGTTCAAAAGTGAGGCCCGAGGAAACGAGGAGCCACGGACCATGGCAGATTACGGCGATCGGTTTGCGATGCGAATCTATTTTCCTGACGAAATCCCGCGCGGGTTCCACCATCCGCAACGCATCTGCATTCAGCGCCCCTCCGGGCAAAAGCACGGCGTCGAATTGATCTGCGTTGGCCTGCTCGAAAGTCATATCCACACTTACCGAGTCCCCTTTCTCATCGTGCTTCATCCCTTGGATCTTGCCGCCTTTGGGAGCAATGACGGTAGTTTTGGCGCCGGCGTCGTCCAAGGCTTTTCGGGGTTCGATGAGTTCGGCCTGTTCAAATCCATCCGTAGCGAGGATTGCCACGCGCAGTCCTTTGAGGTTTTGTTGGTTTTGAGGCATTGCACATCTCCAGTTTTATGATTCCAAATTCGATAAGATTGGATTCTCAAATATCGTGGCAATTGTGGTTAGCTCAACTATCAACAGCAATCGGGGCAATCGCCTAAGCGAGGGTGGGGAATCGCTGTACGTGTTAGCAGAATTCCCGAGGCATTCATTGAATCGGCCGCGCACTCCATCCCGAACCGTTCGAGAGCGAGAAAACTATGTATTTTGCTCTCCGGGAAATTGTATGCATGGTTGATGCGTTCTAGAAAAATTCATGAACCGCGCGTTTTGCTCGTTTTATCCATATCATCCGCGGGTTTCTTTTCAGGCTTCTGTTAAGAGCCTCCTGCAGGGATCCCCCTAAAAGTTGCGATCTATCCATTTGTTCCTCGCTGTTAATTACATGGATTTCCCTGACGCCCTAATGCCGCCGCCTGATTGTTCAATTTTGAACGGTCTGGCAAATATTTCTTAACGAATCGGAAGTATGCAGGAAAGCATGCTTTCCAACGATTTTACGTTGTGGATCCACGTGTGTCCGTGTTCGGAACTCTTTAAGGGAACTAGAAGGCTAAACAAACGAGGAGGGCGTCGTGACGAAAGTTTGCGTACCAAGGGTGTCTGAGCTGTTCGCGGGATTGCTGCTTGTATTTTTGACGTTGAATATTTCCGGTTGCGGCGTCACGGGGTCATCCTCGTCGACCCCGCCGTCTGGGAACTCCACGATTGCGTTCACGCAAGCGCCTCCTTCCACTTTGGCAGCAAACGGGACCGCGACAATCTCCGCGACGGTGAACAATGATTCGACGAATGCCGGGGTCGATTGGACTTGCGCGCCCGCTGCATCGTGCGGAACGTTCAATCCGGCGCACACCGCCAGCGGAGCCATGACGACGTTCACCGCTCCCGGCGCTGCGACGAGCGTGACGATTACGGCGACCTCCACCCACACCCTTACCGCAACCGCGGTAGCCACCGTCACGGTCACCGGCGGATCCACCACCGTAGGCATATCGATCACGACTGCCCCACCCACCACTCTTCAGGTGAACGGCACTTCATCGATAAAGGCCACCGTCACGAATGACAGCGCCAACGGCGGAGTCGACTGGACGTGCACTCCTACCGGCACCTGCGGAACCTTTAATCCCGCGCACACAGCCAGCGGCGCCGCCACCACTTACACCGCACCCGGCGCTGCCGTTGCCGCTGTGATCACGGCAACCGCAACGAGCAGCCACACCGCCACCGCTACCGCAAATGTTTCGGTAACGACAGGTGCGACTGCGGCGACGTTGCCGGCGGGAACCTATTCCTTCTTCGTGAGCGGCGAGGATTCGAAAAAGAATACATATGCCATCGCGGGAGCGGTAGTGCTCGACGCCACTGGGCGCATAACCGGCGGCAAGCAGGATTATACCAGTGTGGGCGGCGCTACTTCACCGCAGCCGAGCGGCGATACGATTACCGGCGGAACACTGACGATCGGGGCCAACAGTCTGGGAACGCTAACCTTGATTACCAACAACGGCAGTGTGGGTGTCAGCGGCACCGAAACATTCAGCTTTTCGAAGGTGAACAGCAAACACGCACTCATCGGCGAGTTTGACACAGGAGCCACTTCCAGCGGCAGCTTCGACCTCGAGACACTCCCCAGCACCACCGTTGCAGCGTTGAACGGCCCCTTCGTATTCGTGGTCTCGGGGAAGAACTCGTCCAAGCAAGAAGTATTTGGAGGACTCTTCTCGGCAGACGGTGCCGGCAACCTTACGGTTTCGAAACTCGATTTCAATACAGGCGGCACGGTAGGGCGCGGCGGTTCGAACTCGACAACCTATACCGCCCCAGACGCTGCCGGACGAGGCACGTTTGCTTTCGGAGGCAATCACTTCGTCTATTACATGGTCAATGCAAAGGTACTGCGAATCGTGGTTACGGATGCGGGGGAACCGGACATCGGTTCGGCGTATCGCGGCGTAGCGGCGGGCAGTATAACCAATGCCACACTTGGCACGAGCTATGTTTTCACGGACTCCAGCAATTTCTCAAGCGGTGCGTCGTTCGCCGCAGTGGGAAAGCTGACCCTCAACGGAAACGGAGGGGTTACCAGTGGGTTTGCTGACGTCGACGAAGCTGGGGCAGTCACCGCCGCGGCAGTGACCGGAACCTACAGCGTCGACGCGAACGGCTACGGGACTATCACTCTTACTCCGGGCAATACGCAGGACATCAGCGTTTTGGGTCTGTACCTGTCCGATCCGAGCGTTAACCCGACTGATCCAAATAGTGCCGCCGACGCCGGACTATTCGGATTGCTCTTGAATCTCGATACAAAGATTACGGGCAGTGGTTTGCTCGTCGTCCCCGCCGCAGGAACCCCCACATTTACCGGTGCCTTCTCCACTGGAACCCAAGCTTCGGCAACAAACAACGAACTGGATTCTGTGGGCATCGCGTCGGTCTCCGGCACAACTTTCACCGGGACACAGAACCTCAACGATGTATTCAACACGGGACTAGGAACCGCAGTGTCAGTATCCGGAACTCTGACAGCCGACGGAACCCACCCGGGGCGCTTTACGATTCCAGTAGTCGTGAGCCTCCCGACGAATCCACCGACCGTGAAGTACGTCATTTACCAGGTGAGCAGCACGCAGTTCTTTACAATCGAGAATGAGACCACTCAATTTGCCGCCGGAACGCTGGAGAAACAACAGTAAATTCGGTGGCAATGGATTTAGGCGTTACTTGAAAGGGGCACGGCCGACCCACGGCCGTGCCCTTTTTTTGTCGTACATCGCGATCATCTCGATATTTACACCGTTCACCGGATAGCATGGCGCTGCGCAATTCCCCAACATGCAACCCTGTTGCTAATTTTTGTTGGAGGTAGAAATGCCAAAAAATACGTTGAAAGAATTGTACGTCGACGAATTGCGCGACATCTATGACGCCGAGAAACAGCTGATCAAGGCCCTGCCAGACATGGCCGAGGCAGCAGCGTCCGAGGAGCTTCGTGAGGGCTTTGAGAAGCATCTCGAGCAGACCAAGGAGCACGCGAGACGCCTGGAGCAGATCTTCAGCGAACTGGGTGAAAAACCCACCGGAAAGAAGTGCAAGGCTATGCAGGGCCTGGTGGCGGAAGGCAGTGAAATGATTGACGAAGATTTCGAAGGCGAAGTGAAGGATGCCGGCCTCATTTCGGCCGCGCAGCGCGTGGAGCACTATGAAATTGCGGCCTACGGTACCGTGCGCAATTTCGCTTCGGTGCTGGGCGAGCAAAATGCGGTTTCGCTTCTTGAGAAAACGCTCAACGAGGAAAAGGAAACAGACGAAAAGCTGACGGAGTTGTCTGACGGCATCAATTCGGAAGCCGCTTCCCAGGAATCCGACGAGCAGGAAACCGAAAAGCCGGCGACCCGAGGCAAGGCGAAGGCGGCTCGGGCGCGATAAATTGTTTTCGCTTCATTGAACTGACGCCGCGTCGGCTGTCGATCGTTGTCGGCCGACGCGGCGTATTTAAGAGAGTTAACGCGCGCGTTATGTCGAGAGTGGTAGTGCCCCTACACATTATTCCAAGACGACCTACATGAGGACATGGATTGAACAGCCCACGTCTCTCGGTTAACTTCTCGCATGCTTTCAGTATTCAGGAAGCGGGGCCGCAATAAAAAGTTGTGAAAGCTAAAACTAAATTCCACCTAAGGAACCCTCATGCCGACAATTCCTCGAACTCAGCGCAGCAAGAAATTTACGGTACTCGAAAAAGAATTGGCTTCACAGCGGAATGCATTGCGTGTTCGTATCGATCGCCATCGGATGGATGCCGTCATTGACCGGGACCTGGATGACGAAGCCGCCGCGGCAGTGGACAACGCGACGAAGGACATGTTAGCGGTGACACTGGAACGTGAGCGCAGAACGTTAAACGAGGTTGAGCTTGCTCTTGTCCGGCTGAAAAAGGGCGAATATGGCGTCTGCGACCATTGCGGCACCGAGATTCCCAAGGCCAGGTTGGAAGCTCTCCCCTGGGCAAGACTATGCGTCCATTGCGCCGAGACCGCAACGAATTCAAAAAGTTTTCGTGTCAGTCTTTAAAGCTGTTGATTCTGTTGCTGTTAGGCGAAACGACGGCAAGACCTTTAAGCCGGTACATTGTAAAACCATCGGTAAATACATAGAATCCTGTATATGCACGGGTATGCCAATGGAGCTAAAAGAAATAGCCGGGATTACACAGGCCTTTTTTTTACGGTCTGCACGGATCCCATTGTGGAGTTACGCAGCATCGGTCAACGCGGCCCAGCGACAAAAATCTAAAACACGGAAGACTAAGGTCAAAACATGGGAACACTGCGAATAATGATAGCCGATGATCATGACTTAGTACGCCGCGGGCTAAAAATGCTTCTCGAAGCGCACGCCGGCTGGAAGGTTTGCGCAGAGGCGCACAGCGGACGCGAAGCCGTAGCTATGGCTGAAGAGTTCCGCCCGGATATCGCGATCATGGATATCAGCATGCCCGAGCTCAATGGGATCGAGGCTGCCCGCAAAATCAAAAAGATTTCCCCCAACACGGAGATGCTGATTCTATCGATGCATCACACGGATCAGCTGGTAAGGGAGATCATTGAAACGGGCGCAAAAGGCTACATCATTAAATCGGACTCCGACCGCAGCCTTGTCGCGGCCGTCGAGGCACTGGCCGTACACAAGCCGTTTTTCACCTCCTGCGCCACCGAAATCATGCTGGAAAGCATTCGCACCAAGGGGTCGGTTCCGGCAGATGTGTCGCAATCGGTGCGTGAGCGCCTGACGCCGCGCGAAAGAGAAATCGTGCAACTGCTGTCCGAAGGGAAGAGCAGCAAGGAAGTCGCGGTGATTCTCGGCATTAGCGTGAAGACTTCGGAGACACATCGCGCGAACATTATGCGAAAGCTGGAGATTCATTCTGTAAGCCAATTGGTTCGCTATGCTGTGCGAAACCAAATCGTCGAGGCTTAAAACGAAGTAGTACAACCCACCCATTCCCAGCGTACATTCCCCCTCCGGAATGCTGGGAATGGGTGGGATTTTTTGTAAGTCTGACCTTCCTCCATTGCTGTTCCTCAATACATTGGATATTACGCCTGAAGTCTACGTGGGCAGGAGTGCCGTTACGGAGGGCGCTTTATTCGTGCAAGCTTTTAATAATCAAGCGCAGCGCGGCGACCAGCTCATTTCCGACCGATGACTTTGTGACAAACGCCTGCGCGCCCGACTCCAGCGCGGCTGCCTGGACTTGCGGCGAATCGTGCTGGGTAATGATGACGATACGAATCTGCGGATTCTGCTTCTTGATCAATCGCGCCGCTTCGAGCCCGTTCATGCGCGGCATGGTGATATCCATGATCGCAATATCGGGATTCAGGCTCGCACACTTTTCCACTGCGTCGATTCCATCGACAGCCTCCCCGCAAATCTCCCACTCGGACGACGCCGCCAGGAGCGCCCGAAGTCCGCGTCTAAAAATTTCATGGTCATCCACGATGAGTATTTTTATGTTCTTCATTTCTCGTCGCGACATCGCCGCCAGGATATTAAAGCACAACGCATTTTGCTGATGCCTGCATTAAATGACGCACCTTTAAACTAAGTGCAAATAGCTTGCACGGGACGTAAAATTACTGTTGGGTTAATTAAAAAAAGATTCGGCGGAAACTGACTTCGGCGATTCCGGATTCACGGCGTCGATGGACACAATAACGATCGTTTGCGAGGCCTTTTCGTAGCTTCCCGATATCTTCACGTTTTGCCCGGCAAAGCGCACAGGCTTTTCCTGGTCATTCAATTGGTAAACCATTTTGTTCTCCGGATTATAGAGTACAAATGAACCGTCTTTCGCGCACCGAAGCGTACATTCGCGCGCGTCTTTTGCACCCAAATTTTTCATCGTCGGGTCGTGCGAGCCTACCGTTGCGCATTTGCTGTCCATGATTTGACCGACGAATGTGCTAGGGGGTCGCGCGTCTCCGCCTTGTGTTTCCAAACGATGCGGAAAGTGTGCACTCTGGGCGAGAAGCATGCTCGACGAAAGCAGCAAGATTGCTCCGGCTTTGATCATAGGCCTTCAACGACTCCGAAACGAATTGGTGGAGTATCGCTCTTTTTAAATTACAAAGAAATCAAGTGAACCATGTACAAGGTCGAAAAACTTTGAGCTGGAATGGCTAATGAGATACTGAAAAAGATACCTACAGGAAGTGGAAATTCCGAATACGGCTAATGGGGCATTCTCGGTCGGCCGCAGCGGCTGTTACTAATAGATTCAAGGTTGGAAATCGGTAGCGATTGGTTCGGTAATTTCAGCCCATGCCAATTCCATCCAAGGTGAAAATTCGATCCGCAAGGAGAAATACGCCAATGTTGTCCAGAGGAAAAATAATAACGAACGTCAGTCTGGTTGCTGTTTTCGCGTTTTGCGGAAGCCATGGCTGGGCGCAAACCACGTCCAGCAAAATGGACATGTCAAAGTCCGCCATGGGTTCTGACGAGAAATTTGTAAAGGAAGCTTCATCAGGCGGAACGGCTGAAGTGAAGCTTGGCAAGTTAGCTCAGGAAAAAGGGTCAAGTGAATCTGTGAAGAAATTTGGCGCCCGCATGGTCAGTGATCACACGAAAGCTGGAGATAATCTGAAGCAAGCTGCCTCACGGGCCAATATACCTGTCTCGAACACCATGGATGCCAAGGAGCAAGATCTCTATAACAAGCTTTCCCAAATGTCTGGAGATTCCTTCGATCGCGAATATGCAAAGGAAATGGTCGAGGATCATACGCATGACGTTTCAGAGTTCCGGAAAGAAGCTACGAACGGGCAGAATGAAACGATTAAGAATTTTGCCTCTGAAACACTGCCGACGCTTCAGGAACACTTGAAGCTGGCTCAGGACATGCAAAAGTCAGTGTCCGGATCCGCCTCCGCCAAATCGAAGATAAACGAATCGTATTAGTTCAACCGGAGTAGGCGTGTGCGGTGAACTGAAAAAGCCCCGCGGTCGAGGAATCGCCGCGGGGCTTTTCTAGCGGCGGGCAGCCTGATTAATTTTTTCCGGATAATTTTAGGCCGTGCCGCTGATATGGCGTGGACGCGACACCGGTAAAGGGAAACACGGATTGACATACTGCGCAATCGTTTCAAAATGCGAAAGGAGGTGCCGTATGATTAAAAAGACCAAAGAAGGCTACAAAGTGACTTCCGAAAAAGGCAAAAATCTTGGCGGACCCTACAAAAGCAAGGAAGAGGCTCAAAAGCGATTGCGCCAGGTCGAGTTCTTCAAACACAAAAAAGGCTGATTGCGCAGTTATTTGCGGCACGTTGATGCCGACCGGCCATCGTGCCGGCCGGCATCCACATTCATTCGGTGACGTAGGAGGCGAGGGATGCGAAGCGACAATCGGGAGAATTCCGTGCACCATGTCCGAAAGATCAAGGAGATGCTGATTCAAGCGGGCGAGCATGCGAAAGAGGATGTGAGTAAGGTTCAGGATCCGAAAGCGCAGGCGCTGTTCGAAACCACGGCCGAAGTCCTCAAGGGCCTCGTTACCGCCTACGATCATTTCGAAAGCGGGACTGAGGCAGCGTGGAAGGTGGAAGCTGCAGGTTCGCGACCCTGAACCCAGCTCAGTGTGAACCTCGTCGTCTCGCCATCGCGCGGCGGCCCGCTGACCGTTTTTCGCAGACGTGCTTCGCGACCTTCTTAATCGCATCCGTCACGTCAACCCGCCATGTGAACCCGGTTTTTCTTTCCTTTCGTGAATCACTCTAGTAAAGCAGCGCCACACCGGTCCCTCTCAAAATTTCACGAAAATTTAAGACCGGCGGGGCAATCGGGATGACGCTGTAGATTTGTCGAGACCGGGCTGGAGATTCCGCTGTTTGTTACGGGAATGTGAATGTTGCCGCCGAGTGCTAGCCTGTTAACTGCTTCTCAGATTTGGGGCGCTGGCAGGGTTTTGGCCGAAAGGGAGGCACTGATGCAATTTGTAATTCGGTTTTTAGTCGGTGGAACCATGGTATTAATATTCGCAGCCCTCGGGGATGTACTTAAGCCAAAAAGTTTTGCCGGATTGTTTGGTGCGGCTCCATCAGTGGCGCTCGCGACGCTGACCCTCACGATTTTTGCCGACGGCGTAAACTATGCAGACTCGGAAGCACGTTCGATGATCGCGGGAGCGATTGGGTTCCTCGCGTGTGCGTTCCTGTCGTGCCAACTCATGATGCGTTGGCGTGTAAGAGGCGCCTACGCGGCGCTTGCCGCGATAGTAGCGTGGTTCGCAGTGTCTTTTGGAATTTGGGCGAAAGCGTTGAAATGAACAAAGCAGGCATCTCCGTCGATTTTTCGGCTCTCGCCAGGACGAGATGGTACGAATTTGCCATTCGGTTTATTTTTGGCGGCGCAATAACCGTTTGCGCCGGAGTTCTTGCCAAAAAATATGGACCGTCAGTTGGAGGCCTTTTTCTGGCGTTTCCTGCAATCTTCCCGGCTGCAACTACCCTGGTGGAGAAGCATGAGCGCGAAAAAAAGCGCAAAGCGGGGATGGAGGGGGACAATCGCGGACGAAGCGCTGCGGCATTGGACGCGGCCGGGACAGCCATGGGAAGTGTTGGTCTTGCCGCGTTTGCTTACGTGGTTTACAAAGGCCTGCCACTCACAAATGCAGCAATTGTCCTGCCGGTAGCTTCATTCGTTTGGTTGTTGGCTTCGTTTGTGATCTGGAAATTGCGGAAAATCAGGCACCGGCTCTAATATTCCAGCCCATCCAGAAAGTTATTTCCGAGCTAAGACTCAACTGGCAGGACTGTAATGACGCTGAGAATTGATCGACTACGGTTGCGGTTGTTTACTTCTTAGTGATCTTCTTTTTCGCCACCGGCGCGGCAGCCTTCTTCGGTCTGGCCGGATCGCCAGTGGCTGCCTTCTCCACGTCGCCTCCGTTGTCCCGTGCAATGTCGGCCAGCAATTTTTTGCTCACCACTGAGCGGGGTTCCTCAACGGCGATGTCTTTCGTCGACGCAAATTCGTCTCTGTGCTTCATCAAGAGCCATGACTTGTCCGCCTTGCTTCCAAATCCGCGCGTGCGAACCAGCACCCACGACCCTTTCAGTTTTTTTCCTTTCAGCGAAAATTTCAGATCGCCTTTTTGCAGACCTTCCTCTGCACCAGCGCCCTCCGGCGTCCATGTCCCCGTGTCCCAGACCATCACGGTGCCGCCGCCGTATTCGCCCTCAGGGATCACGCCCTCGAAATCCGCGTATTCGACTGGGTGATCTTCCACCTGCATCGCGAGGCGCTTAACGGACGGGTCCATCGAAGGGCCTTTCGGGACGGCCCAGGATAGAAGGGTTCCGTTCCACTCCAGACGAAAGTCGTAGTGCAACGCTGTCGCACGATGCTTCTGGACTACGAAGATCAATGAGCGTTTCGGTTCGGATTTCGTTTTTGCGCTGCCGGTGGGCTCCGAAGAAACATTAAAATTTCTTTTTTCACGATAGGTTTTTAGGGACATGTGTAAATTCCTTCGCTTATGAAATGATGTCAGACGATGCACGATCAGATCTTTTTGAGCTTGTCTCCCAGTTTTTGAAAAGGCTGGCGGCCCTTAAAAAAATCCACCCAGGGATCTTTCTTTTTCATGCGCGCCGCAAAGTTACCTATATTAAATTTAGCCGGATCGAGCGAGGTTGTCACTTCGCTCCAGTTCAGCGGGGTCGAGACCGGCGCATGCGCCTTTCGTCGGACCGAATACGGGCTGACCACGGTTTGCACCGATCCGTTTCGCAGCGCATCCAGATAGACGCGGTTGCCGCGTGCGGCGATGGAATGTTCGACGGTCAATTGTTTCGGATGATCCGCCGCCACCTTGGCAAGTAACTGTTCGGCAAATTTCAAAACGTCAGTCGCCGGTGGACCGACTCGAATTGGAATAAAAATATGCAGGCCGCGGCTGCCAGACGTTTTCGGAAACGAAATCAAATCGAGTTCGTCCAGCACTTCTTTCACACAGAGGCCGGCAGTCGCCGCGTCGCCAAATTTCCCCGAACCCGGGTCGAGGTCAATGCAAATCCAATCGGGATTTGGGAATGTGGCGGCGCGGCTGCCCATAACGTGCACGGGAATGCAGCCAAGGTTTACTAGAGCCAATTGCGTTGTCAGCGAACCGCCCACTACATAATGGGTCGACTTGCGAGGGCCGCTATCATTCGCAATTTCTTTTGTGGGAGTTCCAGGCGGCATACTTTGCGGCATTTCTTTCTGGTAAAAACACTGTCCGGTCATGCCGTTCGGGCAGCGTTCGAGCGTCAAGATGCGGTCCTTTACATAGGGAGCGAGCAAAGGAAAAACCTTACGGTAGAAATTAGCGAGATCTGATTTCGTGTAGCCCTCTTCGGGCCAGTAGACCTTATCAGGATGAGATAATTTTTGTTGAGCATCGACTAGAGACTTCTTGGGCATTTACGGTTCCCTCCAGGTCACTTCTTCAGGACTCTTGTCGTCGCGAAGGCCAAGGTAGACGGGATGGCGGAGCTTGCCGTCGCTGGTTTGCTCGGTGTAGGAAATTTGCGCCACAAGCTTGGGCGATAGAAAAGTCGCGCCTCGCTCGCGAACATCTGTTGAGAAGGGAGACTTAGTCTCGATCAACGGTTTGAAGCTGCGATGCAAGGACTGCAGCGTTTTTTCATCAAATCCCGTTCCCACTTTTCCCATGTATCGCAATTTGCCCTCGGAATACGCGCCGATCAGCAGCGCACCGAAATAACTTCGGCTCCCGCCAGGCTGGGTGAACCCACCAATCACAAACTCGTCTTCCTTGTGAATTTTTACCTTGATCCACTCGCGGGATCTGCCCTCCACATAAAAAGAGGAAAGGTTCTTGGCGATAATTCCTTCCAGACCCTTTTTTGCGGCTATTTTGAAGGCTTTGATACCATCGGCCGCGAGCCGTGCTGAGAGCATCAGCAGTTCGGACCGCTCAATAAAGCGCTCCAGCGTTTTTCTTCGCGCGGAAAGTGGCTCGCGGCGCAGATCTTTGCCATTTGCATATACAACATCAAAAACCGCGAATTGTAAATTTCCTTTTCCTTGCTGCAGATATTGGAATCGTGAAACCTTTTTGGCGTCGGAGGCGATGATTTCTCCGTCCAGCGCCAGCGTTGCTGGTTTCAGCGTTTTTACCGCGTTGGCGATCGTCATATAGCGCGCCGTTCGGTCGATTCCGTTACGCGAAATCAACGTGACCTTCTTACCTTCTTTGTAGGCCCACATACGCACGCCGTCGTATTTTTCTTCGAATATCCAGTTCGGCCTTGTAAAGGGCTCTTCAGCGAGAGTTGCGAGCATGGGCGAAATACGGAAGGGAATTGTCGGCATAATGGGCGCTCGAAGCTTAATTGCCACTCAATTAGATATTAAACCGCATTTCTTTGCTCTCCCTGAAATGTGGTATTTCGCGACGGAGAATTTTACCTTAGCCTGAAAGCGAGGAATTCCGGCGGCGCGCAGCCGTGCGGGCACGAAGCGCAATGAAGTTTTTATTCCCGTTGGGAAAAAGACGAAGGAGTTTACATGCCACAGGACCAAGTGTCGCAGCGCCTGAACGCTCATCTCATTAATCCACTGTGTTCCCGTCATGCCCACGTGATGACGTATGAAAAGGACGGGATCAGCTGGAAAGAAGAAATGGACACCGAAACACAAACACTCGCTTCGTATCACTGCCACTATCAGAGTTGCACGGTTCACTACGCGCCCGAGGAAGGATATTTTACCGTTGCCGATGCTCCGGAGACGCCTCGGTTCATTGGGGAACCTGGCGTCAATCTTTATACCTGCCCGCAACATGGCATGTGGCTGTACCAGAGCAGAGATGAACAAGAGCGAGACAAACTCATATGGCGATGCGGAGTGGACGGCTGCAAATATTCCGGGCTCGGCAGCGCGCGGCCCGGCGCCGTGGACCATCCGAATGTCTGAAACAATAATTGAAATATATTTCGGAGAATCGACAAACGATACTCATGTCAGCTCCTTTCGTCCACCCAATGCCGTTTTGCGTTCAGGCCCATTACATTTCCGGTCCATCCGCATTCGCAGCGAATCACAAATGAGCGACTGTCCGTATCCTCCAGGTTCCTTTCACTTGTCGCGACAGCCGAAGAAATCGGTCTAAGACATTCGGGACATTCAAACAGCAGCACGTGAACAAACGGTTCCGAACTCGGATTCATATTGCCTCCAATGTCCGAAAGTTTAAATTGTTGTCCCGTTTCCTGACATACCTCGGGCTCGCAGTGTTCAGGAAAAAAAGGCCGTAGGAAAAAATAACCGTTTACATGTAGTAAATGCACGACGAATCTGACCGTGCTCGCAACATCCGCCTAACGCCGCCGTTAGAACAATTTCGACCACAGCTCCAGCCCTAGGATATGGGGAATGCCGGATGCCTTCTGTGCCGCTGCCTCGGACGTGAAGTTAAAATCAGGAAGTTGTGAGTTTGCAGTCTCGTCCGCAGGACAGCGTGAAAATCCCATTTTCGGAAGTCAAGCTATTTAACTGCCATTCTAAATATATCCGTGGATTACCGAATGGCACCCGGTAATCCAAAATTCTCTTGTTGCTGAGGTGGGGTTTCAAACGAACGATTCGATGGCTGCTGGACAGGAGGGCCCATGGAAACCGAACTGTTAGTCTCGAACTCTGGACCTGATCGTTTTGCCACATGCGATGAAGTGCGAGCTGCGCTGTCCATGCTCCCCGATTTCCTGTTGGATAATATTCGCGACAGTTTTTGGGAAGTGCCCTGCGATTCCGGCGGATACGAATTGGTGGAAATAAATGAAGAAGAAGATGAAATGACGATGTACGAAAAGTTGAACTCGATGAGCAATTAGCGGTTGAGTCTGCTGCCGGATAGCCCGGCTTGCAAAGGAGACGAACATGCTCGCAAATCAATCGAATACAAACGCTCTTGCGAACCCAATTGCCATTTACGAGAAGGACCTCCGCAAGAACACTTCGTTTCAACTAGAAACATTTGAACTGTGCACGATGTGCGGAGCGCGTTTCGGTATCGGATATTTTGGCGATTCGAAAGACGAAGTACAAGTAGCGGAAGAAATTCGGGAGTTGCCTCAAAAGCTAATCCAGATTCTGGCCAAAGACCATCGACATGACCGCCAGCACAAATGCCTCATCGAACTGGACCACTAGTCGCCTTGTAAATGACCGGACGAAAAAACGCAGCAACAATGAAACGCCGGCCAACTCCTGGCCGGCGTTTTCATGCGGGCATGTTCAAGTGAAATACGCTCGCGAATACGTGGTTCCGCATATGGCCTGCTCGCTTCATCGTCGCTAGCATGAAATCAATTTGGTCAACGTAAGAGGGATGAACAAATCCCGCTTACCAAAAAGGAGTCAACTCTATGAGAAACTCGCCAATCTTTATCATTCTGTTCGCGGTTCTCCTCGTGCTCTGGCTTGGTGGATTTCTAGTTTTCCATGTGGCGTCCGCCATGATTCATCTGCTGCTGGTATTGGCCGTCATTTCGTTGCTGTTTCACTTTTTGCGAGGAAGGACTACAACTTAAAAAATAGTTCAAGGAGCTAATCATGGCAGATTCAAAAGACAAGAAGTGCGCTCACCCATCCTGCACCTGCAGAGCGACGACCGGCAAATATTGCAGCGTGCAGTGCGAAGCCATGGAGACCACTCCGGACGTGGACTGCAAATGCGGTCATCCCGGATGCAAGGGCAAAATTGAATAACGTTCCGATTGTCGATTTCGGTCCAGATCCAAAACCCGAGAGGAAGAGGAGTGGAACAGGTATGAATAAGCTCAATGCCGCAAAGGTGTCCGCGTGTTGTTTGGTCCTCGGCTGCGTCGGAATGGGGTGTTCGACTAGCCCGATGAAGTCGCCGGATGTGGCGGATCGGGTTCGTAAGGACCTCGACCAGGCTAATTTTAAAGACGTCAGCGTTAGCCAGGATCGAGACAAAGGCGTAATCACCCTGACGGGGCACGTGGCGTCCGACTCAGACAAGGGGCAGGCCGAAGGCATCGCGAAGGCGGACGCAGGCGGGCAAGTGGTGGCCGATGAAATCGCGGTGAAGCCACCGAACGATGACAATGCGGGTAAGCTCAATTCTGATCTGGATAGCGGAATCGAGAAGAATCTGGACGCCGCATTGATCCAGTCTCGCCTGGATAAAGACGTAAAATACGACGTAAAAAATGGAGTGGTCACTTTAAAGGGAAATGTTGGTTCTCAATCAACCAGAGGACGCGCCGAGTCCGTCGCTTCCAAGGTGCCAAATGTGCACCAAGTGGTGAATGAATTGGACGTGAAGGTCCAAAAGGCCACGTCCACGCAATAATGAACGGCCCTCGGAGAGCCTGCGTGGAAAAATCCAAAGAGTCCATGCAGGCTCGTTTCAATTCTCTGAAACTTATTCGAATTTCAGCTAGGTATCGACGTGAACGTCACTGTCGCACCCGCCGCGCCGGCCACTGGAGCATTTCCGGGCGAGTGAGGAATCTAGTCTCCCAAATAAAAAAAGAGCGAACTCATAACCGTTCGCTCTTTGTTTATTTGTGCGTCGAATGTTCCGGACCTACGTTCATCCAATATGAACGTGACCGGTGTTCGACAAGATGCCGAACACATTCAGGAGCCAGATAATCACGGCGATGACGACCACCGCGTTCAAAATCGATTTGATGGACCCTGCCATCGGAATGTATTGATTGATAAGCCAGAGGATTACCCCAACCACGATTAAAAGCAGAACGATCTGAATCAATGGCATCGCAGGCGCCTCCGCGTTCCTGATGTTTAGCTAAAAGCGAGCCGCTACAGGGGAGAGGAAGCTGAATGCCAGCCCAGCCCTCTTTTTAGCTTTCAATCCTCCTCTCCCGACGGCCATCGTAAAAGAGCCATTCGTAACCATCAATACACTCGTTACCGTATCTTTGCCATGCAAGTTACTTACGGTTCTCACAGTATTCGAGGCGAGGTTCAGTACGGCATCGTCGATATCGTAGACCCTACCGCAAGGTGTTTCACAAACTACACCCTTCACTCTATTTCTCGTGGACCTCGTCCCGGGCTAATTTGTCTTAAGTTGGGAGAAATCATGCGCTTGCATGAATCACTTCCTGAAACACAAAGATGGGTGAGGACGGAGGAATCATGAAACAGATCACAAGGGCACGAACCTCTGTTTTGTTCGGAGCTTCGGTGCTTATGGGGTTGGCGCTCCTAGCAACTCCCAAGGCCGGATATTCTGCTCCGCCGCAGGACAAAGCCGACAACAGCAAAATGAACAAGGGCGATGCCAGCAAAGATGCGACAACTGCCGATCAGCAGAAAATGAATCCTACCGATCGCGCAATTACTCAAAAAATTCGAGCTGAGATCATGAAAGACAAATCCCTCTCGACCTACGCTCACAACGTAAAGATCATCACACAAGATGGAAAAGTAACCCTGAAGGGCCCCGTGCGAACGAGCGATGAGAAGTCATCGATCGAAGCGAAAGCTTCGGCGGTGGCCGGAGACGGAAACGTGACGAGCCAGATCGAAATAGTGCCCCCGAAATCCTAGAAGAATAAAAATTAAACCAGAAAACAAAGGAGATTTATCATGGCGAGCAAAAAGACGGCGGTATTTGGCATTTTTGCAACACGCAATTCCGCGGAAACAGCGACGGAGCTACTCTCCCGATCCGGATTTCCGGTATCCGATATTTCAATTTTGCTTCCTGAGAGCCTGGGGACGCGTGACATCGGTACGGAGAAGGCAACGAAAGCCCCGGAAGGTACGGCTACTGGAGCAGGAACCGGAGCTGTGCTAGGCGGAACACTTGGCCTTCTGGCCGGGATCGGCGCTTTGGCCATTCCGGGCGTCGGGCCGCTGATTGCTGCCGGACCAATCATGGCGGCACTGGCGGGAATGGGCGTAGGCGGCGCGGTGGGCGGCGTGACAGGCGCGCTGATCGGCCTGGGAATTCCTGAGTACGAAGCGAAGCGGTACGAGGGCCGTATCGCGAAGGGCGGAATTCTCCTTTCCGTACACTGCGATACTTCCGAAGAGATCGATCGCGCGAAGGAAATCCTGGAGCGCTCCGGAGCGGAAGATGTCTCCTCGACTGGCGAGTCTTCGACGAGTGGGGTCAACAGCGACGCGAAGGTGCGGCGCACGGCTAGTGGCGGAAACAGTTAAGAATTCAGCGACGGGAGAGCAACGTTCCTTGTTGCTCTCCCGGTCTCCTCAGTCAAACCTGGTTCAGGATACTTAGATTAAAGTATTCATAAGTAGGAAGTAGAGTGGACATTCAAATCTCAGAAAGCGTGGAGGTGCGTATGAGCCGCGACGATTGGCAGGGAACGGGCATCGGAATTGTCATCGGAGTGGGCGTAGGGGTTGCATTGGGCATGTTATTTGCCACAAAAACCGGTGAGCAAACTCGCGAAGCAATTGCGGAGAATGTAAAAGACGGATTTAATCGCGCCATGGGAAAGGGTAAGGACATCTCGAACCGCTTGCAGGATAAATTTGGCGACGTCAAGGATCAGGTCGATCGCGCTGCCGACGCCGGTGAGCAGTTCTAACGAGATGCAAGATCTGGCAATCTGTAAAAGTGAATTCGGCTGTAGTCGGTGACGATGTAATTGGTTAGAATTATGTCGTCACTGCCCGGCGAACGATTGAGGCAGTGCGGGACGGCTGCCGGTTGGCTGCTTTGAATTTCTTTCGGTGCAATTTTTAAATTCCGCGTTCGATTCGAGACGTTTTCCGTTTGCAACATCAGCTACATGAAATATTAACCTGAGGATGAATACGACGACCTCATCTGCCGTTCTGTTCACCGAAACCGAAGGTCCGATTCGCGGTGAGCTATTCAGCGTCGAGCGCCTTGAGCAGCACGCTGAAGATCTGGCGGCTGCCCAAGTAATTACGCATGACGAAGAAGGCGGGAATCCGCTTATCCCCCGCGTCCTTGAAAATGGGCGCATTCTCCTTGAATACTATCGCGCCACCGCAAATTCCATTCAACAGGGCGGCACCATTACTCCCGCTGCCGAATGGCTCGTGGATAACTTCTATATCGTGGAGGAACAACTCCGCGAAATCCGCGATGACTTGCCTCAGGGCTATTATCGCCGCCTTCCGAAATTAGCTTCCGGACATCTTGCGGGATATCCGCGGGTGTTTGGAATCGCGTGGGCCTTCGTTGCACATACAGACAGCCGTTTCGAACCGGAGCTGCTGGGCAAATTCGTCAGCGCCTATCAGCGCGTGCAGGCTCTTACGATTGGCGAACTATGGGCACTCGCGATCACACTCCGCGTCGTCCTCGTCGAGAATCTCCGCAAACTCGCGGATGGCATCGTTCGCAGCCGCCGTGCGCGCGAAGAGGCGGACCGCCTGGTCGACGGCCTATTCGGAAGCGGCGACACGCCGTCAATATCTCCCACCGTACTCCGCGAATTTGAGCATCAGCCGTTGGACCGTGCGTTTGCCGTGCAGCTTGTGCAGCGCTTGAGGGATCTGGATCCCAAGGTTGGCCCCATTTTGCTTTGGCTCGACAAGCGCCTGGATGCGCAGGGTACTACGTCGGACGAAATCGTTCGTGCCGAGCATCAGGATCAGACCGCGACCACGGTGACTATCCGCAATGTCATTACCAGCATGCGGGACATGTCCGCGTTTGATTGGAACGAGTTTTTCGAAACCATCAGCCTTGTGGACGAAGTCCTCCGAGAGGGAAGCCTTTTCGGCGAAATGGATTTTCCGACGCGCGATCATTATCGCCATTCTATTGAAGAACTCGCCAGAGGCTCGCACTACACCGAAATCGAGGTTGCCAAGCGCGCGCTGCATCACGCCAATCAAGCCGGGACCACTCATCTGGGAGACGGCGCCGGCAGCCGAAGGCAGACGGCGGATCCGGGATATTACCTGATTTCCAAGGGCCGCAGCGATTTTGAGCGCGAACTCGACTACAAGGGCCCATGGAAAGAAAAATTCCTTCGTTTATACGTGAAAGGGGCGGTCCCTGGATATCTTGGGACGATCCTGCTTTTAACGACGGCTATTCTAACGCTGCCTCTCTACATTTCGTGGACTCATAGCATCGACGCGAAATATATAATTTTGATGGCGCTGATTGCGTCAATCCCGGCCTCGGATTTGGCGATTGCGCTCGTAAATCGTGCAGTTCCCACTCTGCTTGGACCGCGTGCTCTTCCTCGCCTGGAGTTGCTCGACGGCGTCCCGGAAGCCCTGCGCACGATTGTCGTGATCCCTACGCTGCTTACGAATTTGGACGCGATCAAGGAACAGGTTGACCGCCTGGAGATTCATTTTCTCGCAAATCCAGACGGCGATCTGCGCTTCGCTCTGCTGTCCGATTGGGTCGATGCACCGTCGGAAACTATGGAAAAGGACAACGACTTGCTTTCCGCGGCGACGGAGGGAATAAAACGGTTAAATCAGCGGCACGGTCCCGCGCCCGGCGGAAGCGACAGGTTCTTTTTATTTCACAGAAAACGTGTCTGGAACGAGTCGCAGCGGGCGTGGATGGGCTGGGAGCGCAAACGCGGCAAATTGCGCGAGCTTAACTTTCTTCTACGGGGCAAAGTCGGCACGACTTTTGTTTCGATTCCCGGTCAGCGTTTGGAGGGAGTTTCCGGAATTCGCTTCGTTATAACTTTGGATGCCGATACGCGCGTTCCTCGCGGGGTCGTTGCCAAACTCGTAGGCACTATGGCCCATCCGTTGAATCAGCCGAGGTTCGACGCGCGCGAAGGGCGGATCGTCGAAGGCTACTCCATCGTGCAGCCGCGGATCACTCCCACGCTTCCCGCGAATCGCGACGGATCTATTTTTCAAAAAATATTCTCCGGACCCAGCGGAATGGATCCGTATGCCGCCGCCGTATCCGATGTGTATCAGGATTTGTTCGAAGAAGGAACTTTCACCGGCAAGGGAATTTACGACATCGACGCGTTCGAAGTGGCGATGGACGAAAAAGTTCCTGACAACACCCTGCTGAGCCATGATTTGTTGGAAGGAATTTTTGCGCGCGCCGCTCTCGGCTCAGACATTGAACTGTACGAAGAATTTCCTTCGCATTACGCGGCCGCCGCAGCGCGCCAGCATCGATGGGCGCGCGGCGACTGGCAATTATTGCCTTGGCTGTTCGGCAAGGGAAGCGCAGCCCCCAATAAAACGGGGCACTTCACGATCCCCCTAGTCAGCCGCTGGAAAATGTTCGACAATCTCCGGCGAACACTGTCTGCTCCGGCGCTGTTCCTCACCATGTTTGTCGGTTGGCTGATCCCAGGGATTTCTCCGTGGCTGTGGACGTGCTTCGCGCTGCTGATGATTTCGATCCCGCCGCTGATGCCGTTTCTTCTGGGGCTCCGTCCGCTTCGAAAGGGCACCTCGACCCGCAGCCATCTTCGTTCCGTGCTCTCCGATCTATTGCTGGCGTTGTCGCAGATTGGGCTGACGGTTACGGGACTGGCTTATCAGGCGTCGTTAATGGGGGATGCGATCGTGCGCACGCTCGTGCGCATGTTTGTTACTCGCAAGAACCTGCTGGAGTGGGTGACCGCGGCGCAAGTGAAGCATGCAATGGATCTCGAAGTCACCGGCATTTTTGAGCAGATGATCGGCGGAGTTCTATTGTCCTTGTGCGCCTTGGCTGTGCTAATTTCTTCGTCGCCGCGTTCATTGTTTGTGGCGCTTCCGCTGATCGCGCTGTGGACCACCGCTCCGATATTTGCCCTCAAAATCAGCGAACCCCCGAGACTTACGGACATCGAGCCCCTCTCCGGGGACGAAACTCGCGAGCTTCGCCTCATCGCCCGCCGCACGTGGCACTTCTTTGAGAAATTCGTAACCGCAGAGGACAATTGGCTGCCGCCCGATAATTTTCAGGAAGACCCGAAGCCGATTATTGCGCATCGAACTTCGCCCACCAATATTGGTTTGTACCTCTTGTCCACCATCGCCGCGCGGGATTTCGATTGGATCGGCACGGTGGACACCCTGGACCGCGTCGAAGGAACCCTGGCGACCCTGAAAAAGATGGAGCTGTTCCGCGGTCATTTTTATAATTGGTATGACACGCTCGCTTTGCATCCTCTCGATCCGAAGTATGTTTCCACCGTGGACAGCGGTAACCTGGCCGGCCACTTGATTGTTTTGGGAAACGCATGCCGGAACCTGAGTAGGGCTCAGTTCGCGGACGACCGTATCTTCACGGCGATGAACGACACGTTGTATTTCCTGCGCGAATCTTTGGAGACCAGCGAGGAAACGCATGAAACGGATCGCGTAACTCAGCGGCAGCTCAGCAACGCCATTGACGCTTTTGTCAGCCTCTTTGATCTGCCGCCGATCGACGCCCTGGAATGGGCCTCGCTCCTCACTCAGCTAAGAGAGAAAGCCCAGACCATTGACGATATTGCGCAAGCCGTTTCTCAGGAGCATGGCGCCCATCAAAATACGGAATTACGTGTTTGGGCATCCGCCGTCAAGACCTGCGTGGAGAGCCATGCTCGCGACCTGGAGATACTAAATCCCTGGACTCATCTGACGGCGAATCAAAAGGCCGATATTGTGAATTGCTTGTCCACCAGCAACGCGCCCAGTGAGACAAATTTATTTAAGAATATTCTCGATATTCCCACGCTCGAAAAAGCGCCCAAGCAATTTTCGTCAGTGCTGGACGAACTCGCCGTTGTAAGAGAAAACCTAGAGTCCGACGAAACGAAAAACGCAGAACTCATTAAAGCATTCGATGCATTCGCGGACGCCATATCCATTTGCATGGCGAATTGTTCCACCCTCACCGAGCGGCTGATACAGGTGGGGCTGACCACGGATACCATGTTTTTCGCGATGGACTTCAAATTTCTTTTTGACACTACAAAAAAATTATTTTCCATCGGTTTCGCCGTCGATGTGGGTTCATTGGATGCCAGTAAATACGACCTTCTGGCCTCCGAAGCGCGCCTCGCAAGTTTTATTGCTATCGCCAAGGGAGATGTGCCCACTTCGCACTGGTTTCGGCTGGGGCGCTTCATGACTCCGGTCGGCAGGGGTTCCGCGCTGATTTCGTGGTCCGCATCGATGTTTGAGTATTTGATGCCGGCGCTGGTCATGCGTTCGCCGGAAGGAAGCATGCTCAGCCAGACGTACCGGGAAGTGGTGCGCCGTCAAATTGAATACGGCGCGGAACGCGGGGTTCCGTGCTGGGGAGTTTCCGAATCGGCTTTTAACGCACGCGATTTAAACCTCACGTATCAATATATGGGATTTGGCGTACCCGGTCTGGGCCTGAAGCGCGGCTTGAGCGAGGATATGGTCATCGCGCCGTACGCCACCGCGCTCGCGAGCATGGTGTTTCCATCGGAGAGCCTGCAAAATTTCAAAAAAATTGCTAAAAGCGGCGGAAGCGGCCGGTACGGATTTTACGAAGCCTTGGATTACACGAAGACGCGGGTCCCGGAAGGCAAGGATGTGGCGGTGATTTACGCATTCATGGCCCACCATCAAGGCATGTCCCTCGTTTCGCTGGCTAATGTGCTAGCGGACGGTGTGATGCGCACGCGGTTTCATGCCGATCCTATCGTGCAGGCCACGGAGCTTCTGTTGCAGGAACGCACGCCGCGCGATGTGCTGGTTGCGCGGCCGCGCGCCGAAGAAGTTTCCGCCGTAGCAAAAGTGCGTGACGAATTTGCTCCGGTCGTGCGCCGCTTTACTTCCGTGGACGAGGCGACCCCGCGCACGCAATTGCTCTCTAACGGCGGCTACACCGTGATGATGACCGCGGCAGGCTCCGGATATAGCCGTTGGCGGGACATTGCCCTCACGCGTTGGCGCGAAGATGCAACGCGTGATTGCTGGGGAAGCTACATCTTTTTGCGCGACGAGCAAAATCAGAATGTCTGGTCGGCAGGCTTCCAGCCAGTTGGCGCCGAAGCCGATTCCTACGAAGCCGAGTTTTACGAAGATCACGCCGAATTTTTCAGGCGAGACCGCTCCATCAATACCAAGCTAGAGGTGGTCGTCTCATCTGAAAATGACGCTGAAGTGCGGCGCGTCACGATTACTAACCTGGGCGTCCGTGTGCGTGAAATTCAGGTGACGTCGTATCTGGAGCTTGCGCTTGCGCCACAGGCGGCTTACCAGGCCCATCCCGCGTTTGCGAATTTATTCGTCGAAACTGAATTTGTTCCGGAGATTGGTGCGCTGCTCGCCACACGCCGCAAGCGCTCCGAAGAAGACGCGTCCGTTTGGGCCGCGCACATCCTTTATGTGCACGGAGAGACGGTTGGCGAACTGGAATATGAAACAGACCGCGCGCGCTTTTTAGGCCGTGGGAACGATATTCGCAATCCGCTGTCCATTGCCGAGGGCCGCAAGCTTTCAAACACTGTGGGCTCTGTCCTGGATCCGTCCTTCAGTTTACGCAGGACCGTAAAAATCGCGCCGGGCACCTCCGCGCGTCTGGTGTTCACGACGATTGCGGCCGAGTCGCGAGAGCAAGCTCTGGATTTGGCGGACCGTTACCGAGACTCTCGCGCCTTTGAACGAACCCTTACGCTCGCGTGGACGCACGCGCAGGTGCAGTTGCATCACCTGTCCATCGGGCCGGATGAAGCGCAGTTATTTCAGCGCCTCGCCAACGCGGTAATTTATCCGGAGGCGTCACTCCGTCCGGCGTCGGACCTCCTGAGTCGCGTAAACCTGGATATGTCCACGCTGTGGTCGCTCGGAATTTCGGGCGATTTGCCGATCATACTTGCACGCATCGACAACGAAGAAAATGTGGAAACAATTCGGCAGTTGCTGCGCGCCCACGAATACTGGCGCATGAAGCAGTTGTCCGCGGACCTGGTGATCGTCAACGAAAAGCCGCCGTCGTACAATCAGGATTTCCAGGGATCGCTCGAAGCCCTGGTGCATGGAAGCCAGCTACGACTGTCTCCAGATTTGGGAAATGCACTCGGCCGAATTTTCCTCGTACGTGGCGATCTCTTGACCCCGCAGACACGCGCACAGCTTCAGAGCTTTGCTCGCGTACTGATCCTCAGCCGGCGCGGCAACCTGACGGAACAATTTGGCCGGACGCAATCGCTCCTCAAGGAATCGACTTCACCCGTAGCGAGACGGCGCACCCGAGTTGTCAAACCGCCGGATGTGGTGCCGCCCAAACTGGATTTGGAATTTTTCAATGGAACAGGCGGCTTCGATAAAGATGGGCGCGAGTACGTGACGGTACTCGCGGAGGGACTGCGTACGCCGGAACCTTGGGTCAACGTGTTTGCGAATCCCACGTTCGGATCCATCGTTTCCGAATCCGGATCCAGTTTTACGTGGTCTCAAAACAGCCACGAAAATCAACTCACGCCGTGGTCGAACGAACATTTGTCCGATCCGTCCGGCGAAGTAATGTTTGTTCGCGACGAAACATCGGGCGAATTGTGGAGTCCCACGGCGCTGCCTATTCGCGACGAAACTGCCGTTTACGTTGCGCGCCACGGACAAGGATATAGCCGGTTCCAGAATGAATCTCACGGCATTGCGCTCGATTTGCTGCAGTTCGTTCCGCCGGATGACTCGATTAAAATTTTCCAGCTGACCTTAAAAAACACTTCCGGCCGGCCGCGCCGCCTTTCCGTCACAGCGTATGTGGAATGGATTTTGGGCGGTTCCAGAACCGTCACGGCCCCTTACATTGTTACGGAACTGGACCCCACATCGGGGGCCATGTTTGCACGCAGCCTCCTGAACAGCGAATTTGGCGGGCGCGTAGCATTCGCAGATATGGCGGGGAAGCAGACCGCGTTTACCGCGGACAGGACTGAATTCATCGGACGAAATGGCAGTCTACAACGCCCGTTGGGCCTTGACCCGGGACGCACGCTCTCAGGAAAAGTTGGCGCGGGACTGGACCCGTGCACCGCGTTGCAGGAATCGATCGAACTGCGCAATGGCGAAAGCAAAAATGTTGTTTTCTTTCTGGGTCAGTCTGAAAACAAACAGAAGGCGCGCGAGCTCATCGGCAAGTACAGATCAAGGAATGTGAACCGCGTTTTGAAGGAAGTCACGACCGCGTGGGACGACATTCTCGGCGCGGTCCAGGTGAAAACGCCGGATCGAGGGTTGGATATCCTGATGAACCGCTGGGTGCTTTACCAGACGCTCTGTTGCCGTGTCTGGGCTCGTGCAGGCTTCTATCAGCTTAGCGGTGCCTACGGATTCCGAGATCAGCTTCAGGACGTCATGGCTCTCACGACGGCTGGACGCGGGATTGCTCGAGAACATTTGTTGAGGGCCGCTTCACGTCAATTTATCGCGGGCGATGTGCAGCACTGGTGGCATCCGCCGTCTGGTAGAGGCGTGCGTACGCGCATATCGGATGACCTCCTGTGGCTGCCATTCGCGGTCATTCACTTTATTGAAGCCACCGGGGATCTGAAAATCCTCGACGAATTGGTTCCGTTTCTCGAAGGCGACGAACTGGCTCCTGGTCAATTGGAATCCTATTTCCAGCCGAACAGTTCGAGTTACAGCGCAACCCTGTTCGAACACTGCGCACGTGCCTTGGATCGCAGCCTGAATGTTGGAAGCCATGGCCTGCCGCTGATGGGCACTGGCGACTGGAACGATGGCATGAACCGAGTCGGCCAGCATGGCAAGGGAGAAAGCGTTTGGTTAGGCTGGTTCCTGCACACCATTTTGTGGGAGTTTGCGAAGATTGCCGATACGCGCGGAGAATTCAGGCGCGGAGAATCGTGGCGTTTGCATGTCAGCGCGCTAAAGGCTGCCCTGGAGCGAGAGGGATGGGACGGCGGCTGGTACCGGCGCGCATATTTCGACGACGGCACGCCGCTGGGGTCATCGCAAAATACGGAATGCAAAATCGATTCGATCGCGCAGTCGTGGGGCGTGCTGAGCGGCGCCGCGGAATATGGCAGGGCATCTCGCGCAATGGCCGCAGTCAACGAACAATTAGTGCGTCACACCAGCGGGCTCGTGTTGCTTCTGACTCCGCCCTTTGACCATACGCCTGAGGATCCGGGTTACATTAAAGGATATGTTCCCGGGATTCGCGAAAACGGTGGGCAATACACTCACGCTGCGATGTGGACAATTATGGCCTTCGCGGCACTGGGCGATGGAGACAAGGCCGGTCAGTTGATTCAATTGTTGAATCCCATCAACCGTTCGAACACGCGTGCGGGCGTGCAGCGATATAAAGTCGAGCCGTACGTCCTCGCAGGAGACGCCTATGCGGAGGCGCCGCACATTGGCCGTGGCGGTTGGACGTGGTACACGGGATCTGCAGGATGGTTCTATCGCGCCGGTTCGGAATGGATTTTAGGTTTTCGTGTGCGGGCAGCGAATCTGTATATCGATCCATGCATACCGAAAACGTGGCCCGGTTACTCGGTAACTTTTAAATATCACTCCGCAACCTATTTCATAAACGTGGAAAATCCCCGCGGCATCTGCCGCGGGGTCTCCAGAGTTGAATTTGACGGAAAAGCTGTGCCTGGCCCGGCCAAGATTCCACTGTCAGACGACGGGGTCGAGCACCACGTCACTGTGGTGCTCGGTTAGCCTAGGTACGATGCCGTGAAAGCTGTCTACTTACCTCCAGTCACCTGGAGATTGTTGTTCACCGAGAACACGTTCGGCACGCCATTCGCATAAATTCCCGCGGCGTTTTTATCCGCTTGGTTGTCCACGCTTCCCTCGAGCGTCACATGGCCACCCTTCACGATGATGTGAATTGATTGCAGGGCGCCGAGTCCGTATCTGGAAAGCGTCCCTTGAGAATAGATCGCCCGGTATTCTGCGCGACGGATTTCATCATCCATAGGCGATGGTGGTAGCACCTCCACCTGGTCGTTCACTTTCTCCACCCCCTCGATATGCTTTACCGCATTTTCGGCGTCCGTCTTGGTGGTCGGGTTGACCACAGCGCCGCTGAGAGTTACTTCCTGGTCATGAACCGAATACTTAAGAATGTCAAAAACCGAGTACCACGGCACCATGTTCAGCTCGTGGCCAACTTCACGCTGTAAGAACTGATCACCATTTCGCGGACCCCTGTGGGAAGAATTATCTTGCTTTGCGTTAATTCCCGCTCCGCCAAGGAGGAATTGACAAGTAAGAAGTAAGATTGAAAGTTTCAGGATTCGCATGGGTTGTCTCCTTTTTTATTTAGTTCATGCGCGACAGTTACCTGAATTTATGCGCGCGTGCCAAAAGTAACAATCAATGAGGAGTCGTATTTGCAGAGGCTGAACGCTGTAGAATAAAAATGTGGCGAAGCATCGTCGCAGAAAACGTTACTTAAATAATTTCGAGCACGGATGTCGCGCGCGAAAAACTGCCGAATAAAAAGAATATGGCGAAACGAAGCAACCGCCGGATCGAGAAGGGTGGGAAGGCTAATATAGCCTTCCCACGTTTGGAGGATTTATCGATGAGCTCTTGAGGTGGGTGAGGCTTTATCCAATAAAGCGATCAGCTGATGTGCCGCCGGAGGTGGAGTAACTGCCGAAGGGCCCATTACAATGGCGCTTGCGGTGATCTTGCGACCGTACAGTGCTTCGTTCGCGTCTTCGTCCGGTCTCAAGGATGCGCCTTCGAGGGAAACGCCGGCGAAAGCCCCGCGCGCTCTGGAATATGTCAGAATTTCCGCTCTCACGTAAGCGTCCGTGTCCGCTTCCGCCGTTCTGCCGACGGGTCCGGCAGCCACCGATACATCGCCGCCCAGTTTTACTTTGCTGTGAAGCAAGCTGTTTACGCCATGGTCGTTCATGATGAGCATCACGAAATCTGTTGCTTCCCCGCCGATTTGAAATCCCACACTTCCGCCCTCCAGCACCATCATCGCCGGAGCGCCCCAGGAACCAGTCCGGGCTTTCTCGTTGCGGCAGACTACCGTTCCGCGGCCGTAACTTCCGCCCACAATAAACGCAGCTTTCAGCACTGAAGGAATGACTACGACGCATTTCGCCTTGTCCATCAGGTCCTGCGGAATGCTGTCTTTGATGTTGAGGATTTCTCCGAGTATGACGCCGGAATTTTTCAGCCGATCGTCCTGTTTGTCTTTGTCTTTAGTGTCTCGGTCGGCCGCAGACACAACGGTTGCGGCCAAAACAAACGCCAGTAAGAATCGTGTGATTACCTTCATCTTGTATCCCCCTTACTCATGGAAACATCGTTTCCCGGTTGTAGCGATTTTTAAATAGGCTCACCAGTCTCCGCGAATGCAAATTTCATCGAACCGCGGAAAAATGGGAATTCGATCACCGTCCCTTACGCTCTTCGCATCAGCCCGCCCAAGAGCGAGACGATGAAGAGGATCAGGAAAATGAAAAATAGGATCCTGGCAATGCCAGCCGAAGCTGCAGCGATTCCGCCAAAACCAAATACCGCCGCCACGATTGCAACGACGAGAAATATAAGCGTCCAGCGCAACATATCGGACTCCATTCCCGGAATCTTTGTATTTACTGCGTTACGATTCCGGACCGTCGCCATCGTTGCATCGGACGTTAATCGCTGCAATCCACGCTCTAGCTTATTTGAAAGGTTTAAATACCTGATGCCGTAGATGTGCTGCCTGGACGTTCAGCCCGCTCGCTTTCCAGGAATGCCAAGGAACCAGTGGAAGCGAGTCCATTAGATAGCGGAACGACAGGCCCACGAGTTCGCGGGTCAGAAGTGCGGAGGCAAAAATAATGAGGACGTACCAAAAGTGGCTCAAGGCGCTCAGGATTGCGAGAACAACAAATGAGATGATCTCGTAACTCCAATCTCTCCCAGCTGCAACGTTCCCACTGTCAGGCATACAGGTCTCCGGTATCTCCGCGGCGATGG
>DASRQU010000084.1:0-26308 GCA_035696345.1 Candidatus Acidiferrales bacterium
GTCTGCGCTACGGGGCGTTTCCTATTTGAGCCTGGGTAGAATACCGCAAGTTGGTGGTGTGGTTTTGATTTTCGTTAGGCTCACATTTAAACCAGACACTCTGAAGCCTGTCGTACCGGAGCCGCTGTTGGGTGGAAAGGACTAATGGAAATTCGGATCTAACCGATTTGATTAAAGGAGCGGAGAAACTACTTGACACCGGAAGCGGATGCCTCCATTATGTCGGTCGCGCCAGCTGCTGCCTTCCCCACGTACGAAGTCCCTCTCATCCGCATGCCGGAATAGTCTGCGAGGAGTACCCGGTGTCGGAACAAAATAGTACGACAGCAATAAACGGTACAAACGGAAATAAGGTTGCCGTGGATATCGACCTTGATCGCGAAGTAATCCGTTGCAAGACCTGCGGGCTTGTGCAATATCGCACCCGCACGGGGAACTGTCGCCGTTGCCTACGTTTACTGCCGCCAAAGGTGGAATTTCTAATTCCTCCTCCCGAGCCGCAGGAGCTTCCAGGCGACGATCGGCAGCTCTTCGAGAAATGGCCGAACCGCGAGACGGTGGAGAATATTGGTCAACGCATCCGGCAATTGCGCGAGTCGCGCGGGATGACGCAGAGCCAGCTCCAGGCACGTTCTCGTGTTTCCCGGTCGTATCTGTCACGGATCGAAAGCGGACAGATGACGCCCAGCCTCGGAACTCTGGAAAAGATTTCCGAAGCGCTTGGCGTTGGTCTGAACCGTTTCTTCGTTCCGGAAACGAACGGCGAAGCGCTTCTGGAAGATCCATTCATCCAGGGGTTGCGGCCTTTCCTCCGACAGCTGGACTGGGAACAGTGGCAATCGATTCTGAAGCGCCTGGCCGCGATCAGCGACCACGTCTCAAGCGGCAATGGAGCAGTGCGCCCGTTGGCACAGCCCCAGGTCTCGCGAGTCGAACAACTGGCGCGTCGGATGCACCCAGCTGCGATGGGCCACCGGTAGTCGGCTGAAAAAAAGAAATTTCAAACGAACGGCGCGAACTCTTAGATTCCGAAGGGTTCGCGCCGTTTCGCCTTCGCGGGCAGCTTTGCTTCGGCGAATTTGTTCGCCGGGCAGCGGCACATCACGTTGGCGAATAAGTTCCCTCTACAGGGGACTCAGATCATCACGCCGGTTTTATTCCTCCTGAATTTTTTTCAAAGCTGCTCAGCTTCTTTTTGGGTTTCGCTCGCGGGTGCGCAGGATTTGTTGCGGGTCAGCTGCTTAGAAATTCTTCCGCCAGGATTCCGTAGTTCTCAATATCTAAAAATTTGTCCCACTTCAGGACGTGTTGGCGTAAGCGGCCCTCGTGGCGCATGCCGATTTTTTGGATTACGCGCTGCGAGCCTGTGTTGCCGACGGTGTGGTGCGCGTAAATCCTATTTAATCGCAGCGTTTTAAAACCAAAGGACAGAACCGCTTTGGAAGCTTCGGTGGCGTAACCTTTATTCCAAAAAGGCACTCCGATCCAGTAACCGAGTTCCGCCCGGCGGTGTGCTTCCGAAATCACGAGCCCAATTGCGCCGAAGAATTCACGCTCGGGTAATTTGCAAATGGCGAATGTGACGGAGCGTCCCGCCAAAAAATCTTCTTCGCACTTTCTGACGTACTCGCCCGCGTCTTGCTCTGCGTACGGATGTGGGATGCCAAGCGTAGTGGCCGCGATTTCTCTGGCGCCGGCGAGACGTATGAGGGCGGGGATGTCTTCGCGCCCTACCGAGCGCAGGAGAAGTCGAGACGTTTTTAATTCGCCCGGAGCGGTCACAGAACTAACCTAGGCGAAGCGGACTTTGACGTCGGGGCGTTTATCGAGTGTTACGGTGTCGACGAAACGCACCTGGCGCTCGTCCAGCGTGACGACGAGCGATTGCGTGCGGATGCCTTCGCCGAAGAAGCGAACGCCGCGTAACAAGTTTCCATCGGTGACGCCGGTGCACGCGAAAATAATTTTCTTGCCGGGCGCGAGGTCTTCTGTGCGGTAAATGCGTTTGCCGTCCTTGATGCCCATCTTTGCGAGGCGCTCTTCATGCTCGGGCTTGGCCACTACGAGACGCGCCAAAATTTCTCCGTTTAGACAGCGAAGCGCCGCGGCAGTCAGTACGCCTTCCGGCGCGCCGCCCGTGCCCATCACCGCGTGGACGCCGGTCCCGATAACCGCCGCAGAAATTCCAGCGGAGAGGTCGCCGTCGCCGATCAGACGAATGCGCGCGCCCGTCGCGCGAATGTCTGCAATCAATTTTTCGTGGCGAGTCCGTTCCAGAACAATCACCACCAGATCTTCCACGTCGCGTTCCAGCCGCTTCGCGATCGCCGTCAGGTTGTCGGAGACCGGCGCGTCCAGATCGACGGCGCCCTTGCAGGATGGCCCCACAATAATTTTTTCCATGTACAGGTCGGGCGCGTGTAGCAATCCGCCCTTTTCGCTGGCGGCCAGCACCGTAATCGATCCGGGAGCTCCCGTGGCGCACAGGTTCGTGCCTTCCAGTGGATCGACGGCGATATCCACGGCCGGAAAATTGAATCCGCGCACATGCTGGGCCGCGCCGATTTTTTCGCCGATAAAAAGCATCGGGGCTTCGTCGCGTTCGCCTTCGCCGATTACGATCGTGCCATCCATGGGCACTTCGTCCATTACGCGGCGCATCGCGCTGACCGCGGCCTGGTCTGCTTTGTGGCCATCTCCGAGACCCATAGTCTTTGCCGATTCAATGGCCGCCTGCTCGACAACGCGCAAAAATTCTAGACTCAGTTCGATTTCCATCGAAGCTCCCGCTTAATTAAATTTTTTAGATCAGGCGCGCAGTCGGACACGAACGCTTGCGCGGCACGGACAGAACATAGCCTATCCTAAACCAGGCCGTCCGTGTGAACCTAGCGCAACAACGTTTATTTTGTGTTCAAAAATATGCCCGGCAAATTTAAAAGAGGCCTTGAAGATGCGCTAGGGTCCGAAAATTGCATGAGTCAGTGCAGTCGAGAAATGCCGGGGAATTGGTCAAAACCGGAATCGAAGCTCAATATATTTTCGATTCCGTGAGCTTCCATTACGGCAATATGCACTGCGTCGCGTGCCGATAATGCCGTATAGCCCAATACGATTTGTTTCGCGCGTTCTACTACCGTCCGATCGACTGGCAAAACCTCGTCGGTAACCGCGCGCAGGGAATCGAAAGTGGGCTGAATGGCGTTACGTCGGTTGATCGCAACAAAGCGGTGCAGTATTTCTTGCAATACTTCCGCGTCGGTTACCAGTCGTTGCTGCTCACTAACAAGTTTCTCAATCAAGCGCTGCGCGTCGGCCTTATGTGCATGCGGCGCACCTACCAGGTACATGGGAATATTGGAGTCAATCAGAATCATTGGTTTTTTTCGGGCCGTAACCGCTTTCTATCTCGGCCAGCATCTGCTCGATGTCCGCTGTGGGAAACTGGTATCGCGCAGCGGTCCGTACAGCCTGGATTTTTTTGTCGGCATTGCCGGAGGGTTCCCGTCGGCGCACCAGGCTGAGCGCCTGGCGAACCCATTCAGAGACGGACATGTTGCGCGCTCGCGCCGCTTGGCGAATCTCCCGATACTCTGGGTCTTTCAGGAGAACCTGCAGACGCTTACTCATATACTGAGCATATCTTACTACACGCCATGAGTCAATTTTGGTGCATCAGAGGTCGCCCGATTTTAATCCCATGGTAAAGCCTCCGTCACGATATATTCAGACAACGGCCCTGAAAAGTTTATGGGCATTCAATATAAGAGGGACTGCGAGCCGAGATGAAAATCACAATTTTGGACGATTACTTTGACACCATCCGAACGCTTCCGTGCTTTGAAAAACTGAAAAAGCATGAGGTGAAAATCTGGAACGACCATGTGCAGGACACGGATACGCTGGCGGAGCGACTGAAAGATACAGAAGTTCTGGTGTTAATCCGCGAGCGCACAAAAATCCAGGCCTCGTTGCTCGCGCAACTGCCCAAATTAAAGCTGATCAGCCAGCGCAGCGTTTTTCCGCATATCGATATTGACGCCTGCACGCGGATGGGCGTGGTGGTTTCGTCCAGCCAGCATGCCGGCACGCCGTGCTTTGCGGCTGCGGAATTAACCTGGGGCCTTATTATGGCCGCAGTGCGGCAGATTCCGCAGCAGATGGCTTCCTTGCAGGCAGGAAGCTGGCAAATTGGAGTGGGCGAGACGCTCCGCGGCAAAACGCTGGGAATTTATGGTTACGGACGAATTGGCAGCACCGTGGCAGGTTACGGAAAAGCCTTTGGCATGCGAGTACTGGCATGGTCGGGCAGAGACGCTCTCGAACGTGCGCGGCAGGATGGCTACGCCTCGGCGGAAAGCAAGGACGCGTTTTTTGAAGAGAGCGACGTTCTCTCGCTGCACCTGCGCCTGTACGCGGCAACGCGAGGAATCGTCACTGCCGCGGACTTGGCGAGGATGAAGCCGACCTCTGTGCTCGTCAACACGAGTCGCGCGCCGCTGATCGAGCCGGGTGCGCTGGTGGATGCGTTGCAAAAGGGCCGCCCGGGAATGGCTGCCGTGGACGTCTTCGAGGAAGAGCCGCTGCGCGATCCGAATCATCCATTGCTCAAGATGAAAAATGTGGTCTGCACGCCGCACATCGGCTACGTCACCCGCGACGAATACGATTTGCAATTCGCTGAAATTTTTGACCAGATCACAGCCTTCTGGATGGGCACCCCGATCAATGTGGTGAATCCCGCGGTTCTCGCTGGCCCTAAACCGTAGCTACCACTTCTTTAGGATAAATCCATCGCATTCAAGGCCAGACTGTAGGGCGTTTTTGTTGCGCTGCCGCAATGTTTTTTTGCATATTGACCAAAATAACTAAAATAGCTAAAATGGCTATTAGGAGACACCCATGAGTTCCCGTAGAAATGCTCTTTCGGCTGCCAGCGCTGTTCCGCAACCGCCCAGTGAGTCTGCCCGCTTTACGGCCACCCAGGCTAAGAACGAATTTGCGCGCGCCCTGGAAATGGCGCTGCAGGGCGGCACCGTGGTGATCACCAAACACGACGCGCCCAAAGCCATCCTCATTTCCATAGATGAGTTTAAAAAGCTTACGCATGCCGCCGAATTCCGGCTAAATAGGCTGAGCGATGAATTCGACGCCATGCTCGACCGGATGCAGGGCCCCAAGGCGCGTTCCGCCATGCAGGCTGCTTTTTCAGCATCGCCCAAGGAACTTGGCAAAGCCGCAGTAAACGCTGCACGCAAGCGTGGCTAAATCCGATCCGAATCCGTGCATCTACGTGCTGGCCGGAACGAATGGCGCGGGCAAAAGCAGCATCGGCGGCGCCATGTTTCGCCGAAGCGGCACGGAGTATTTCAATCCGGATGAAGCTGCCCGGCGCATCCTCTCCGCGAATCCAGGCATCACGCAGGAAAAAGCAAACGGCGCGGCGTGGAACGAGGGGAAGCGCCTGCTCGAACGCGCCATTGAGGAACGCTGCAACTTCGCAATCGAGACCACGCTGGGCGGGCACACGCTTGCCGCACTACTTGAAAAGGCAATTCTCAAGGGAATTGAAGTGCGTGTTTGGTACGTGGGCCTCGCAAGTCCTGAACTGCACCTCGCGCGAGTACGCGCACGCGTGAAGCGAGGTGGGCACGACATTCCCGAGACAAAAATTCGCGAACGCTACGCGCGCAGCATCTGGAATTTAATTCAGCTGCTGCCAAAATTAACGGAAGTTTTTGTCTACGATAACAGCGAAGAGGCCGATCTTCACGCGGGCCGCGCGCCAAATCCAAAATTGATTCTCCACGCGCGAAGAGGCAGAACGGTGGCGACGTGCGATTTGAAAAAAGCTCCGCAGTGGGCGAAACCTATCCTCATGGCCGCGCTGCACGCCTTCACCAACGCATAGCATTTTCGGCTGCATCTCTCGTGGATGGTGTGCTTCCTGGAACGCCAATCTCCCGATTGGCGGGTCGCAAGGCGCCAATCGGGAGATTGGCGTTCCCAGGTTTACTCCACAGCAGCTCGCGGCCGCCAGGGAGCACCGATTGGCGACGGGCGCGGCACTGTCTCGTTGCTGCGGTGAGAATGTCAGGCTAGGGTAGCGGTTGAATGATGGTGTTAATCAGGTTGGGATCGTCGAATGCGGTGCGATCACCGGCTTTCGCTCCAGCCACGGGTAGAAGGCGCGCGCTGAGCGGCTTGGTCCATTTCACGGAGAGGCTGGCCATGTCGCCGATAATCCGCTCGAGCTGCTGAGCAGATGTGTCTCCCGGAAGTGGAATTGTGTCGAGCCCCGTGCCACACACCGCGGAGTACGCAAGGAGCTGATCAATGGATAGCGCGCCCTCGCTCCACAGCTGCGAAAGCCGCGTGTCTTCCATCACCGGCATCATCAGCCCGGAGTAGCCCACTTTCTTCACGGAGATATCCCGCAGCGCGGAAGTAATGGTCGCGGCCGCAGTCATCGTGCCGCTCGTGCCAAAATGTCCGCCCGTAAAACCCGTCATTGCCGACGCGATCGAAACCTCTTTGTGCGGAGCGGGGGAAAGATCGATGCCCTGATACGTCCAGCCTGTTTCGTTGTCAATCTTGCTGGCAATATCCTGAATCGCGCTCGCGTGCATGCCGAGTTCCGCGATAATCGCCTGGCGCGTCGCCTCCGCGTCGCGCGGCGTGGCCATTGCCGCGGCCACCACGTTGGCCGATTCGAGCGCGAGGGCGAATTGATGCCCGTTGCCCTGATGGTAGGACGCGGGATAGAACGGCGAGTACGCCGGAACGTTAGCGATGGCCGCGAAATAAAAATTGCCCACGCTGTGGTCCGTGTGATCTTCCAGATATTTCATCACCTCGGCCGCGGCGTGCACGGATTTCCAGTGAATGCCGTCCGCTCCGGCAACAATAATCGTGCCGCGAATCTGCGACGTCGTGCTCAGTATTTCCGCCAGAATTTGCGCCTGTGCGGGATCGTCGTTGTCCGTCATCAGCGCGGGGCCGATGCCCACCAGAATATTTTCGCGCTTGGCGACGTCATCCAGATCGTGAAAGAACGTCAGAACGTCCTGTTTGGATTTTCCGCGCGTGTACTCGGTGAACGGCTGCGTCGTGATACGAATCGTTTCGACGTGATAGCCCGCCAGATCGAAGCGGGCCTCCGATTTGCGCAGCATGCTCAGAGTGTCCGTGATTTGCTGCTTGTACTGTGTCGGGTCCAGGCGAATGAACGCGGTGATGGCGCGAACTTTCGGTTTTTCTTGCGCTGACGAAGGCGGGGGCGCGACGGCCATCGCGAGCAGAAATGCAGTAAGAAAAAATGCATGGGAAAGAAATGGAAGGACGTGCGCCGAACTGCCGGAATTACGAAACATCAAGTCCTCCTCAAACAAACAAAACTAATCATCGAACCAGAAATTAAAAATAAGCGGGAATGCCCGTAATGCGCTCGCCGATCACCAGGCGATGAATATCGTGTGTTCCTTCGTAGGTGTACACCGACTCCAGATTGTTCATATGCCGCATCACGCAGTAGTCGTCCACGATTCCGTTCGCGCCCAGAATGTCGCGCGCCTTGCGCGCCGTTTCCATGGCCATCCACACGTTATTCATTTTCAGCATGGAGATGTGCGACGGCTCGACCTTGCCTTGATCTTTTCTCCGGCCGATGTGCAGCGCAAGGAGTTGCGCTTTGGAAATCTCCGTGATCATGAAAACCAGCTTGTCCTGCACCAACTGGTGCGACGCGATCGGCTTGTTCTGAAATTGTTTGCGTGTCTTTGCATACTGCAGAGCTGTGTCATAGCAAGCCATCGCCGCGCCAATTGCGCCCCAACCGATGCCGTATCGCGCCTGCGTGAGGCAACTGAGCGGACCTTTCATGCCCGCAACTCCCGGCAGCACATTCGCCGCCGGAATTTCGCAATCCGTCAACGCAAGTCCGGATGTAATCGACGCTCGCAACGAAAGTTTTCCGTGCACGTCCCATGCCTTAAAACCCGGCGTCCCTTTATCGATTAAGAATCCGCGAATTTTTTCGTCGTCGCATCGGGCCCACACCAGTGCAACGTCAGCGAGCGATCCATTGGTGATCCACATTTTTTCGCCGTTCAGCACGTAGCGATCGCCGCGCAACACGGCGCGCGTCAGCATCCCGCTGGGATTGGAACCGAACTGCGGCTCGGTGAGGCCAAAGCATCCCACCGCCTTTCCGCTTTGTAACCGCGGCAGCCATTTTTCTTTTTGTGCCGCGGATCCATATGTATAGATCGGATACATCACGAGCGCGCTTTGCACAGAAACGAAGCTGCGCAGCCCCGAATCTCCGCGCTCCAGTTCTTGCGTGACGAGGCCGTACGCCACGTTCGACATGCCCGCGCAGCCGTAGTCTTCGAGGCTCGCGCCGAAAAATCCCATCTCGCCCAGTTTGGGCACGAGGTGCAACGGGAACGTCGATTCGCGATTGTGTTTTTCAATGATGGGGATGACGTGCTCATCCACAAACTGCCGCGCCGTTTTCCGCGCGAGCAATTCCTCGTCGTTCAGCAGCGAATCGAAATCCAGGAAATCTACACCGGGAAACGCGGGCATTCCATTCTCCTTCATCCAATTCGCCGGATCGAGTGCACGGACGAGGGCCGAGCCGAGCCGAGCAAACATATTTATCCATATATTCAGGATAGGCCGGGCACGGCGCGGTCATTCTAACGCGCCGGGTTTGGCCCCAGCAAGCGCGCGGTGAAACAGCTGCGAAGAAAAAGTGCCGGCGAGACGCCGGCGCCACAAAAACCGCGCCGCAAAGCGTTCCAACGGGAAGTGGAAACACCGAAAATCTACTTCGGAAACCTGAATAAATATTTATGTCCAAAAAAGCGGGGAAAGGCCGCTCTAGGGCTTGCGTCAAACGGCTTCCGATGCTATAAAATCACTCCTTTGTCCAGCACGGGGGTGTCCGAGGGTGCAGGTGTTAGTGTGTGTGTCGGAGATTCCCAATTCATTAAATAAAGGCTGGCAGGCATTGTCGGGTGCCTTAGCATAATCAGTGGAAATCGTTCACCAACTCGCGCAGCTTTTCCTGCAGGCTGTCCCTACAGTCATTATCGTTTTCCTTTTCTATTTGTTCATGAGCTGGAGTTTTTTCAAGCCCATGATGCGTGTGCTCAACGAACGCCACAGCCGCGCCGAAGGCGCGAAAGCGGAAGCCGAAGCTGCGCGCGTGGCCGCACGCGAAAAGCTGCAAACCTATAACGAGACCGTGAAAAAGACGCGCAGCCAGATTTTTGTGGAGCAGGAAGCCGAGCGCCGACGCACTCTCGATGCGCGCCAGGCCACAATCACGGCGGCGCGCGCTACGGCGCAAAGCACGATTCAGGAAGCGAAGGTTGCTTTGGCCTCGGAAATAAAGGCCGTGGAAGCCGAACTCCAACAGTCCAGCGGCGTTCTGGCTGACGATATCGCTAACGCGATCCTTGCTGGGGTCCCTTCCAGACCGGGAAGCATGCAGGGCGGGGACGCACGATGATCACTTGCCGCCGCTATCTGTCGCTAGCCTCCGGCGTTTTGCTGCTGTCCTTCTTTATGGCGTATCCGGCATTTGCCCAGGAATCCGCGAAGCAGGACCCAGCGGATTCTCCAATAGGCATGATTTTCCGCTGGCTCAACTTCCTGATCGTGTTTGGCGCGATCAGCTTTCTGATTGCCAAACATGGCGGCGCATTTTTCAGCTCCAACGCCAAGGAAATTTCAGCCAGCATCGTGGAAGCCAGCGCAGTGAAAGCTGAAGCAGACCGCGAATTGGCTCAGGCGCAGGCAAAAACCGAAAATCTGAATAACGACCTCGAAAAATTGCGCCAGGAAGCACAGCAAAACTGGACCGCCGAAAAAGAGCGCCTGCGCGCTTCGAGCGTTGCGGAAATTGAAAAGATCAATCAGGCCGCTGTAGCGGAAATGGCTGCGTCCGAACGCGCGGCGCAGCAGCAGTTGCGGCACGTTGCGGCGGCCTTGTCCGTCGAGCGCGCGGCGGCGCTCGTAACCTCGCGGATGAACCCGGAAATCCGCTCGAAAATGTTCCAGTCGTTTCTTGCCAAGCTGGAAAGAGGCTCGAATTGAAGGCGCTGGCGGAGCGTTACGCAGGGGCCCTCGTGGACGTCGCGCTCGAAAAGGGCCAAGCCGAACAGGTGAAGCACGAGCTTGCCGATTTCGCCACCCTGATGCGCGAATCGGCGGAATTGCATTCACTGCTCGCCAATCCTTCTATCGCGCGCGCTGTGAAGCACAACGTGATTGAAGAACTTGTAAATCGCATGGGCGCGAGCCGCACGCTGCGCAATTATCTTTTTGTGATTGTCGATCAGCGCCGCGCCGCGATGCTGATCGAAATTGAGCAGGCCTTCAGCCGCCTACTGGACGCACGCCAGGGAATTACGCAGGCCACGGTAACTTCCGCGGCGGATTTAACAGAAGTCGAGCGCGCCGAGCTTGGCGCGGCTCTCACCAAACTCACGGGCCAAAGGGTACAAGCGCAATTCACAACGGATAAAGCGCTGATCGGCGGCGCCGTTGTGCGAATCGGTTCGACTATTTATGACGGCTCCGTACGCACTCAGCTCGAACGCATGCGCGCGCAAATGATTTCCGAATAGGAGTTGGGAATGGCATCGATTAAAGCGGATGAAATAACCAAGATACTGAAGTCGCAGATCGCCAATTACGAGCAGGCTGTGGCGGTCGAGGAAGTCGGCACGGTCATTTCCGTGGGCGACGGTATCGCGCGCATTTACGGGCTGGAAAAAGCCATGTCCGGCGAAATGTTGGCCTTTCCGCATGACGTTTTCGGCATCGCGCTGAACCTCGAAGAAGACCAGGTCGGCGCCGTGCTCTTAGGCGAGTACACGCTTGTGCAGGAAGGCGACACGGTCAAGCGCACCGGAACGATTATGTCCGCGCCCGTCGGCGAAGCGATGGTGGGCCGCGTCGTCAATCCGCTTGGCGTGCCGCTCGACGGCAAAGGTCCGATCTCCACCAACCAGCGCATACCGATTGAGCGCATTGCGCCGGGCGTCGTTGACCGGCAACCCGTGCGTGAACCTTTGCAAACCGGCATCAAGGCCATCGACTCCATGATTCCGATTGGCCGCGGCCAGCGCGAATTGATCATCGGCGATCGCCAGACCGGAAAAACCGCCATCATTCTGGATACCATTCTCAACCAGAAGGGCGGCGACGTCATTTGCATTTACTGCGCCATCGGACAAAAGCGTTCGACGATCGCGCAAATGGTAAAAGTCCTGACGGATGCGGGCGCGATGGACTACACGATCGTTGTCGCGGCCTCTGCCACGGAGCCGGCAACCTTGCAATACATCGCGCCGTACGCGGCTTGCGCGATGGGCGAATATTTCCGCGACTCCAAACGCCACGCCGTCTGTTTCTACGACGATCTTTCGAAACACGCGCAAGCGTACCGCGAAATTTCTCTGTTGCTGCGCCGTCCTCCCGGCCGCGAAGCGTTTCCAGGCGACGTGTTTTATCTCCACTCGCGCCTCTTGGAACGCGCCGCGAAGCTGAACGACAAGCTGGGCGCCGGTTCGCTCACCGCTCTGCCGGTGATCGAAACGCAGGCGGGCGACGTCTCGGCTTACATCCCGACTAACGTGATTTCCATTACCGATGGACAGATTTATCTGGAAGCCGATTTGTTTAACAGCGGCATTCGCCCGGCGATCAACGTCGGCCTTTCGGTGAGCCGCGTCGGCGGCAACGCGCAGATCAAAGCCGTTCGGCAGGTGGCCGGTTCGCTGCGTTTGGACCTCGCGCAATACCGCGAGCTCGCGGCCTTCGCGCAGTTCGGTTCCGATCAGCTCGATAAGGCGACACAAGCGCAACTCGCTCGCGGACAGCGCCTCACGGAAATTTTGAAGCAGGGCCAGTTCTCGCCGCTCAAGGTGGAAGAGCAGGTTCTCGTGATTTTTGCAGGCACGAGCGGCCTGACGGACGATGTGGCGGTCACGGACATTCAGCGCTTCGAAAAGGGCCTGATCGAGTTCATGCACACCCGTTACGGCTCGATTCTTGAGGGGATCGTCCAGAAAAAACAGATTACCGATGAAGCGCGCCCCGAATTGAAGCGCGCCATTGGCGAATACAAGGAGCAATTCCAGGCCGGCGCTGCAGCCGCTCGCGCGTAAGCCGTCAGCGAAATTATTCGATGCCTACACTTCTTGATTTTCGGCGGCGTATTCGCTCCGTAAAGAATACGCAGCAGATTACCCGGGCGATGAAGTTTATCGCTGCGGCGCGGCTGCGTCGCGCCCAGGAAACTGCCGTCTCGCTGCGTCCGTACGCCAGCGGGATACGCGAAGTTTTGCGCTCGGCGATGTCGCGCATCGAAAATCCGGAACAGTTTCCGCTGCTGATGCAGCGCCCCGAAGAAAAGATTCTCGTGCTGGTCACGGCCGGAGAGCGCGGCCTCTGCGGCGCGTTCAACGCCAACGTGCTGCGCACGGCGTTCGATTTTCTGCGCACGAAAACGGGCAAGGCAATCGAAATTATTGCCATTTCAAAGAAAAGCCGCGACGCGTTCCGCAAGCGCCAGTGGAAGATCATCGGAGAGTACGTCGACGTCACCTCAAAGGCCGATCTGGGCAAGGCAGCGGAAATCGCCGCCGAAGCCATGAAAATTTACGAATCCGGCGGCGCGGATTCCGTGTACCTCGTGTACAACGAATTTAAAAATGTGATGACGCAGACGTTGCGCGTCGAAAAAGTTTTGCCCTTGGATCGCGCCGAGCTGGGCGCGGCCGCTCCCCCAAAAGACGCACCGCCGCCGGCGACAGGCGAATTGGTGGACTACATCTACGAGCAGCCCGCCGAGGAAATTTTTAACCGCCTCGTACCGCGCTACGTGGAAATGCAAATTTTCCGCATGCTGGCCGAAAGCTCCGCCGCGGAGCACGCTGCGCGCATGACGGCCATGGAATCCGCAACGAGCAACGCCTCGGACGTGATCGACGCGCTCACCCTGCACATGAACAAGGTCCGCCAGGCAGCCATTACGCGCGAGATCATCGAAGTAGTGAGCGGAGCAGCATCCGCGGGGTGAGTAGGACAGGCTTCAGCCTATCTGGTTTTTTGTACCTACTCGATTTTTGTACGCATAGACGAATTAAACCAAAGGCGACAGGGTGAAGCCTGTCCTACTTGGCGCAACGAGGAGCCACCAAATGGCGCAACACGAAACAGGAAATGTCGGCTTCGTCATCCAGGTCATCGGGCCTGTAATCGACGTGCAATTTCCGGAACATCACCTTCCGGAAATTCATAACGCTGTGCAGATTACCAGCGAAGGATTTACCGTGCCTGACCCGATCAACATTGTCGCGGAAGTCGCGCAGCACTTGGGTGAAGGGCGCGTTCGCGCCGTCGCCATGACGGCCACGGAAGGCGTCGTGCGCGGCATGAAGGCTTCCGATCTTGGCGGGCCAATCGCGGTGCCCGTGGGCCGCGCAACTCTCGGGCGCGTGATGAACGTGCTCGGCGAGCCTGTCGATGGTCTGGGTCCAGTGCAGACGGAGAAGCGCTATCCGATTCATCGCCCGGCGCCTTCGCTTGTCGATCAGTCGACCGAACTCGAAATGTTCGAAACGGGCATCAAGGTTGTCGACCTGTTCGAACCGTACCTCAAGGGCGGAAAAATTGGCCTCTTCGGCGGAGCGGGCGTCGGCAAAACGGTTTTGATTCAAGAGTTGATTCACAACGTCGCCATGAAGCACGGCGGCGTGTCTGTGTTCGCGGGAGTGGGCGAGCGCACGCGCGAGGGAAATGACCTGTGGCTGGAAATGCAGGAATCGGGCGTCGTCGTACCCGGCAATTCGGAAAAATCGCGCGCGGCGCTGATTTACGGACAGATGACGGAACCGCCCGGCGCGCGCTTGCGCGTGGGGCTGACCGGCTTGACGGTCGCCGAATATTTCCGCGATGAAGAAGGCCTGGACGTTCTGCTCTTCATCGACAACATTTTCCGCTTCGTGCAGGCCGGCTCGGAAGTATCCGCGCTGCTCGGCCGCATGCCTTCCGCCGTGGGATACCAGCCGAATCTGAACACCGAAATTGGCGAATTGCAGGAGCGCATCACTTCCACAAAGCACGGCTCGATCACTTCCGTGCAGGCGATTTACGTACCCGCGGACGATTACACCGATCCCGCGCCGGCCGCGACGTTCGCGCACCTCGACGCTACGACGAACCTCAGCCGCCAGATCGTGGAACGTGGAATTTATCCAGCGGTCGATCCGCTGGCCAGCTTCTCCCGCATTCTGGATCCGCGCGTGGTCGGCGAAGATCACTACAATACGGCCCGCGCGGTGAAGGGCGTCTTGCAGCGGTATAAGGATTTGCAGGACATCATCGCCATTCTCGGAATCGAAGAACTTTCCGACGAAGACAAGCAGTCCGTGACGCGCGCGCGAAAAATCGAAAAATTCCTGTCGCAGCCGATGTTCGTCGCGCAGCAATTCACCGGCCTTGAAGGCAAGTACGTAAAAATCGCCGACAACGTGCGCGGCTTTAAGGAAATCGTCGAAGGCAAGCACGACGATTTGCCGGAGCAGGCGTTCTACATGGTCGGCACAATCGAAGAAGCGCGCGAGAAGGCCGAGAAAATGGCGGCGACGGCGTAGGGATGTGATTCGTGAATTGTGAGTTGTAATTCGTGAAATACAAACCGCAATTTTAGCGGGGCCCGATTTCAAGAATCACAAGTTACGAATCACAAATCACGCGAAAATATGGCGGACACATTCACACTCGAAGTAGTTACACCGGCGCGGCAAGTGGTGCGCGAGGCGGTGAACGAGGCGCAGATTCCTTTGCGCAACGGATACATTGGCGTGCTTCCCGGACACACTCCGCTGCTCGCGGAATTGGGCATGGGAGAGTTGAGTTATCAGATTGGCGGGCGCACGTTTTATTGCACCGCGTTTGGCGGGTTCGTGGAAGTTCTGGCTGACCGCACGATCGTGCTGGCCGATCGGGCTGAACGCGCCGAGGAAATCGACGTGCGGCGGGCAGAGGCTGCGCGCGACCGCGCCCAGAAAAGAATGTCCACAGTGAACGACCCGACTGTCGATTGGAAGCGTGCTGAGGTTTCGCTCGCACGCGCCGAAACGCGCTTGCAGGTTGCCGCCAAAGCGGGCGCATCTCCTGTTGCCTCTTCAGTTTCCGCCGGGCACTAAGCCGGGGTGAATCCTTTAACCGCACGCTAAGATCAAATGCCTATGGAAGCAATCACCGTATACAGCACAAGCTGGTGCATGGACTGCCGCCGCGCCAAAAAGTTTTTGAAGGATCGCGGAGTTGACTTCGTCGAAATTAATATTGATGAGGAACCGGATGCGGAAGATCTCGTGATGCAGGTAAATCATGGGCGCAGAAAAGTGCCAACCATCAAGGTTGGCGAGCGTTTTTTTGCCTGCAGCCCGTTTGATCCGTACCTGCTCTCCTCTGAATTAAATATTCCCCTGAATCCGTAACGTAATTGCGCGCAAATGTCGACCTTGCATGCCGTTAGCTTGTTTGGGGCGGCATGCCGTTCAGGGTGAGCATTCACGGTGAACCTTGCCCCTACGGCTTTCGCGCTGCCGCAATTTATTATGGGCAGTCATAATTCCCGCACGTCGCAGAATTTCACCACTTTCACCGCAGGCGACGAAGTCAAAACTTCCTGAATCGCTTTCACGGCTTCCGGTTTAATTTTCTTCGTCATTTTGAGCATTGCAACCAGCGCTCCCGCTTTGCGCTCCACCCAACAAATCCATTCCCCTTCGCCGCCGTACGCCACCGGGCGGTACCCGAGCACGACGTGATGACGAGTGCCCGCGGCCTCAAAGGTAAAACACCATCCAAAATTTTCCTGGTTCGGTTCGGCGCCCGTTTGAAATCCGCGTATACCCAGTTCAACCATAATCCATCGCGCGGCATCATCTCCATAACACGATGGATTTTTAAAATAGTCCCGCGGCACGGTTGTGTTAAAGGCGCGCGAGCGAAACACGACGCAATTTTGGATCTTTTCCATGGGGTTTTCAGTTTTTTTCGCGGGTGCGTATAAATTCAATTCGACAAGCCCAGGCCCGCTCCGCGCGTCATCACACCTGCAACTTCCAGCTGGTCGTTCAGCAGCACAATATCCGCGTCGGCGCCCACCGCCAGAATTCCTTTGCGCGCTGCGAGCCCAATTTGCCGCGCGGGATTTGCCGTAACCATACGCAGCGCGTCCACGAACGGCACCCCAAGCGCAACCATGTTTCGCAGGGCGCAGTCCAAAGTGAGCGTGCTCCCGGCAAGCTTGCCTTCCGCATTCCGTGCCACACCTTTTGCTACTTTCACCTCAAATAATCCCAGCTGATATTTTCCGTCCGGCATCCCTGTGGCGGACATGCCGTCGCTCACGAGGATCACGCGTTCCGGAGTCTTCAGCCCCACGAGCATGCGCATCGCCGCATCGTCCACGTGAATCCCGTCGGCAATCAACTCGGCACTCACCTTCGACGAAGTGAGCACCGCCCCCAGCACACCCGTTTCGCGATGTGAAAACGGGCGCATGGCGTTGTAAACATGTGCGGCGTGCGTGGCCCCGGCCTCGATCGCGGCGCTCGACTCTTCGAACGTAGCATTTGTATGTCCTAGTGAGATGACTAGCCCTGCCTGGCGCGCCGAGGCAATCAACTCCAGCGCCCCGGGTAACTCCGGCGCGAGGGTAATAATTTGCGCGGTTCCGCGCGCCTTCTTCAGCAGTTCTCCCAGGATCTCAATCGAGGGAGCCGCAATCCATTTGGTGGGATGCACGCCGCGCCGCGTGGGGCTGATGAACGGACCTTCGAAATGAATCCCCAGAATCTCCGCCGATAAATCGCGAGGCGAATGCTGACGTCCCTCCAGAATGTAGTCGGCAATGCCCGCAACGCTCAGGCAGGTTTCTTTCTCGCTGGCCGTAACGGTCGTCGCCACGAGGGAAGTGGTCCCGTGGGTCGCGACGGTGCGCGCCACCGTGTCCAGCGCGTCAGCGGTCCCCTCCATTACGTCGCGGCCGCCGGCGCCGTGGATATGCAGGTCCACGAAGCCAGGGACAATTATTTTCCCTCCAAACTCGGTCGCGCGAACTCCACGCGGCGTTTCCACTTGTCCCTTTTTCCCCACGGCCGAAATCTTGCTTCCGCGAACAACAATGACGGCATCCTGTATTTCGTCAAACGGCGTGAACAGGCGATCCGCGTGAATGACCATTGGCCGCATAAGAGTTCGAACATCCTACTTGAAATGGCAATGAATTGGGAGTCTGCGACCCGCGCCTTTTTCGAGGCCAATGTTTTCCTTCGAATTCCTCAGGTAAATAATCAAAGTTTGTACAACCTTTCCCCCCATTTTCGGTTCTTGTTGAGCAGGGAGGGGGGTGTTAAACTCCACCTGGATTATTCGGTTCAGTTTGTTTACTGGGGTGGATCGGGTTTGATCGAAATATGGTCAATGCACCTCCAACACGTGATTGCGGGACCATTCCATCTGCCCTCTCAGATGGCCAATCGATCAGGTGGCTATTAAGAAACAGTAGTACAAAAGTCCTATTCAGACCCTCACCCCAGCCCAGTACATTGAATGAGCACGCGGCAGCGCCTGCCTTGCCCCTGTCAACGCACAGGTAAGTCGCTGTCTCTACGCGCTCAGATCTCTAACATAGGCGACGAGACGATATGACAACTACAGTTCAGCAATTTTCGCACGGGAGTCTCCAGCTAAGATCTGGACCTCCCTCGTCTGGGAGAGACCCGAAAGCTTGGAAAGAAATGGTGGGCACCAAGCCTGTGAGCGCGCGATTTGCCCTTTTGCCCGAGACCAAACCAAAGATGAGCGCCTTGGGCACCAGCGTAATCATCCAGGTCTGCGCAGTGGCTTTCCTGGTTTGCGTTCCTCTGTTTTTTCCACAGCAGATGATCCCAAGAGCCATGTACATGGTCACGGACCTATCCGGGCCGCCGCTGGATATTCCGGCGCCCCCGAAGCCTAAACCACCAGCAGTTCCCAAGGTTGCGAAAGTACAGCCTCCCCCGCCAGTGGTGGAGCGTACGACGCCACCGAAGATTGATGTCGCAAAATATTTTGCTCCCAAGATTGTGGCTCCGAAGGTCAAGCCGCGACAGGTGGACCCGGAGCTCCCGAAGGTGAACGATACCTTCCAGCCTTTGAACTTGAAGGTGGATTCAAGTCAGCCGGCCCGTCCTCGCGAACCTGTGAAGACTGGCATGATGACGACCGGCAGCTCGGCCGTACCTACAATTGCCAAGTCCGTTCCGGTCGATAAAGTTCAAACCGGAGGGTTCGGAGATCCTCAAGGTGTCACAGGTCCAAGCAATCCGAATAAGCGAGCAAATATTGGTCAGTTCGGCAATGCGGCGCTGCCCCCAGGGCCAGGTTACGGCAATGGTACGGGCGGTGCGAATGGACAGCGTGGTGTGGTGGCAAGCACCGGTTTCGGTAACGGTGTTGCGATTGAACCATCTGGCAACGGGAAGCGCGGCGGAGCAGTTGCGACTGCTGGCTTTGCAAATACCAACGACCAGGTGATTCAGACGCCGAAGAAGAAAGCCGAAGATGCACCGGCGGTTGAGTCCGTAGTGATTTTGTCCAAACCGAGGCCGGTTTATTCGGCAGAGGCCCTCAAGCTCAACCTAGAGGGTGAGGTTCTGCTCGAAGTTGTTTTCCCGGCATCCGGCGGTGAAGTACAGGTAAATAGGGTTGTGAAAGGTCTGGGTCATGGTTTGGACGAGGCAGCGACGCGTGCTGCACAACAAATTAAATACAAACCCGCTCTGTCAAACGGGCACGCGGTTGATTTCCCAGCTGTCGTCCATATCGTGTTCCAAATCGCATACTGACTTTTAATTGAGGTTCGGAGGGGATATGCGCATTTTCAAGACGGTGCTGGTGGTCCTGGCACTGGGTGCTCTACCGCTGCACGCGGCTGATTCACCCAATACCGCCCTGGATCAGATTGTGGATAAGATCGTCACCACGGAGCAGGCGGAGATGAACTCTCTGAAACCTTTCACTCCTCTGGTGGAAACGTACATTCAAAATCTCAGGGGAGACACTGAACTTGGCTCCGTTCCGGCTGGAGACCGTTATTTCCTCGGCCGCGCGGTTCTTGCCAAGGGCATAGCTCTTGACCCTCTCACGGACGGCAGCGACAGTAAAGGCGCTAAGAGGAAGATGCTTGGCGGCCTTGGCGATATGCTCTCCCTGTCCATGACGTACGAGCCTGCTGGCTTCCTCCAAATGATTTATCTGGACAACGGCGGCTTCGACAAATCGCACTACAAATTTGACTACGTCCGCCGCGAGTTCCTCGGCGAAGTCCGCACGCTGGTGTTTGACGTGACTCCGCTGCCGAAGGCCGGCAAGGGTCGCTTCTCCGGCCGCATCTGGGTCGAAGATCAGGACTTCCACATCGTCCGTTTCAACGGTGCTTACAGCGGCAGCTCGCGCACCAATTACTACTTCCATTTCGATAGCTGGCGCGTGAACACTGGCCCGAACGTCTGGCTGCCGGCATTCATCTACAGCGAAGAGTCAGACCTGAACTTTGCCCTGTCGAAGCGCCTCTCCTTCAAAGCGCAGACGCGCCTCTGGGGATATAACCTTGGCCATTCTTCGCAGGAACAGGAACTCAGCAAGATTCTGATCGAGTCGCAGACACCGATTAAGGACCAGTCCACGACGGCGAATGACATCAACCCCGTGATGGCCCAGCGCGACTGGGACCGTCAGGCGGAAGATAACGTTGTAGACCGTCTCGAACGCCTCGGATTACTTGCTCCCGCAGGCGAAGTGGATAAAGTTCTTGAAACTGTCGTTAACAATCTCGAAGTCACCAACAATCTGGACCTTCAGCCCGAAGTGCGCTGCCGCGTCCTTCTGACTTCAACTCTGGAATCCTTCGCCATCGGCCATACCATCGTCTTTAGCCGCGGCTTGATCGACGTGTTGCCTGACGAAGCCAGCCTAGCAACGATGGTTGCCCACGAGCTGTCACACGTGGTTCTCGGGCATCGTATTGACGGACAGTACGCCTTCTTCGATCGCTTGCTATTCGACGAAAAAGATACGTTCCGCCACTTCGGCTTTGCCCGCACGCAGGCTGAGGAAGATGCAGCCAACGGCAAGGCGAATGAACTTCTGCAGAATTCGCCGTACAAAGATCAACTATCAACCGCGAAACTTTTCATGAATGCCCTCGAAACGCGCCAGCACGATATTCCTAACCTGATCAGCCCGCACCTCGGCGATCGCGTTCCCGTGAACATGACTGTAGCTTCCGCGTCCGCTCCCGCCGCGCAACCTGTAGCGGCTGCACCGGCCGACGGAAAAGCAAAGCCAGCCTCCTCTCAGGTGGTTGCGTTGCCGCTCGGCGGCCGCGTGAAGATGGATCCCTGGAGCGACAGGCTTGAAATGCTGAAATCAAAACCAGTGGGCACGGTAGCAGAGCGGGAAAAAATGCCGTTCGAAGTTACCCCGTTCATGCTTTACCTGACCCGCACAGTGAACACCAACAGCAGCATGGCAGCACCTGGCGCCAACGGTGCAATTTCAGCGGATTCGAATGCAACCTCCGCTTCGCCGGCTCAGAAATAACTGTTCATCACTTTACAAACCGTAAGCGGCCAGTCCCCTTCAGCCCGGGCTGGCCGCTTTCGTTTTGTGCAGAGCATTTTTCGTGGCGCACCAAATTCCATCGGATGCAATCGACAAAGAACAAAGCTTGTCGCTGATTCCTGGCACATAAATGTTTGGCAGTGGCTTTTTGATCCAGTTGTTACTCGAAGATGAGCACATCGCGTTTCGCCATCGCGCCCTTGACTCCAAGTCCGCACACTTTGAAAACCGCAACGGGTGCGGCACCCTCGAGCCATTATGTGTGACAAGGATCGTGCCACCGATCTCGTCCGCCCAGGCACGACTCGGGTTCGCTCCAATCGCACTACCGTATCGAAACGCATCGATTTACCTAAACACCTGTATGGTGGCGGGCTTCGGTTTGCGTAACCATGTTCCTTGCAAACAAAAACATCACCAGCGATCTGAGAAGAGGCTCTCCATGAAGCAAAAACTATTTTTCAGCTCCTTAGCTCTTGTGCTCGTTCTCCAGTGCGGAATCGCGCTGCAGGCCAAAACCTTCCAGCTCACGTCTTCACCGACCACGCCGGCGGCATCCGGAAAAGTGGAAGTGAAGAAAGACAAGAATGGAAATACAACGGTCGAAATTTCGGCGGAACATTTAGCCAAGCCCGGCATGCTTACGCCGCCCGCAACCGACTACGTGGTCTGGTTTCGGGAAGAGGGCGGAGAGCCAGTGAATCAGGGGCAACTCCGGGTCGCGAAGAGCCTGCGCGGGGAATTCAAGACAACCACTCGATTCCAGAATTTTGAAGTTTTTGTCACTGCGGAATCCGACCCTCAGGTAAAACTGCCGTCCGGAGACAGCGTGCTGAAAACAAAAGTGCAAAATCTTTAGTGCCGAAAACCGGAAACGCGAGACGAATCCCGCGGTAAGTGTTGTTCGGTGAACTCGAGCGTAGCCGTCCGACGCACTCCCGGGAATGAGGGGCGCATAGGTTTAGCGCCCCTTTCCATTTCGACGTTCTGCTTCCGCGTCCCTCTAACCTCCGTACAGCCGCAGCTCTCGTCTGAATTTCAAAACTTAAACTTGGCAAGTGTATTTAGAAATCGGCTCTTCTTAAAACCTTTCGCAATTCGGCAGCTTCCTATATATATATGCACAAAGGAAACTCGCTATTTTCCAGCGTTAATTTTTGTGCAGGTTTCGGAGGCGAAGATCAATATGTGGACGCATGGAATTCGAAGTGTGGTCGCCCTGGGAATTCTTGTGGCGCTGGCATGTGTGTTCACGGGTTATCGTGCGAGTCGCGCCGATGAAGATCCAACAGCGGGCTTGATTGGATCATGGCGCGGAACGCGCAAGGCTCCGGGCACGACGGCGGTGCGGCATAATTTGTTGAGCTTTATGCCCGGGGGAATTGCGATGGAAGCAGGACCCTCTGTGTATGTCACCGGCGGAAATTTCGGAAACGGCACGTTCGTGGAGACCGGATTTGTAGGCACGTGGGTGAGCGAAGGGCACGGAAATTTTGTCGCGCATTTGATTGCCAATATTTCCGATCCTCCGGTCAGCAAAGGAACTCCGATCGGAACGGAAAATCTGACGTTTCGCTTTCATATCGAGAACGGCAAAAATGGAAAGGAACTAAAAGGCACGCTGGAAGGTATTTTTCTGGACATGGAAGGGAATACCCTCGCGCAAATGCCCGCGGGGCTGACTTGGGAAGCGACGCCGTTGACGATTACTTCCAATGGGTACAATTAGTAAGACAGGCTTCAGCCTGTCTTCTTTTGACTTTGAATTTATTTTCGGTAATACTTTTGCCAAGCGTAAAGCAGACAGGCTGAAGCCCGTCCTACTGAATTACAATTTACAATTCGGAACGCTCACTGAGGTATGATTAAAAAACTATGCGAACACACAATGCAATTGCACTGACTGCTGCACTGATGTTTACAACTGCTTTTTCCGCGGCAGCGCAAAAAGCCGTCAAAGTTGATATGAAAGATGGCATGGGCGCGAGCGTGGGAACAGCGGAACTGTCTCCTGCGGCGAAAGGCGTCAGCATTAAATTAAACTTGATGAATCTGCCTCCCGGCGTGCACGGCATTCACGTTCACGCAGTGGCCAAGTGCGAAGGCCCGGCGTTCACCACGGCCGGCGGCCACCTCAACCCGGACATGAAGCACCACGGCCTGGACAATCCGGACGGACCGCACGCGGGCGATATGCCGAACGTCACTGTGGCGGCGGATGGAACGGCGAAGGCAACGGTAGTTGCGGCTGGCGTGACGATGGGTGATGGCGCGAATTCGATTTTTAGCAATGGCGGGACGGCACTCGTGATTCACGCGATGACCGATGATCAGAAGAGCGATCCGGCGGGAAACGCAGGCGCGCGAATTGCTTGCGGCACTATTGCAAAAATGTAAACGGTGCGCCGCGTAAAAGCGGCGCGCTTATTTTTTGCTTGGCAAGCTGAGGGTTTCAGCGTAAATTAGTGGGCGGGAAATTCACAGCTTCTTCACAATTGTGAAAACGACCGCTTGACGAATACAGGAGTTTGTTATACTCTGCATTCGTCACACGAATGGTTGTGGAATGGCTGTTGTTTCAGGGGCGTTCGGAGTCACCGGAAAGACCTAACTTTCAAGCGAGGTCAATTACGAACTCAGGGTAGCCAATTTGTCGAGCATCGCGCGAACCCGTCCAGGGTTAATCATGGACGGCTTGGCCCGGCGCTCGACGCCGGGTTTTTTATTGTCCGGGCTCTTTTTTAAGAGTCTGGCGTCTCACCGGGAGTGAGACGGTTCTGAAGCAAGGAACACATAGATCTTTGACAACTGAATAGGCTGGCATTTTGTACTACGTTTTGCCTTCGCACGAAGGCGAGGCGTGGTACTAAATCTGCAAATTCTCGATAAGAGCAAATGTGGAAAGGCGAGCTTGCTTGACATGAAATTGACTTTGCCTTCGAAAAAGTGGGCAAGGGGGATGACGTGTTGGGTAAGTTTTATGGTTAAGCTACTAAGGGCGTACGGTGGATGCCTTGGCGCCAGAAGACGATGAAGGACGTGGCAAGCTGCGAAAAGCCTCGGTGAGCCGCAAGCAGGCTTTGACCCGGGGATGTCCGAATGGGGAAACCCAACGTGATGAACTCACGTTACGGCCGGCTGAATATATAGGCTGGTACGAGTCAACCTAGGGAAGTGAACCATCTCAGTACCTAGTGGAAAATAAATCTAACAGAGATTCCGAAAGTAGCGGCGAGCGAAATCGGAAGAGCCCAAACCGTTGTGTTTACACAGCGGGGTTGTAGGATCCCATGAGTAGAGTTACCAATCCGGAGGCTAGGTGAACCTGCTGGAAAGCGGGGCCACAGAGTGTGATAGCCACGTAACCGAAAGCTTACCGGACTCGAAGGGATATCCTGAGTACCACGGGACACGCGAAATCCCGTGGGAAGCTGGGGAGACCACTCTCCAAGGCTAAATACTCTCTGGCGACCGATAGTGAACTAGTACCGTGAGGGAAAGGTGAAAAGCACCCCTGCGAGGGGAGTGAAATAGAACCTGAAACCGTATGCTTACAAGCAGTCAAAGGGCTATCTCCGGGTTCGCCCGGCTGAATGCCTGATGGCGTGCCTCTTGCTTAATGAGCCGGCTAGTTATTCTCACATGCGAGGTTAAGCGCAAGCGAGCCGTAGCGAAAGCGAGTCCGAATAGGGCGACAAGTATGTGGGAATAGACGCGAAGCGGGATGATCTACCCTTGGTCAGGCTGAAGGTGGCTTAAACGCCACTGGAGGGCCGAACGGTTGTGAGTTGAAAATCGCTCCGATGAACTGAGGGTAGGGGTGAAAGGCTAATCAAATTCCGTGATAGCTCGTTCTCCCCGAAATGCCTTTAGGGGCAGCCTCGTATCAATTGCCGCGGTGGTAGAGCTCTGAATGGACTAGGGACCAACCAAGGTTACCGAATCCAATCAAACTGCGAATGCCGCGGACAAATATACGGGAGTGAGACTACGAGGGATAAGCTTCGTGGTCGAGAGGGAAAGAACCCAGATCTACAGCTAAGGTCCCTAACTATAGACTAAGTGGGAAAGGAAGTGTGATCGCTCGGACAGCCAGGAGGTTGGCTTAGAAGCAGCCATCCTTTAAAGAAAGCGTAACAGCTCACTGGTCAAGCGATCATGCACCGACAATCCAACGGGGCTCAAGTCTATGACCGAAGCTTAGGAATATAACGTGACTACGGTCATGTTGTTTTGGTAGGGGAGCATTCTGTGGAGTCTGAAGGTAGACCGAGAGGACTACTCAACGCCACGGAAGAGACCCTGCCGGCATAAGTAGCGATAAACACGATGAGAACTCGTGTCGCCGAAAGTCTACGGTTTCCTGAGGAAGGTTAATCCGCTCAGGGTTAGGCGGGTCCTAAGGTGAGGCCGACAGGCGTAACTGATGGACAACAGGTTAATATTCCTGTCCCACCTAATGGTCGTTAACACGATGGGGTGACGCAGAAGGATACAGGAGTCGGGTGATGGATGTCCCGATTGGTATGTGTAAGCCGGATCCCGCAGGAAAATCCACGGGGTCATTCAACGGTGAGACATGCGACTAGGCCACACGGCCATAAAGTCCTCGATTTCACGCTGCCTGGAAAAACCTCTAAGGAGAACATTAGGTGCCCGTACCACAAACCGACACAGGTAGACAAGGACAATATCCACAGGCGCTCGAGAGAACACTCGCTCAGGAACTAGGCACATTAACCCCGTAACTTCGGGAGAAGGGGTGCCGCTGTAGGGTTTATAGCCCGAAGCGGCCGCAGCGAAACGCGCTCTGCGACTGTTTAACAAAAACACAGCTCTCTGCTAAGTCGAATACGACGTATAGGGGGTGACACCTGCCCGGTGCCGGAAGGTTAAAGCAAGGGCTCAATCCCGCAAGGGATGAAGGCCTGAACTGAAGCCCCGGTGAACGGCGGCCGTAACTATAACGGTCCTAAGGTAGCGAAATTCCTTGTCGGGTAAGTTCCGACCTGCACGAATGGTGTAACGATAGAGCGACTGTCTTGGCGAGTGACTCGGCGAATTTGTGGTTCCGGTGAAGACGCCGGATGCCCGCACCTAGACGGAAAGACCCCGTGCACCTTTACTGCACTCTGGCTGTGAGTAACGGGACGATCTGCGTAGCATAGGTGGGAGACTTTGATCCTCTGGTTTCGGCTGGAGGGGAGTCAACAGTGAAATACCACCCTGATTGTTCTGTCGCTCTAACCTACGACCCTAGACGGGTCGGGAGACATAGCCAGACGGGTAGTTTGACTGGGGCGGTCGCCTCCCAAAATGTAACGGAGGCGCCCAAAGTTCGGCTCAAGCGGATTGGAAACCCGCTGTGGAGTGCAAGAGCATAAGCCGGATTAACTGCGAGACACACAGGTCAAGCAGAAGCGAAAGCTGGGTCTAGTGATCCGGTGATCCCGCGTGGAAGGGTCATCGCTCAACGGATAAAAGGTACGCCGGGGATAACAGGCTGATCTAAGCCAAGAGTTCACATCGACGCTTAGGTTTGGCACCTCGATGTCGGCTCATCGCATCCTGGGGCTGTAGAAGGTCCCAAGGGTTAGGCTGTTCG
>DASRQU010000085.1:0-19760 GCA_035696345.1 Candidatus Acidiferrales bacterium
GCGCATGACTTGTCCGGTCGCAAATCTGTCTCCCGGATTCAGAATATTGCGGATGCGAATATCGTAGCCGTCGACGCCGACTTTTTCAGCGAGCAGATCCATCGCGCCTTCCATGGCAAAGTGGGCCTGGTTGCTGCCGAATCCGCGCATCGCGCCGCTCGTCGGATTGTTCGTGTACACAGCTTTGGAGTCGATATCCACGTTCGGCACGCGGTAAGGCCCGCAGGAATGGCACGCCTCGCGCAGCAAACATTTCGCGCTGGTGCCGGCGTATCCTCCTGCGTCGCCCACGGTTCGCGCCCGCACCGCCAGCAAGTTTCCCTCCGCATCCGCGCCCACCGTCAAGTGAATCGTCATCGGATGGCGCTTCACGTGATGCTGCGTGGACTGCTTCCGCGTGAGAACCGTTTTCACTGGACGCTGCAAAATCAGCGCAGCGAGCGCTGTCTGCGCCTGAATGGACAATTCTTCTTTTGCTCCAAACGCACCGCCGCTGGCCGCGAGAGCTATCTCCACATCCTCCGGCGGCAAATTCAGGATCGCGCAAATCTGTTGCTGATCGTGAATCGAGCCTTGGCTCTGTGTATGAATTTTTACGCCTTTTCCCTGCGGAATTGCCAGGCACGCTTCAGGTTCCAGAAACGCCGGGTCAATGGCCTGCGTTCGCCAGACGTGGTCGATAATGTGCGTGGCTGTGGCCATTGCGTCGTCCACATCTCCGCGCGAAAATGCCGTGGTGCCCACCAGATTTGGGCCAGGTCGATAGGAATCCCGTCCGTGCACCTGAATGGCATCGGCCGTCAACGCCTCAATCGGATCGGTCAGGGGAGTCAAGACTTCGTAATCGACGACCACGTGTTTTGCGGCTTGCTGCGCGTGGAAATCCGTGTCCGCGACGACCATCGCCAGAAAATCGCCAACGCAGCAAGTTGTCTCGCCAACTGCTACGAATATCGGCAGGTCAGGAACTGCGATGCCCGCGCCTCTTTGCCCGTATACATCTGCCGCAGTGAAAGCTCGAACAACTCCCGGCATCTTCAGGGCTTGCTCCATTCGAATGCTTAAAACCTTCGCGCGTGGGTGCTCACTCAGCACCATCGCGCCATGGAGCATTCCGGGCGCGCTCATGTCATCCACAAAAGCTTTCTCGCCGAGCGTCTGATCCAGCCCGCCGTACCGCAGCGGGGAACTGCCAATGCCGCCGCCATTCTTCGTCTTTCCGTTCTGCGATTTCGCGAACGCGGGATCCCGGTGCATCCCAAAGTCTTCGCCGAAATAGTTGTGGCGTCTAGGCTCCGCGCTCGTGAGATGTTTCCCGTTATTCCACGCCTCGCCGGCCGTTTGCACGGCGTCAAGTATCCGGGTATACCCGGTGCACCGGCAGACGTGCGCATCCAGCGCCTTGGCCACCGCATCGCGATTACAAGCGGTTCCTTGCTGCATCAGTGACGCCGCCCGAACCACGATTCCCGGGATGCAAAATCCGCATTGCACGCCGCCCTCGACGACAAAGGCCTCGCTCAGCACCCGGCGCATATCCTCCGGGATGCCTTCCAACGTGACAACGTCGTGCCCAGCCATCTGCTCCGGTTTGCGCAGGCACGCCATCGCCGGACGCCCGTCCACGAGGACCGTGCAGCAGCCGCAAACGCCTTCCGGCGCACATCCGTTTTTGGCCGAGACGATGCCGCATTCCTCGCGCAACACTTCGAGAAAGTTCATGCCCGGTTCGTAAGAGCAGGTGGTGCGTTTTCCGTTTAAAGTAAAGCTAATGTTTGCCATAAGTTACTAACAATTATTTGACCGCGAAATGTGATCCGGATCTATTCTACCTTGTCTGCGCGCCTCAGGCGAGTACCTTGAACTAGGTGCCGGCATAGAGACGAGACCCTCCAGGATCGGCCCTATAATTAGATGATTTAAAGGGCACAGGGGTACTTAAATTTGAGGCGCTCCCTTACAGCAAACCGCCCATTTTAGCACCGAAGAAATTACGGAAGCGGCAAGTCCTGCCTGATGTATACTTTCCGCGAAAGAAATTCCAAATTAGATTTCCTGTCGCGCACCGCACACAAAAGGGGTCGGTTATGAATATCAGGGATTTGGCAGCCAAACTGTCGGTTATTGGAATTGCAATGTTTTGCGTGTCTTCGGTCGCGCAGCCGCAGGGCCGCCCGGCCGGAGCGCCACCTCCATCAATCCATACCTTTTCCACCGAAGCGATCGCCAGCACCGGCTTCTTTTATGTTGGCGGTCAATACGTTGGAGCGCCCGGCAAGGAAGTGATGGACGGCGCTGAGTACGTGGAGGTGATGGTCCCCAAAAAGATTCGCCATCCTTACCCAATTGTGTTTTTTCATGGCGCGGGGCAGACCGGGACGGACTGGTTGCAGACGCCTGACGGGCGCCCTGGATGGGCCTACTATTTCACGAAGCTTGGGTACACGATCTACATGGTCGATTTCCCGGCGCGCGGGCGATCTCCTTACAATCCCTCCGCGGATGGAGACGGTGCACTGACGATTCGAACTGCATTGCAGCTGGAACAGATTTGGACAGACATCGGCGCGCAAGGGAACTGGCCGCAGGCCAAGAAATTTTCTCAGTGGCCCGGCGATGGCCCGAACAGAGGCAAGATGGGCGATCCGGTATTTGATGACTTCGCGCGCACGCAAGTGCAATTTTTGCAGGGCGGAAAACAGGCCAAGCTGAACCTCGACGCGCATGTGGCGTTGCTAGACAAGATTGGCTCTCCCGTGATTTTAATTACGCACTCGCAGGGCGGAGAATTTGGCTGGCAAGTGGCCGATGCGCGGCCCAAGCTCGTGAAAGCCATTATTACCGCGGAGCCCGCCGGCCCGCCGATCAAAAACGTGGACACTGCGAAGATCGCCTACGGCGGCCCGGGCAGCCTGACCTGGGGCGTGACTTCGTTGCCGCTTCATTACGATCCGCCGGTCAGTGATCCCGCCGAACTGAATCCCGTGCTGGAAGAAAAATCGGAGGGCCCGGACATTGTGCCGTGCTACCTGCAGAAAGAACCTGCGCACAAACTCGTCAGCCTCAAAGATATTCCGGTGCTCGACGTGTCCACACAAGCGAGCTACCACCGCGTGTTCGACTCCTGCATCGCGAAATGGCTCGTGCAGGCAGGCGTCAAAGCGCAGTACGTGAAATTGGAAGATGTGGGAATCACGGGGAACGAACACGAACTCATGCTGGATAAAAACAGCGACCAGATCGCGAAATATTTCGCGGATTGGCTGGAGAAGAATGTGAAGTAGCCTTTGATTTACGTGGCATAGGCTTCAGCCTGTGGGGTTTAGTGCTTGCAAAGTCCAAACCCCCGCAGGCTGAAGCCTATGCCACAAAGTGCTACTGCTCTTTACCCGCTTTCTTCAGATCATTAAACGTGATGTTGTCCTCGCAGATCATTTCGGTGAGTTTCCAGTCTGGTTCCAATTCGTAAATGCGTTCGCCTTCCCAGGTTTTTGTGTATGCCTTGGGATCGTCGACCGTGATGTGCACGACCAGTGTTTTGAAATTGGGCCGCGTGATGTGCTCGATCACATGCAACTGATCGGAATGCGGCAGTCCCGCGCGGTCGAGCCATGTTTTATCGTTGAACGCAACGGAATCGATCGCCAGCGTATTCCCTTCCCACCAGCCCACCGAATCGCCCATCCACGTTGGGTCAAGATCCTTGGCATGCTCGTGCGAGCCGGTTGTATAAATCTGGCGCACGAAATGATTGAACTCGAAAAGTTGCACCACGCGCCCGGGGACCTGAAGGATTTCCATCGGGAAAGGCTGCACATAAATTCGCGGCACGCCCGTGGGGAAGCAGCCGATTTCGTTGCCCGTAGTGGGATTCACCATGTCGGTGGAGTCTTCCACCGCGCGCGGACCCCACGAGGGTTTTGTTTTTTCATACAGCGATTTTCCGAACGGCGTCATCTCCGGAATATCCCCGGTGAAGGAATAAATCGCCCATCGCCGCGTGCTGGCAGGCATGTGGCCTTCCCACACGCCTGAGAAGTCCGGCGTGCCGTCGGCCATTTTCGGAAGCGGTTTCGCCGCCGCATCCGGTTTCGCGGCTGCAGTTTTTTTCGCGGCATCCTGCGCATGCAATCCCGGAGAACAGAATAGCGCCGCCGCAAATAGCAAGCTTCCCAACGCCCGATCAGTGCGCATGTCTGCAATTCCTCCTGTTGGTCCTAACGAACTCGCGCTCGACGTGCGCTGCTTTGTCCCCGCGCGTGAAACGCGTCACTCATGGCAAATGTAGCTACGGCAAGTTTCCTACTGCCCCGGTTCCGGAGGAGGCCCCAGCGGAATTTCTTCCCCTGTGGACCACGAGATCTTTCGTAAATTCAAAACCTTTAATCCATTTTTCGAGGGAAGTCCGACGACGGTAATCTGGTCGCCCGGTTTCAGTTTCTTTCCGTTCCAGCCAAAGTGCACGAGGTGATTTGGCGCGGTCATTTCCACGGACCACTCGGCCAGCGCGCCCTGGTCGTCTTTCACTTCGAGCGTAATCAGCGGGTGCGGCTGGATAAACTGAAATTCTTTTACCGTGCCTTTCAAGGTCATTGGATGAGACGAGTCATAGGCAGCGCCGCCGTGATGTGCGAGCGCCGATCCGGAATATGCGAACAGGCATGCGGCCAGAAAAATGGATGTGAGCACAGCTTTCCTCATGGATGAAATCCTCCCGTTATCGCGGAGTGTGTCATTGTTTTATTCGGCGTGTCAATCGAAATGCAGCGTACGCTTTCAAACGAATGGTTAACTTTGCGAGGCCATGGAATATTTTTTAAAACACGAAACAACACTGCAAACAGTGCCGACGTAGGGGGGGCGCAATTGCCCGAAACCTTGCTTGACTCCCTCATAAAGCTGCCGTATGTTTTAAGAAAATCGCCATGCCTGATGGGACGATATCGCTATTTTTTTCGTAAACTGGCGAAGAAAAGTTCGTGAAACGCGCGCGCGTGATTTGCAGTCTTACATATACAGATACGACAGCCGTCAACGGTCCGAAACCCGAATCGAGTTTAGCGAAGCATATGGAGGCGACACCCATGGATTCATTACTGAACGTAAGCCGCAGAGGTTTGGTGAAGATGGGCCTCGCGGCAGCCGGAATTCCCGTGCTCAGCAAGGTCTTGGGCTCCAGTGCATTCGCGCAGGACGCCAGCAGCGAAGCAGGCAAGAAGGGCGCGGTCGGCGGGCGCGACGAACGTGAATTGTACACAGGCAAAGGATTGCAGGGCGGAGGCCAACTGGAAATTCGACTGACGCAATCGCTGTACACGAGCGATCCCGACGAACTGGAAGTTTCGCAGCGGATGAAGCCGTTCGATCTCGAGTCGTGGATCGTGGAATGGACGCGCGTGGCGGAAAAAAATGAGCAGGATGCCGATAAACTTCTGGCTGAGGGCTACAAGGTCACGGCGAACGAATATTATCTGCGCGCTTCCAGATTTTACCGCGAAGCGTGCTGGCCGCAGCCCGTTGACGAGCCGCGGATGATGGCCACTTACAAAAAAATGCGCGAAACATTCGACAAGGCCTGGAAGTTGACCAAGCCCCCGTTCGAACGCGTGCAAGTTCCGTACGAAGGCAAAATGCTTGACGGATATTTCCGCAAGCCGAATGGCCCGCAGGGAAAGAAATATCCTATCGTGATGCCATTCCAGGGCGCGGACACCATGGCCGAGGCGACCATCATGGGCGGCGCCGCATACACGAGCCGCGGCATGGCTTACTTGGTTGTGGATTTTCCCGGGCAGGGCGGCGCCATGCGCCTGCACGATTTGCATCTTCCTCCCGATACGGACCGCATCGCCAAAGCGCTGATCGATTACCTGGAGACGCGCCCTGACGTGGACGCGACGCGTGTGGGCATGCAGGGAATCAGCATGGGCGGCTACGGCGTGCCGCGCGCTGCGAGCGGCGAGAAGCGCATCAAGGCCGCGTTCGTAAGCAGCGGCTCCTATGATCTGAAATCGGATTTGTTCGAATACTATCCGCCGATTCAGGAACGCGTCCGCTGGATCATCGGTGCGCGGGATTTGGGGGACGCGCGTAAAAAACTGGATGAATACAATTTGGGCGGAGGGCGAGCCGAAAAAATCGAAGCGCCGATGCTGATCGGTTATAGCAAGGACGACCGCATCATGGACCCGGCCGGCGCACTGCGCTTGTACGAAGCCGCGAAAAATTCAAAGCGTGACATGGTCGAAGGCACAGGTCACGTGCAAGCCGCGAACGCGGGTGGACCGCGCTCCATGCGCCCCGTAGTGTTCCCCGACTGGGCAGCGAAAACTCTAGGGGCGGAGGTTTAAGTAGGACAGGCTTCAGCCTGTCTTCTTTTGACTTTTGCCAATCAAAAAAAATCTAAACCAGACAGGCTGAAGCCTGTCCTACTAAAAGCGAAGGCCGCCCGCTGAGCCCAAGGCGGCCTTTCGTGCTTCGGTACGGCCGTTACGCCTTCTTCACGACTTCCTCAAGACTCGTGCCGAAATCTTTGAGCATGACCATGGCCGCATTTCGTCCCGGCGCTCCCGTAACCGATCCTCCAGGGTACGTGCACGCGCCAGTCTGATAAAGTCCAGGAATCGGCATGCGGTATTGCGCCCACCCGGGCATAGGCCGCATGTTGCCGGATTGCGCCGGTTCGGACGATCCAGCATGCACACTGCCGTGCCACATGTGCGGATTGCGGCGCTCGATATCCAGCGGGCTGACGATAAATTTCCCCAGGATTTTATCGTCCGTGAGGTTCGGCGCGAATTTCCGCAAATATTTCAAATTCGCTTCGGCGACTTCATCCTTGATCGAATCCCAGTGCTTCGCGCCTTCTTTAAGATCGTATGGCTGCAAGCCGATTACTTTGATTGTGTGCATGCCCGCGGGAGCGCGCGAAGGGTCCGCGACTGTGCTGCAGAAAATTGTGAGCGGCGGATCGTCGAGTCCCAAAGTCGCGTTAGGGAAATCGTGCGCATAGCGCAAGAGGCGCGCGGGAGACACGAGAATGGCCGATTCGCATACGGCGAGCGTGCCGCCGCTTACAGGATACTTTGGCGGCTCTTTAGAGGCGTAATGCGCCACGATCTCAGAGATTTCCCCTTCCCATGTGTCCACGCCGTCCAGGAAGTCGTGGCCCCACAATTCGCGCGGCGCCATATCCACGAGCTGCTTAACGTGAATTGTGGAAAGCACGGCTTTTTCGCCGCGATACGAGCTGCCATCCGCGCATTCCACGCCCACGCATTTTCCATTTTCAATCACGAGACGAGTGACCGGCTTGTTCGTGAGAACGACTCCGTTGTGCGCTTCGATAAATTTCGCAAGCGCCTGCGTCAGCACGCCTGATCCCCCTTTGGGAATCGGGCGGCTGGAGCGAACTGCCGAATACGCGCTGCGCCCGGACATCGGATATTGCGGCGGGGACATGCTCGGCGGCGTTCCCATCATGAACGCGCGGCAATGGTCGTCCTCAAAACTTTCGCGGAGTATTTCCCACTGAGACATCGCGAGGCGCCGCTGCCAGATTTTCCCCTGCGGATGCTCCGCGAGGCGCTCAGCAATCGTCTTTCCGCCGAACCCGGGAGGCGTTAGACCGTTCCCATCGAACACTGGCCGGATCGATTCGTTTTCATCGTGCATGCGCCGGTATGCGGCGGCGTCTTTCTTCGAGAATTTGGCGAATTCTGCGCAAGTGCGGTCCAGGTCGCGCCACTGGGTAATGTAGCTGCCGTCGGGGAAGGGCATATGGTAAATCGGATCGGCCTGAATGTACTCGATGCCGTAATCGCGAATCAGATGGAGTTCATCGTTGCGCATCACAGGATTGGCTTGAATGCCGCCGTGCGCCGTCGAGCATGTGTCGTGCTTGAAGCCGGGCAGCGTCACTTCTTCCGTCTTCACGCCGCCACCGACTTCAGGGCGATATTCGAGGACTACCACGCGGTAGCCAGCCTTCGCTAGATACGCCGCAGTGACCAGGCTGTTGTGTCCCGCGCCGGCGACAACAATGTCAAACTTGTCGGAGGGCGCGGTTTGCGCGGTGAGACTAAACGGCGCGAAGGCAAGCGGCGCGAGTGCGGCCGCTCCTTTTGCGAATTCCCGTCGAGACATTTTGCTCATGGGATCCTCTCAATTCTCAATCGACATACGCGCGCTTTATGTAGTGCCCGCCTTCCGGCGGGCATTTCGACGGCGGACGGAGCGAGAACGAAACAAATATCTAAACACGTGCCCTCCTGAAGGCGGGCGCTACATAGAACTTTCCACTTACGTTTTCTTGCTGACTACCTGCTCGATGCTCGTGCCGAAATCTTTGAGCATTACGACGGCCGCGTTGCGACCGGGCGCTCCGGTCACTGAGCCGCCAGGATACGTGCACGCGCCCGTCTGATACAGACCGCGGATCGGCATTCTGTATTGCGACCAGCCTGCCATCGGCCGTAGCGCGCCCGCTTGCGCAGGGCTTTGCGCACCGGCGTGGCAACTGCCGTGCCAGTTGTGCGGATTCATGCGCTCAAGATCGAGAGGACTCTGAATCACTTCGGCCAGAATTTTGTCCTGCGTGAGGTTTGGGGAGTAGCGGCGCAGATGATTCAGGCAAGTATCCGCCATTTGCTTGCGGATAACATCCCAGTGCTCCGGCCCCTCTGGTAATTCGTAGGGCTGCCAACCGACAACCTTGATCGTGTGCATGCCTGCGGGAGCGCGAGTGGGATCGGCGGAGGTTGTGCAATGAACCGCGAGCGGCGGATTATCCCAATTCACGGCGCCGCGCGAAAAATCGTACGCCACGCGCAAAATACTTTCGGATCCCGCCACGATGGCGGAATTGGCCGGCTTGATTACACCGCCGTCGACCGCGTAGGTGGGAGGCTCGGTTGTCGCATAATTGACTGCGAACATTTGCGCCTCGGCCTGCCACGTGTCCACGCCATCGACGAAATCCTGGCCCCACATTTCACGCGGAGCCATGTCGATCAAATGCTTGATGTGAATCGTGGAGAGCACAGCCTTTTCGGCGCGATAGGACGAGCCGTCCGCACACTCAACACCGGCGCAGCGGCCATTTTCGACGATTAATTTCGTGACGGGCTTGTTTGTGAGGATCACGCCGTCGTGCGCTTCGATATATTTTGCCAACGCTTCCGTCAGCATGCCCGAGCCGCCTTTGGGAATGGGGCGGCTGTGCCGCTGCTGCGAGAAAATTCCGTACGCCGAGCGGCCCGTCATCGGTTGAATGGCCGGAGTGGTCGGCAGCGGGCAGCCCATCATGAAGGTACGCACGTGCTCATTTTCAAAATTGCTGCGAATAATTTCCCAGCAGGACATCGCCGAAAGGCGCTGCCACAGTTTTCCTTTCGGATGTTCCGCCAAACGATCCGCGAGTGATTTTCCGAAGCCCAGAGGCGCGTAAGTCGTCGCTTCAAAAATGGGCGACACGGATTCAATTTCAGCGTACATGCGGCGATAGGCGGCTGCGTCTTTCCTGGAATGCTTCGCAATCTGATCGGAGGTGCGGTCAAGATCGCGCCATTGCGTGATGTAAGTGCCATCCGCGAAGGGCATGTGATACACAGGGTCGGGATAAATGTATTCGAGGCCATAATCGGCGAGGTTGATTTCTTTATCGCGCAGCATCGGATTATCCTGGATTGAATTGTGCGCGGTCGAACACGTGTCGTGCCGAAAACCTTTCATCGTGAATTGCGCGGTCTTCACGCCGCCGCCCACGGTTGGGCGGCCTTCGAGCAACGCGATTTTGTAGCCCGCTTTCGCCAGATACGCCGCGGAGATCATGCTGTTATGGCCTGCGCCGGCAATCACTACGTCAAATTTTTCGCTGGTGGCAGGGCGGTCTCCGGGAACGGCGTTTTGCGGCAAATTGTTCAGGGAACTGAGTGCCAGAGGAGCCAAGGCCGCGCTCTTCACGAATCCACGTCTGGTGATTTTGGTCATCGCATCCTCCGTAAGCTCTCAGTGCGCGATTTCTAACGAAGACAAACGTCGAGCGTGCGGTAGTTGTCCTGTCATTCCGAGCGAAGCGCGGAATCTCTCTGCGCATTGGGCAACACCAGATTCCTGCGCTCGGAATGACAGAACGTTTTTCATCGTTACACGTTACAAAAAAACTGAATCGTTTTTTCACTTCGATCAGCCTTGTTTCGCCACGACTTCCTCAATGCTCGTTCCAAAATCCTTGAGCATCACGATGGCCGCGTTGCGTCCCGGCGCGCCGGTTACGGAGCCTCCCGGAAACGTCGTTGCGCCGGTCTGGTAAAGTCCTGGAATGGGCATGCGGTATTGCGCCCAGCCTGCTACTGGGCGCATCGCCCCGGACTGCGATGGGTCCGATGCGCCGCCATGGATGCTGCCGTGCCAGAAGCTCGGATTTTTGCGCTCAAGATCGAGCGGGCTCATCACGAATTTTCCGAGAATTTTGTCGTCAGTGAGATTCGGAGAGAAGCGGCGGAAATAGTTTAGCTGCGCTTCGGAAACTCTATTCTTCAGCGTATCCCAGTGCTGTGGGCCTTCCTTGATGTTATAGGGGTGGAAGCCCAGAATTTTTAGTGTGTGTTTGCCCGCGGGCGCACGCGACGGGTCGGCAATCGAGCTGCAGAAAATCGAAATCGGTGGCTCGTCAATGCTGGATATGCCGCATTCGTTTTCGTACGCAAATCGCAGCAGGCGTTCCGGGTTAACGAGAATGGCGGATTCTACTGGCGAAATCGTGCCGCCTTTGATCGGGTATTTCGGCGGCTCGCTGATCGCGTAGTGCGTGACGACTTCGGAAATTTCGCCTTCCCAGGTGTCCGCGCCATACAGAAAATCCGCGGGCCACAATTCGCGCGGCGCCATGTCCACGAGGTGCTTGATGTGCATCGTGGACAGCACAGCCCTATCCGCTCGGTACGAGCTGCCGTCCGCACATTCCACGCCCACGCACTTGCCGTTTTCGATGATCAGGCGCGAGACCATTTTTTTCGTGAGAATCACGCCGTTGTGCGCCTCGATATACTTTGCCAGCGCCTGTGACAGCGCACCCGAGCCGCCCTTGGCAATTTTGCGGGGCGTTGTGCGGATGGCCGTGTACGCCGAGCGGCCCGTCATCGGATATTGCGGCGGCTGCATGCTCCATGGTGTAGCCACAAGGAATGAGCGGCAATGGTCGCTCTCGAAATTTTCCTTAATCACTTCCCACTGGGACATCGCGAGGCGGCGCTGCCAGAATTTTCCCATGGGACTTGCGGCGAGGCGTTCGTTGAGCGGTTTTCCCGTGCCGGGCGGCGCGTACTGATCTCCGCCCAGCAAATCTCTGGCGGCTTCGCTTTCGTGGTACATGCGCACGTAGGCGTCGCCATCTTTTTTGGAAAATTTGGCGAACTCCGCGGCCGTGCGATCGAGGTCCGCCCACTGCGTGATGTACGTGCCGTCAGCAAACGGCATGTGCATGATCGGGTCAGGAGAAATATATTCGAGGCCGTAGTCGCGCAATTTTAGTTCATCATTGCGCATCATCGGGTTCCCCTGAATGCCGTTGTGCGCCGTGGAGCAGGTGTCGTGCTTGTAGCCGGGCAAAGTTAATTCTTCGGAGATTACGCCGCCGCCGATCATCGAGTATCCTTCGAGCACGAGGCAGCGGTAGCCGGCCTTAGCCAGGTAAGCCGTCGTGATGAGACTGTTGTGGCCTGCGCCGGCCACAACCACGTCGTAGCGATCGGCAGCCGCCCCTGCCGCGCGAGGAGTTGCGGCGGCCGACGATGCGGCGGGCGATGTTTCGGCGGACGTCGAAGAGAGCGCGAGAGGCGCAAGCGCCGCCGCTTTAACGAATTCACGGCGTGAAATTTCGGTCATCGGAACCTCCGTATTCAATCCGTTGCGTTTAAGTGGCGCGGGCTTTAGCCTGCGGGGTTTTGCCCTTGCAAGATTCAAATTCCGCAGGCTGAAGCCCGCGCCACTTAAAATTTATTTCGCCGTGGGCGCCGGTTCGCCCTTGCCCGTGTAGCGCAGGACGAAAAGTCCCAGCTGCCTGTCCGTCACAAAAATATTTCCGCGCGTGTCGACCAGAACATTTTCCGTCTGATTTACGAGTTTGTCGTACGGATAGGGTCCGAGGCGCTTCGTCGGCGTCGGCGGAATAAACCAGCCGACTTCCTTTGGCAGGCGCGGGTCTTCTACGTTATAAATTCGCAATCCCGCGTTGAAGTAAGTGAGATAGATCAAGTCGGCTTGTTTTTCCACGTCAGGAGAATGCTGCAGGATGTTTGTATTGTGCGGCCCGAAGCGGCCGCCCTTATCGCAAAAATCTTTGTACGGCACATCGGGCGGCGGTACGGGAGTGGGGAAGATCGACGCGAGTTTCGGTTTCGTCGGATCGTTGATGTCCACCATCGCGGTGAGATACATCGGGCCCGTGCACGCGCGCGGCCCCGTCGGTGAGTCGGCGCCGCCCGTACCCTCCGAGTGAACGAAAACGAACGGTTTGCCGGGGAGCGGCATCGCGTCATGTACCTGAATGCCGCCGAACGGTGGATCGAAACTGAGCGAACCGATCAGCTTCGGCTTCGTTATGTCGCTGATATCGATCATCGCGAACCATGGCGTGTAGCCCAGATAGGCGCGATCGCCGTCAATGTACGCGGGTCCGTGAAAGCCGTAAATATTTTTGCCGATCGGTGTCTCACCCTCTTTTTGTCCAGGCATCCAGAAGCGGCTGGCCTCTTTCGGATTTTTCGGGTCGCTGATGTCGAGAAATACAAGGATTTGGCCGTTGTAGCCGGGCATGCCCGCGGCGAGGTTGGCATATTTTCCGCCGGGATAGCCGTCGCGGTGCGTTCCGGTGCCGTTGGTCTTCCAGCGCGAGAGTTCCTTTGGGTTTACTGGATCGGTGATGTCCCAGACGATGACGCCTTCATCGCGCGGCACGTCCGGATCGTGCGACATGTACGCAGCGCGATTCTGCAGCGCCGTGATCATGATGTTGTCGTGCAGGTCCACTTGGTTTGTGTCACCGTTCGGCGGGCCCTGAATAAATTTCACAACTTTCGGATTCGTCGGATCGGTCACGTCGACGATCGTCCAGCCGTGAACCCACAGATGCGCGACGTACAGATACCATTTGTCGCCCACGTGCTTAATGGCCATCTTGATGTTGCCTGCGCGGCCATCCATGTTGCTATACCCGATGGGCTTCATGTTGCTGGCTTCCCAGCCTGGCGGAATATCGTCAGCTTGAGCGCGCTGCGCGAGCAGCGCGATGCTGGCGACGGCGAGGGATGCAATGAGGAAAAGTCGTACCAACATCCGCGCTGCGGTGGATTTCATTCGAAACTCCTTTTGAAGAGCAGTAGCACAGGCTGTTTACCCTGAGTTGTTACGAAGGGCAGCCTGTGCGGGTTTGGGCTTGCGAGGACCAAACCCGCACAGGCTAAAGCCTATGCCACATAAATCCAAACCTACGGCTCTTGCACCATGCTTGGCTTTTCCGGGTTTTGCGCGCGCGTCTCGGCGCCTTGCCACAATAGGGACACGGACAGTGCCTTGCGCGAATCTTCGAACTTGAAATCGTGAACCTGGCCGCCGGAGTCCACCTTCATGAGTTTGCTTGGCATCGGCTTTCCATCGAAGCGGTCTTTGAACCAGTCCGCGATGAACGAGCCCGTGTTGGGGCCGTTGGTGGTGGAGGGAGCGCCGCTGACGCTGTGCAGCGCGCCTTCGTACAAGAGCATTTGCTTGGGTGAGGAAATAAGATCCATGAGCTGCAAACCCGATTCGACGGGCGTGAGCTGATCGTCTTCGCCACCCACCAGCAAGTACGGGCACTTCACTTTTTCGGCGACGCCGTGCAACGTCCAGGACTGCAGGAATTTGTCGAGCTCAGCCTCGGTGTCGATGCCCGTGTAGTAAAGAAAACGCAGCTTGAACGATGGGGAAGCGGTTGCGAATGCCGTGTGCATCGTGGGTTCAACGGCCATCGCCTGCAGGGCTGCGCCTTTTAATCGTGAATCGATGGAGGCGACTTGCGTGCCGAGATACGAGCCGAGGCTCGCGCCGCGCAGCGCAATTTTGTCCGGATCGATTTCTTTCTGCGCGCGCAGCCATTCCAGCACGGTGCGGCCCGCGTCCTGCCAATTCGTCTGCGTCAGATAAATGCCGCGAATCGCGCATTCATTCTGGCCGGGGCCTTCGAGCGCCAGGGTGGCGATGCCGCGCTCGCGCAAGCCGTCACCGTAAATGCCGGCACCGCCCTCCTTGTTGCTGTCCAGGCCGGAGATCGACCACACGCAGGGCACGCGGCCGGTGGCGTTGGGCGGCAGGTGCAGATATCCGGGCAAAGTTTTTCCGCTGCCGCCGAAGGGAACTTCCACGCGGCGGATCGGATGATCCGCGTACTGAATGTACTTGGCGTACATCTGGTTTTTCTTGTCGTTGAGCAGGAGATTGTCAGGCGTATTTTCAAATATGGCCCATTGCGCTCCGGCGTACAGGTGCGCGGCGAGGAAGTAGGCTTCCCGCGCGGCGACGGTGCGTTCGTCTTTCTCATATTGGCGGGCTTCTTTTTCGCGGCGGACTGCGGTGCGGGCGAACTCGCGCGAGATGTCATTAAATTTGTGAATGCGCGCGCGCAGTCCGGCAGCATCGGCGGCTCCGCCTGGGATCGCCGCGAGACCACCGAGGCGACCTTGGTCCCACTCCGGACCGATCGTAGCGATCACCGCGTCCAGCAGCCAGCGCTGATCCTGCCATCGCGCGAGCTTGTGCTCCACTGTGGGCGACATCGAGGGAGGTACCGGGGAAGGCTCGGGGAACGCCGCGGCGTTGGCCGTGCTTTCCAGTAGCGACGATCCTGTAGCACCGGCGAACGTCGCTCCGGCTAAGGTGGCGGCGCCGCTCAGGAACTCGCGCCTTTCCACCAGATTATTTCGTGAGGGAAGTGGAAGTTTTTCGCTTGGCATGGATGGTTCCTGCCTTTCGTGAAAAAGTTTCGCGTTTCGTTGCGTGGCGAACAGTAATATTCATTAGCGCGGTGCTTTGTGTGGCATAGGCTTCAGCCTGTGGGGGTTAGTTCTTGCAAGGCCGAACTGCCACAGGCTGAAGCCTATGCCACGTAAACCGCTCAAATGAAAAAAGGGGCCGGGGGTTAACCCGGCCCCTTGTGTGAGACGTGAAAACTACCAGCTAAGTTTCAAGCCAAGTTGCATGGCTCGTTCGCCGCCGGAACCAAGCTGCGGGTTTGAGCTGTAGGTGTCTGGCGTCAAGCCGACGTAACCGAAAGGCTGGGCTGAAGGATCTTGAATTGACCCTCCGGGACCGCCGCTCGGGTTGGAGAAGTTAATGTGGTTGAGAATGTTAAAAATTTCAACGCGGGCTTCTGCCTTCAGGCGTTCGTGGATTGTGAACAGCTTGGTGACGGAGAAATCCACGTCCTTGAAGCCGGCATCACGGAAAATATTAGGTTTGGTGTTGCCCGCAGATCCCCAAGCCGCAGGAATCAACACGGAATTACCAACGGCGTAGCATCCGAGATTGCTGAGGGAGGCTTGCGCCAGAGGACCGATTGCCGCAGCTTTCGCGTTGCAGGTTGCATTAGCAGTTTCGTTACCTTGAGTGCCGCCGCCCGAGAAGAACGGAAGTCCGCCGCCGTTATTCTGCCAACCACCATTCGTGTCGGTCCAACCGTGAACCGGGGTAAAGTCAGATGGTTTGCCGTAGAAGTTCCATTGTTCACCCACGCTCTGTCCCGCCGTGGCGATGCCGTTGGTCCCGCTGAAATCATCCGACAGATCGGCAAGTCCCCAAGGTAGTCCGCTGGTAACAATCACGACGGTGTTAAGTGACCAGCCTTCCAGTAGTTGTCCATACCCCTTCTTACCGGGGATCACGTAATCCAGGGAGAGTGTAAACCGATGCCGGATGTCAAAATCGGTATTCGCGTATAGTTGCTGGCGAAGGTTGCCATAGCTATTGATCGGAGCCGGGAAATTGGCAGCGGTTCCTTGGTCCGAAGCATATCCCAGCGCGTGAGAGTACGTGTAGCCCCCAGTGAAGGACAGTCCGTGATAATTCCGGCCCGTCAGAGTGATTTGGAGACCATTGTAATTGGACGAGTAATTGTTGTTAATCTGCGTGACAAAGTTCAAGTAAGAGAAACACGAATTGCGTGAATTGAACGGCCCGCCAGATCCATTCGGGACGTTCGGCACACCACCGGTCGAACCGAATACTGTCGTGTTGCAAGGGGCGGTGAAGGGCAAGGCCGCCTGCTCGGCGCCGCTGTCAGCGGCACAATTGTCAAATGGCGTCGGCTGATGGGTAACCGGGTCAACGTCAGTGGCACTCGAAATGCAAGCAGCCTTCGCGGCACCTGTCCAGCCGGCGCCAAATGCGGGTTGATTCAAGTTCACTTTGCCGAGCAACTTGGTGCCGTGGTTGCCAACGTAGCCGACATCGATGGAGAGGTTATTCGTAATCGCATGTTGGATATCGAGGTTCCAATTGCCCACATAGGGTGTGCGTATATTTGGATTGACGCCGTAGATCTCGCAAGGTGCCGGCGCAGCCGAGTACAAAGAGGGGTTGGGATTGTTGACCCCATCACCGCAGGCCGGATTCGCGACGCTTGCAAAGAGTGTCTGTTGCGAGGACGCCGACGCATTGGGATTGTAGCCCTGCCAAGCTGTGTCGATTGGTCCGAGACCGCCGCCAACAAATGTTAACGCCAAGGTATTGATATTGCCGTTGACGTTAGTGGGGGACGCGCTACCGCCGTTATACAGCGGAACGCCAGTCGGGAAGGTGCGCAGTCCGAGCAAGTTGCCTTCACCATTCATCACGTCAAAACTTACTTGTTCGTAAATGATGCTGGCTCCTCCGCGTACGACGGTTTTCCCGTTGCCGAAGACGTCATAGGCGAATCCCAGACGCGGTGAGAAGTTATTGTGGTCTCCGGTGTAGGGATTGTTGGTCTGGTAGATTCCGACGGTCGGATCGAAATTCCCCATTAGGCCGTTTTTCTCGTGAACAACGGTATTCAGTTCGTAGCGAATCCCCAGATTGAGAGTGAGCCGCGGCCTTATCCGCCAGTCATCCTGCAGGAAACCGGCCATGGAGTAATTGTAAAGATGCCGCTCGGCGTCTCCCGTGAAGAGGAGGGCCTTGCTCAAATTCCCTTCGAAAAAGTTTGTGAGGCTCGAAAAGCGCATCTGCGACTTGGCATTCGCCGTTTCATTGTTTGAAGATTGGTTGTAGATCAGTTCTCCGCCAAATTTGAAGGAGTGTTTTCCTTTGAGGACCGAGATATGGTCGAGGAACTCCATTACGCCGTCCGGACCAATGACTTTCGGCCAGCCTCCTCCGATGGCATCGCCCGCGGGATACGCATTAAAACCCTTGAGCCTCATTCTCGGAGCGCCAAAATAAAGAGGATTGGTGATTCCGGTCCCGAAATTGTAAGTCTGCCCGTTGAAACTATAACTGTCAGGATTTTGGGAGGCGTCAGGAGTGAAGTAAGTCTGGTAATAATGCGCGTAGCCGAAGCGGACCTCATTTACGACAGTGGAACTGGGGGTGAAGGCCCAGTCAGCTGATACCGCTTGGGAACGTGCGTGTTGCGCGCTAATCCAATTCGAAGACACCTGACTGACCGGAGAGTCAGCCGCGTTGTTATCGCCTTGGCTGATGAAATACATTCCTTCCAGCTGGTTCTTTTCATTTACATGGTAATCGACCTTGACCAGGCCGCCATTAACCGAGTTGGTATTCAGCAAGTCGGTTCCAATGCTCCCAGTTGTGTTCAGTGGGAAAAGGCCCTGGAACTTCTGTCCGCCGGGATCAGTCGTCAATTTCGAGGGAATCGGGGTACAGGTGGAATCGAGGCCGGCAAGCGAGAGGCTCAGCGGAGTCGCTGCTGCACCCGCAGCCTTGCAAGCATCGATCAGACTGTTCTTTGGACCGGCGCCAGCAACCGTCTGCGGCGTGGTAACGAAGTTCGGATTTCCGATCGCATAATGTTCGCTCTCGAAGTTCGCGAAGTAAAACAATTTGTCTTTCTTGATGGGTCCGCCCAACGTCGCGCCGTATTGCTCGAGTTCAACGGGCTGTTTCGTCGGGTTTAAACCATTGGACGGGTTAAAGTAGTTCCGCGCATCTAAGACCGTTTCGCGGCCGTAGGCGTAAGCGGAACCGTGCAACGAGTTCGTTCCGGACTTGATTCCGACGTTTACGATTGCACCGGGCTTCCAGCCGTATTCTGCGCGTGGATCTTCCTCGGTTTTGAATTCGTCGATTGCGTCCATCGGCAAGATTGTGCCGGCGTCTCCGGCGGCCATGACGGCGTTGAATACGCTTTCACCCAGCCAGGGGTCGGTTGCCATAATTCCATTGATCAAGTAAACGTTATCGTGGGGGCGCTGGCCGTTGGCGCTCTGAGTGTTTCCGGCACCGCCAGGATAGATCGTAACGCCGGGGTTCAGCTGCAGCAGGTTTTCGAAGTTGCGGCCGTTCAGAGGAATGTCCTGAATAATCGCACTCTGTAAGGTGGCGCCCAACTCGGCGTTCGTGGTTTCAACCAGTGGGACATCTTCGTTCACCGTAATCGTCTGAGAAACTTCGCCGGGCTGCATGGTCAGGTCGACCCGAACTTCTGCGTTAAGATCCAGCGTGATGCCCGTACGCTCGAAAGCCTTAAAACCTTTGGCGTCGGCGCGGACTTTGTAGTTTCCCGGCAGAAGGTTTCCTGCGTTGTACTCACCGGCTTGATCGGTGGTCAGTGTGCGCGGCACGTTTCGAGCGACGTCCGTGACAATGACGGTAGCGCCGGCGATTGCGCCGCCGCTCTGGTCCGTAACGGCTCCCAAAATTCGGCCGGCCGAGCCTTGCGCGAATAGAGGAGCGGAATTTAAGAACGATACTGCAAAAGCCAATGTGAAAAATGCCGCGGCAATTTTCCATTTGGCGGAAATCTGAACTACAGGCTTCATAGGAACAACCCTCCCTGGTTTCGTTTCACAGTCGCAGAGAATAAGGAATCGCAAGCTATTTAGCCGCGATTTCTTCTGACCCACCCGACCCGTCAGTATCTCTGCAATCTGCCACCCAACAAACATGGACAACAAAATGCGCAGCACTCGTCAAACATAGAAATTACGCAAATGGATGTCCAGACAACAACCCCAATATGCGCGATAGTCTTTCATTCAAAAAAAAATGTCAAGATAAGTTTTTAGAATTGAGTTAATTGGAGATAACGGTGAGTGTGGTCGGGCGGAAAGTTAAGGAGCCGGTTAAGACGTATCGCGGATCTAGCGCCGAACGCCTCGAGGGTGGGAATAGGTGAGCGATTTGCGCGGGGCCAAAATAGCTTCGTTAAATAAATGTTTAAAAAAAAGAGGCTGCAGGAATCGGTGCGATTCTTACCGCCCTTTGATATCAGTTCTCTCAGTGCGTTTTCAAGCCGTGCCGCTGGGGTAGCAGAAAACGGTTACTTTTCGAAGTTTACAAAGTCGACGTTGTCCGTGCAGGCCAGTTCCATGATGTCCCATCCCGGTTTCAGCTGGAAATTCAACTGAGTCTTCCATGGCTTCACCAAGGCTTTGGGATCTTCGATGGTGATGTCGTCGACCATGTTGTCGCCGTCGGTTTTATGGAAGCGCTCGACGATGTGCAACTGATCGCTGTGCGGGTGGCCGTCGCGATCCAGCCATGTCCGTTCGTTGAAGCCGACCGTATCC
>DASRQU010000086.1:0-9235 GCA_035696345.1 Candidatus Acidiferrales bacterium
GGAGCGTATTCTGGAGATTATTGTGAGACGACAAGTGCATATGGCTGACGTCGAAGAAGTGGCCATTCGCGTCCGTGTGCAAACCATGAAGGGCGGACGCTACTTGGGCACGAGCCCGGACGTTCCTGGACTGGTGGCGGAAGGACGCAGCCTCTCCGAGACCATTGAAATCGCCCAGAGCCTTGCCCGCAAAATGGTTGAATCCTGCCGTGAGCACGGCGATCCGCTCCCTCCTGCATTCCGCGAAAAACATGTTTCCGCGCGCGAATTTAGAGTTCCAGTCATGATGCCCTGATGGGCCGCCTATCCGGATTTCGCTATCGCGAAGTTACGGGGCGCTTGCGCACGTTTGGATTTTGCTTCGATCGCGCGGGCGCAGGCAGTCACGAAGTTTGGCGACATTCGCTAACCGGACGAAAGGTTACAATTCCCCATCATTCGAGTGACATGGCAGAAAACTCTTCGAGCCATACTGCGAGAAGCGGGAATCGCCGTGAACGATTTTCTGAAAGCCTAAGCCCGCCGTCTTTCCTTTAATTTTTCCTATTTCGATTTATAATCCGGCAATGGCGATTCGACCTGCGGGGAAACTCGGGTGTTTCGGCGGGCTGGTGCTGGTCTGCGTGGTGGTGTTTCTTATGTTCGCGCTGGTGGCGCCGTGGTCGTTTCGTATTGGCGGGCGGTGGACGCTGGGATTCTGGCAGGGGATTGGGACGCTGCGCACCGAATCCGGCGACGCGTACCCGCTGTACGTTTATTTTTTTCCCGGCTTCGGGGGGATGTCTCGGCTGCGATTGAACGGGCAGCGGCCTACGAATTCGTTGCGCGGAATGGGTTATCTCTGTTCGGCGCAGGGAGTGATCCAGCGGATGGATCTTACGGGCGACATTTACGGCACTTACTTGAACACGGATGGGAACCAGACTGGCTTCCGCCTGCTGGACTGGCGGAAGCGATTTCGAATGAATTATCAGTATCGGCGCTATTTTGATCTTTACGGCAGGTGGAACGGGCCCGAACTCGAGATGCACGACGACGGCGCGTGGGAGAGGAATTTTCATCCAGCGCAGCACAATTCGAAAGACAATGCGAAGGTGACATTCACCTGGGGCAGCTACGGTGATTTCAAAAAGCTGTGCGATGCCACAGTGATTCCGGAGAAAGCACGCATTCCGCTGCCCCGCAATTGATTCCGGTTTGGATGCCCTTGTATGAGTTGGATTTTCGGATACCGCACCCTCACGGGTATAAGGGTGCGGATTTTTGAATCGCCTGCGGCAACTCGCTGAACGCGATTCAGATTTGCGCCGCGTAAGTCTCGCCCGCCGAGTTCCGGTGCGCCGGTTTGCGTGGGGCCCGCATCCAAATGGACGTAAGATCGATTGGCAGTTTGGGGGCGTGAATGAGCAAGGTGCTGGTTACAGGCGGCTCCGGATTCATCGGAAGCCACGTGATTTTGCAGCTTCTGGCTGCGGGGCATGACGTGCGGACGACGGTGCGAAGTTTGTCACGCGAAGACGACGTGCGCACGATGCTGCGCGAAGCCGGCGCGCAGGCCGCTGATCGATTGTCTTTTGCTGCGGCCGATTTGTTGCAGGATGCGGGATGGGCGGAAGCCGCGGCAGGTTGCGAATTTGTGGTGCATGTGGCGTCGCCATTGCCGCCGAGCATCCCGAAGAATGAAGATGAGCTGATTATTCCGGCGCGCGAAGGCACGCTGCGCGTGCTGCGAGCTGCGCGCGATGCGGGCGTGAAGCGCGTTGTGCAAACTTCTTCGTTCGCTGCGATTGGATATGGATTCAAGGAAACGAAAAAAGTGTTTAACGAGACGGATTGGACAGACACGAGCGGCAGCGATGTGCAAGCTTACGCGAAATCAAAAACGTTAGCCGAGCGCGCGGCGTGGGATTTTATTGCCAAGGAAGGCGGCGGCCTAGAATTGTCAGTGATCAATCCGGTAGGCGTGTTTGGACCTGTGCTGGCGGCGGATTATTCGAGTTCGATCCTAATCGTGCAGCGGCTGATGGACGGAGCAGTTCCCGGTTGCCCGCGGCTTTATTTTGGCGTGGTGGATGTGCGCGACGTTGCGGATTTGCACATTCGCGCGATGACGCATCCCCCGGCAAAGGGCGAACGTTTTCTCGCGACCTCCGGCGATTTCATGACGATGGCGGGGATTGCCAATGTCTTAAAGAGCCGCATGGGCGCCGCCGCTAAAAGAGTGCCCACGCGCCAGGTGCCGGATTGGCTGGTGCGTCTCGCTTCGTTGCGCGATCCTGCAATCAAATTAATTCTGCCCGAGCTTGGCAAAGTAAAAAATGCGACAAACGAAAAAGCGCGGCGCATCCTGGGTTGGGAGCCGCGCTCCCCGGAGGATGCGATCGCCGCGACGGCTGAGAGCCTCGTGCGTCTTGGCCTGCTGAAAGACAGCCCGAAAAAGGCTGCGTGAAGGTGGTTTTAGTGGCGTGGGCTTTAGCCTGCGGGTTTCTGGCTTTGCAAGGTCAAACCTCCGCAGGCTGCCCTTCGAAAGACTCATGGTAAAAATCCCGCGTCACTGAAAATCTAAAAGATAAATTAGGAGTTCCGCTAATGTCTTTGCTCAATCCTCGTTCTTATTTGTTTGTTCCCGGCACGCGGCCGGATCGATTTCCGAAAGCGTGCGCGGCGGGCGCCGACGTGGTGATTCTCGATTTGGAAGATTCCGTTGCGCCCGTGGACAAAGAAAAGGCGCGGACGGCAATCGCCGAATGGCTCTCCGCCGCTCAACCTGTAATGGTACGCATAAACACGTCTGACAGCGAGTGGTTCGCCGACGACCTGACACTGGCAAATCACCCAGGCATTATCGGTGTCTTGTTGCCAAAGACGGAACGCGAGGAAGAGATTCACGCGGTGACAGCGCGATTCGGTGCCGGCGTGGCGATCCTGCCGCAAATTGAAACGGCAAAGGGATTCCGCAACGCTTTGACGCTAGGCGGCTCGGAAAATGTGCAGCGGCTGTTGTTCGGCTCCATCGATTTCCAGCTTGATCTTGGGATGATTGCTCAAGAAGACGAGCTGCTTTATTTTCGTTCGCAGCTCGTTCTGGATTCGCGGCTTGCCGGAATTCTTTCGCCCGTTGATGGCGTTACGACAGATATTAATTCGCCGGACCGCGTGCGCACCGATACTTTGCGCGCGAGACGGCTGGGTTTTGGCGGGAAAATGTGCATCCATCCCAAGCAAGTGCCCATTGTGAACGAATGTTTCGCGCCGACCAGGGAAGAAATCGCGTGGGCCGCGCGAGTCGTGGAAGCGTCGGCGGCGGCACCTGGGGCGGCGATTTCCGTAGATGGAAAAATGGTGGATCGCCCGGTGCTCGCTCGCGCGCAAAGCATTTTGGCATTGGCGGGTCAGTTGCGGTGAGAAATGGCGAAATTTACGAAACTGGCAATCGCCCTGCGGAATGAGGAACTCGCATTGATTTGTTGCGCTTGCAAAGGTCAAAAGAAGACAGGCTGAAGCCTGTCCTACTCAGGGCAGAACTGCTACTGGTGCGAATAGGACAGCGGGTGCAGGGAAGCTACGAATTGGATGGCCAGGACGTTCTGCTGCGCTCCCTTGATGTTCGCGCCCTGATTGATTTCGTAATCCACCTTCATCAATTCATTTTTGCCGAGGCGATATCCGGCCGCGAACTCGTAAGCCTGCGTTCCTGAAAATGCCGAAGCGCGAACGTAGGTCAGCCGCGTCGCGGCGTACCAGCGTGGACTCAGATTGACGCGCACTTCTCCGTAGCCCGTCTGCTCGATGAATGTGGGAATTGCGTGATAATCCATTTGAAATCGCTGCCATTCTCCATTGATATTCCAATGGCCCTGTCCCCACTGCATGTCCGCCCCGACTGCGGTTGCAGGCAAACGGTTGGGGCTCCATTCACCTGGAAAATAATAGGGGAACTGGTGGTCGAGGTAAGGGCCGCGATAGGCGGAGACTCCCACGCGCAACCCTTGGCGAATTGTATAGCCCGCTCCTCCGGTCCAGTTCACATATTGGTCATTCTGCGCAAGCGAGCGCGGATTCGCGGGAGAAGAATTCGTGATTTGATTGCGTAGATCGAACTTCCCAAAAGTGTTATCCATTTCCACGCCGGCGAGGCTGTCCGTGCTCACGCCATTCTGGTAATAGCCATACGACTTGGGCATGTCAATGAGCGGGTTCGCCGAATCGTCATAACGCAGCAGGAAGGATCCGAAAGCGGATGAGAGCTGGCCCGCGCGCAAAATGAGAGAACGGTTTCCCCAGAATCGCGAGTAGCTAATTTGTGCCTGCAGAAGATCCACGGCCACACCGCGATTGTTCGTGGATATGTCCTGAAAAAAATATGGATGGGAATATGCTTCGACGGCCGCCGATGCGGCCCAGTGATCGCTGATCTTGTAAGTAGGATAAAGGATCGCGCGAAAAGCGCCCGCGGCAGAAGCGCCGTTGCGAGGAGCGCTGGACAGCTCGGGCGAATACAGCGTTTCGCCGCTGAGGGTGACGCCCAGATCGAATCCGGAACTGGCTTCTTGCGCCCGTAAGATTCCTGCGGGAATCAGAAGCCAAAAACAAAATAGCAGTACGCGCGATTTCATGCCAAGTTCCTTTCAAAATATCGCGTTGGGCCTATTTGATGATGGAAATCAGTCGCGGCGTGGGCGCAGCTTCGCGCGTGTGGCGGTGCAAGTGATCCACAACATCTGTGCCGGTTGCCACCCGCACAATTTCGGGATCGAATTGTGATCCCGCGCATCGCTTCAATTCTTGAATCGCCGTTTCATGGCTTAACGCGGAACGGTAAGGACGCGCCGAGGTCATGGCGTCATACGCGTCGGCCACATGAACAATTCGGGCGCACATCGGAACCGTCACGTCGGGCAAGTGCAGCGGATAACCGGTGCCGTCCCAGTTTTCGTGATGTAATTCCACGATGGGCAGATAAGCTTGAAATCCGCGCACGCCTTCCAGAATTCGGCGGCCGATGGACGGATGCTGTTGCAGAAGCGCCATTTCTTCCCGAGTGAGCTTCGCAGGTTTTCTTAGCACATTGTCGATGATTCCGATTTTGCCGATGTCATGCAGCAGCGCACCCATGCGCACGACTTCCAATTCCTCTCCCGTAATATTCATCGCTTCCGCGATCATGCATGAATATTCACTCACTCGCCGGCTGTGGCCTGCCGTGTAGTTATCGCGTGCGTCGAGAGTACTCGCGAGGGAGCCGATAAATTCAAGGTAAGCTTGCTGCAGATTGTCGCGCCCCTCGCGTACGGCATTCGCGGCCCGGTTAAATGTTTCTGTCAGTTCGCGGATTTCGTGAATCGTCGCGGCATCGGTCTGGAAATCCGGCAGCAGCCCGGTGGCCTCGCTTTCACGTAGCCGCTGCACAAGAGTCGCAATAGGTCCCGCAACCGAGCGCGAAGAAAGCAAGCTGATCGCCGCCGCGGAGAGCAACGCGAGAAAGCTGGCTACGAAAAAAACGTGGCGCAAAACGCTATGCAGCGGTCCGCTGACCGAGTCCACACTTTGCAAAGAGCGAAGCACATAACCATCGCCAAGCTCGGTACTGTCCGAAACCAGAGTCAGATAGGATTCTCCGGCGATCTTGGTTTCGCATTCCACTTGCTCCCCGCAAGCGCCGAGCGCGGACTCAACTTCGGCGGGGGAGGCGTTCGGCACGTTCGATCGCAACACCTTGCCCAGGCGGGAAAGAACGGTCGGAGTTGTAAATTGCGTCAGATCAAACCGCTCGCCGATGGAGAGTGTTCCGACATTTTCATCGTTGACGTCAATCGGAAACGAGTTCAACTGGTAAGCAACTCCGCCAAACGAAAACAGACCCTTCTGGGGTGGTTTCCAGCCCGCGATGTCAACGGTCACGAGTTGATCGTCCACGCGTAGAATTCCAGCCATAGGTGTGTTATTGGAGTTCGAGACTAGTAGGAGATCAAAATGAAGCGTCTCGGCAATTTCGCGCAACTGGTCTTCCAGCGTAAGCCGCGCGGCCTTGCTCTTAGGTTCGGAAATTACAAGCTGCAATCCCGCTTTTAGAGAAGGATTTTCGCCGACGATTTGCAAAAGGCGGCTGTTTTGCAATTCGCTTTGCGCGCGCATTCGGTCCATGGAGACATGCGCGTCGAGCAGGGAAGATCGCATTCCGGTCCGCACCGTGGACTGGACGCGCTGCTGCACAAACCAGAATCCGCCCGCCAGCATGATTGCGAAGGGGACGAAGGACCAGATAAACGCCCGAGTTGCAAAACGCATTTTCATCGGCTAGCCTGCTGCACGCGGCCTTCCTCGTCCAGCGGGATAGCGAACTCGATGGGGTCGTGCCCGGTTGCCGTAACCTGGATCGTCTTCCGGAAAAACCCCGCGGTCTTGTGCCAGGCTACAATCGTGTATTTCCCCGGGGGCACATTTGGAAGCGTAAAATGGCCGGCGGCGTCAGCCTTGGTGCTCCAGCGGTTCGGCGTCACTACGATTACCGCGGACATGTTCGAGTGAAGATGGCAGTTTACAAATATGATTCCGGGCTTGGGAAATGTGATGGAGCGGCTATGCGCCTGCGCATAATTTCCCAGATCGAAAGATTTCGCGTTGGACAAAGAAAACACGTCATGGAAGATTGGGTCGTAATTGGGGAATGAAACCGTCGATCCCATGGGTACAACGACCAGGTCTGGAGAAAACCGGCGGTCTTTCTGCCCCAGTTCGCCTGAAACTTCATCGTTCGCTGAATCGCCTTCCAGATAAATCACTACATGGGTGCGCTCATAGGCCAGCGGGTCATGCTCCTGGTCGGAGCCAAGGCTGATGGAAACGCCTCTTTCATACATGCTTGCCGTGGGCGTGACGCGGCTCTTGGTCAATTTATGTTGGACAACGACAGTGCCTTGAACGTCAGCTGCGCGCAACGAGATTCCGGAAAGGAGGATCAGCAGGGAGATTCGCAGGATTCGATTTAACATGGTCGCGATACCGTCCTTTATGCCCGTTGTGCGGACGGTATATCATCGCGAACTTAACGGCGGGTAGTAATAGTCCGTTGGTTGGAATGAACGGTACTTCTAGCCCAGCCTATTAAAATGTTACTGTGGAAATCGCGCGCGCGAATGATGGAAAAATGGGCTCAAAGCTGCTTGGGGACGCAACCTTCTGCGGAGTGACTCGTCTAACTGATTACTGTTATTCACCTTATGGGCGGCGCTGTTTTTCCTCTTTTCGGTTTCGCTTTCTATTCCGGACTGCAAACATACATGTAAATTCTTTCTGCATGATTGTATGATACGTAGCTGCCATGAATCTGCTGTGCGGGCGTGGCGGAATGGCATACGCAGCGGACTTAAAATACCTTGAGTGCTCGTGGGGAAACCTGCGATGCAGAACTGCTCAAATTCGGGGAAACCTTAACTGGCGATCCCGAGCCAAGCCTGAAACGCTTTAAACGAATAATTTCAGGAAGGTGTAGAGACTAGACGGGCAGCGCCTAACCTCCAGTATGCAATGCGGAGCACGGTGAAGGGATAGTCCAGACCGCAAACCTGCGATCGGGGCGGCGAAAGCCGTAGCCGGTAAGAAAATCCGCAGGGTCGTAAGGCCCGTGTGGGTTCGACTCCCACCGCCCGCACCATTTTTTCTCCTCTGAAGTAGGCAGGCTGCACTTTCGCTCCGCCATCGGCAGTTTCCAAAACCTTTTTAAATAATTTGTTACGTGAGGGGCGGCGCCGGCAGGATCCCGGCGCCGTGAAAAGCCTGTCCTGAATTTTTTTGAATGAAATTTGAATCGTGGAATATAGCATTACGATTTTGCACGCTCGGAAACGGCAGGGCACGACGTGTCGTGCCCTACGGGCGTGCGCACGATTATGCTAGATTTTTTTGCAGCGTAACTTTATCCAATTCATTTTCCCACCGTGCGACTACGAGCGTTGCCACTCCATTTCCAATCATGTTGACGCAGGCGCGAGCCATGCTCATAAAGCGATCGATGCCGATGAGCAGCGCCATTCCCGCTACCGGTATGGTCGGAATGACCATCAACGTTGCAACGAGTGCGATAAACGCGGCGCCCGTAACGCCGCTCGCGCCCTTGGACGTGAGCACCGCGACGGCGAAAATGGTGAGTTGCTGTCCAATGGTGAGGTGAATGTTCGTGGCCTGCGCGACGAATAGCGCGGCCATGGTCATGTACATGCTGCTGCCGTCCGTGTTGAACGTATATCCTGTGGGAACGACGAGCCCGACCAGAGATTTCGAGCAGCCAAGCTTTTCCATTTTGGCCATGAGCGTCGGTAACGCGGGATCGGAAGAACTGGTCGCCAGCACCACAACAATTTCTTCTTTAATGTAGGTAAGAAATTTGATGATGTTGAAACCCGAGATCCAGGCGATCGCGCCAAAAACCGCCAACACAAAGAACATACAGGTGATGTAAAAAATGGCGATTAATTTGGCCAACGGGCCCAGGGAAGCAATTCCGTACTTCCCGATGGTGAACGCCATCGCGCCAAACGCTCCAATGGGCGCGAGCTTCATCACGATGTTGATCACGCCGAACACGGCGTGGGTCAACGCATCGAAGAGCTCAACCACCGGCCGCGATTTTTCACCGACGATCGAAAGCGCAAAACCAAATAATGTGGCGACGAGAAGAACCTGAAGAATATTCCCTTTAGCAAATGCATCCACCATCGTGGTCGGGATAATATTCATCAGAAATTCTGTGACGGATTGCTGTTTCGCGGCGCCCGCATAATCCGCCACCGATTTGGCGTCGAGCGTGGCTGGATTGATGTTGAAGCCGGAGCCGGGATGCGTCACGTTGCCCACGAGCATTCCGGTAAATAGTGCGAGAGTGGAAACAATCTCAAAATACAGCAGCGCTTTTCCGCCGATCCTGCCCACCTTTTTCAAATTCTCCATGCCCGCGATGCCGGTAACCACCGTGCAGAAAATAATTACGGTAATTACCATCGTAATCAGGCGGATGAAGCCGTCTCCGAGAGGCTTCATCTTGGCCGCGGATACCGGATAAAGATATCCGTAAATGATGGCGAGGGCGACGCCGATCAGCACTTGGCCCCAGAGAGTCAAATAAAACGGAGTCTTTTTTTTCGGCTGCAAGGGTTCCGCTGCCGCAATCGATTGATCAGGCGTGATTGTTGAGCCCATCAGTAATTCTCCTTGAGCCGAGCGCCTATGCTAAGGGCCT
>DASRQU010000087.1:0-40062 GCA_035696345.1 Candidatus Acidiferrales bacterium
GTAGCATTAGAGGGAAATGCCTAAGGTTCTAGAGTCTTGACTGTATTGAAGCCCGACTGCGATTCGACGGAAACTTAGCCGGCGGATCACATTGGGGTGAGTGTAAACGTGTCGCATTCTCGCTCTGCATTTGCGCTTCGACTCTCGATCCTCTTATGTGTTGCCTGCCTTTTGTCCATTTCAACGCGATTGACGACGAAGGTGAGTTCATACCCCGAACTGAAAATTTTTGACGCCCCAGGTGCAAGGCAGGTTTTCAATGTTACAGTTCCGTTTGGCACGACTCTCACAAGCTATTCCGTTTTGACGCTTGGGGCGCCGAACCTCGATTTCAGTTCGGTTCCGCGTGGCACCACCTGCCCGAATGTCGTTGCTGGCACATGCACGATCGAAGTCCAGTTCAAGCCGACCGCTTTCGGCAGGCGGCAGGGAGCCCTGGTACTTAACGACGCAAGCGGAAACGTGTTGCTTACCGTTTCATTAAACGGTGCCTCGCATGAGCCGATGACGCCGATTGGCTCAGGTACCACTTCAACGTTTGCAGGTAATGGCAAGGGGGGCGACGGCGGCCCGGCCATCGACGCACTTCTAGCTGGTCCGACGGGCATAGCGGTGGATGGATTTGGCAATCATTACATCGCGGACCGCAAGGACAACAAAATCCGCAAGGTCAGCCCGTCCGGAGTCATATCGACATTTGCAGGAACAGGCAGCCAGGGCTACTTCGGCGACGGCGGACCGGCGACCAGTGCAACACTTAATGGCCCCATGTCCGTACTCGTGGATGGCGCAGGATTTGTTTACATCGCTGATACAGGAAACAACGTCGCCCGCATGGTGAACACCTCGGGAATTATCTCGACATATGCAGGTCAGTATTATGCGCCCGGCACAATTCCTCCGAAGGTATGCGCCCGGGCTATAAATTCCGTAGGCGACGGATGTCCAGCGAATCAGATTGTCCTGAATGCGCCCGTGGACTTGGTGCTGTGCCATTCTCAAAACATTCACATCTCAGACCAGATGAACAATAGGATCCGCACGATTATCAGGACAACCTACAAGACTATTACGCAAGTGGGAAACGGCCAAGTCGGCTATAACGGCGACGGCGAACTCAATACCAAGGCGGAGCTCAACCGTCCCACGGGTATCGCCATGGACGCCGATAACTACATCTACGTCGCGGACACCGGAAATCACATCATTCGCAAGACTTTATTGGATGGAAATACCCCGACCCCGATTGCGACAATTGCCGGGATCCCAGGCCGCGCCGGCAACCTTGGCGATGGAGGGCCCGCGGTGAGTGCTGAGCTGAACAGCCCCCGGGGGGTGCAAGTGGATGCCGCTGGAGATGTTTTTGTCTCGGACTCCGACAGCAAAGTGGTCCGTGAGGTGGACGCCAGAAACGGAGTCATCTCGACAATCCTCGGCACAGCGATGTCCGGGCACGGCGACGACAGCGGTCTTCGCGCCGGAACAGAATTACACGCTCCTTCCGGCATTTTACTGGATGAATTTGGCAAGCTCTATATTGCCGATACGCAAAGCGCCAGCATTCGCAGGGTGGACTTTGCCCAGGCCCCGCTTACTGACCATCCGCTGAGAGCGTCAAGCGATTCGCGGAATGGCTCAGGCATCAAGATTGCGGCGCGAGATTGACCATCGGTCGGTGGTCAAGGTGTTGAATATTGGGATACAGAGCAAGGGCCGTGTAACAAGGAACAAGCTTTATGTGCAGAGGGAGTTCAATTGCACCTTTACCTTGCCGTTTGTTTGATCGCCGTTATGGGCTTCCTCCTGGGACTTTTAGGCGGTGGCGGTTCAATGTTAACCGTCCCCATCCTGGTTTACGTCTTAGGTGTTGACGCGCATGTCACGATTTTCGTTTCGCTAATCATAGTCGGCAGCACGGCCCTCCTGGCCGGCTTTCTGCATCAGCAACGAGCGCAAGTTGCTTGGAATCAGGGTCTACTTTTTGTAGCTGCGGGCACTCCTCTAAATTTCCTGGGCGCATCTGTTTCGTGGCGCTTTCCCGGCACACTGCTTCTGATACTGTTTGGAGTCCTTATGTGTGTTTCGGGAATGGCGATGCTTCGCAGGCGCGCGAATCTGGAGAGTTCGTCGCAATCGCCTACCATCTGGCTCGCGGTGGTTTCCGGAGCATGCGTAGGTTTTTTGGCCGGGTTTCTCGGCGTGGGCGGCGGATTTTTGATTGTGCCGTCGCTCGTATTGTTTCTGCACATGCCGATGAAGCTGGCTGCTGGAACATCCTTGCTGGTCATAGCGTGCAACAGCATGGTGGCGTTGCTCGCACGCCGTCATGCGGTAGAGGTGGACTGGACATTAATTTTGGAGCTTGTCCCAGTTGCATTGCTGGCCACCTGCCTAGGTGTCCAGCTCTCGGAAAAATTCAGTGGTCTGCAACTTCGCAAAGCGTTCGGTGTGTTCGTTATATTGTTGGGTTTCTTTATGGTCGTCAGCAACGCGACGACTCTTGCGAATTTGAGAGCCACCGACGCCCAAGCGGTGAAATCGTCGCTGCTGCGGCATTTTGAAGCATCAATCGGGCTCCACCGCTAAATTCACGTAAGAAACCCCGGCGTAAAGAAAGCCTCCCGTACGATTATTCGCTGTTTTATGCGGGCTTCCAGAGCGAAACTGACAGCGCGTATCTCGGGGACGACTCGTAATCGACAGGTCTCCGGTTCAAGTCGCACTTCGGCTCCACTATTTTCTTTAACGCCACGGCAAGTGTAACGACTCAGGCGCCCGAAGCTGCCGCCGTCAATTCTTTTCGAATGAGAGGCGCAACTTTGGTGCCCAGAATTTCAATTGCCCGCAGCATCTTGGGATGCGGGAGCGTTGAGACTCCCATTTGAAATGTTACGCGGGAAAGTCCGCCGAGAACTTCGTTTACGTACAACAATTTGGTCGCCACGGTTTCCGCGTTACCGATCAATAGCGCGCCAGTCGGTCCGCGCACGGCGTCAAATTGTTTGCGCGTGGTTGGAGGCCAGCCGCGCTCTTTGCCAATCTCGGTGAACGTATGCGCATAACCCGGGAAAAAATCTTCCGCAGCCTCTTCGGTGGTATCGCCGAGAAATCCGATAGAGTGCAGTCCGACGGAAAGTTTATCGGCCGAATGTCCCGCCCTCCGCCCGGCTTCACGATAAAGGTCGATCAACGGGCGAAATCTCTTCGGCTCGCCGCCAATAATCGCCACCATCAGCGGCAGGCCGAGAATACCGGCGCGCGCGAAGGACTCGGGCGTGCCGCCCACGCCGACCCATATGGGCAGCGGATTCTGAAGAGGGCGCGGGTAGATCGCTTGCCCCGTAAGTGGGGCGCGATGCTTGCCGGACCAGTGCACATGCGTGTTCTCTCGAATCTTTAAGAGGAGATCGAGTTTTTCCGCGAAAAGGGAATCGTAGTCCTCAAGCTGTAGGCCAAACAACGGATAGGACTCAACGAAAGAGCCGCGGCCGGCCACAATCTCGGCGCGCCCATTGGAAATCAAATCCAGCGTGGCGAACTCTTGAAAAACGCGTACCGGATCGGCAGCGCTCAAAACGGTGACCGCGCTCGTCAAGCGAATATTTTTCGTCTGCGCCGCAGCGGCGGATAAAATCACCGCAGGCGCGGAATCCAAGAATTCGGCGCGATGGTGTTCGCCGATCCCAAAAACATCGAGGCCAACCTGATCGGCCAGCTTAATTTCCTCGAGCAAGTGCTGCATTCGATCCACTGGGGCAAGGACTTGCCCTGTGACAGGGTCCGAAATGGCCGCCGCGAAGCTGTCGATTCCGATCTGCATAAGTATGGCTCCTGTAAGCTCGTAGGCATTTGATGTAGCAGGGGCAGTTTCGATTCCTGTGGCACGCCTCTTCAGAGGGCAGGGCACGGATGCGCGGAAAATTTCAGCGCGTCCATGCTATGTTGTTACCATTCCGTGGAGGAACGAATGTACCGAATCAAATTGATCGCCATATTATCCGTGTGCCAATTCCTTCTTGCGGCTCACGTTTCAGCGCAATCGTTTCAGCCGCTGGAAACCTCGATCGCTGGTATCCATCAAGCGCTGCGCGATGGAAAAATCACGTGTCACGATCTCACTGCGCAATATCTAAAACGCATCCAGGCCTACGATCAAGCAGGGCCGAAAATTAACGCCATGCTTTACGTCAATCCCCGCGCGCTGCAGCAAGCCGACGCGATGGACGCGGAGATTAAAAGCACAGGGAAAATGAAACCGCTCGCGTGCATTCCCATCGTGCTGAAAGATAATTTCGATACTGCGGACATGCCTACGACCGCTGGGGCCCTCACATTAAAGGGCGCGCAACCGGACAAAGACGCTTTTGCGGTCAAAAAACTGCGTGAAGCGGGCGCGCTGATTCTAGGCAAAACAAATCTTCAGGAATTTGCGAGCGGCGGCATCTCGGTAAGTTCACTCGGCGGCCAAGTGAAAAATCCCTACGACCTCACGCGAACTCCGGGCGGTTCTTCAGGCGGCACTGGCGCCGCTGTTGCCGCAAACTTTGCGGCCACCGGAACAGGATCGGATACGGGAGGCTCGATCCGTTCACCGGCATCCGCAAATAATCTGGTTGGATTGCGGCCAACGGCGGGCTTGATCAGCCGCGACGGCATCGTGCCGGTTTCTTTCACGCAGGATACGATCGGCCCGATCACTCGCAATGTCGCGGACGCTGCGCGCATGCTGGACGTGATGGCCGGATACGATCCGAACGATCCCGTCACGTCGTTGAGCGTGGGCAACATCCCCAAAACATACACGGCCTTTCTTAAAAATGGATTAAAGGGCGCACGCCTCGGCGTGGTAACCAATTTATTTGGCAGCGGCGCGGAGTACGACGAAGTAAATCGAGTGATGGCCAAGGCCATTGACGCGATGAAGCAGCAGGGCGCCGTCATCGTTCCCGTAGAAGACCCTTTGCTAGACACAGACCGGGTGGTCAGCAACTTTCGCCTGAATGATTACGAGTTTAAAACGGCCCTGAACGCCTATCTGAAAGCGCAAGGCAGCCATGTGCCCGTGCATTCGCTCGCTGAAATTATTTCGTCCGGCCAGTACGATAAGCCGACGCTGGGAAAATTTTTCGCCACCGCGGAAAGTTACGAGGACGGCCCAAATACCGCGGAGTACAAAGACAAGCGGATCAAAATGGAAGAATTAAAAATCGAAGTGATGAACCTGATGGCAAAAAACAATCTTGATGCGCTCGTCTACCCGCATCAAAAATGCCTCGTTCTTCCCATCGGCGCAACGTTTCAGAAAGATAGGAATGGAAACATAGCGCCTGTAGGCGGCTTCCCGGCTATCGAAGTCCCGGCGGGATTTTCCTCGCCCACTGCCGACGCCCCCATCGGCGTTCCTGTGGGCATGGAACTTCTCGCGCGTCCCTGGCAAGAGCCGGAATTGTTGATGCTCGCGTATGGATTCGAGCAGGCCACGCATTTTCGCAAGCCGCCCCAGTTCGGCGCCTCAGCGTCATCCCAAATGCGCGATCATCACAATTAGAAAGATGGCGATCGCTGCACCCACTATAAAAACAGGCACAAGCAGCCAGGGCAGGAGGGTTTTTTTTGGTTTCCAGCGGGTAAGCATGTGCATAGTGAAAAGCAAGGGCACGCCGCCCATTAACGCGTCCTGCCAGATCATCGCCACCGTATCCAACTTGGTTTGGAAATCGCCCGATTGAAGCGCTCGCGCGCCCATTTGACCCAGCATAGTGAACATCAAATAGCGATCGATGTGCATGAACCACACTTGCGGCAACACGATTAGGGCAACGAGTGCAATCTTCAATGACGGATGCCAATTTGCCATCGCGAGGAAATCCAGTAAATCTCTGAAGATGCCTGCCGGCCCCGGCGAGGAGGCCAAGCTAGCGCGCAATGCAATAACCAGAATAAATACCGTCAGCAGGCTTGCGAGTTCGGCGGCGAGAAAAATGACTTGAGGTTGTCCGTAAATGAGCCGCGGAATTTGCTGGAAGAGTGCGAGTGCAACGCATCCTGCTCCGGGGATGCCCAGAAGGGCAATCGGTTGAATAAATGGTGAGATTCCATCGAGTAACGTTTCTTCCGGAGGTCCGGTGTGTGGGCGCGTGTTCATGGCGGGATTCCGGCCTGCTTAAGAATACCGCGATCCGTGCGCCGTTATTGTCCTTTCGGAGGCAAGTTTCCGCAGTCGAAACCTGGGAGCTCCGACTGTCTAAAAAATCCGAGAACTATCTCAAGAAAAACTACTGAGGTCGATGGAACAGGCCCACGTAGGCGGCCTTGCCCAGGATGTGTCCAGAGATGGCTTTCATCACCGCGGCCCGCGTCTCAAACGCATCCGTTCCGGGCTGAATGTCGATTTTCGTGTCGAGGGCGTAAAGTTCAAAAGTGTAATGATGGCGAGGTCCGTTGGCCGCAGCGCCTGGTCCGCGATACACCGCGCCGCTCGCGCTGATCTGATACGCGCCGTTTTGCAGCTGCGCGCCCATCGGAACGCCTTCGGGAAGTCCGGTTGCTGTTCCTGGGATATTCCAAACAAACCAGTGAAGTTGATCGTCTGTGGTGTGGTTGCGGCTGAAATCGGGGTCATGCATGTGCAGAACGAATGAAACCGTTCCCGCAGGAACATTGGTCCAAGTAAGCGCTGGCGAAGTCTGATTTCCTGCTTGCGTATATTTTGCGGGAATGTCGGTACCGTCGGGGAAGGCTGTCGTCGTCAGCGTCAACGGCGGAGCAGCCGGCGCTGCTGCCGGACTGGCTTGCCCGCCGCCTTGCGCTCTCGAGGTTTGCACGGCAATAGCCGCTGTGAATATAAGTCCCAATGTGCACACCGAAACTAATCGCCGAACTTGCATGCGTTTTTTCCTCCCGGATTTTGCTGCGATTCGTGAGCATACAATCTCAATCGTATTTTTACAATTGTAGACGATCTTTTCTGCTCAGCGCGTGCGATGCGAGTATCCGGCGCTGCAGCGTCCGCCTTCGGTCCGACGTCTTGTTTTGTCTGGCGCAGGCTTCAGCCTGCGCGGTTTTAGTTTACGCAGGGACCAAAGGCCGAAGGCGAAGCCCGCGCCACATGGCGTCGTTCGCTCTAGCCAGCAGAGCGGGTAAATTGTAGTCCTTGGGAAATTCGCACAAATTTGCGCTATAAATATGGTCGAAGTTAATTTGGCCGGCAGGAGGGCTGAATCGCCATGAGCACAAAAACAAGCATGCCAAGCGCTACTGCGAATGAGCAGTTTGAAAAATCAACCGCAGGCGCCGAAACCGTATTTGTATCCGAATTCACAGACGGCTTGCTCGATCCGGCGCTACCCATGCTCGGCCCCGTGCGAGACGGCGGCCACATCGTGGCCAACACCGCGCCGGGATGCTGGGGCCCGATGATTACTCCCGCCATCCGCGGAGGACACGAGGTTACGAAACCCGTGGCCGTTTCCGGCGCTGAAGTTGGCGACGCAATCGCGATCCGCATCAAGGAAATAGTCGTAACTTCACTCGCCACTGCTTCCGGCAACGATCAGATGATGACGGGCCGTTTCGTAGGAGATCCCTACGTTGCCGCTCGCTGCCCGAAATGCGAAACGCTGAATCCCGAAACGCGAGTGGAGGGCATTGGCCAAACCGCGATTCGCTGCGCTCGGTGCGGCGCGGATTGCACGCCGTTCACGATTACCAACGGCTACACCATTGCCTTCGATAAAGAGCGGTCAATCGGTGTGACGCTCAATCGCGACGCTGCGGAACGAATTGCGCGCGACGCGAAATCTTACGCCGCGCTGCCCGAAAAATCTATTCAGAATCCGATTCTCACATTCGCCCCGCACGATCTGGTCGGACTCGTGGCTCGTCTGAGGCCATTCATGGGCCAGTTCGGCACGACACCGGCAATCCGCATGCCTGATTCGCACAACGCGGGCGACTTTGGCCAATTTCTAATCGGAGCTCCACACCAGTACGCGATTACGGCCGCGCAGCTCGAAGATCGCACGGACGGTCACATGGATATCGATATCGTTCGCGCAGGCGCGATCGTGATTTGTCCGGTAAAAGTGAAAGGCGGCGGTATCTACATGGGAGACATGCACGCGCTGCAGGGTGACGGGGAAATCGCGGGGCACACGGCGGACGTGGCTGGAATCGTTACGCTGCAAGTTCACGTGATCAAAGGTTTGACGATTGATGGGCCAATTCTATTGCCATGTACTGAGGATTTGCCTTATCTTGCGCGGCCATTGTCTCGCGACGAACGCGTACGCGCCGAGCGCCTCGCAAAACACTGGGGAGTCGAGCGTTTGGAAGAGTCAGCTCCAATCTCGTTCGTCGGCACCGGCCCGGATTTGAACGCTGCCACGGAAAATGCTTTGGCGCGCGCCGCCCGCACTCTGGATATGACGCTGGCGGAAGTAAAAAACCGCGCGACAATCACTGGCGGAATCGAAATCGGCAGGCATCCCGGCGTGGTTCAGGTCACGTTCCGTGCGCCGCTGAGCCGCATGGGGCGCCCGGGCCTGACGTCATTTTTGCAGGATCAATACGGCACAGCCCCACTGTTGCCCGCCTCCTTAGAGACGGGGCTTTAGAGTTCCCGCGTTGACGCTGTCCACGGCGAATCAAAGCCGCTTCACGGATCTCCCGTTTGCGCAGGACCGACGATGCGGGCTACGCAGGCTTCCGTGAGTTAGCAATTCACTATCGCTTTCGCAAAAACTTTTTGCAGTCACCCGCGTCGGTAGCCTTGATGTGTAACGACATCTTAAAAGATTTGCAACGATAAACTAATTGACGGGGGGTTGCAGATTAGAACATCTTTGCAAGTCAGCTATTCCCCCGTGCGCGCATTCCAGTTAAACATTCAAGCAGAATAGTCGGTCGGAGATGGAAGAATCCTCCAAGTGCGGCGGCGCAGGCATCGCAAACCTAAAGAATACGGCGCGCGAATCGCCGGACTACCGTCGTCGACCCAAATTTTTGCGATTGAACTACAAGTTTGCGCACACATTCCAGCGTCGAGGGTGGAGATGAAATCGAATCGTTCGTGGCGAAGAAGGTTGGTTCAGATTCTTGTCGGTGCGGCCCTGTTAATCACGCTCCTGTCGGCCCGCGAAGCAAAGGCAGATGGCGATCATGAGCACCTGGTGACCGACTGGAGTCACCGGCACCTGGTCTATTCCACTCCGCACTCCCTGATGAAGCGTTTCGAACTGTCGCGGGATCGGCGGTATGCGGACCAGTGGAGGCGCCGGGAGTTCGAAAAGCGGCATGGCGGCCGCGACGAATGGCGGTGGCGCCGCGCGCCGGAGGGCACCAAAGCTATCCAGGGAGATTGGAGCATCGATTTGGGTCCGGGAGCCACTGTGGGCGCGGGCAACTATCCGGCAAAATTTTCATTTACCACAACGTCGGCGAACTGCGTTACGCCGGCGCCCCCGGTGGGACAACAGCCGGATTTCGTGGTGTACAACACCAGCATGGCAGGATCGGGCACGCAAGCCACCATCGCGGCGTTTTCCAATCTATATTCCAGCTGCACGGGCGGAACTCCCCAGACGTATTGGGCCTATAACACAGGCACGACGGGGGCGGTGGTCACTTCCCCGGTTCTTTCCATCGACGGCACGCAGGTCGCGTTTATCCAGAACGTCGGGGGTGTATCCGCTCTCGTAGTGCTGCGTTGGAAAGCCGGTTCCGGCACACTTTCGGCCCCGGTGATTCCCGCAGTCGGACCCTGCACCGCGCTGACGGCGCCGTGTCAGCAAACGGTACTCTTCTCAACCGCAAACGCGGACACAATCCCGCTCGACTCCATCTCATCGCCGTTCTATGACTATGGCGAGGACGTGCTCTACGTCGGCGATAATTTGGGATTTCTTCACAAATTCACGGGTGTCTTTTTTGGAGTTCCCACCGAGGTGGTCTCGACCGGACCGAGCACTTTGTGGCCAGCGAACTTGACTGGCACCTTCGGGCGTCTCACCAGCCCCATATTGGTCAGCAGCCGTCATGAAGTGATCGTGTCCGCCACGGACGGAGTTGTATACAGCGTGGATTCAACGATCGGCGGCGTAACTCCTGGCGGGTTCAGCGGCATTGACCCTAAATTAGCCGACTTCGGGTTCGATGATGCACCCCTTGTGGACGTGACAACGGGAAAAATTTATCTTTTCGCGCGGGCTTCGAGCGGATTCGTAGTCCCAACCGGTGTAGCGAGCGTATTCCAGATTCCTTTACCGGCCGTCCCGTCTGACATCCACGATGCCCCGATTACTCAAGTCCAGGTTTCCGACAGCGCCACAACGCCTGCCTCTGCTTTCTACATCGGAGCGTTCACGAATGACTACTACAACAGCTCCAACGGTACTGGAGATTTAATTGTTTGTAGTACCAGCGGCGCGGTCACCGCGCTCTGGGACGTTCCGGTCACGGCCGGAGTCATAAATAGCTCGATGGTAGGACCGTCCTTGAGTACGGCGAACGCAGCCTGCTCCCCGATCGCCGAGTTTTTTAATGGCACCACGGACCGGTTTTTCGTGAGCGTCTCAGGAAATGCGGTGACGATCCCGCCCGTCAGCTGCCCGTCGAACGCTACCGGATGCATCATGTCCTATGACCTCACCAATCTAGGCATCTGGAACCCCACGACCCCGACAACTGCCGCAACCGCGCCGGTAACCGGAGGCACCAGCGGCATCGTGATTGACAACTCGTCAGCCGCCATCGGAGCTTCGCAGGTTTACTTTACTCCACTGGCCGATCAGGCTTGTACGACTTCTGGCAGTAGCGGGGGCTGCGCGATCCAGGCATCCCAATCAGCATTACAATGATCGAGCGTGAGGTCGCAGGACCGGTAAACCCGAAGGCAGTTAGATTTCTCTGCCGCGGGAAACCGTTGCAGCGTGCCGTATTGCCATAGGTATATCGTCAGGTGAAGCGGGTGCGATTTTTCGGCGGCGCTCCGCATCTGGATGGACACTCGGCGCGCTGAACTCTATTTACTGCGCGACCCACTTATCGATGCGCGAAGCGTACAAATTCGCCAGGTAGACAGCCTTATCATCGGGGCAGGAAATACCGTGGATGGAGTCGATGGTGCCTTCCATACGGCCGGGTCGACCGAAGACTCCGAGGATTTTGCCGCTCAGATCTATTTTGTAAACGTGGCCAACGCTGCCGACAAACATCACCTGGTTCGGCCCGTTCGTTAGACAGAGCGCCCAGGGAGCGGTGGGCAGATTCCAAACCGCTTTGCGGGAACCGTCCGTGTCAAACACCTGGATGCGGCTGTTGCCTCGGTCGGCCACGTATACGACGTCGTTGTTGTCCACCACGAGGCTGTGCGGCGTGTTGAAATCGCCCGGCTGGTTGCCGCGCTCTCCCCAGGACTTCATGAAATTTCCGTCTTTATCAAACTTGGCCACCCGCGAATTGCCGTAGCCGTCGGAAACGAACATGCTGCCGTCCTTGCTCCAGCCAATGTCGGTCTCTTGATAAAAGCCGGCGCGGCCAATCGCGGCGTGTTCGATCACGTGCGTCAGCCACGTCCACGGCTCGGGATTCGTTCCGAGCGTTCCCACTGTGCGGCCTTCGGAGTCAAAGCGGTAGATAATGTCGTCGGCCGCATCCACGTACCACAGATTGCCCTGCGGATCGAAACGCAGCTGATGCGCGCCCACAAACATCGTGGAGCCCTCGCCCCACGAGCGAATGAAGGTGCCGTCCGATTTAAACTCCAGCACCGGATGATAGCCGCGATTGAGCGCAAGAATATTACCCTTGGGGCTGACCGCGATGCCGCTCACGCGCCCAACGATCGAGTTGGGTGGATAGTGAAAAAAGCCCGGCACGAGATGAAAGGGAAGTTGCGGAAGCGCCGCTATCGCGGCAGCTGCTCCTCCACCTCCGCCGCCACCTTCTTGTGCCTTTACGGATACCGAGGAGAAAACCAAAATCACTACGTAGCAAATCGCGGTCATCAAGAAGCGTTTCTGCACGGAAGCCTCCCCAAGCGTTTGAATTTGGCGCCATCTTAGGCCGGGTTTACCTGAAAGGCAAGTATGGCGTGAGTTGAACGGTTTCGTAGAGGCCGTTCGAATTAGGGACGTGGGAGTTTATTCCGGCAATCGCAACAAGCATGATCGCGCGCAATGAGGCGAGTGCGTCTCTATATTCTACCAGCGCGTGCGCATGCACGAACCGTGACGAACGGCCGCAGCCCTGTCAACTGGCATACGGATATTCAGAGAGCCTCGGAGGCCCTGCGGGATTTTTCCACTGCAGAAGCGGTCTCAATTCGTGGATATTTTTTATTTTTTCAATTTCTAGAACGCGCTCAATGAGCCGCGTCGTGGATGCCTCGCCAATCACCGCCGTCATGAGGTCGCGCGCCTTTGCAATTACCTGTTCTCGCGTCAAGGGGTTCTGGAAGTAACTAGGGACATCTTCTTGAACCAAACGTGTACCATCCTTAAAAGTTATTTGAATTTGTGGATCATTCCTGCCAGGAAAGCCCGGCTCGAGCCGAACCTTCTTTTGCAGGGCCGCGATGGCAGGGTCCTGCATTCGCGCCTTGTCGTGAATCGATTTGAACGTTGCCTTCTTGTCGATCAGCATCAAGGCCATCAAATATTGAACGTTGAGATCCGGCCAGCCGCCATTGTCCGTATTGTTGTCATGGCCGCGTACGGCCCTGACAATTACCTCCTGTACCTTGTTCGGATCGATTGACTCCCGCTTTAACAGTGCTTCCATTGCGTAGAGTGGTTCCTGGCTGGGTCCGCCGGCGGTCCAGCGTTTGATGCCGGCGTCCATCATGTAGAAGTGCTCGCCGAGTTGGTCGACCAATTGCGCGGGATTTGCTGACTGGTTGTGAGCCGCAACAAAATTGTCGGGCCCCGACATAATGTCATTCACACCGTTCCAGCCGGAGTGAACCAACTCCACCGCCGTCACGCCGCTTCGCGCCGGCATGCCGGCAAAGTCGAAACCCTTCTCAATGTGGTCCAGATCGCGAGGGAAAGTTGCATTAAGACCGGAATACTGTTGCGCGGCATACGTGATCGCCCAGCGCATCTGTTGTTCCGTTAGGCTTGCTGAACAGGCAGCGGCGGACGTAGCGCCGAAAACGCCGCCGAGCGCGAACGTTGATTTAGATTTGTCGAGTCCAGGTTGGAGCGTACGCAGCACGCGTCCGCCGATGTCATATGCGAGCACCACCGCACGCAGAAAGTGAGTCCCACTGACGCTAAACTGCTCGCCAACCGCAAGCGCGGACGCCACCGCGCTATTTCCCGGATGATAGCTGATGCCCAGCATGTGATCGTCGCTCTCGTCGGAATGCGCCATCACGGCGTTCACCATGGCCGCCTCGATCGGACCGATCAGCATCGTATCGGCCACGACGGTCGATACCTCTTTGCCGCCGTATTCTCGCGCAAATCGCAGGGCCGCTCTTCCTGCGGGTAGCTCGGAGCCTTACACCATTGCGGCAAATGTGTCGAGAATGTGGAGCTTCGCGCGGTCTACGACATCATCGGGCAGGGCATTGTCGCGCGCCTGGCACATGTAGGAACTCAGTCGCTTCATAACGTCGCTGACAGGATAATCAGCACGCGTTTGTGGAACTGCGGCGGCTGGAATGGCGAAAAGTGAGTGAACGAAGGGGGCACCGAGAAACGGGAAAGCTCCGGAGGCGAAAATCCAACCTGCACGCTGTAAAATCGAGCGCCGCGTCAGGCAAATTTTCCTCGCCATTGGGTACCTCCGTATTGAAAAAAAATTCGCTTTCCCGGCGATGTCTCCAAGAAATGGATATGAGCCTAATGGCGTTGTCTATAAGTGACTTGAGATTGCCTGACTTCAAGATTGCTTACCGTGCCGACCGACACTGCTTGCTGTGCCGGCGGTCACATTTCGAACCTTCACACGACGCCGGCTTTTGCTCAGATGGGAATCCATTTAGAGCCGTATTGACAGTGCTCACTGGAACAGCAAGAATCGCAAAGGGCGCAACATGGCAAAGAAATTGTCCAAGGGTGCACTCAAAACAAATCGGACGAAGCCGACAACCCCTGCCGCACCGCTCGACGTCGTCGAAGAAGCTTCCGAAGAATCATTTCCTGCAAGCGATCCTCCCTCTTGGAACATGGGTGAAGATGAACCCATCGCTCCCCAAAAAATGGAATCGCTGGTTGCGGCCCCATCCGCGAAGAAAACCGGCGCGACTCGAACCGAATCCGACAGCATGGGGAAAATCGAAGTCCCATCCGATCGCTATTACGGCGCGCAGACGGCGCGTTCGTTGATCCATTTCAATATCGGACAGGACACGATGCCGCTCGAATTGATTCATGCACTGGCAATCGTAAAAAAAGCGGCGGCCATTGTGAATCAGGACTTGGGAAAGCTTTCCGCGGAAAAAGCGAAACTGATCCTGCAAGCCGCCGACGAAGTGATTGCGGGAAAACTTGACGATCATTTTCCACTGCACGTATGGCAGACCGGCAGCGGCACGCAAACGAATATGAACGTGAACGAGGTGATTTCGAACCGCGCAATTGAGATTGCTGGCGGCGCGATGGGCAGCAAGAAGCCCATTCATCCGAACGACGACGTGAACATGTCGCAATCTTCCAACGACGCGTTTCCCACCGCGATGCACATTGCCGGGGCGACTCGAATCGTTGAAGCCTTGATTCCGGCAGTCGAGCGGCTGTGCGCGGCGATTTACACGAAAGCGCAGAAATTTGCCCACGTTGTGAAAATTGGGCGCACGCATTTGATGGACGCGACGCCAATTACCGTCGGCCAGGAAATGTCGGGTTGGGTCAGCTTGCTTAACCGGGATATCGCGCGACTGAAAACAGCTGTGCCAGGATTGTACGAACTTGCACTCGGCGGCACCGCGGTTGGAACGGGCCTCAATTCGCCGCCGGATTTTGCGGAACGCGCCGCCGGAAAAATTTCTGAATTGACGGGCCTGCCCTTCAAATCGCATCCCAATAAATTCGCTGCGCTTTCCGCGCATGACGAAATTGTGTTTGCCAGCGGCGCCCTCCGAACGTTAGCCGCCTCTCTAATGAAAATCGCCAATGACATCCGCTGGCTCGCGTCGGGCCCACGCGCCGGACTCGGCGAATTACGGTTGCCGGAGAACGAGCCCGGCTCTTCGATCATGCCAGGGAAAGTGAATCCCACGCAGTGCGAAGCCATAACGATGGTCGCCGTGCAGGTTGCTGGAAATGATGCGGCGATTGGTTTTGCAGGCTCGCAGGGAAATTTTGAGTTGAACGTTTTCAAGCCCGTGATGATTTTTAATTTGTTGAATTCCGTCCGATTGCTGGCTGACGCGTGCGATTCGTTTACAGACGATTGCGTTGTGGGAATTGAAGTGAATCAGATGCGCATCGAGCAAAACGTAAGAACGTCGCTTATGCTGGTGACGGCGCTCAGTTCAAAAATCGGCTACGACAAATCCGCCGAAATTGCGCACAAAGCCTACCACGAAGGTTTAACTCTGCGCGACGCGGCTCTTCAGCTTGGGTACGTCAATGAAGACGAATTCAATGAACTCGTGCGCCCCGAAAATATGACGTCGCCTGACGCGTCGCGATAGCCTCTTCAGGTTTCGTAGAGGCCGGCCGAATTTGGACGGGCGACGTTGTAATTTCTAAAATGAACATTGTCTGAATCGTCCATTCCGCCCGGCGCGTGTCGCAATCACAACCGGTCGCCGTATCCGTCCCGAAAAACGAGAAACGTAGAGTCCACGACGAAAACCGCAACCGGTTGGTCACGTTCGATTTACGTTCATTACTTCAACCTGCGCAGTGGTTGCACGTGCAAGAACCCTGCCAGATTTGTTTTGTTGCGCGGGGGCTCGCATTCCCCCAAACTCAATTTATCCGGAGGAGGCTCATTTATATGAAATTCCCTATTAAAATTTGGACGAAATCCGCTCTGCTTGCGTGCACGCTGACTGCAGCGATTGCCGTCCCTACTTGGAGCGACACGATCGTCCTCCGCAGTGGTGCGGCGTATACGGGCACTTTGACCGGCGTAAACGGCAACTGGATTGTTTTCAGAGATCAACGAGGCGTCTCGCGTCACTACATGGTCCGCGATGTGGAGTCCGTGCAATTCGGCGATGCTCACGATCAATCGCGTGGCGGGCAACCTCAATATGATCCATCACGCGGCGGGCAGCCTCAGTACGATCAGTCGCGCGTGGATGACCGGAACTATAGCGGAAATTACAATGATCAAGGCGCGGGAAACCCTGGCGATCAGTACCGGGGAAATCGCGACAACGACCGCGACTACGATCAGGGCCGCATGGAGCGGGTTGTCCTGCCCGCGGGCACGGAACTGGCGATCATGACTAACGAGCGCATCGATTCGCGCGACGTGGTGGATGGACAGACATTTGCCGCGCAGATCAACGAAGACATTCGCAACAGTGACGGTTCCATCGCGATTCCGCGCGGCTCGGACGCAAACCTGATCACGCGCCGAGTCGAAGGCAACGGTGACATCACGCTCGATGTGCAATCCATTGTCGTAGGCGGGCGTCGCTACCGCGTCAGCACCGCGGACCAGGAACTGGAAAATCATCGCGACGGAGTGGGAGCGAACAAGCGTACCGGACAATTCATGGGTGGCGGCGCTGTGTTTGGCGCGATTATCGGTGCCATCGCCGGAGGCGGAAAAGGTGCAGCGATCGGCGCGGTGGCAGGAGCGGGCGCCGGCGCAGGGGCGCAGATCATCACGCAGGGGAAAGAAGTTCACGTGCCAGCGGAAACTGTGCTGCGTTTCAAGCTGGACCGGCCGCTCTCACTGCATTTATGGTCGTGAGCTGCGCAGCCCTTGTAAGACAGCTGAGTACTGCTGCTTAAAAAGTTAACCCATCATTCCGAGCGAAGCGAGGCAGCTCTCTCGTCCTTATTTCTTCCGTTTAAATTGACGAGAGTTTCCTCGCTTCGCTCGGAATGACAGTACTTTAGGTTTCTCAACTCATTTTGCGCACGAATTACGGGTGGCCCAGAGTGAATCGCTGAGCTTCTACACGAGCGCGTGGCACTTTGTTCCCGCTGCGCGTTCACCGCACCCGAAATTCATCTGCCGCGAACACCACATATTTTGTTGTGGTGGTTTTGCCCTGCTTCGTTATAAAACCACTTAAACAAATCGAACGCGAAAGCAATCCTGGAGGCTGGATGTTCGGGGCTAAGAAACTTTTTGTATTACTGACCGTAATGTTTGCGGCGGTGGGCACAGGGCACGCGCAGCAATCCCGCTTTCACCTGCAGGAAGCGACCATTGACGATGTGCATCGCGCCATCCGCAGCGGCCAGATCACGTGTCAGGGATTGGTCCGGCTTTATCTCAATCGCGCGAAAGCGTACAACGGCGTCAGCAACATGCTCGTGACGAAAGACGGCGCTGCGATTCCTGACGCACCGGGCTTGATTCGCGCAGGCTCTCCGCTTAAATTTCCGACGGAAACTATCTCGATTTCCAGTTTGCTTCCCGATTTCGATCAGTATGCGGGCCCGCCAATCGAGTTCGGCAGAATGGAGCCAACCGCGTCTGATCCCGCCGTGCAGCAGCAATTTGGAATGACCATCGGCATTCCCAACGCCGGTCAGCTAAACGCGCTGGGCACGCTCAACGTTCGCGGCGAGCGCTCGGTGACCTGCAAAGGCGCTCGCGATAAACGTCCCGCGGACGGACCGCTGCCTCCGGGCTCGCCAGCCGTGTGCGAAGAATTCCGCAAGCAACCCGATGCGCTGGAGCGGGCGGCGGAGCTCGATGCCAAATATGGCAGAAATCCAGACCTTGCTAAGCTGCCCATGTATTGCATCGTTTTTTCGTTTAAGGACTCGTACGACACGAAAGATATGCGAAGCACGGGTGGCGGCGACGCCAATTACGACATCGACTTTCCGTCGCGCGATCAGACGCTCGTGGCACAGCTTCGCGAAAAGGGCGCCGTCATCTATGCCAAGACGGCGAACACGGAATATAACGGACGCCCGGTTCCCGCCATTCGCGGCGGTGAAGGCACCTCGCGCGGCACGAACCGTCCGACAAAAGTTTTCGTCTCCGTTCAAGGCTACCAGCGCAGTACGTGGGCAGGGAATCCGAGCGACGCGTATGACACGACGCGCGCCGCATCTCTCGGTTCCAGTTCCGGTTCCGGCGTTTCCGTCAGCTCCAATCTTGTAACGTGCAGCCTGTGCGAAGAGACGAGCATGTCCTGCCGCGGCCCCTCCAATCACAACGGCGTTGCGCTCATTCTGCCGCACAAATCGCTGATCTCTTTTCTGGGCGGCGCGATTGGCGCGGACATTTATCTGGATCGCGCGGGAATTATGTGCCGCACCGTGAAAGACGCGGCAAAAGTGTTGGATGCATTAAAAGATCCCGCCAACGGTTATTACGATCCGCGCGATATTTTTACGACAGTTCCGCGACCGAGCGTTTTGGACAAACCGTATTCAACAAATGTCGTTTCTACCGGCGCTCGAGGCTCGCTGCGCGGCATGCGCATCGGCATCGTCCGCGAATCGATGCTGACGTTTCCCGGCATCAAAGCGGACGAACCGATTTCGCAAGCCGCCGATAAGGAAATCAAAGCCATCCTCGGCGACTATCTCGGCGCCACGCTCGTCGAATCGGTCGATCCTTTATGGCCAGACGATCCCAAAATCGAAAATATGAAGCCTTCCTACACCGATGCTTTGGCGCAGCTCGTGCCCATATTCTTTCCGGATGTGTTTTATCGCCTGGATCGCAACGGCAAACCACAATTTCCTGAATTCGCCGCAAAAATTAAGCCGACGGAATTTGCGCCCGGCAAAACTTTCGGAACCGGCGCCATGAAGCCTATTAATTATTTCCTGGAATTGACGGAAGGTCGCGTGCAGGTTCCCAAAAATCTAAATATCCGCGCCATCGAAGAAGTGGTGGAGTCCAATGCTTTCACGCTGCAATTCAATCAATACGCGTCCCGCCGTGCGGCGGATTGGAAAGCGCGCGGCTTCATCGAAACCCTGGTCGATTTCCCGACGCTCAATGCACGCTCGAAATTCTGGGGCGACGATGAGCGCGCCTCCTTTAAAGACTGGGAAGAAATGGACGACATGCGCAACGCGTTGGGCGACCGGCAGGGAATTGACGAGCACATCATGATGCGGGAACTACTGCGCCGCGTGGAAATGAAAGTAATCATGGAAAATCACCTCGACGCCGTCGTTCGCGTTCACTATTCTTTGCCGCCCGGAAAAATTGGCCTGGCGGGACAGCCCGAGCCGCCGGGGGACATTCGCGGAGAGTTGCGCATGGGACCATTTTCGGGCGTAACGGAAGTTCTGATTCCCGCCGGCTATGTCCGCACGGTTTACGATCCCGTTTTTACGTTGAGCGCCGATAAAAAGCGATACGCTCCGACGAACAACAACACACCAACGACTCTGCCCGCACCGGGGCTGCCGTTTTCGCTGGTCTTCCGTGCGGAGCCCGGAAAAGAAGATGTGATTCTAAAGATCGCGTCAGCGTACGAAGCCTCGTCCAAACGCCGTGTCCCTCCGCCGGAGTTTAAACCGCTGGCCGGAGAGCCGTAGCGCCAAAAGAAATCGTCGCACGTGTCAGCGGACATCCTGCCAACCGAACCCGTCTTTGTATCGAGCGGTAGAAACGATGGGAGTACGACAGCGACGTCAGGTCACGCCAGTTTTTTTTATTTGTGCCATTGCCTGTTCGAACTTCTGTATGTTGGCGGGAGAATCGTCTTCCTCCGGCGCGGTTATGGACGTCACAGACGTCAACAGCGCAAGCTTCATCCTGCCTTTGATTCCGAATTCCCTGGAGACTTTGTCGTAATAAGCAATCAGTTGTGCGCCCATCGTTTTTCCCCTCTTTAGGATTTAACCATCGTTTCTTCAGATGACGCTTGCACCAATTCTTCGATGGCCGCAAGAACGCCCTTCATGCTCCGGGCGAACATGGCGATTTCATCCTGGCCGGAGATATCGATCGATAATCCGGAAATGTCAGCCACGGCCAGCCGGTCTGAAACTGCCTTCAGACGGGCCAGGCGATTCACGATATCCCAGATCACGAAGACTCCCGCCACGCCAACGAGCAGAAGCAGGCCGCCTGCAATTCCCAGTGCCAGCTTCAGCCCGTCCGAAGACGCCTTGGTTTGTGTCTTCACGGATTCTTCAACAACTGTATTGAGTCGCAGCACGACTTTGTCAAAAAGATCAGTGGGCGCGCGGTCTTGACCTCTCACGATTTTGTCCGCCGTTTTGAAATCGGCGTTTCCCGCTACGTATGCTTCATAAGCCGTCTGATATTTTTGGTTCAATTCGTCGTCCGCCGCGAGAAATTGCTCGAGCAATTGTTTTGCCTCCGCGTCCCGCACGTGAGTGTCGAGCGTCATTGCGCCATCGCTCACGTTCGCCTCCATATCGTGAAACTGTTTGGTATAGTTGGCGAGGTCTACCGGATTCTGCCCACGCAAGAGAATATCCTTCCATTCCTGCACCTGTTTCTTGAAGTCGACTTGGATGACCCGCGCCTCATCGATCTGGCGGACGGGTGAGTTTAGGAGCGCGTCGTACCCGCTGGAGACGGAGTGTAAAACCGTAGTCAGCGCAACTCCTAACACGCAAAAAACCAGGATGACAGCGACATAAAACAGGCTGAGCTTCGTTGAAATTTTCATCAAAAGTTACCCCCCTTCGGCTACTTCCTTTTATCCCGCACAACTTGTTCCCATCGGCACAATGAAAAATTACTTAAATGCAATTTTTAGAACCAGCTTTCGCGACATATCGGAGTAAGAGGCAGGGCAGGAATGCAAATCGCATGTGAGGTGCGGTTTGCTTCCAAATGCGGGCAGGGCAGGGACTTAAGACGGGGATCTTTATTCCAGACTCAGAATCGCCAAGCTATCTGGCTTCGGTTCAAAAAACACTTCGGTGCTCGAGCAGGATGCGTCGTCCGTCTGTTTAGCGGGAACTCGGCACGCGAGAAACGCCAGTGCGAATTCGCGTCACAACTTGCCTTCGCTTCCGCGGCGGCTCATGTTAGCGAATCACCAGCCGTTGCTGACGAGCTTGTAGCGAGTCACGAGCGGCTTCTTTTCGGAAGGCCCAGCGGTGGAAATAAAAATGCTGTCTCCGTCCCGCTCAGCCGAAATTTTGCTGCCCGCTTCCAGAACCGGGCATGCTTTATCGCGCTCCGCACACGAATACACCACTTTGCTGTCGCCCACTTTCGCGAAGATTATGTCCGTGTACGCATAGCTGTCCCGAGGCAGTCTGCTCATCACCCAGGAAGTGCTTCGGGTATACGTTGTGTGTGTGCCGGTTTTCACCGATGCAACCTCGACCACGACGCTTTCTTTTGATTTTCGGGGCTCGGGCGCCGCGCAAACAAGTGTGGGCACCACAATTAGGGCAGCTAGCGCGAATGTTCTGTTCATCTGTCTTCACCTCTTGAATAGTTATTTAGCAAAGAATTCTCACGTGCCGAGCTGAGTAATCTTCCTGGCTGTTTTGCGGAATTTCTCGAACGGGCCGGGTCCTCAGGCCAGCAGCCAGTGAGCAGTGCCGTGCGCCGGCACTGATAACAAACGTGAACATAGTGTTCCTGAGCGGTGACTAGGTCGGTTCCACAATGCCTGCAACGTTTTGATTCCATGTGGTGTTCCAATAGCGAAAATTGGGTCGGTAACGACGCGCCATATTAAGGAGCATTTTCAATGCCACTGAATAAGTCACACGGGCCGTCCGCACGTATTTAGCTTGAAATTTAGACAGTGAATGCCCGGTGTGCGCATGGAGTACCATGTTTGTGCAGAACGTCGTGCTGAGTATTATGGGGAACGTAGTACAGCGGATTATTTTAGGAACTGCCGTAGATTCGGGGCTAGTCTTTGTGTCGATCCCATGGCGGAGGAATTTTTACGGAAGCCATCCCTGCAGCAGTGGCCGCCTGAATGCCCATATCTGTATCTTCAAACACCAGACAAGATTGGGGCGCGACCCCAAGTTTTCCCGCGGCGAGAAGATACCCTTCAGGGTCCGGTTTAGCGCGCGTGTAGTCGTCCGCGCAAACGAGCACGTCAAATTTGTCGAGGAGATTGACGGCGCGCAGGGAAGCCGACACCGATTCGCGTGTCCCTCCCGATACGACGGCAAACGGAATTTTTCCAAACTGATTCTCGATGTGCTCCAAAACCTCGGGTACTGTAATCAACTGTGAAAACATTGTCGAATAAAGCTCATCCTTTCGCGCGGCCACAATGTCGGTCGGCATGCTCAGCCCTTGCTGTTTATTCAGCAAGGAAATCACTTCCCTCGTAGGCATGCCGCCCAAGGAATAGAAAAGCTGCTCGTCGAAGGTACAATTCCATTCCGCCAGCGCCTGCTTCCATGCGAGATAGTGAACCGGCATTGAATCGATGATCGTTCCATCGCAGTCAAACAAATACGCCTCAAACTTGCCTTCCGGCAATTTCAGACTCATTCCTCACGAATCTCCTGACTCTCATCGTAAGCCATGATGCCCCACCCAATCTGAAATTAAATCAAGGCGTCCAACGTATTACACTTGCGAACCGTCGTAAAACGCGCAAATCTTTTTTAGCCAGCTGTAACGAGCAAGAAAAGAGCCTTCGATGAAAGCCGCCGTAATTTCAATACCGGGCAACCCGCCGCAATTCACGGACTTCAGAGATCCGGTGTTGAGCGCGGACGAACAACTGATCCACGTCACCGCGTCGGCCCTCAGTCAGGTCACAAAAAGTCGTGCCTCGGGTGCGCATCCTTCTTCTCGCGGCGGCTTTCCAGTGGTGGCCGGCATCGATGGAGTTGGACGAACCCATGACGGATGCCGTTCCGATCCGCTATGTTCAGATCGGCGCGGTCACTGGCAGTGACATCGCCTTGCCAAGCGCAGCCTTGCGCTCGTCCGCCCTCGTCTTGATGGGAAGCGGCATTGGCAGTATTCCCCGCGAAGGGCTGATCCGCGCGATCCGATGCGTGCTGCAGGCCGTAGTACCCGGCAAACTGAAAATTGAAACTCAAGTAGTTCCATTGTTCGAAGTTGAAGAAACATGGAACAAAGACAGCGGTACGTCGCGCGTCGTATTTGCGGTTACCCAAGAATCGGAGTCATGCGGTTCGTCCTGACCTTCGTAAAAATTAAAAGGGCAAAATCCGCAGTCCAGGAGATGCGAGCCAAGGATCGAGAGTTGACTTTATTCTGACCGATCGTTTAAATAGTTGTCTGCATTAAATTCATCCAGAAATTTTGAGAATCTTTCTGTTGAAGGGTAATGGTACTACTAGTGCTTCAGTCTGCGGCTTTGAAGGAGTCTCCAATTTTTGAAATATTTTCAGGCGTTATGGATTCCTTTCGGCCCGGTCGGTCCCTTCGTTCCCCTGTCATGCTGGTGCATATCGACTCCGAATCTCCGCGTAGAATTGCAAATTTGAAATTGACGATCCGCGCCATACCCAGTCGGGGATCCACGGCTGCTCCTGTTCAAAGCATCGACAGTCGAAGCGTGGCGGACAGCGCGATGGTTCGGCAACCCACGATTCACGAGGTCACTTACCCGCAAGTAATGCCGATGCGTCGGCCTCTGATCGCGTCAATTACTGCCGCCTTGCTCGTCTCCGTCTACCGTTTTTTGGGAGTCGCAATACTTTCGGCCATACTGCTGGGCTTGGCTTCGTACTTAGTGCTTACGCTCTTTTATTTTTTCAATCAGAGCTGGATGGAGCCGCGCATTGTTTCTCCCACCGACGCGCAAGTCCTGCAGCTGAGCGCGCAGCTGTCGCAAGGTTCTCTCCTGCGCGAACAGCTTGTGGCGCAAAGAATGGATTTGCTGGTGAAGCTGCGTGACGCCACGCGTAGGGCTACGGACAGCAATCAGTTTCAAAAGGATGTGAAGCAAACGGCGAAGCAAGCGGTCAATGACAATCTGAACAAGCTGTCCAGCGTGCAGGCCGTCGATCGTTCCTACAAGGCCGAAGCCCCGCAGATTCTCGAGTCCGACAAATCTTTCACGTCCGGCGCGATGGTGGAAGCCGATAAGCTGTACAAGGCCCACCTCATCAGTGAAGAGGAATGGCTCAATCGCAAAACCCAGCTGGCTCAGTTGGGCGCTTCCGCCCTCGCGCTGCAACGCGGCTCTGCCGAACTGGATGTAGAGAAAAACTCGTTGCATCGCGAGATTGATTCTTACAGCTCGCTTGTTGGGGGCGGCGCCAGCACGGACGGCTTGAACTCGGATGTCCTCGAAGCCAAACGTCAACTGAACAATTCCCAACTGGACGAAGCAAGCGCGAAGGATCTGGTCGACGCTCTGAATCAGGAGCTATCGATGACCGATGATGCAATCGCGCGGCAGGATCGGCTGCTGCTCAACATTCACAATATTCCGTACCTCAAAGCTGTCGAACAAAGACTTACGATCGGGTTTGTACCTTACAGCAACGCGGGAAAGTCCGCTCCCGGCACCCCCATCTACGGATGCTCGTTTGGAATTGTTTTCTGCCGCCGGGTTGGTCAGGTGGAGGAAATCCTTGACGGAGAGGTGAGCGACAAGCACCCGTTCTTCAACAAAGAGCTGCGGGGTTTGTTCGTCCGGGTAAATTTCAAAGACACAAAGTGGGATCGTACGCCGGTTCTTTTTCTGGGGCACCCCCCCCTACTTTTCTAGCAAAAAAACCATAAAATAAAGTTGGTCAAATCTTTCAAGGCCGCCTATGTCAGGTGTAGCCCGCGTCTTGGAGAGGCGGGCGTTTATATTCCGCACTGTTACGAGCGGCGGGAGCACGGCCGCAACTTTACTTCACTCCAGCGCGAACCGCGTCTGAAAATGCCTCCCCCCAAATCCGACGCAGAACTACTTGAAAGTCCGTATTGTTTTTAGAAGTAGATCATTCTACAAGAGTTAAAAGGTGCGGTACTAGCCACCGGGTACCCAAAATTATGACTCCGCAGAGCCATTGGGCCCATGGCGTCGCGGCTGCGAATATACGGAGTAACGGTCAGCCACTTTAGGAGGCGGTCTTTGAACAATCTCGATTTTCAAAAGCCGAGAAGTGCTCAAGGAAGATTCGCAACTCCCTGTTATCAATCCCGAACAATTATTCTGCTGGGTCCGCCAGGCGCAGGTAAGGGAACGCAAGCTCCGCGCATCGCTCAGCAATACGGCCTGAAGCATCTATCGACCGGGGATATGTTGCGTGACAACATCAATCGCGGCACCGCGCTCGCAAAAAAGGTGGCGCCTCTCATCAAACGAGGAGAACTTGTTCCCGACAACCTGATGCTAGGCATGGTGCGGGAACGCATCTCCCAACCTGATTGTCATAGAGGCTTCATACTCGATGGATTTCCGCGAACGATCGCGCAAGCTAAAGGGCTGGAGTTGCTAAACTCACGTTGCGAATCCCGAGTCACGACCGTTTTGAATCTGGTTGTGAAGCCTGAGTTGCTGGTGCGTCGAGTTGTGAATCGGAGAATCTGTAGGCAAAACGGCCACATTTATAATTTGATCGAGCAACCGCCGACTCGTGCGGGCGTCTGCGACATCGACGACAGCGAACTGACGCAGCGAGAGGATGACAAAGAAGCTGTAGTGCGTGAACGAATCGGTTTATATGAACATCACACGCGTCCACTGGTTGATTATTATTCCGCTCAAGGTCTACTGCATCAGGTGGAAGCCATCTGCGATCCGGACATCGTAACTGCAGAGATTTTACAGGTTCTCAACTCGAACCCTGGCGTTCTAGAGGATGCGAGAGGCATAGCACACGGCAACGGGTGAACCGCACAGTCCGTTCGTAGCCGCACAATGGAGCAATCCAGCGCCGCAGAAGTTCGCCATTGGGGCATAATCTAAACGGACCAAGTGACTCCACAGCGGCCAAAGCAGTCAAAAAAGAAAGTCGGCCATGGAGGCGTTTCCGCCGGAGTGCGGTTGATCGCCGCGTTTAAACTTTTTAAAGGCGTGCTTTTGTTTGCCGCCGGCGTTGGCGCCCTAAAGCTACTGCACAAGGATGTGGCCTTTGAGGTGGAACGCTGGGTCGATATATTTCGCGTCGATCCCCACAATCGTCTGATCCACCACTTTCTCGAAAAAGTTTCCAACGTGAATCCGAAAAAGCTCAAGGAACTCAGCGTTGGCACGTTTTTTTATTCCGCCATGTTGCTCACGGAAGGCACTGGCCTTTTGCTCGGCAAGCGCTGGGCCGAATACTTCACGATCATTGCGACGTCCTCTTTTATTCCGCTGGAAATTTATGAGCTACACCGGCGCGTCGACTTGCCCAGGGTAGCATTGCTGCTGATAAATATTGCGGTAGTGATTTACCTGGCGTTTGAACTTGCACGAAATCGCAGGCGCGAGTCCGCATGATTCGTAAAACTCGGCAGGTACGAAAAATCGAGGTCAATTTTCAGGTTGGACGCGTGCAGAAGTATTTTCCGACTGCAGAATTTCCTGTTCGGCTTTCTCGCGAAGCAGTCGGACTTTGTCGTTCACCTGGCTGTGTGGCTCGAGCTTGAGATACTCATCGAGATCGTGCAGCAGCGTAGGGTAGTCCCGAAGACGACCATGAATGTCTGCGAGTAAAAGGTAGGCGTCGGCCGAATCGGGCTTCAGGCGCAGGGCCTCGCGCACACTTTTCTCTGCGTCCTCAAACCGATTCAAGCCCAGCAACGCCCAACCCAGACAATACTGTCCGGCCCACGAAGTTGGATCCAGACTCAGCGCCTCTCTGATCATCTTCTCGCCTTCCGTGAATTTGCTCTGCTGTATCAGAAGCCCGCCCAGCGCAAATAGCGGCCCCGCATAGCGTCCCGCGCTCAGTTCAATGGATTTTCGGAGAGCTTGCTCCGCATCTGCAACGCGCGACAATTTTACGTCCGCAATACCCATCTCGAAATATGCTTCGTAGTAGGAGGTGAACGCCGTGATGGCCCGCTGAAAGTGAGGCAGGCTCGCTGCCGCGTCGTCTTTGGATAAGCGGTCGATCCCTTTTTGAAAATCCTGCGTCGCTTTGGAGGGAATACTCAACTCTCGAACGGACACCGTGGATCGGGATTTAGCGGTTTGCGCCGTCGCGACGAGCGGCAGCAGGAGAGTTGCAGCGAGTAGCCAACCGATCCGGCGCGTGTTTGTCATGGCATAAGAAACCAATCGCCAAACTTCAGCACTTGCAATTATTCACACAATATTCACAATGGCGCTACACCCTAGTAACAATTTGTCTTAAAAAGTACCCAGCCCACGCTGCTGTCGTCCCGGGGCGCCGGCATCTTGCCGGCGGCTTTGTTGCGGTAAGGCGCACAATTTTCAGCCCGCCGGCAAGATCCGGCGCCACGCAATGCCGGCACCGCCGTTCATTTGGTTTTCATCGATCTGTAACGCAAGATTCATACTTCCAATCTAATTTACATCCTGTTTAAAGCCGTCTCTTCTTCGGAGCGAGCGGAAACGGCGGAAGCCTTCAACACGCTAATTATTTTGCGGGAAACATTTTGACCAGAATTCGGCGCCATTTTTCGGACCGGTGACTTCGTGTAAGCCAGGCCTGGAAGCGCCTAGCAATCCGTCCATTGGAGGACTGAATCGTGCGAAGAATTATTTTGTTCGTGTTGTCGTTTGCATTTCTGTTTAACGCATTCGGCCTTCTTCCTGCCGCGGCGCAGGAAGCCAAAGGTTCCATCGCCGGAACCGTAAAAGATTCGAGCGGAGGCTCGCTGAAAGGCGCGCTGATCGAACTCGACCCGACCGCCAAGAGAGCTGTATCCGATGATCAAGGGCAATTCAAAATTACGGATGTTGTTGCGGGTGAGTACATGCTTACCGTTTCCTACGTTGGACTTTCAAATTTCTCCGCAGCCGTGAAAGTGAGTGCTGGACAGACGGCTAGCGCAGATGCCGTTTTGAATATTGCCGGAATGACTGATCAGATGGTCGTCACCGCGGAGCGGCTTCAAGGCGAGGCGGAAGCCATCAATATTGAGCGCACCGCGGACGACATCGTGCAAGTTCTGCCCCAGAAAGTCATCAGCAGCCTGCCGAATACCAACATTGCCGACGCGGTTGGCCGTCTTCCAAGCGTTACTCTGGAGCGAGATGAAGGCGAAGGCAAGTATGTCCAGATCCGCGGCACCGAGCCGCGCCTAAGCAACATGACCATCAACGGTGTGAACATTCCCTCTCCGGAATCCAACGTTCGCAATATTAAAATGGATGTGATTCCCTCGGCTTTGGTGGACCGCATCGAAGTCAGCAAGACTCTTTCGGCGAATCAGGATGCCGATGCAATCGGCGGTTCTGTGAACCTCGTTACGAAGACCGCTGGCGACCAGCCGACTGTCAGCCTGGAAGGCCTGGGCGGCTACACGCCGATTCAGGATGGTCGATGGCTCGATTCCTTTAACGGCAACGTGGGCCAGCGTTTCGGAGAAAATAAGAAATTCGGTGTCATGTTCGGCGGCACGTACGATTACAACATGCGCGGCATTGATGACGTGGAAACCGGTCAAGGAACATATACCTTTGCCGGCGGACCCAGTGCAGGGAAGAGCATTCAGTATATTAGCGGCGGAATTGACACCCGCGAATATCAGTACTACCGGACGCGGTATGGTTTCGCTACTGGCCTGGACTACCGAGCCAACTCAGAGACCACTTTCTTCCTCAAGGGACTCTATTCCGATTTCCACGACTATGGCAGCACGTATGTCTATACCTACAACGCCGGCACACCGACGGCTCCAACTGTAAATGGAATCACTCCGATGGATGCGACAGGCTTCATGCAGTATCGCGAGTATATCCGCCGTCCCGACCAGCAAATTTGGAGTTTCTCCACGGGTGGCCGGCATGACCTTACTTCGACTCTGATCACTTATAGTTTTTCAGTTTCCCGCTCGCACCAGTACGGCGGCTTCCAAACAACGAATTACACCCCCGATCCGAACGGACCCCTCTCCAATGTGCAATTCAATATGAACACAACGGACCCGCTTCGGCCGAAACTAGTTGTCGTCGGCAACACGCCTGTCCTTGATCCGTCGCAATATTTCATTAGTCAGCAAGAGAATATTGATTCGCATACTGCAGATCTAGCGCTTCAGGGGGCGGCCACCTACGCCCGGCGGTACACTGCGGGGTCGCATTTGGGAACATTCGAGATGGGATTCGAAGTGCGAAATTCACATAAGGATAATTTTTCGAACAATCCGTATTACGATGTGACGCAATCGCCGATCCTTGCCTTGAGCAATGTGACCACCAATTTCACGAACCCAAATTACTATGGTGGCTCGTACACATTGGGGCCGCTCTCGAGCTACGACAGGATTCTCAGCCTCCTATCTGCGAATCCCAATTTGCTTACCTTCAACTCGGACAACACTCACTTGAAGAACGATGCCGCGAATTACAACGGAAATGAGCGTGTCATCGCCGGTTACCTGATGAATACGGTCAATTTTGGCAAAAATCGCCTACAAGGTGGAATTCGCTTCGAAGCTACTAACGAAACTTATACGGCGAACCTCGTGCAGGCTCCTGGGGGAACGTATCTCAGCACGACCCCGGTTTCCGGTTCAGGCAGCTACCTAAATGTCCTTCCCAGCGTTCAGTGGCAGTATATGCTCCCGCGCAATACGGACCTTCGCGTAAGCTACAGCATGGGCATTTCCCGGCCCAATTTCTCGGATCTGGTACCGTCCCAACAAGTGGATGCCAACGCATCGCCCAAAAGCCTTGTGGAGGGCAACCCAAGCTTGAAAGCGACCAAGGCACAAAATTTCGACGTCTTGGTCGAACATTTCTTCCAGCCGCTGGGCATCCTGCAGGCGGGATTCTTCTACAAGGCTTTGTCCGATCCAATCTATCCGACAACGACCACGCTGCCTTCTACCGATCCAAACTTCCCGAATTATCAAGTTCAGGAATCCATTAACGGACCGAGCGCGCATATAACCGGGTTTGAGGCGGCGTGGGAACAGCGCCTTTCGTTCCTCCCTGGCCTACTGAACGGTTTCGGTGTGGCCGCGAACTATAGCTACACAACTTCGCAAGTTACATTTCCCGGCGGATTCAATAACGGCAGAACGGATAAGCCAGCCTTGCAGCGACAGGCGCCGAATACCTGGAACTTGGGCTTCACTTACGACAAATCCCGGTTCTCAATGCGCTTCGGAGTCAGCCACAACGATGCCAACATATACGCATATAACTATCAGGCTTCCGGCGCCGACAGCGATCCCATCCTTGGCCTGAAGGGACCCACTGGCGATATTTACCTGTATGCTCACACTCAATTCGACGTGCAGGGAAGTTACCAAATGCATAAAGGTCTGAAGCTCGTCGTTTCCGGCTTAAACCTGAGCAACGAAGTCTTCGGGTTCTACCAGGGTAGCCCGATTTATCCGATCCAACGTGAATACTACAAGCCATCCGTCAGTTTCGGACTGCGATGGTCGCTGAACGGAGAATAGCGAATTGCGCGGCGGAAACTTCGTGAGGGCATGGGTAACGGCCGCGGGGTTCTGCTTCTTACTGCCATTCGTGATCGTTCACGGTGCGCGCGCTCAAAACGTGCGCACCATTTATTTTGTGCGCCACGCGGACAAAGTTTCCGACGAGACAGACGCGCCACTCAGCGAAGCGGGCCACCGCCGCGCGGAGTGCCTCGCCAACACGCTTGCCGATGCCCACATCGAGCAAATCTTTGTTTCAGACCTTCAGCGCACGCAACAAACTGCCGCGCCCCTCGCCGAAAAATTGCACGTGAAACCGACGGCGATCCCGCTAAGCACGCCCGATAAACTGGTCGAAGCGATCCGCGCAAGCATCGCAGCCAGCACGTTGGTGGTCTGGCATGATCAGACGCTCCCCGAAATCATGCAATCTCTCGGCGCCCCAGCGATCGCCCCCATAGACCACACAGAATACGACCGCTTTTTTATTCTCACATTGTCCGACGACAAGTCCGGTCGTCACCCGAGGTTTACCGTTCTTCGGTATTGCAACGCAACGCGGTAAATACGTGCGGGAGGTATTCGTGGAGCCCCGCCCATCCCGTGTTCTTCGTGAAGTCTGGACTCCGATTTATGGGCGACCAAAAGTCGCTCGCCCCAAGTGACGCAGGCTTCAACCTGCGTGGTTTAGTCCAAGCAAGAAGCAAAACATCAGCAACGTCTTCGTTTCTTCGTGCTCTCTCCATCAAATCTTCCACCGTTGCCGCCAGAGGCTAAACACAGAGGCCACAGAGAATAGAGGAGAACCGCTACACGAGCGGCCCACCAAATCACCGCCGCCCACGATGAATCATTTACTACCCAGGAAAAAATTCGTTCAGCCGCTCCGCACGGTACGTAAATATCTCTCTTACGTCGCGCGCGACAAACAGCCTATTCATCATTGCGCCACCCCTAGGCGCGTAACGCACGGAGTCCTCGCAAAATGTACCGCCGTCGCGCTCCGTGAACCGGTGCTCATGAATCCAGACACGGTACGGCCCGCTGATCTGTTCGTCTACAAAACCCTGCGGCGGATGCCACGCCGAAATTCTGGTTTGCCAACGCACCGGGACGCCATGAATTCGGAGCCGGTATTCGATACGCGTATCCTCCCGCATGGCAATCGGCGCGGGCGTAAGCACGCGGAACCGCAGCCACGGCGGCGTTATCTTTTCCAGATTAAAGGCATCCGAGAAAAATTCGACAATTTCATTTCTGGGGCGGGGAAGCCACTGGCCAGTTTCAAAACAAAAAAGCTTCATTCGCTTCTTTCGCTTTCCCGCAGATCGAGCGAAAAGAAAACACTGTTGGGGTCGGGTACATAATCCGCGAAGGGCGGGCACTCCTGAAATCCGTGCTTTTTATAAAGCTCTCGGGCAGGCTGAAAATAATCCCAGCTTCCCGTTTCAAGGCTGAGGAGTGCCATGCCACTATTTCGCGCGGCTTCCATAATATGGCGAAGCATCGTGCTTCCTATACCTCTGCCGCGGGCATGTTGAGCGGTGTACATCGATTTCACTTCGCCATGATCGGCGGACAAACGCCTTAACGCTCCAGCGCCCAAAAGCGTTTCGCCTTCCCAAATCGTCCAGAATCTGATGTCCGGCGACTGCAATCCGCTCAGGTCCAAGGCGTGTGCGCTCCCCGGCGCCGTCTCCGCTCGTGCGCGCCTTAAATGGGTATGCAGGAGTTCAATAACGCGCGGATCGCTTAGACCGCCCTGAACAATTTGAAACATAGATTGGCTTGTTCCTATCCTGCGCACCCATTTCGCGCGTTTGGAGTCCCGGTCGGTCTGCCTCGCATTCTGTTGCATTGCGGACGAGCGCAACGCGGTATAAATTATCGCTCGATTCAAGCTCAGATCTAAATTTATTCAATTGCATGAGAGGTCTCTGTGGGAGGGCATCATGGTCAAGCAAGTGTTCTCGCGTCGCGATCTCTTGCGCGCAAGTCTGGCAGGAGTCGCTGTCACCAGCGTGTCTGGCACCGCACTTGCTTCCGCTCGGCGGAATGCGCCGCGCGCCGAAGCTTCACAAGAAACGATCGCCGAGGCGCAGCAGCATTTTGAAACACTCAGCGCGGCCGAAGGCGGCACGCTGGAAGCCATCGTAGCGCGCCTGATTCCGTCCGATGCGAACGGCCCCGGCGCGGCGGAAGCCGGCGCAGCAAATTATATTGACCGCGCGCTCGGCGGAGCCCTGGCCTCCTCGCGCCCCGCGTACGCTGCCGGCCTTGCTGCCATCGAGAGCTACGCGCGCGCAACGAAAAGCGAGCCATTCCCGCAACTTTCTTCCGCGGATCAAGACGCGATTCTCACTGCGATGGAGCGCAACGCTGTTCCCGGATTCATGCCCAACTCCGCAGCTTTCTTTGACCTTCTGCGCAATCACACATTGCAGGGCACTTTTTGCGACCCGTTTTATGGGGGAAACAAAAATTTCGTTGGCTGGGACTTGCTCGGGTATCCCGGCGTGCGCACCGTGGTGACGGCAGAGCAGCAGCGCATCGGCATCGCGCCCGCTCCCAATCACAAATCTGCCTATGACTACGACATGTTCCAGAAAGCTTCCGTCAAATTAATTTCGCGCAGGAATTTTTCCGATGGCGATTAGGCTGAAAGAAACGGACGTGGTCGTCGTCGGCTTGGGCGCGGCCGGCGGCATCGCCGTGCTGCCGCTTGTGCAGGCCGGGCTGAACGTCATCGGCCTCGAAGCCGGCACATGGCTCACCAAGCGCGACTTCGCTCCCGACGAACTCCGCAACAATTTTCGCGGCTGGCCGCAAGCCGTGCAAAAGGCCAATCAGGAAATTCCCACGCACCGGCCCAACGCATACGCTCCGTACTCGCCGCGCATGACCGTTCATCCGATGATGAACGCCGTCGGCGGCACGACCCTGCATTATTGGGCGCAAAGCTGGCGCCTTAATCCGTGGGATTTTAAAGTGGTCAGCGAGACCGCTCGACGCTACGGCTCTGGAAGAATTCCTAAAGGTTCCACGGTCGAGGATTGGCCTCTCGGTCTTGAGGAACTCGAGCCGTATTACGATAAAGTGGAATTCGAGATCGGCGTCTCAGGCAAAGCGGGAAACATTGGCGGCACGGTCGACCTGAATGGAAATAAGTTTGAGGGGCCGCGCAAACGCGAGTATCCCATGCCTCCTTTACGCGGGACAGGTTTCACCGAGAAAATGGCCAACGCCGCGCGCGATCTGGGCTGGCACCCTTTTCCCGGCCCGGCGGCCATTAATTCCCAGCCTTACCAGAATCGATCCGCGTGCAACTACCACGGATTTTGCAATCGCGGCGGTTGCCATGTGGATGCCAAAAACTCCACGGCGATCACCACGATTCCGAAAGCAATGGAAACGGGCGGCCTGAGCGTAGTCACGCGCGCCCGCGTCACTGCCCTCGAGGTGAACCATCAAGGCCGCGTGAGCGGCGTGAGTTACCTGATTGACGGAACGGAATACTTCCAGCCCGCGAGTGTCGTGCTGCTCGCGAGCTACGTGTACGAAAATGTGCGGCTCCTGCTGCTCTCGAATTCTAAACCGTATCCAAATGGATTGTCGAATCGTCACGGCCAGGTTGGGAAGCATTACTTCAGCCATAATCAGGGCGCCAGCGTAACCGCGCTTTTTTCCATGAATTTAAATAACTGGTACGGGTTGCCGGGGCAGGGTGTCGCGGTCGATAATTGGGCCGACGATAATTTCGATCACGCGGCGCTCGATTTTATAGGCGGTGGAAACCTGTGGGTGTATTCCGATCGCCGCCCGATCGGCGCGGCCAGCATGAATACTTTTGGAAAAGTCCCCGCATGGGGCTCCGCCTGGAAGGCGTTTATTAAGGAAAATGCCGACCGCTGGAACACCGCGTACCTCCAAAAAACCACGCTGCCGTATGAAGACAATTATTTGGACCTCGATCCCACTGTGAAGGACCCGCTCGGCTACCCGGTATGCCGCATCACCGCCGATTACAAAGATAACGAACACAAATTATCCGCATTCATTCAAGACAAAATGGAGCACTGGTACAAATCCGCGGGAGCAATCGCGACAGTCAGAAATCCGATCGGCACGATGGGGCCCGCGACGCACGCCTATGGCGGCACACGCATGGGCGATAATCCTGAAACAAACGTTGTGGACCGATGGGGTTTTTCGCACGAAGCGCCGAACCTGGGAATTCTGGGCGGCTCCGTAATGGGCACAAGCGGTGCGCGCAACCCCACGCTCACGCTGCAAGCGCTCGCATGGCGCACCGCCGAACATCTCGCGCAGAACTGGAATAGTATCGCCACGCCAAACAGCTAAAAGTTTTCTTGTGCTGACGATCTCTTCGATTGATGAATGAAACTTCTATGCCTGCAAGGAAAGTTGGAGGATTGCCATGGCTTACGGCAGAAATTTCCACGGCGCAGAACGATCGCCGGAGCCCTTGGCCCCGGACGCAGGGCAGCCGAATTCTGTATTGCCCGCCTTCAGGCGGGTATCCGCGCCGACCATCGATGCCCGCCTGAAGGCGGCCGCTAGGTTGACCAAACCCAAGATTCCGGCCGCGCTAAACCGCTATGCGAGCTGGCCAAAAACAAATTTCACGCTTGCCCTGAATGCGCTCTTTTTATTTGGCGCGCTAAGCTTGTTCGCCGCTCCGACCCGCGCAGCCGATTGCGCGACCCTTGCCAACCTCGCACTGAAAGACACAAAAATTGCGTCCGCAACCGTTGTTTCAGCCGATGGCATGATTCCGGAATACTGCAAAGTCCTCGGCAGCATTCACAATCTTACGCATTCCGCAATTCTATTTGAAGTTTCCCTGCCCACGACGAACTGGAATGGAAAATATTTTGTCGCAGGCGGCGGTGGCTACAACGGCGTGATCCCCAAACTCACGCAAGCTCTGGCCGAGGGCTACGCGGCCGCCGGCTCAGACACAGGTCACGAGGCGAAGGATATAAATTGGGCGTTGAACAATCTCGACGCGCAAAATAATTATGCGTATCTCGCGACGCACGTGGTCACGCAAATCGGAAAAGAAATTCTCCGCGCGTTTTACGCGAAGCATGAACGCCGCGCCTATTTTGTGGGCTGCTCGAACGGCGGAAAGATGGCGCTTGCGGAAATTCAGCGCTACCCGGATGATTTCGACGCCGCCATTGCGGGCGATCCGGTGATCGACCGCACGCGGCTGATGATGCAATACGCGTGGAACGCGCAAGCTCTGGCCGCTGCTCCCATCCCACCAGCAAAAATTCCCGTGATTGAAAAAGCCACGATGAGCGCGTGCCACGAAACGGGCGGCGCCTTCAACGGCCTGCTCATGACGCCCGCGCGCTGCAAGTTCGAGCCCAAAATGGCGATTTGTCCTTCGAGTGACGCTCCCAGTTGCCTCACCGCGGGCCAGGCGAACGCATTGCAAAAAATCTTAGGCGGACCGGTGAGCGCCAGCGGACAGGAACTGCATCCCGGGTTTGTTCCCGGCCACGAAGACGATTATCAGGCTTTCATAACGGGCACGGGAACCGACGCCGCAAAACCCGCGTCCACTTGGGCGCTTTCCGATATTTTTATGCGGCAGTTTGTCTTCGGCGCCGAGTTCGATATGGTCAAACAATTCAAATTCGATGCGTCGCTTGGCGCTCTCGTGCCGCTGGCTGCCGCGCAGGATAACGCGAATGCCGATCTCACCGAGTTCAAAGCGCGCGGGGGAAAATTGCTGATGTATCACGGCTGGGCTGACCACTCCATCACGCCTCTGCGCTCCATCGAGTATTACGAAGACATCATCGACACGATGGGAAAAACCAGCGCGGACGCGCAGGGCGAGCCGAACGCATACGCCGTAATGGACTTCGCGAGGCTATTCATGGTGCCGGGCATGCACCACTGTGGCAACGGTCCCGGACCAAACGTGTTTGGCGGCCCAAATCAGGGACTACCGCCGCAACTCGACGCGCAGCACGATATCGTGATGGCGCTCGATCGATGGGTGGAAGACGGCGTCGCGCCAGAAAAAATTATAGCTTCGCATCTCACAAACGGTGCAGTGGACCGCACGCTGGCGCTTTGCCCTTATCCGCAAGCTCCAATCTTTAATGGTCCCGGCGACCCCAACGTTGCCGAAAATTACCACTGCGAAGACAGAAGTTTTCGCTGGGCTGTCTCAGGAATACAAAATGTAAAATTGAATAAACCGCGCGCAACGGCACCGCGCCCGGTCGCCAAGCCGAATTGATTCTAAAAGGTTTTGTGAGACTGCCGGCTTTCGTGATGGCCGTGCGAATATTGTCTTTCCACCGTGCGCGCGCTAGCTAAAATTCGGAAGAACCTTCAAATCGCTCTAGTTTCAATCCTTCCCCCGGCCAATCCTTGGATTCATGTTCAAAGGCCAGCGACAGCAGAAGTCCCTTGTGCGAAGTCCAAATTAACATTTGCGGATGAAACGGAATCTTGAGCGAAAATTTCTCCGCGCGCCACTTGTGGCCGGCAGCCTGGATTTCCTCCACGCCAAGGTACTGGAGCGGACCTTCCAGAATTGTTGCCCGGATGGGAGTTGCCATGCCCGGCTGTTCGATTCTCACGAAATCCACTTGTGTAGGCTGGGTTTTATCCCGTTCCACCTCTCGCGTAATTCCTCCGAAGGAAAATGGCGAGACTGGCCAGAGAAGCGCATAAGGTCTGTTCAGAGGCGTTCGCAGTTTAATTTCGTGCTTAAGATCAGATCCCCCCGACGAGCACTGCAGTTCCGCCGGCAAAAAATTGCATGACAACGGTCCGGAGTTCCTCACCCACTTCAATTTCGCAAATTCCTTGGCGCGAATCACCGTTAGATCGCGAGTTAGGTCAACTGTAAAGCGATTCGAGTGAGATTCATCCTTGGGAGATTCAAAGCGCCTGACGCCCTCGATTTTGTATTCGCCACTTGCGACACGCGAAAGCGTCCAGGATTCGCGGAAGTCGAAAACCTCTTCCTCAAACGGACCGACGGCGCCGCCATTGTGGCGCTCATGAATCGCATACTCGCCTTCCGCAATTTTGGTCTGCCCCGGCGCGTCCTGGGGAGTCGGCTGCGCAAATGCCAATCGCTCCGGAAGGAACGGTATAACCAGCAAAAAAATACCGGCGCCAAGAAGTAAAATTTGCAACGGAAGCTCAGATGCGATTGCCGAGAGCGTTTTACCGCGGAGAGTCACATGGTTCCCCAAGTTAGATTCGCGAGCGACACACAGGAGCACTTTCCGAAATTAATTGTTGACCGAAGGTGTCCGAATAATTTCCACCGAGCAATGTGCGTGCCGCACCACAGCTTCCGAAACGCTGCCCATCAGGAACCTATTTAATCCTGACCATCCGTGTGAGCCCACCACAATCATGTCTGCGTGCCATTCATTGGCCGCGTCGATGATTAACGACTTCGGCTCGCCCTCGACCAGTTCCGTGGACACCTGAAATCCAGCCGCGCGCAATTTTTGCGCGGCTTTGTCCATCAGATCCTTGGCCCGTTCCCGAACCGCCTTCCAGACCATTTCAAATTCCGGATCGTACGCGCCCATTTCGCGGCCGATCAACAACGCAGGCGGTTCGACCACGTGCAACACTTTTATTTCGGTTCCCGCGTTCCACGGCCTCTCGATCACGCTCTGCAGAGCCGCTTCAGAAAAATCAGATCCGTCGATCGCAATCAGCATTTTCATTTTACGGCCAGTCCTTTATCCATAATTTGGCGATACTTGCTGTACCGTGCCGCTCTCTTTCGTTCAAGTTATTCGTTTACGCGCGCGCCGAACCCGCATGACTCCAAAGCTCTTCGCTCGCGATGCGCGCTCCCTCGGCCATCGCTTCCAGCTTGGCCCACATGATCGATGGATGCACGCGCCGGTTAAACTGCTCCTGCGAAAAGCCGCAATCCGTGCTGGCAATCACGTTTTCGCGTCCCACCAGATTCGCGAAGCGCGTGATGCGCTCCGCAACAAGCTCAGGGTGCTCCACCACATTCGTCCCGTGGCTCACCACGCCCGGCGCCAGAATTTTTCCGGTCGGCAGCTTCACATCTTTCCACACGCGCCATTCATGTTCATGGCGTGGATTGGCCGCTTCGATCAGATACGCTCCCGCGCGAACTTTCAAAATTAAATCAACAATTTTTCGCAGCGGCACGTCCGTCGTATGCGGCCCTGGCCAGCTGCCCCAGCAAACGTGGTAGCGAATGCGATCTTCGGGAATGCCTTCGAGAGCGTGGTTCAAAACTTCCACGTGGCGGCCAACCCACTTGTAATAGTCTTCAAAACTTGCGGGGGGCACCATGCGGTCATACGTGACTGCTGCGCGCGCGTCGTCCACTTGCAATAGAAAACCGGCATCCACAATGGTGCGGTACTCCGTTCGCAGCGCTTCCGCCAGAGCCACCACCAATTCCTCTTCGTTTTTATAATATTCGTTCTTGCGATCAGGAATCGCACTGGAGGGCGCGGCCACTGGCAGAAACGCTTCTTCGACGCTTACTCCCTGCAGCGCGGCTTTCAAATTGTCGATGTCATGCTGAAGCTCGGTGAGACCCGTGTATTTTACGGGACCCACGCACACCGCTTCCTGCTGTGTCACGTTGGACCAAGTGCGATCGTTTCCGCCCTCAAGCTCCGCGTAGAATTCTTTAAAACGCTCGCGGTCCGCGCCGCGCGCAAATGGATTTGCGCCTGCCGCAACGGGCCGCATTTCAAAGCCGCTGACGCGCTTCAACGCATACAGCGCCCAGCTGGTGGACTTGCCGAATTCGCCGTCATTCACCACATCGATGCCTGCCTGTACCTGCCGTTTCACAACTTCGGCGACAGATTCTTTCAGGCACTGCTCATATGCCTTTATGTCTGCCGGGCCGCCCTTTTCGCGCGCCCTCACACGATCAAGCAGTTGCGGTGGACGGATAAGACTGCCCACATGCGTCGTAAGAATTCGGTCTTTGCTGCGTTTCATTCGCGCCCGCCCCATGGTTTGAATTCGATCAGTAGGTTGTGAATCGGTACTTTGCCTACATCTTTTGATGCGTGAACCACCGCCGGCCTCCAGGTTACGACGTCTGGAATCAGTTCGCGCGTTTCATCTTTTCCGTCCGTCCATTGTTCCACCATCGTGTCGTTCAGAAAAATTGCGAGGCGCACATTGTGGCTGTGCTGCGGATCGTATTCGCCAGGCTGCATCTTTTCTTCAAATACGGTGATGTCCTGCGCGTCGTACAAAACTTTATTGTGCGGTGCGGCAGGTGTCCCCGCCGCGGGAGGCATCACCTTCGGATGCGTCGGCTTGATGGAAATTTCCAAAAAATTTCCAGCCTTCGGAGCCGCGTAGTGTTCACCCGCTTTGAACCCTTTGATGTCGCCGCGCTCCATTTTCTGACCATTTAACTCCAGCGGCCCGAGGGCCACCACTACTCGCTCGCCGCAAGAGGCCGCGGCCGCA
>DASRQU010000088.1:0-72899 GCA_035696345.1 Candidatus Acidiferrales bacterium
TTCCGATCAACAACGCGTGGGAATACGATCCGGCTGCGGATTCGTGGAAAGCGCTTGCGCCCATGCCGTCCAAGCGGGGCTCGCCGGTGGCCGCCGCGGTGGGCGATAAAATTTATGTAATCGGAGGCGTCAGCATTCTTCCAGGCGCGTCAGAAACGGCGCTCGATTTCAAAACGCCGCAAGCGTCCGTCGGCACTGTGGAAGAGTACGACCCTGCCACAAACACCTGGCGCGAGCGAAGCCCCATGCCCACGCCGCGCAATCACACCACGGCTGCGGCGGTAAACGGGAGAATTTATGTGATCGGCGGAAGAGTTGGCGCGGCGTTCATTGGGCTCGCGTCGGACATTTCTGTAGTCGAGGAATATAACCCGGCCACGGACAAATGGAGCGCGCCGCGTGCGCGCATGCCCACTGCGCGCAGCGCGCTCGGCTCGGGCGCGATCAATGGAAAAATATATGTGGCCGGCGGCGAATTTCAGGATCCGCACATGATGGCCACGTTTAAAGCGGTGGAAGCCTATGATCCCGCGACCGATTCGTGGTCAATCATGCCTTCCATGCCCGTCAGCCGTCACGGGCTCGCCGCGGGCGTGGTAGGGAATCGCCTCATCCTCGTAGGCGGAGATGTGCAGTCGTCAGGCTCCGGCGTCGAGGTTTCGACGGGCGAAGTGGATGCGCTAGTGTTGCCCCCCGCGGATCATTAGCTTTTTGTGGGGTAGGCTTCGGCCGTGTGGGGTTTTGTCGTTGCACGGACTAACGTCCACAGGCTAAAGCCTATGCCACATAAATCGCTGCCGCCTTGACCCTTCCTTTCCTTTCGCGTAGGCTTTTATTTGTCCTTGTGCAGGGCGGAGGTGTTTCCTAACGGCTGGCAGAATGCTTGACCCTGGCTAGCCGATTTTTCCATGCGACGCACCGTACAAATTGCAGGCGGACTAGAGTCCCTCTTCGGGACTCTCGATGAGAACGTAAAGCTTCTGGAATCCTCTCTCCACGTCATTACCCATTTAGCGGACGACGATCATCTGACGATTGAAGGCGAAGCCAATCAGGTCGATCGCGCTGTCCGACTTGTAAGTGAATACAACCAACTTATCCGCGAGGGGCGGCACATGAGCCACGGCGATGTAAAAGACATGATCAAAGTGGCGACGCAGGATTCCAAAACCACGCTGCGCCAGGTGCTCGAACCCGGCTCGCCCGCGCGACCCAGAGTTTTCGGCAAGAAAAATGTCACGCCGAAAAGCACCAACCAGCGCGAGTACATGGAAGCAGTAGAGAAGCACGATATGACGTTCGCAGTAGGTCCGGGCGGGACTGGAAAAACGTATTTGGCGGTAGCCATGGCGGTGTCCGCGCTGCTCACGAAGCAGGTGGATCGCATCATTCTGGCGCGCCCCGCTGTGGAGGCCGGCGAACGCCTGGGCTTCCTCCCTGGGACGTTGCAGCAAAAAATCGATCCGTATATGCGCCCTTTGTATGATGCGCTGTATGACATGCTCGACGCTGATAAGCTTGAGCGGTTCCTGGAAAAGGGAATCGTGGAAGTTGCCCCGCTGGCCTTCATGCGCGGGCGCACGCTGAATGATTCGTTCGTGATTCTGGATGAAGCGCAGAATACGACCAGTGAACAGATGAAAATGTTTTTGACCCGGCTGGGATTTAATTCCAAGGCCGTCGTTACGGGCGACATCACGCAAATCGATTTGCCGCAAGGAAAAAAATCGGGGCTGGTCGAAGCGCTGGATGTTACCAGCCGCATCGAGGGCATCGCGTTCATCAAATTTGATCAACGCGATGTGGTGCGCCACAACCTCGTGCAGCAGATCATCAAGGCCTATGAGGAATTCGGATCGGGCGACCACCGCCGGTCTGCGCCGCCGGAAAACGGCAAACCTGAACTATCCAGTGGACACTAGATGTGGTCAGCACGTTCTTGGAACGTGGGTGGGAGCGGAACGTCGGCAGTTTCTTGTAGCGCCCGCCTTCAGGCGGGCACTTTGGCCTCACGCCGTGCTCGCCTGAAGGTGAGCGCTACATAGGCGAACCCCGGGTTCTCAAACAGGCTCTCTAGGACCGAGGTTTTTTCGCGCCGTCGCCGTGATAACGATCACTCGTCCAGAAAGGTTTCGCCTGACGCGCGCACTTCGCCCTACAATCATCTTGAATGCAATGATCGTCAACCGCCAGCGCCGCGTTCCTGTTTCCATTCCACCCCTGCAGCAATTCCATGAACGCGTGCGGTGCGAGCTCGGTTTCGCTCCCGAATCTGTGACCATCCAACTGATCAGCGCCGCCGCCATGGCCCGTTTGAACGAAACCTACCGCCAGAAACAAGGGCCAACCGATGTGCTTTCTTTTCCCGCCGAGGACAGTTCGCCCGTGAGCGGCGCGGAATATGTTGGTGACATCGCCATCTCGCCCGAAACGGCACGCCGCAATGCCCGCCGCCTGGCGCGCACTTTGCCCGCGGAGATACGCATCCTGATCCTGCACGGCATGATTCATCTCGCCGGGTTCGATCACGAGACAGACCACGGTGAAATGGACCACTTCGAGCGCCGCCTGCGAAAACGCCTGGGGCTGAACGGCCGATGATGACCTTCCTCTATGTGCTGGGTATCTCGGCGCTGGGCGTGGCGCTCGCTATTTTTTCTTACATTGACAGAATTTACCGCGAACTCGGGCGCGTCAATAAGGGACGGATCCGCGCGCACCTCGAAATGTTTGAGAATGAAATTGAGCCGCACTTTAAGATCGAGCGTGCGCGCGCTACGTTAGCTTTTCGCCTGCTGGCGAATCTTTGGCTCGTGCTGGTCACCGCCGAAACCGCTCGCGGCGTCATCGTTTTTGTTCCCGGAACGTGGGATGCGCTGCTGCAAGCCCTGGTCTACGTTCTCGTCGAGGTCCTGCTGCTTTCGCAATTCCTGCCTGATTTTCTTCTGGCGCGCACAAAAGGGCGATGGCTCATCCGGCTGTCCCTGATCATTCGCGCGTTTCTGTGGATCGTTTTCCCCTTTCGCGTGCTGCTGGAAATTGCAGTTTCGCTGGCGCGCATCTCGGACGAGCAGCATGCCGACGAGGCGCCGACCCAGGAAGAGGGCATTGAGGCGCTGGTCGACGCCGCGGAACATGAAGGAATATTGGATCCGGGCGAAGTGCAGATGATCGAGCAAGTGGTTGAGTTCAGCGACAAGCGAGTGTTGGAATTCATGACGCCGCGCCCGGAAGTTGTTGCGATCGCAGCGAGCGCTACTATTCAGCAGCTGCGCACGTTGCTAATTCAATCCAAATTTTCGCGCATTCCCGTGTACGAAAACACGCTGGATGACGCAACGGGAGTCGTATTTGCACGAGACGTATTGCAAGTTCCCGAGAGCGAGGCGTCTGCCCGTACCGTGCGCGAACTCGCGCGGCCCGCTTTCTTTATTCCGGAAACCAAACAGGGCAACGATTTGCTGAAAGAAATGCAGCGGCGCAATCAGCAGATGGCCATCGTGGTCGACGAGCACGGATCGGTTGCGGGCATCGTGACGGTCGAGGATCTGGTCGAGGAAATCATCGGGGAGATTGGCGAGGACGACCGAGCGCCTGTTCCGGACGCAGTGCGCGACCCGGACGGGAGCATGGTATTGCGCGGCAGCGTGTCTGTGGAAAAAGTTCAGGAGCTATTTGGAGTGGAGTGGGACGTCAGCGGGGAGGAGTCCGCTACAACGATTGGCGGTCTGCTCAATCACGTTGCGGGGCACGTTCCTGTTGCCGGGGAGCACCTGGATTACGGCGGCTTGCGATTTGAGATCCTCGAGGCGAATCAGCGGAAAGTGCTGCGGCTTCGAGCGCGGCGAATCCCAGCGTCGGTAGCCGCTAGTTGAGGCCAAAAAATCCACGGTTTACGTGGCGCGGGCTTCAGCCTGCGGGATTTAGTCCTTGCAAGATCCCACCCGCAGGCTGAAGCCTGCTCCACCAAAACCTCCGGCCGTTCCCAATATCTTCTGTGTTAAGGCTCTGAAAGGTTTAGACGCAACTAACTAATCAGCTTGGCAATCAAAAACGCAGCACCGGCCGCGAGTCCGCCTGTTACCACAGTTTGTAGCCCACCCTTGAGCGGATGAATTCCCGTGAATCGCCCCTTCACGAACCCAAACACCGCGAGGGCAAGCAAAGTAAACCCCACCGAAAAATAAAGTCCCTTATGCACATCATGAAGAATAATGTAAGGCGCAAGGGGAATGAGCCCGCCCACAATGTAAGAAATCGCTATGGTCAGCGCGCTGGTTCGCGCGCGCGCCGGTTGTGGTTCCTCCAGCCCCAGCTCAAACCGCATCATGAAATCCACCCAAGATTTTTCGTTGCTGATAATTGCCTTTACGGCGGGTTCCATCTCCGCTTCCGTCAGCCCGTAATCGCGAAATACTTTGGCCACTTCCTCGATTTCCACGTCGCGCAGCTCCACAATTTCCTCCACTTCGCGCTCGCGCTCAGAGGCGTAGTGTTCCTGATCGGTTTTCGCTGCAAGGTAGCCGCCCAACCCCATGGCAATGGAACCGGCGGCAATTTCCGCAAGCCCTGCGGTGACCACAAGCGTGGAAGCATGCGGGTTCGCGGCAATTGCGCCAGAAATTCCAGCCGCCAGTGCAAAGGGAACCGTCAGGCCGTCGGACATGCCGATAACCACGTCGCGAACTGCTTCCGGCGCGGTGAAATGGTGTTCCGTATGGGGCGTAGCAGGCATTCCATTGTCTCCAGAAAACGAATCAATTAAATAAGCGGCGCCGAAAAAGAGGCGGCAAGCCGGGAAAGTGTAACACGCCGTGGAGTGCCGATGGATATTGCGCCCCTTCTAAGAACCGAAAGCGATTCAAACATGCCTTTCTGGGTCGCGCGGGGTATCATGCCTGCATGGCGCAAGAGTTCAAGACAGGATTCGTGGCAATTGTGGGGCGGCCCAATGCGGGGAAGTCCACGCTGGTGAACCATCTGGTGGGAGAAAAAGTTGCGATTGTCACCTCGCGGCCACAAACCACGCGGAATCGTATTCAAGGCATTGTGAATCGCGAAAATGCCCAGATTATAGTCATCGATACACCCGGGCTGCATCGGCCCGAATCGGCTCTTGGGCGGCAAATGATGGGCGAGGCGGAAGCTGCGATGGATTCCGTCGATATCGTCGCCCTCATACTTGATGCCAGCGAAGAATTTGGCGTGGGCGATCGCCGCGCAGTGGAGCGCATGCAGCGCGTTGATGGCACTCGATTCCTGCTGCTCAACAAAATCGATCGCATCCCGCGGTCTGAACTGCTTCCCATCATTGAAAAATTATCGAAGCTGGGAAAATTCGACGAAATTATTCCGATTTCAGCGCTGAAAGGCGACGGCGTCGAGCGCGCGATGGAAAAAATGATCGCCTATCTCCCCGTCGGGACGCCGCAATTTCCCACGGACCAATACACGGATCAGCCAGAGCGCTTTCTGGCCGCCGAAATTGTGCGCGAAAAAGCGATGGCCGCCACCACGCAGGAAGTCCCGCACGCTGTGGCCGTCATCTGCGATGCGTTTGAAGAAACGCCGAACCTCATTCGCATCCGCGCCACGATCTATGTGGATCGAGAAGGCCAGAAGGGAATCCTGATCGGCAAGGCGGGCGGCTCCTTGAAACAGATCGGGACTCTGGCGCGCAAGGAACTGGAAAAGATTCTAGGCACTAAAATTTTTCTGGAGCTATACGTCAAGGTCCTCAAAAACTGGCGCGAAAATCCTCAAATCGTTCGTCAATTGGACTGGCACTGGCAATTGGAGCAGATGGTCAAAGAGTAGCGCAGGAGAACTCCTTTTTTTTCTGTGGTCTCTGTGTTAAGGCCTTCGCCCTCCGCGCAAACAGAAAAGCTTTAACACAGAGGACCCAGAGAAAAGCCAGAGTACCGAATTTTTACGACGCGTCGTGTCTCTCCATTTCAAAATGCCACACAAATGCTCCCTGAGTCGCTGCTTCTCAGGCCATAACCCGCTTTTTCAGAGCGGGAAAAACCGCTACTATTAGAATGTCCAGGGGGTGGGCACGTGACGAAGAAACCAAAAATTACAAAGCCTGGGGCGGTTAAAAAAATCATCAAATCTCCGATTCCGCAGGAGCCGGAGAAAGCGGAAATCGAAGTGAAGGATGCAGACCATCTCTACAAGGACGTTCGCATCGAAAATAGACTGGAAGACAAGGCAGGGAACAAGCTGAAGTTCAAGGAAGGTGCCGAAGTTTCCGTCACGATTGAAGCGGATATAGATCAGACAGTGCCTAAAAACGGAAACAAATAATCATCTCGCGTGTACTTCATTCCGCAGCCGGAATACCCGGCTCCGCCGCATCTTTGGATGTCAGCTGATGAATGGCGGTCAACAATAGTTCTCCTGCGAGCGCTTTGGAGATGATGGCGTCCGCACCGGCCCTCAATGCCGCCGCCTCCAGATGATGACTTTCATGCATGCTCAGCATAATCACTTTGGACTTCGGCACGATTTTACGTATCTGAGCCGCGGCGTCCAGCCCGTTTAGTCCGGGCATGCTGATATCCAGAATTACAAAGTCCGGCCTCAGGTGACTCGCTTTATCCACGGCTTCCATCCCGTCCTTGGCAAACGCGCAAACTTCCATCCGCGGATGCCGGCAAATAATTTCCTGAATTTGCTCGCGGATCACGTCGTGGTCGTCTGCTATTAAAACCCGTAACCGTTTTTTACGTGCCGATCGGAATGGGCCGTTACTCATTTTTGACATCTCCTCTCAACCGGGTAGTTACCAACCATCAGATGCACCCGCTCGGAGTACCGTTGCTGAACAGGAAAGACTGCGTTTTATTTTGCGTTTTCTGGAAACTGTATGCCCGGCGGATTACTCTTCCGCTTTGATCCCCAACGCGCGCATCCGGCGATACAGGTGGCTGCGTTCGAGGCCCAGGGCTTCCGCTGTGCGCGTCATCTGCCACTGGTTTTCTTCCAGCTTGCGTAAAATGTATTCGCGCTCGTAGGCGCTGCGCGCTTCGTGCAAGGTCGCGTTGGGCTGCTGCGTCATGCGCGATCCGGCGCGGAACAATTCGGGCGGCAAGTGGAGCGGTTCAATCTTCTCCTGCGGCACGATAATCATGAGCCGCTCAATCAAATTGCGCAGCTCGCGCACGTTTCCCGGCCATGAGTAGCGAGCCATCACGCCCAGCGCCGCTTCGCTGAACTCTTTCGGTTTGCGTCCGTAAGAGGCGGCGAATTCGAGCATGAAGTAGCGCGCCAAAACGGGAACATCCTCGATTCGTTCGCGCAGCGGTGGCAGCGTGAAGGGAATTACGTTCAACCGGTAAAAAAGATCCTCGCGGAACCGGCCGTGCAAAATTTCTTCCTCTAAAGTTTTGTTGGTCGCGGCGATCACGCGCACATCGACCGTTACAGTCTGGTTTGATCCAACCGGCTCGAGCCGCTGTTCTTCCAGCACTCGCAACACTTTCGCTTGCGTGCGCAAACTCATGTCCGCGATTTCGTCCAGAAAAAGCGTTCCGCCGTCAGCCTTCTCAAATTTTCCAACTTTATTTTCCGTCGCGCCAGTAAAGCTTCCTTTGGTGTGACCAAACAATTCCGATTCGATCAGCTCCTCGGGAATGGCGGCGCAGTTCACCTCCACAAACGCGCGATCTGCGCGAAGGCTCGCGGCATGCAGAGCGCGGGCCACAAGCTCTTTTCCCGTGCCGCTCTCGCCGTAAATCAACACGCGCCCGTGTGTCGGAGCCGTCAGCGCAATTTGCTGGCGCAGCGCGCGCATCGGAACTGTATCGCCCTGCAGGACCGTGCGGCCGCCCAGCTCCTCGCGGAGCCTGCGGTTTTCCTGCGCCAGGCGATGCACCTCCAGGGCATTTTTGATTACAAGAATCACTTTTTCCAGCGAAAGCGGCTTCTCGATGAAGTCAAATGCTCCCAGTTTCGTCGCGCGAACGGCCGTTTCGATGCTGGCGTGCCCGGAAATCATCACCACCATCGCCTCTGCGCCGTTCTTGCGCATTCGTTCCAGAGTTTCGAGCCCGTCCATTCCTTCGAGCCACACGTCGAGCAGCACGAGATCCACCGAGCGTTTCTCAAGCAGCGTCAGGCATTCTTCACCCGACGGCACGGAGAGCGGCTCGTAGCCTTCATCCACAAGGATGGAAGACAGGACTTCCCGTATGCCTTGCTCGTCATCCACAATTAAAATTGAATTGGCCATAATTTGAGAAGTTATCCGATTCGCGGAGCAATCGGAACTGAGCCGACCTCCGCCATGGGTAATTGGAGAATAAATTTTGCGCCGGTCGGAAGATTGTCCTCGGCGCGTATGGAGCCGTGATGCTCGGCCATAATGCGGCTGGCAATGGCCAGTCCCAGCCCTGTTCCTCGATCCTTTGTCGAAAAATGCGGCAGGAAAAGACGGTCCTTGTCTTCGGGCGAAATTCCGTGTCCGCTGTCAGACACGATGATCTCGACGATTTCACGATCGTTATTGAAATGCGTGCGCAGTAGCAAATCTTTTACGGTGGAATCTTCCATCGATTCCGCCGCGTTATCGATCAGGTTGACCAGCACTCGACGCAGCAGTTCGCTATCCGCGCGGATTACCGGCAAATCCGGCGCGAGATCTTTGCGAATATGAATTCCTTCGAGCCGACCTTCAAACACGGACAACGCTTCGTTGACAATTTCATTTGGCGAAACAGGCGCAAGCTTTGCGGTAGGGAATCGAGCGAATTGCGAAAATTCTCCAACCAGAGATTCCAGCACGCGCACTTCACGCTCGATCAGCCCGGAACATTCCGTCACGAGTTTTACGAGTTCAGGCGAATCATTTTTGGAAACGCTTTCTCGCTGGCGCTCGAGGTAGCGAGAAAGCCGCTGGGAGGAAAGCTGAATGGGCGTCAGGGGATTTTTAATTTCATGCGCGATGCGCTGCGCCACTTCCTGCCACGCCGCTGCCTTCTGCGCGCGCAACAGGTCGGTAAGGTCGTCGACGACGACCACGTAACCGCGATTCGATCGCAGCGGTCCAAGAGAACTGACCGTGACCGCGGCGCGCAATAGTCGCCCTGAGGCCGAAAACTCCAACTCCTGCGTCGCGGTTCCCAGTCGTAGGGAGCGTCGCATCAGCACATGCACGAAGCGCGCGGCTTCTTCTCCCAGCAGTTGCGCGAAATTCTGCGCTTGCCGCGAACTCTCTCCAAACATACGCACCGCGGCCGGATTGACACGTCGGATCGCTTCCGTTTCATCCACGGAAATCACGCCCGTCGGAATATTTTCAAGAATCGTTTCCATCAGTGTGCGGCGGCGTTCCAGTTCCTGTACGGCCTGTTGCAGGTTTTGCGTGAAAATATCGATCTGGCGGCGGCTGTCACCAAGTTGCTCCGTCATGCGGTTGAACGAATTGACGAGCGTCTCCAGTTCATCATTCGCCTGCACGTTGACGCGCGTCTCGTAATTACCCTCGATGATGGCCTGCGTCGCTTGCGCCAGCGCTTGAATCGGCACGGTCACTTGCTTGGACAGGAAAAATGCCGCCCAGGTAGCCGCAAATATTAACAGGATCGTAAACAAGAGAAGCGTTGCGAGCATCTGGTTTTTGTATGTGCGCAAATGCTGACGCTGCTTTTCGTATGCCGCCGTCTGAGTGGCGATTTCCTTGATCCGCTCCTGGAAATCGTCAGGAACGATTCTTCCCGCCAGCAAAAAGCCGTTCGCAGATTTCGCTCTTCCTGCGAGAAAAACCTTTCCGCTGTATTCCCAGAGTTCAGCCCCGCCCGGAATTTGTCTTACAAAAGAGGGAGGGTCAGGGTGGGCGTTCGCGGGGCCCGGGGAGGCTGCGGGAGGCATTTGCAAATTGGGATTCATCGCGACGGCGATGGGGCGCCCGGTTTCATTTACTTCCCAAGCGAGATCCGCGCCGCGCGCAAAAGTTTGATCGAAGGCGTGCATCGTGTCGCGCGCCGAGTCCGCGGCCGCCGCACCTGCCACGTCTTTGGCGATTCCGGCCATGCGATCCGCATCCGCGCGGCTCATTTCGTTAACCAGCGCGCGGCTGGCGTCGGTAGCAATTTCGAGGGGGCGCGGAAACCACAGGACCAGCGTGCGATTCAACAGCGCGTAGCTCACGAAAAACAGCACGATTACTGGAAGGAAAGAGACGGCAATCGCGCCCATGACCATTTTTGTTTTAAAGCGCGAGCCCGGTTTGTGCGCGAGTCGCTCCGCGCCCAAACGCACGAGGGTGCGCCCCAGGATGAACAAAAATACAATGAGCGCAGCCACAAGAAACGTGGACAACGCATACAGAACCACCTGATCGCGTGGTTCAAACGGCAGCGTGAGCGAACCCAGCGTAAACACGGCGGCCAGCAGCAGCACGATAAAAATGCCGCCGATCGCAAGAAAAACCTGGGATTTGCGGCTGGTGCTCACGCCGTGGTCCCCTCGGGCAGAATTTCGGACGGAGCAGGTTGTTTAAAAATTACGAATGGGGAATGATCAGGCAGCAACGGACGGAGCGGGCACTCCGTGCAAAGCGCCACGCTTTTTCGACACCAATTTTTCCCGGTGTTTACGATCAGCGCGTGAAATTCATTATAAAGTTCCGCCTGCCGAGGAATGGAACTCTCGATCATCGCACGAACCTTTTCGTAGTCCGCCTTGCCATCGGTAATTCCGTGCCTGCCGAGTATCCGATGCGTGTACGCATCCACTACAAAAACCGGGTGGCTGCCACCGTACAGCAGGATGGAATCTGCCGTCTCCGGCCCGATCCCGTGCACATCCAGGAGCTGTTTCCTCAATTCGTCGGTAGAAGTTTCAAACATGCGCGCCAGCGAGCCTTGATAGGCGGTGCTAAGAAATCTCACAAACGCCTTTAATTTTTTTGCTTTTTGCCGGAAATAGCCTGAAGGACGAATCAAGGCGGCAAGGCGCGTCGCGCGAACGCGGAGTATGGCCCGTGGCGTAAGCATCTTCGCCGCTCGAAGATTGGCAATGGCAAGCTCGACGTTTCCCCATGCAGTACTTTGCGTCAGGATCGCCCCCACAATCACTTCGAAAGGTGCCTCGGCGGGCCACCAGCGCATCGGGCCGAGTGTCGCGAACATTGCTTCATAATAACGCATTAATTCGCCGGAATGGGGAGGAGCGTGCAATGCTGGTGCCGTCGCCTGCACATCCTCATGCGTTAGCTTAGCTTTACTTGACCGCAAGATCTTCACTTCCTTTTCCGCGCACGGCTCAGAAGTTAGCGCATTCGTCGTTCGAGTCCGCAACCGTGACTGTCCGCGGGTTCTGAAGCACCTGTACCAACGTACAGGTGCGCGGTTAGTGCCCCTTTCAATACGACTAGTAAAAATGGGCCCATGACCGCTCTCCGCATTCTGCTACTTTTAATCTTGCCGGGTGTGTGAACACCCGTGGAGATTCCATTCGATGTCGTCGCGGCTAGGCGAAATACTGATCAAGGAAAACTTGATCACGTCCGATCAGCTGAAGCAGGCCCTGGAGCATCAAAAGGCCGGCGGAGGCAGACTCGGAACGTGCCTGATGAAGCTCGGCATCATCAGCGATGACGAGATCACCGGCGTTCTCTCTCGCCAGTATGGCGTTCCCTCCATCAATTTAAAGTATTACGAAGTCGACGTCACCGTTATAAAACTCATCCCTCAGGATACGGCAATCCGCTACCAGATCGTCCCGCTTTCGCGCGTTGGGTCCACGCTCACGATCGCGATGACCGATCCGACGAACGTGTTTGCGATGGACGATATCAAGTTTATGACCGGGTTCAACGTCGAGCCCGTCGTCGCATCGGAAACCGCGATTGCAGAGGCGATCAGCAAGTTTTACGGCTCGGCCGAGAGCGAAGAAGCCCTGACCAAGGTCATGAAGGACCTCGCGGGCGAGGATGCCGCGGACCTGGAATTGGCTGCTGAAGAACAGGAAATGAACCTCGCCGAGTTGGAGCGCGCGGCCGAGGAAGCGCCCATTATCAAGCTGGTGAACCTCATCCTGACCGACGCGGTCAAACGGGGCGCGAGCGACATCCACATCGAGCCCTACGAAAAAGAAGTCCGCGTGCGATTCCGTATTGACGGAATTTTGCAGCAGGTAATGACGCCGCCCATGAAGTTGCGCGACGCGATCATAAGCCGCATCAAGATTATGGCCAAGCTGGACATCAGCGAAAAGCGCCTGCCGCAAGACGGCCGCATTATGATCAAGTACCGCAAGGAAGGCAAAATTAAGGATCTTGACTTCCGTGTTTCCACGATTCCGGCCTTGTACGGCGAAAAAATCGTGATGCGCTTGTTGGACAAAGAAAACCTGCGCCTGGATATGACCAAACTTGGATTTGAGCCCGAATCCTTGGCCAAATTCGAGCGGGCCATTCTTCGTCCGTACGGGATGGTGCTGGTCACGGGCCCCACGGGTTCCGGCAAAACGAATACTTTGTATTCATCCATCGCAAAGCTGAACACGCCTGAAACGAACATTATGACCGCGGAAGATCCCGTCGAGTTTCAATTGGCAGGAATCAACCAGGTTCAGATGAAGGATCAGATCGGCCTGAATTTCGCAGCGGCCTTGCGCGCTTTCTTGCGCCAGGACCCCAACATTATTCTGGTCGGAGAAATCCGCGACTTTGAAACGGCCGAAATCGCAGTGAAGGCCGCACTCACCGGACACCTGGTGCTCTCCACGCTGCACACAAACGACGCGCCTTCCACCATCAGCCGCTTGATGAACATGGGTATCGAGCCGTTCCTGGTAGCCACGTCGGTGAACCTGATTTGCGCTCAGCGCCTCGTGCGCAGGATTTGCGCCAATTGCAAAGAAATTCTAAACCTTCCGCCCCAGGCCATGCTCGACGCCGGGTACACCGAAGAAGAACTTCCCAAGACGCAAATCTTTATCGGCAAAGGCTGCGGCACCTGCAATAAAACTGGATACAAAGGCCGCGTAGGTCTCTACGAGGTTATGGAAATCAGCGACGAGCTGCGCGAATTGATCCTGGTCGGCGCTTCTGCTCTCGAATTAAAGAAAAAGGCAGTAGATAACGGGATGCTGACGCTGCGGCGCAGCGGCCTGACCAAGGTCGCGCTCGGACAAACCACGATCGAAGAAGTTGTTCGCGAAACGGTTCTTTAGAAACGGCTCTATTAGAAAGGTAAAACGATGCCTGGAATTACATTAAGTGAATTACTGAAAAAAATGATTGAACTGGGTGGCAGCGATCTGCACATTACGACGAATAGTGCACCGCGCGTGCGCGTTCACGGAAAGCTCAAGCCGATGGATATGGCTCCTCTAACGGCAGCTGACACCAAGGCGCTTGCGTACAGCGTGCTGACCGATGCCCAAAAACACCGTTTTGAAGAGAATTTGGAACTCGACTTTTCCTTTGGATTAAAAAATCTGGCTCGCTTCCGCGGCAACCTCTTTCAGCAAAGAGGCGCGGTGGGCGCCGTCTTTCGTACGATTCCATGGGAAATCAAGAATTTTGACGCTCTGGGCCTGCCCGCCGTCGTGAAGGGCTTATGCGACAAGCCGCGCGGCCTTGTGCTGGTCACGGGCCCGACGGGTTCCGGCAAATCGACCACCCTCGCCGCCATGCTGGACAAGATCAACAGCGAACGCGACGAGCACATGCTGACGATCGAGGATCCGATTGAATTTCTGCACAATCACAAGCGCTGCCTTGTGAACCAGCGCGAAGTGAATTCGGATACGCATTCCTTCGCTGGTTCGCTGCGCGCCGCCTTGCGCGAAGATCCCGACGTAGTACTGATCGGAGAAATGCGCGACCTCGAAACGATTGAATCCGCGTTGCGCATCGCGGAAACCGGTCACTTGACGTTCGCCACCCTACACACGAACTCCGCGTTATCGACCATCAACCGTATCGTGGACGTTTTTCCGTCGTTCCAGCAGCCGCAAATTCGTGCGCAACTCTCCATGGTGCTGGAAGGAGTTCTTTGCCAGTCGCTGCTGCCCAAGGTGGACGGCCGCGGCCGCGCCATGATCATGGAAGTGCTGATTCCCAATCCCGCGATTCGCAACCTGATTCGCGAAGACAAGATTCATCAGATTTATTCCGCCATGCAGACCGGAACCGGCACCACCGGTATGCAGACCTTTAATCAGGGTTTGGCCAATGCGTATTTTCAGAAGTTGATTACGTTGGACGTCGCGTTGTCTCGTTCGTCGAACCCGGATGAACTGCAGGACATGATTAACCGGGGCGTGAGTTCGCCCACGTCGCGTACGCCTGCCGCTCCGGTTCGGCGCTGATACCCGGGACGCGTTGCATTTGCTATACGCCGGATTTAAATGCGGGCCGGAATGTGGCGCCCGCAAAGATTAGCGACACCATCCCCGAAGCACCAGATCGATGTCGGGTTGGATGACTTTTGAGGAGGAACGAACGATGCCGGTTTTTACTTATCGAGGTACCAATCGCGCCGGAGCCACGGTCAGCGGTGAGTCGGCGGCCACGAGCAAGTCGGAACTAGTCACAAGCCTTAAGCGCCAGCAGATTAACGTCACCAAAATGTCCGAGAAGGGCAAGGAATTCAGCTTGCCGACATTTGGCGGCGGAGTCGATTCCAAAGAGTTGGCCGTATTCACGCGTCAATTCTCCGTGATGATCGATGCTGGTTTGCCCCTTGTTCAGTGCCTGGAAATTTTGGCCGGGCAACAGGAAAACAAGGTTTTTCAAAACGTTCTGACGGGTACGCGCGCGGCCGTCGAAAGCGGCTCGACACTGTCTGCAGCCATGCGGCAGTACGAAAAAGTTTTCGACGCGCTGTACGTCAACCTTGTAGAGGCCGGAGAGACGGGCGGTATTCTCGACACCATTCTTCAGCGCCTCTCTACCTACATCGAAAAAAACGTGAAGCTGAAACGCGCCGTGAAGTCCGCGCTGGTTTATCCCATCGCGGTGCTATCGGTGGCGGCCGGCGTCATCATCCTGTTGCTGTGGAAGGTCGTTCCCATTTTCGCCACGTTGTTCCTGGGATTGGGCGTGGATCTTCCCCTGCCAACGCGCATCGTTATCGGCCTCAGCAATTTCGTCGGCAGCATTTTCGGATTCCTGATCCTGGTGGCGCTCGCCGGCGCGATCGTTGGATTGAAGGTTTGGTACAAGACGCCGGTTGGGCGCATGGCATTAGACCGCGTCCTGCTCAAATTGCCGATGATTGGTTTGCTGCTCAGAAAAATCGCGGTGGCACGCTTTACGCGCACGCTGGGCACTTTGATTTCCAGCGGCGTTCCCATCCTGGAAGGCCTGGAAATTACGGCGCGCACCGCCGGCAACGCCGTGATCGAAGCCGCATTAATGCGAGTGCGTAAGGCGCTCGAAGGCGGCCGCAACTTGGCTGATCCGCTGCGGGAAACGGATGTCTTCCCCGGCATGGTCACCCAGATGATCGGCGTTGGCGAACAGACAGGCGCCATGGATGCCATGCTCCAAAAAGTCGCGGATTTTTACGAAGATGAAGTAGATGCTGCCGTGAAAGATTTGTTGGCGGCATTAGAGCCGGCAATGATCGTCGTCCTTGGACTCGTGGTCGGCGGCATCGTCATTTCGATGTACTTGCCGCTGTTCTCGCTCATCGGGCAGTTGAGCAAAGCGCACTAGGAGCCGTAAGGGCGGACTCCAAGTCGGTAAGGATCGCGAGAGCAGCCCATGAGGCTGCTCTCCACCACTTTCAGACCCAGACCTGATCGAAAATTTTCAGAAAGCGAAAGGAAGCTTGGAAACAAGCACGCCCTGAATGGAACTGACACAAAATGTCGCTGCGTGGCTCGCATGGCTCGCCCGTGTCCGTTTTTTCCTGATCACCTTGCTTCTCGCCCTCGTCATCCTTCTGGGCAAGACAAGTCAGCTGCAGGTGTCGACGCGCTATTTCATCCCCCTGATGATCCTGTGGTACACGATGGCGATCGTGTATTCGATTCTGACGCGGTGGATGCCCGACGCCAAGTGGCACGCCGGCGTTCAATTAATTTTTGATCTGCTGATAGTCACAGGGTTGATTTATTTGACCGGCACGCAGGACAGCTATTTTATCTGGCTCTACCCGCTGGCCATCATCGTCGCCAGCATCCTGTTTTCGCGAAAAGTTACATTCACAGTCGCAGGCTTTAGTTTTGTTTTGATTGGCGGGCTCGCCGAACTTATTTTCTACAACATCATCCCTCGCATGCAAATTGCGGTGCCCAGCAGCCGCCAGCTGCAGACCTGGATCTTCAGCAATTTATTTTATTTCATGGCCGTGGCATATCTTTCCAGCCTTCTTGCACAGACGCTGCGGCGCCATAGTGAAGAGTTGGAAGTGAAGCGCGGGCAGCTGCAAGACTTGCAGGCGTTCAATCAAGACATTATCCACTCCATGCGCGGCGGCCTGTTGACCACGGATCTGGAAGGCAGGATTCTGCTCTTGAATCGCACGGGTGAAGAAATTACCGGCTGCCAATTCCGCAATGTCAAGCGCAGCAACGTTCAAAAATTGTGGCCCTCGTTCTGGCTTCCGGGCGATGTGTCGGAAGACGGGAAACTTCCGCAGCGCCGCGAAGTGGACCTGATGACGCCCGATGGGCAGCAGCGCTTCATTGGCATCTCCGTTTCCCCCTTGCGAACGGGCGAACGCCGCACTTCCGGTTACGTTTTTAATTTTCAGGACCTCACGGACCTGAAGCGCCTGGAACAGGAAGTCGCGACCAAAGAGCGTATGGCGGCTCTCGGACGATTGTCGGCGGCCATAGCACATGAAATTCGCCAGCCGCTGACGGCCATGGCCGGAGCCGTAAAGGAATTGGGCCGGCTCGTTCCCTTACAGGAAGACGAACAGCATCTGGTGGGAATCGTGAGCAGGGAATCGGAGCGTTTGAACAAAATCATCACCGAATTTCTGAATTATTCACGCGAAAAAACATACGAATTTTCGGAAGAGGACGTCTCCACCATTCTGGATGAAACGCTCACCCTGCTGGAGCGAAATCCACAAGTCGACGGGAAATACAAGATCGAGCGCGCGTTTACTGAAAAAGAAGTGCGTGTGCGCGTCGATCGCAACCGCATCAAGCAGGTGTTCTGGAATCTGTCTGACAACGCCATGCGCGCCATGCCCGACGGCGGAATTCTTACCGTTTCGCTGGAAGCAGCGCCCTTCTGGGTGCGCATCCGTTTTCGCGATACGGGCATGGGTCTCGACCCGCGGCAGCGCCAAAAAATATTTGAGCCTTTGCAGTCCAATTTTGTGGGCGGCACGGGGTTGGGACTAGCCATCGTGTACCAGATCGTCCAGGCGCACAGCGGGCGTGTCAGCGTTTTTTCCGAAAAAGATAAAGGCGCGGAGTTCACAATCGATTTACCACGCGTCGCTTGACGCGCAGGTTTTGGAAGGAAGCGTTTGAATGGCTCATATTCTAGTGGTCGATGACGAACGGTCTATTTGCGAATTGCTGGAAATTACTTTTCGCAAAGAGGGGCATCGTGTGGAAGTGGCGTTGAACGGAGAAGCCGCCCGCCGCAAGCTCGAGTCCAGTATTTTTGACATCGTCATTTCAGACATCCGCATGCCGGACACCACGGGCGTGGAATTGCTGAAATTTTGCCGCGAAATTTCGCCCTCCAGTTATTTCATGCTGATCACCGGCGTGCCGACCATGGAAACGGCCATCGCCGCGATTAATGCTGGCGCGGACCGCTATGTCATCAAGGATCACGACCTGGTCGACCAACTGCGCCGTGCGGTTCGCCAGGTGGAAGAAACGCTCAAGCTGAAGCACGAAGCGGGTTATCTGCGCAGGGAATTGCGGCGGCTCACCGGTCAAGACAACATCATCGGACACAGCCCGAAGATGCGCGCGATTTTTGACATGATTACCACCGTCGCGCCGCAAACCAGTCGCGTCCTGATTACGGGCGAAACCGGCACGGGTAAAGAACTAGTAGCCCGCGCCATCCACGAAAATAGCGCTCGCAGCAAGGAACCATTCATCACCATCAATTGCGGAGCGTTTCCAGAAACGCTTCTCGAATCCGAATTGTTCGGCTACTTGAAAGGCGCGTTCACTGGAGCGACGGAAAATCGCCAGGGACTATTTCGCGGCGCCCACGGCGGAACAATTTTCCTGGATGAAATTGGCAACATGAGCCTGCCCATGCAGGTGAAATTATTTCGCGTTCTGCAGGAAGGCAAAGTCCGTCCCGTCGGCTCCAATGAAGAGTTTGAAATCGATGTGCGCGTGATCGCCGCGACAAATAAGGACCTGGACAAGGCCATCGCATCCGGAGAGTTTCGCGAGGATTTATTTTATCGCTTGAGCGTCATTCCCATTCATTTGCCGCCGCTGCGGGAACGCCGCGAAGACATTCCGCTGATGGCGCGATCGTTCCTGGAGCGCTTCCGCAAGGTCATGGACAAGCCGATCGAGGGCATTACGCCCGCTACCATGACGCTCCTGGAAGCCTACGACTGGCCCGGGAACGTTCGCGAACTTGAAAACACGCTCGAGCGGTGTGTCGCCCTCGAAACGGGAACCATGATCTCGACGGCCGTCCTGCCTGAGAAGATTCAGCGAGGCGTTACGCACGACAACCATAACCACGCCTCCACCAGCAACGGCCATTTCAATATTCCGGAAGGCGGCATCGACCTCGAAAAGTCCGTCCAGGAAATGGAAAAGGCCTACATTCTTTCCGCATTGCAGGCGTGCGATGGTATCGGCACCCACGCAGCGGATTTGCTAAAAATGACGTACCGGTCTTTCCGCCATTACTCCAAAAAATACAATATCCGGTAACCTCGCCGCCTCTCACCATGAATTGCCCGCAAGTAGAACAGGCTTCAGCCTGTTTTCTTTTGAATTCCTTCACGCTTGCGAAATTCAAAAGCAGACAGGCTGACGCCGTCCTGCTGCCGCCTCCGTATTGTTGGGTCAGGCCGTCGGCAGGGAAGTCTCGGGCGACACGGAGTCCGATAAATGAGCAGATTTTCCTCGCAGCAAGCGAACCACGCTTGCCACGCCGTACGTGGCGAGGATCATCATGATCGGATCCATCGGAAACCGATAGCGCAGAGACGCGTGCGTTATATAAAAGATAATCGGGAAAATGAGCGGCACCATCGCGTAGGGAAACGCTTCCGGAATTCGAAATCGGTAGGCGAACAGGACGCCCACAAATGTGAATAAGGACAGAATCACGTTCAATACAAAAAATGCCCGGATGTAAAAAGGGGTGTTACCCCAGAAGGCCGTGGGGCTGTCGGAAATCGCCAGCCAGTTCTCGATGAATCTACGGTAAATGAAATTCATCGTGTCCGCCGGATGCGTGCGCATAAAGGCAAACGCCTCGTGCTGTTTTTCCTCCATGTAGGCGATCTCGCCCATGTTTTTGTATTTCAAAGCTTCATCCCTGCTGTCATTTGGATGCAGCCAGGGACTCCACAAATCCGGCACGTTTGGATTGTTGCCCAGCCATAACTCAAGTCCGAAATTAGAGCGAAGCATGATTATTTTGCCGAACACGCGGTAATTTCGGACGGTCCATGGCACCATCCCGAGCGCAAAAATGAACAGCATGGCGGCCGCAAATTTGGGCCATTGCGCCGCGCCTCGCCGCGCCTCCCACAGTGCCCAGCCCGCCAGAAATGGCAGCAGCGAGAGCATCGACGGATTTACCAAGACTCCTGTGGCCCACAGCGCGCCGTAACCTGCCCACGGCAAGACAGTTGTTTTCTCGCGTACGACTAGGGTTGCCCAGAAAATCAGGCTCAGAAAGAGCGCCGCCATCGCTGTATCCCAGATCCACGTGATGGGAAAAAACAGGGCCGTGGGCAAAAATACCCAAGTCCACGATGCCCCAACAGCTACGGCTTTACCGAAGGTTCTTTGCGCGCTGCAATAAATAGGAATCACCGTCAGCGTGGCAAACGCGCAATTCAGCGTCATGATAATGAGCTTTGACGCGTTCGTATAAATTCCCCAAATTTTGAAAATGCCTGCGACCAAATAAGGATAAATCGGAGTGAACCACACCGTCGGTCCGGTATCCACAAATCGCAGAGGAGAAGAAAACCCTTGTCCCGAGGCGATGGCCTTTGCCACGTGCCCCAACTCATATCCGTAAGGCAGAAAGTAGCGCGCCGGTATAAGCGTTGCATGCCACGAATAGATCAGCACCGCCATGCGCATGATAAACGCGGAGATGGTGATGAACAGCGCGGAACTAAACAGCCGTTTTGTGAAGTCCATGATTCGAGTCAGGGTATGAGGCGATTATTCAGCCGTAAAATCCTATTTGGCCAATACTCTTACCAGAAATCTAAGTCTAGGTTTTACTGGCTAAACTGGCAACTGACTCCTACTTGATCCGTGCACAGCCTTTGCCTTTCTAGTAACCAACCTGCGCGCCGTTATTCTCAATCGAGTGTCGATTGGTTTAGCGCCGGCCACCGCTGCGACACCCGCAATCCTGCGAACCTACTGACGAATTTTGGCGGCAAGGTCACTACGCGTCCAAGCGATTTGACGAATTCTGTCAAACCACTGATGAAACGGAACGTATCGACGGCGAAATCCAATCAAATAGACTGGGCGTCGGCTCCGGTAAATACTTCCATATCAACAATTTGTACTCATTGTTAGCATCCCCATTCTGCGTTTTGTGATTTGGCAATTATTTTGCATTTAGCCAAATGTTTCTGGTGTGGGAATTAATCGACTTCACGAAAGACATTCTCAAGGAGCGTAACTGAATGCGTAACGACACACAGAAGGGTTTCTCACTTATCGAATTGCTGATCGTCGTCGCGATCATCTTGATCATCGCGGCTATCGCGATCCCGAACTTGCTGCGTTCGAAGATGGCTGCCAACGAAGCGTCTGCTGTCGCCTCACTGCGCACGTATAACACTGCCATCGTTTCTTACTCGACCACGTACGGAACGGACCCAGCCACGGACTTGTCGGCCCTTGGGCCCGCGACTACACCGTCATCTACGGCTGCGGACTTGGTTGACAACTTGCTCGGCACCGCCAGCCCGACCAAGAGCGGCTACACCTTCAGCTACACGGCAGGAACGGCGTCCAACGGCATCATCTCGCAATACTCGATTACGGCCCAGCCCCAATCCGCCTCAACCGGTCAGCGCTACTTCTTCACCGATCAGAGCGGTGTGATTCGTCAGACCACCAACGGTCAGGCTGCAACAGCTTCCAGCAATCCGATTGGATAGTCGTCCTTGGAGAGAAGTAAAAATGAGGGAGGAGGTACTTCACTTTCTCCCTCGTTTTTATTTACGGCAGGTCATAACCCTAGGTTTTGGGTGGGCCGCAACCATGCAGGATGGCGCAGGGGCTTTGGCTAGATGAAGTCCGCAGGTCGGCCAGCGCCATAATCTGGCCCAGGCCTGCGCCAAATAATGGCGCAAAGTCAATCCAGCTAGCCTCAGGGTTTCATCGCGGGTTCCCATGCTTCGCGATCTCTCTCCGCAAATTATTGAATACGAAGTAATTATCCGGAAATTGAACCCCGGAACACTTAGTAATCGGAATTGGCCTCGAACCTGCTCCTATGCATATCGAAATCGAGTTTGGCACTGCTTTTAAAATTTTGCTTTGACGCTCAAAGGAGCTTTTTCGAATGCGTAATAACAAACAGAAGGGTTTCTCACTTATCGAATTGCTGATCGTCGTCGCGATCATCTTGATCATCGCGGCTATCGCGATCCCGAACTTGCTGCGTTCGAAGATGGCTGCCAACGAAGCGTCTGCTGTCGCTTCGCTGCGCACGTATAATACCGCCATCGTTTCTTACTCGACCACCTACGGAACGGACCCAGCCACGGACTTGTCACAACTAGGCCCAGCCACTACGCCTTCTTCCACAGGAGCGGACTTGGTTGACAGCCTGCTAGGTACTGCTACCCCGACCAAGAGCGGATATGCGTTTAGCTATGGCGCCGTAACCGGGTCCAACGGCATCATCTCTCAATATACGCTCACGGCCAAACCCCAATCGTCCTCCACTGGTCAGCGCTATTTCTTCACCGACCAGAGCGGTGTAATTCGTCAGACCACTGATGGCTCGGCGGCAACCGTGTCCAGCACCCCGATCGGAGGTTAGTCAACCGGATAGACTCAAGAAGAGGGAGACGAGCGAAAGCTCATCTCCCTCTTTTTGTTTTTAGCGCCGCAGAATGTGCCCACGGCCGAACTGTCGGCTATCGCCCAATTTGACGCGCCGTATTCCGTCTGCTTGCATGACAAATTACGGCACTAATTTCGAAGATTTATGCATGGCCGTCGAAGTTCAGTACCCAGCCCCGGCGGTACCGACGCTGCAACAGCCCTACCAAGAGTAACTTAGCTTGATTTCGTTATTTAGCGGAGTCTTAGCGCAAATGGTCGTCGACCTGCACTTAATATATCGATGCTTGGATCTGTGCAACTTAGCTGGGTCCCTCGGAATTACAAGGAAGGCCATGAGTAAGTTCAAGCCATACGAACGCAGTCAGCTAAAAATCGGGGCACAAAAAGGTTTCTCACTGATTGAACTGCTGATCGTCGTAGCAGTGATCCTGGTCGTGGCGGCCATCGCAATTCCCAATTACATTCAGTCTAAAATGCGCGCGAATGAAGCTTCGGCCGTTCATACCGTTCGCGATATTTCCACTGCAGAGCTTTTCTATTCATCTACGTATGGAATCAACTACTCTACAACCCTGGTACAACTTTCGGGGAGTGGCATCAATCCCGACCCTAATAATGCGGGTCTCATTGATTCAATTGTGGCAAGCGGCGTCAAGCAGGGCTATGCATTCGTCTACACGCCTGTCACCGCGGATGCCTCGGGCCACACGATAACCTATACGTTGACAGCCGACCCCACAAATGCCGGGGTTACTGGGCAGCGGCACTTTTACTCCGATCAGACTTGCGTAATTCGATCGAACATCTCGACAGCTGCCGGCCCGTCCGATGTTCCGCTGTAGCTCACGTAACCGGTCCTGCTAAAACGGTCGCCGAATTCCTCGTTGTTCGGTTCTTCCTGCTATACTCCATTTTGTGAATCAACTCGTTAAGGCGAACGTTTTTGCGCTTACTTTTTTGTCTGCGCTTTTGGCGATTGGTGCTTCAGGGCAGACTCTTCCGCCGGCAGCTTCTGACCAGGCAAAACCCCTCACTCACTTGTTGGAAGAGCATTACCGCCGACCGCGCACTTTGCAGGCTGTTTTTCTGGAGCGATTCAACGAAGGAAAGAAGCAGGAGCGCGTGGAATCCGGCACGGTTTATTTCCGGCGTCCCGGGCAGATGCGGTGGGACTACGATTCCCCGGAAAAGAAACTTTTCCTCGTGGATGGAAAAACCACGTGGTTTTACGTTCCGTACGACCGGACAGTAACCAAATCTCCAGTTAAAGAGAGTTCGGATTGGCGGACTCCGCTTTCGCTTTTGACGGGGAAGGCGGACCTATCTCGGATGTGCAGCAAGATCGATCTTGTGTCGCAACCAGGGATTCCAAGTGGCCACGCGACCTTGCGCTGCGTGCCCAAGGGTGAGAAGCGCGCTTCCAGCCAGGAAACCTATACCGAAGTTTTATTGGAAGTGGACACGAGCTCCGGCGAGCTGGCGCGCATCGAAATTCATCAGCCAGGCGGCATCGACCTGGAATATCGATTCGGAAATTGGCAAACGGATATTCCGTTAACCGCGGATCTTTTTAAGTTCCAAATCCCCGTAGGAGTTGCTATCGTAAATGGCGCGTCTATGGAAGGCCCGCAGTAAAAAACGTTGGTTGAAAAGTTGAACAGGGAATCCACACCCAGCCGTAGTTGACCATCCTTTACCGGATTTTCAAATGAAAGTCACAGATTAGAAATATGTTGCCCATTCGGTGTGACTACAGTGGAAAAGGCTCATGCTACCGGTTGCCACCCAGTACACGCTGCCGTGAGCGCGCCTTTCTGCATCTATAGCGACTGAGGTACACTCAGGATATGGCTGAATTTGTCTGCAAAGTGGCTGATGGCAGCGGAAAAGTTTTTCTGCATGTGGAGCCGGCACAATCGATGTCCGAGGCTCGGCAGAAGCTTTCCGACCGTGGTCTATTTGTGTATAACGTGCGGCCGCGCGCCGGGGTGGTGGGCCAACTGTTTGGGCGCAAGCGCCAGAAATCAGTTGATGGAAATGATTTTCTGGTCTTTAACCAGCAGTTCAATACGCTGATTAAAGCGGGCATCCCAATCCTCAGAGCCTTGGATTTGCTTTCCGAACGTGCGGCGGCGGAAAAATTACGTCCCGTGCTGGGCGAAGTTCGGCGCCAGGTGCGAGAGGGAACGAACCTATCCGAAGCGCTCGAGGCGCAAGGAGTATTCCCGAAGGTCTACACCGTCTCTGTGCTGGCCGGAGAAAAAAGCGGAAACCTTTCCGGTGTGCTCGAGTACTACATCGCTTACCAGAAGGTGACGACCGGCTTTCGCAAGAAATTGATTTCCACGCTCATTTACCCGATCATTTTGGTTTGCTCGGCGATCGGTATCGTCACCTACCTCGTCACGTATGTGATTCCAAAATTCGCGGGGCTGTACAACGATTTGAATATTAACTTGCCGGCGGCCACGCGGCTCCTGCTGGCAATTACCGTTACCTACAGGCCATACTTGCTGGCCTCGCTGATCGTCGCGGCCCTCCTGATTGCAGCCGTATTTGCGTGGTCGCAAACTTCGCAAGGCGGATTGACGTTCGAACGCATTCGAATGCGGCTGCCACTAATCGGCGATACGATTACGAAATTTCAGTTCGCGCAATTCTGCCGCACGCTTTCCACGCTGCTCGCGGGAGGCACTCCGCTCGTGCAAGCCATGGAAACCGCGGGCGGAGCCATTCGCAGCCGCCTTGTTTCCGGAGCGGTTTCAAGCGGTGCGCAACTCGTGCGAGAGGGGCAGTCGCTGCATGATAGCCTTTCGTCCACCGGGCTCGTGCCGGATCTGGCATTGGAAATGATCGAAGTGGGCGAGGCCAGCGGATCGCTGTCCGCCATGCTCGCCAGCGTTGCGGAATTTTACGAAGACGATGTGAACACGCACCTCGCGAATCTTGTGGCCCTGATCGAACCCGCCATTCTGGTTTTCATGGCGGTGTTGATTGCATTTATCCTGGTGGCGCTGTACCTGCCGATGTTTTCGCTGTCGGCTGCGGGTCAGGGATAGGAATAGAATTTTATGAGCACAATAGATCAATCACTTACCACAGCATCCGATCCGCAAAGCGAACGGGAGAAATCTCGCCGCCTGGCGGAGCGCTATCGCTGCGGATTTGTCGACTTGTTCGAACAAAGAATCGATCCGGAGCTGTTTAGGAGCATTCCCGCGGAGTTGATGTTCCGGTTCAACTTTGTGCCGATGGCGGCGCAGGACGGCGCCCTGATCATCGCAGTGGCCGATCCTAGTCAGGTTCTGCTCAGCGACGAGCTTCCGCTCTTGCTCGGAAAAAAACTAATTCTCAAGGTTGCCACGCCGACGCAAATCAGCGACCTCCTGAAGCGCACCGAGCAGTCGCAGCGCGTCCTTGACCAGGCGACCGAAGCGTTTACCTTGACGGTGGTCGAAGAGGACGACGAAACCGATTCGAACATTTCCGCCGACAGTCTCACGCAGCAGGATTCGGCCGTCAGTCCGGTAGTGCGCCTCGTGGACACGGTAATCTTCACTGCGCTCGAACGGCGCGCGTCGGACATTCATATTGAGGCGCGGGACATCGAAGTGGCGGTGAAGTACCGCATTGACGGCGTGCTGGTGCACGCGATGGCGCCCATTTCGAAGGACTGGCTTTCTACAATTATTTCGCGCATCAAGGTGATGAGCGAACTGGACATCGCCGAGCGCCGCGTGCCGCAGGACGGACGTTTCCGTGTGCGCTACAAAGGCCGCTTCGTCGATTTTCGAGTTTCGATTATGCCGTCGAGCCACGGAGAAGATGCGGTGCTTCGCGTGCTGGACAAGGAAACGCTTTCCGAAAAATTTCAAAACCTCAGTTTGGATGTGGTTGGTTTTTCGCCGGATGAGATGCGCAAGTTCCGCCGCTACATTCGCGAGCCGTACGGCATGGTGCTGGTCACGGGTCCAACGGGCTCCGGAAAAACGACGACGCTGTATGCCGCCATCAACGAAATCAAAACGGATGAAGACAAGATCATTACGATTGAAGATCCGGTGGAATATCAGGTTCGCGGTATTACGCAGATCCCTGTAAATGAAAAAAAGGGGCTGACGTTTGCGCGCGGGTTGCGCTCCATTCTGCGGCATGACCCGGACAAAATCATGGTCGGCGAAATCCGCGACAATGAAACCGCGCAAATCGCCATTCAATCCGCGCTCACCGGACATCTCGTGTTCACCACGGTGCACGCGAACAACGTGACCGACGTTATCGGCCGCTTTATCAATATGGGCGTTGAACCCTACAATTTCGTGTCCGCGCTGAATTGTATTTTGGCGCAACGCCTTATTCGCGTCGTTTGCGTCCACTGCAAAAAGAACGTACGCTATTCGCCGGAAGTTCTGCGCGCTTCGGGCCTTGATCCGGACGAGTGGGGTTCGGTGCAATTTGTCGAGGGCGCCGGCTGCCTGGAATGTTCGGGCACAGGCTTCAGGGGGCGCAGCGCGATTTCAGAATTGCTGGACTTGTCCGACCGGATTCGCGAAATGATTATTGGCCGTCGTCCCACGTCCGAGATCAAGCGCGCCGCCGGAGAAGAAGGCATGACGTTCCTCAGAGATTCCGCCCTGAACAAGGTGCGCGAAGGGGTCACAACACTGAAGGAAATCAACAAGGTGACGTTCATTGAGTAGCGACAGCATCCGCCAGGGAGTCTACCAGAGTGGACTTGTCCGGCGACTGGCGCGTTGGCTCGACACGACTCCGCATCCGCTGATCGCCTGTGAAATTTCAGCGGAGTACGTGGCTGCGGCGCGATGGACGCGCACGACGATGGGCCTGGACGGATTTGCAATTGAGTCCCTGCCTCCCGGCGCAATCGTTCCGACAGCGGTGGAAGCGAACCTTGTAGATGCGCCAGAAGTGCGTTCCGCGGTGGGCCGCGTGTTTTCGCGGTTGCGCGCAAAGGACGAAGATGTTGCGCTGCTCCTTCCGGATTCCGTGATTCGCGTTTTCGTGTTGCACTTCGATGTCTTTCCCCGCAAAGCGGAAGAAGCGATTCCAATTTTGCGTTGGCGTTTGAAAAAGAGCGTGCCTTTTGAGGCGGAAGAAACCGTAATCTCTTACATGCGGCAATCGCCGCGCGACGACGGAGTAGACATCGTTACGGGCCTCGCGCGGCTGCGTATCATCCGCGAGTATGAATCGCTGGTCGAGTCCGTGGGAATGTCGCCAGGCGTGGTGATGAGTTCCACTCTTGCCGCCGTGCCGTTGCTGCCGGATGAGAGGCCTGCGCTGCTGGCGCGCATTGCTGGAACTTCGCTGACCACGGCCATCGTTCGCGAAGGCGTGCTATGCGGGTACCGCTGCACCACTCTACCGGGCGACGCGCACACTTTGACGCCGCAGGCATTGCTCGACGAAATTTATCCGCTGGCAGCTTATTACCAGGATTTCTGGAGCGAAGGCATCGCGCAAGTGCGGCTTGCGGGGCTGGCGGACCGCATCGGAGAATTTCAGGGAGCGCTGCAACAGGAGTTAAAATGTCCGGTGGAATCGCTGCTCGTCGCCGCGAGCGAAGAAGGAAGAATTCGCTCGGACGAAAATCCTTTGGCGGAACGCGGTTTGGAAGCGCTGATCGGCTGGACGCTGAATCGGGGGGCGTGACGCAGTTCAGGGGCTAAAGCCCTTAATTTTTAAGTCCGTATATGTCGCGGCCGAAGCCGCGACCCGCAAAGACTATTTACCTATATTATTTACAAAGATCGTTTATGGATTTAGCGTGTCGAAAGAAAATTGCGGTAGAGAAAGGCAGATCGGCTACGAATGAAGGTTCGTCTTAATCTTTCTACATCGCCGCTGGAAAGCAACCGCCGTTTCACGGTGGCCGCGGGAGTGGTCGGGACCATTGCCATCTTGGCTTTCCTGATCCTGTCATATCGCACGTATTCCACGTGGAGAAGCGACAAAGAGCTGCGCGCGAGGCAGGATGCGCTGGAACTTCAGATTGCAAAATTGCAGCAGCAGCGTTCGCAGCTGTCCTCGTTTTTTGAAAACTCCGGGACCGTGCAGCGCCGCCAACGCGCGGCGTACCTGAACTCGCTCATCCAGCAGCGGGCGTTTCCGTGGATTAAGATTTTCATGGACCTCGAACGCATTCTTCCGGAAGGCGTGCGCGTCGTGAGTATCGAGCCCAAGTTGTCCGCCGACAGTTTGCAGCTTACGTTTCTCGTGGGCGCGATGAGCGACGAAAGCAAGTTGAAATTTCTTAAGGCGTTGGAGAAATCCCCGGAATTTTCGCACATCGAACTGTTGAGCGAGTCCCGGCCCGCAAGGCCGGAACAATCGGATCGCGTGCTGCTCTCTTTGCAGGCGCAGTACTCGGTGATTTGATATGAAACTGGCGACTATGCACCGCAACAGTATGATCAAGTCGGCCTTGGCCGTCATTCTGCTCGCGGATGCCGCGCTGCTCGGCATTCAGTGGAGGCTCGGCACGACGCCGCATGTGCAATCGGCGGACTTGACGCGGTTAAGCCTTCTGGAAAAGCAGTATCGCGCGGACAACACGCGTCTGGAACGATTCCGCACGGAATTGCCGGCGGACGAGAAACAGTGGGACGAATTTTTTAACACCCACTTTCACCCAGCCGGCGCGGGCTACTCCGCAATCAGCGAGGATCTGGGAGATTTATCGCGTACGGCCGGCTTGCGCTCCGATAGCATTTCATTTCACCAGCACGCGCCGGATGCGCGCGGCTTGATGCAGGTTGATATCACCACGGCGGTCGAGGGCGATTACGATAACCTCGTCCAGTTCCTGAACAAGCTAGAGCATTCGGATAATTTCTATGTCCTGGACAGCCTCGCGCTGGCTCCCAGCACGGTGGGAAAACTTCGGTTGAACGTGCAGCTCAGAACCTATTTCCGGACCACCTAAGATGAAGCGTTGATATGACACGGCAAACCCAAATCATCGTGCTCGGAGTATTGCTGGCCGTTCTGGCTGGAACGATGATCTATTTCGTACGGTCGCGCTCGACCGACGAAGCGGTGCCGACGCCAGTTTCGCTCGACACGCGTTTTACCCCTGTTCCGGTTGATAATCCCGCGCTGCGGCTGGATATTCTGCAACGATTCCTTGCGCTGGAATATAAGGGAGCGCATCGGAACATTTTCAGTGCGTCCCTGCCTCCGCCGCCGGCGCCGCCGGTTTCCAGTGTTCCGGTGAACGTGAATCCTGGTCCGCCTCCTGGACCTCCGCCGCTGACAGTGGATGCGAAATACTTCGGTTACGTGAGCGATACGGGCGGAAGCCATCGGCGCGCGTTTTTCGCCACGTCTAACAACGAAGACGTGATTATCGCGGGAGAAGGTGACACGCTGATGGGCCGGTTCCGCGTGATTCGCCTGACGAATACGACGGCGGATGTGGAAGAAGTTTCGTCGGGGCGCCGCGCGACGCTGCCGTTGGAAGAACCTCCACCGAATGGTTAGTTGAAGCCATGACCACTGCTGTTCCAATTACCGAGCGACGTCGGGAAGCGGGCTTCACGCTTCTGATGGTGGTATTTCTGGTGGCGATTATGAGCATCACCGCGTTGGCCGTCGCGCCGAATCTGCTGACGGAGGGACGCCGCGAAAAAGAAGCGGACATGATCTGGCGCGGCGAACAGTATCAACGCGCGATACTCTTGTATTACCGGAAATTTGGAAAATACCCCACGAAGATCGAAGATCTCACCAAGCAGACGAACGGCGTGCGTTTCCTTCGGCAGGCCTATACCGATCCGATGAACAAGGACGATGGCTCGTGGCGCTTCATTTATGTGGGGCCGAACGGGCAGCTGATTGGGAGCTTGCGGCCCACCACGTTGCTGCAGAACGCGCTTTCTCCGCAAGGCACGGCAGGGCTTTCGCTTTTAACAGGTGGCGCACAGTCGATACTCGGTGCACCGGGCGCAGTGGGCGCGAACTCGACGCAAACTCCTGGCGCCGCCGCAAACGGCCAGCAACAATCCGGAGCAGGGACCGCCAATCCGCTGGAGTCTCAGCCGCAGCCTTTGACGGGCGCCGTGCTGGGAGGAAATATTATCGGAGTTGGCAGCAAGATCAAAAAGCCGTCGCTGAAAGTTTATATGGGCGGCGACACTTACGAGCAGTGGGAATTCATCGCCAACACGACGGGGCTGCAAACAGTCCTTCCGACGCAAGCGCCGGTGAATCCGAACGCCAATCCTAATGGCGCGCCAACTGGCGCGGATCCTAATGCACCGCCCGTTATTCCGCCGCCGACTTCGCCTGCGCCCGTTTCACAGTAGAAGAGGCATCAGCCTGTCTGGTTTTGAACTCTGCTAATCCAAGAGAAATTTAAACCAGACAGGCTGAAGCCTGTCCTACTAAATGCTATTCCAAAGACGCGATTTGATTGGCGGCGCGGAAGGTGGCGTGGAATTTTTCTGTGACGCGGCGAATGTAGTCGCGCGTTTCGCGGTAGGGTGGAACGGCGCGATATTGTTCCACGCGGTCAGGCCCGGCATTATAAGCGGCTAGCGTGAGGGAAAGGTCGCCGTTATAGCGCACGAGCAATTCTTTCAGGTAGCGCGTACCGGCTTCGATATTTTGCTGCGGATCGAAAGCTTTAGTCACGCCGAATCGCGCCGCAGTTTGCGGCATGAGCTGCATCAGCCCGCGCGCGTAGCGCCAGGAAACGGCGTTGGGGTTGAAATTGGATTCGACCGCGATCACGCTCGCGACGAGTTCCGGCGCAACGCCGTGTGCGAGCGCGGACGCGGAAATAAAATCCGCGTAAGGAACATCCAGACGCTTCGCCTTCACCGGCAGAAACGTATCTTCGGGATCGACGCGCACGAGTGAATCCGCGGAAATTTCCATCGTTCCGCCGGGCATGGTCAAGCGCAGCGTATTGCCCACGCGCTCGTATCCCGTTACGTGGATGCGCTGGCCGGATTGCAGCACCATGTATTCTGCGCGCGCGGATGGAGTGAGCGCCGTCAGCGCCACGATCGCGCCCGCGAACCAGCGTCCGATATTTGCGCGCAGTTTCATTTCCCCACCTTCATTCTCGGGATCTCCACTTCCGCATTTCCCAGCGCAAATCGCTCGATCGCGGCGGCAACTCCGCACTCGTCGTTGCGCAGTGTTTCATACCAGCCCTTCGTTTTCAATTGTGGCACGCTATTGCCCATGACCACCGGAAGCCCCGCATACTCGAGCATCTCGATGTCGTTGAGATTGTCTCCGATGGCCATCACTTCGTCGCGCTGCAGGCTGCGCTTGCGAACCCATTCCGCAAGCGTCGCGCCCTTGGAGCATCCCGGCGCGATGACGTCCACCAGCCCAAAGTCGCGCTTTTCGTAAATTGTGGTGGCCACAGAATACTCTGAAGCCAGCTCCAAGTGCGACAGGAATTCTTCGACTTCGCGCGCCTGATTTGCGTAGCCCGTAAACATTACCTGAAGCGGATCTTCCGTAAGGCAGTCGCGCAAAGGAATCATCTCCCCGAGATATTCGCGATTGCGGACGAAGTATGCGCCGCGCAGTGGATCTTCGTAATCGATACGCTCGTAGATGACCTGATTTTCACGGGGCCGATTGAAACAGACAGACGCCATTTCGCGAAAACTAGAAGTTTCTTCCAAAACGCGAGCGGCGACGCCCAGCGGCAAGAGTTTTACAAGTTGCGTTTCTCCGCTGCTTGATTTTACGAGCGCGCCATTGTTCACGATCATGGTCAGCGGGCAAGGGAATTGCTGCGCGATGGGAATTGCAAAATCGTAGCGACGTCCCGTGACGAGCGCTATCTCAATTCCTCGCGCGGATGCTTCGGCTACCGCATCGCGGTTGGCAGCCGGCAGTTGCGAGTGCTCATCGAGCAAAGTCCCGTCGATATCAAGCGCGATAAAACGTACAGGCATTTCTGTATTTTACCTTGTTCAGAGGACAGGTCGCCACCGCCAAGAAGTACAGGTGAGCGGAAAGCGGCAAATTCATCTCATTTCTCCGGCACGGTCACCGTAATCTTTTCCGAAGGCTTACTTTCTGATCCCCGGGAGTCGACCGACGTGACGTAATACACATACGTGCGGCCCGCCTGCACGGTGCCATCAACGTACTTGGTCTGCATCACGATCCGAGGCGTCAACCGCTCGGCAGCGGTGTATTGATATTCGCGGTAAACGTTGTAGCCCACGACAGGCGATTTGCTGGGATTCCAACTAATGGTCACGAAGTGCGGATTTTCGGGCGCGCTGGGCGAGAAAATTCCGCGCAATTTTCCGCAGCCTGAAACCAATGACAGCGTGACCAACGCAAAGACGCAACACAGACGGAGAGTCGGCAAATTATGGGTAGGTTTTCGCATCAATAAATACTTAATTCAAAATGTGGCAGCGCGTTGGTTCACCGATCCCTTGCCCCCGCACGCTGAGTATCCGTGAGGACGGAATCGGCGGCAACGGGTATGTAAGGGAACGCGGCGTATTACATAACTGCTTCCGGACTGTGAAATTGCGTTTAACTCGAATGGAGAGCGACAAAGGGAAAATGTTTGGTGGAGGCTACGGGAATCGAACCCGTGTCTGTTCGTTGCGAACGAACTATTCTCCCGCTGAACTAAGCCCCCAAAACCGTGCTGCGGTGCATGTGAAAGCGACGCATGCCACAGCGCGCGCTAGAAAATCGCCTCCAACTGAACCCGTGAGATTTTAGCAGGGTGCGGCGAGGAATCCAAACATGCATCGCCGAATTTAAGAAAAAAGTTTGGCGGAGCGGCGGCTATTGCTGCTGCACGCCGCTTCCCGAACTGCGTTGCGCGACAATCCTGCGCGCATTGTCGTATAGAGCGCGTGCCTGCGGCAAGGTTTCGATCGCTTTCGATAGCTGTACGTCGTCTTCGAGGTCAACCTTCGCGCCTTCGGTCAGGCCGAACACGGAAATGAACGCTTCCTTGCGAATCTCGTGCTTGATCCACGGCAAATTCTGCGCGATGTCTTCTTCCGTGTAAGGAACCTTTTCCTTATCGAGGTACGCGCGGAGTGTTTTCATCACGCTGTCGCCCACCGTAAATTCCTTGGTGATTTCCGGCCGGGTCCCCAGGAAATACGTGGTGAATCCGCCGACTCCACCCGAATAGGCGAAGAAAACTTCATGGCGCAGAATCGATTCCTGGAACGGATTATATTTCATGGGCGCCACAACGACGTCCGGCGTGATGCCGCCCCCACCCGTGACTTGGCGTCCGCTATCTGTCAACTTCACTTCCGTAGGCGCCGGGTTCTTGTGGTTGTAGAGATAGTCGTAGAGCGAAATGTCTTTGTAATCGCGCTGAATTAGTCGGCCGCTTGGTGTGTAGTACCGCGCAGTGGTCAACGCCAAGCCTGTGTTTTCACTGAGGCCGGAAACAGTCTGCACGAGGCCCTTGCCGAAGCTCTGCTCGCCAACGACGAGGCCACGGTCATGATCCTGAATTGCGCCAGTCACGATTTCAGAAGCGGAAGCGGAGCCGCCGTTTACGATCACCACGAGAGGAACCGTCACGCCGCGATTGCCGCGCACAGCGTAATAGCGGCGTTCCGCCGAAGCGCGTCCGTGGTGCGATACGATCAGCTCATTCTTATCCAGAAACATGTCGGAGACCGCGACCGCTTCATTCAGCAAGCCGCCGGGATTGCCGCGCAGATCCAATACAAGGCCGTCGAGTTTCGTGGCATCAAGATCTTTCAATGCAGCCGAAAGCTCCGAGTCCGTCGTTTCATTGAAGCCCGAAAGCTTAATGTAGCCAATGCCGGGCTTCACGTCGAAATCCAGATCGACGGAGTGCTTGGGAATTTCATCGCGCGTCACGGTAAAATTCAGAGCCTCCGCATAGCCAACGCGCTTCATCGTAATGTGAACGACCGTGCCCTTGGGGCCCTTGAGCATGTCCGCAACTTCCGAACTGGTCAGCCCTTCCGTGGATTTCGTGTCTACCGCGGTGATGACGTCGCCGGGACGAATTCCGGCGCGGTACGCGGGCGAATTAGGCATGGGGGAGAGCACATAAGTAAAATTGTCGCGCGGAACGATCGTCATGCCGACGCCGTAGTAGCGGCCGCGCTGATCTTCGCGCAGGTTGGCATAAGCGCGCGGATCGAAGAAGCTGGAGTGCGGGTCGAGAACGCGCAGCATTCCGGGAATGGCGCCGGAATAGATGGCCTTATCCGTGTCGACGGGAATGGCATAATCTTTTTGAACGACAGAAAGGACATGCGTAAAGGACTTAACGGAATCTTGCAGGTTATTTACGTCAGTGGAAGTAGCGCGTACCGACGGACCATAAATGCCACCCAGGACCGCGGATACGACCAGCACGCCAATGACGAGCAGCGCCCCTCGTCTCTCACCCTGCATTTCGCCCTCGCTTTCCCGTTGCATGGCACGAGGCCAGGCACATTGGCAATTAGTATAGCATAGAGCCTCAATTGACACCCCTGCGGCTGTCCACTATGATTCCACGGAGAGACTGCCGGAAGCAAATTGACGTGGAATTAACAGCAACGACCCATAGGGACGCAGAATGTTCCGTAAGAGATTCACACGGCGTGGTTTGCCGGCCTACTCCAGACTGCAGGCAAATCTGTAAGTGTTCCGCAAAGGGTAAAGTGCCCTAAATATGTTAAGTTTGCCGCACCTGGCTGTACTTTTCGTCTTGGCCCTGGTTGTTTTCGGCCCTCAGAAGTTGCCGGAACTTGCCCGCATGCTGGGCAAAGCGACCGCTGAATTCCGCAAAATGACCAATGATTTCCGCTACGCGCTGGAAGATGAAGTGCGCGAACTGGAGCGCCAGACGCGCATCCGGGAAGAAGAAAAGGCCGCCGCAGCGCAAGTTCCACCGACGCCGCCCGTGCCGCCAACGCCACCAGAGGGAGCAGTGCCGCGCACGCCCGGCCCTGGCGAATCCCCTGCGACCGAAATTGTCTCGAGTGAAGAAGGCTATCCGCCAGCTACAGAATACAAATCGTCCGAGGCGCATGAGCCGCATGCGGACGCCGTAAGCGCTCCACACGAGAAATCTCCTGATGACAACGCCGGAGTCTGAGCTCTCCACAGTTTCGCCTGACCAAGAGCCAGGCGGAAAAATGTCTTTTTTTGATCACCTGGTGGACCTTCGCAAGAGGCTCATCAATTCCGCAATGGCTATTGCCATCGGCGCGTTCGTCGGCGTCAGCATTTCGCAAAAGGTAATCGGTTTTATTTCCCATCCCATGCAGGAGGCGCTGCGCAAGCAGCATCTGGACGATAAGCTGATCTATACCAGCCCTGCCGGCCTGATCAACATTATCATCACATTTGGAATTTATATTGGCGTGGTTTTAGCGTCTCCGGTCGTGTTGTATCAGATATGGCTGTTCATCGCTCCGGGACTCTACAAACACGAACGCAAAGCGGTCTCTGTTTTTATCGGTTCTTCGCTGTTTCTGTTTCTGGCGGGCATTTCGTTCGGCTATTTCGTAATGCTGCCGTACATGCTGAATTTTTTAATTGGGTTTCAGGGGCCGTTCCGGCCGCTGATCAGCATCAATGAATATTTTGATTTCATATTAATTGTGCTGCTGGGCCTCGGGGTCATTTTTGAATTGCCGGTTTTGATTTTCTTCCTGGCACTGTTTGGAATTGTGACACCCAAATTTTTGTGGGTGAATCTGCGCTATGCGATTCTAATCATCGCCGTCGTGGCCGCCATTGTGACGCCCACGCCAGACGCCATGACCATGCTTATATTTATGGCGCCGATGGTTCTGTTGTATTTTATTGGCATTGCGGTCGCGGCGCTCGTGGTTCGCAATAAAGCCAAGCGCGCCGCAATGACCGGTACAGGTGCCGCGTAAATGAAACAGCAGGCGCATGACGCGATGTCTCGGTGGACTATCCTCGCAGCCGCATTTTCATTGGCGTGCTTCGCCGGCTGCGGTCATTCCTCGACTTCGTCTGACAATGCTGCGCAGGGGAGCGGCGCGCCTCAGGCTGCGACGTTTCCGGCGGCGCCTGCTGCGGATACGACTGGCGGATTTGACGGCGCTCGGGCCTACAAACACGTGGAACAGCTTGTGGCGATCGGACCTCACTCGGCCGGAACCGACGGAATTCGCCGCGCCCAGGATTACATCATCAGCCAGCTGAAAAGTTACGGATGCCCGGTGGAAGAAGAAAATTTTCACGCACCCTCCACGCCCGTTGGCGACGTGGCGATGAAAAATATCCTCGTCAAAGTTTCCGGCACGAGTCCCAACATTATTTTGTATGGCTCGCACTACGATACGAAGCGCATGGCAAATTTTGTGGGAGCCGATGATGCCGGATCGAGCACCGGTGTGCTGATGGAACTTGCTCGGCTCGTCTGTGCCCGGAAAAATGCGGATACCGTCTGGCTCGCCTTTTTTGACGGCGAAGAAGCTTTTAACCAGAATTGGGCGGACCCAGATAATACCTACGGCAGTCGGGAATTGGCCGCCAGTCTGTCTCTTTCCGGTGATTTAGCGCACGTGAAAGCCATGATTCTCGTGGACATGGTTGGACCCACGAACCCTGTTTACAAACGCGAGTACAACTCCACCGGGTGGCTCGTCGATATTTTGTGGTCCACGGCGGCAAAGCTCGGCTACGGAAAAGTATTTGTGAACGATCGCGCGGACATTGAAGACGATCATCTATCGTTCTTGAAGCGCGATGTTCCGTCGGCCGATATTATCGATCTAGACGTGCCGTACTGGCATACGACGAATGACACTCTCGACAAGGTCGATCCGCGCACACTTGCGATCACCGGCCACGTGCTGATCGCGTCGCTCCCTGAACTGGAAAAGAAAATCAAGTAGAACAGGTTTTCCCCCGTGAATACCTTTGAAGGGAAGCTTGTTTCTTTTGATTTTCTTCACACGAAAAGATTCGCTACAGCGATCTTGAAACGGCTCTTTTGACGCAAGGCTTTGTAGCCCTCGCCTTCAGGCGACCATGCCACGTAAAGTCGGATGCCCGCCTGAAGTTGGGCACTACATTGCGATCTTGCTCCGCAGCGCGACAATTCCTTGAATCACACTGCAATAAAAGCCCCAGTTGATCAGGAACATGAGGCTGTACCCGAGCGGGCGAAAAAACGTGTGAAATATCGCTGACTGCAACCAGTTGGCGATAACCACACCGGGCAAGCCGATCGCACCTGCCCACATGCCCGGGCTGGAGTGCAGTCCGACGGTGCGGGCAATGACGATGAGTACGCCGGTCCATGCCGCGGCCAGCGCTCCGGCCCAGAGGACGATTTTCACGAGACTCCTTGACGTTGTGGTTGTTTCGTTCTGCCGGCCTTTTACCAGGGCAACTCTCGCGCGTTCGAATGCGCATAAGATCAAATCTTTGTCATTTGTCGCTTCGCTACGAATGACAGGTTTTATCGCCGCTCAGGGCCGCGCTACTCTTAAATCTTAAGCCTGCGCTGGAGGCTTCTCACTGTCCAGCCAGCGCATTTGTTCTTCGGCGTAGCGCGTGCCGGCCACGGCGTCGGCCGGGATGGCGCGCTCGATCTCCGCTAAATCTTCCGGCGATAATTCCAGTTCCAGCGCTTTCAGCGATTCAGCGAGTTGCGGACGCCGGCGCGCGCCGATCAGTGGAACGATTTCTGCGCCGCGGGACATCACCCACGCTGTCGCCACTTGCGCGGCCGTAGCATTTTTGCTTCGCGCGATTGCAGCTAACGCATTCACGAGCGGCTGATTCTTCTGTAAATTGCCGCCTTTGAAACGCGGCATGTGATTGCGAATATCTTTCGGCGAAGTGACGGGCGATCCGGTGAGCAACCCTCGGGAAAGAATGCCGTAAGCTGTAACGCCCATCCCTAGCTCCCGGGCCGCGGGAAGAATCGTGGCTTCCGCACCGCGGCTGACCAGCGAATATTCAATTTGCAAAGAAACAACGGGCGCCACTTTCGACGCCCTGCGAATGGAAATCGCGGACGCCTCGGAAATACCGATGTAGCGGATGTATCCTGCTTGCACGAGGCCAGCCAACGTGCCGTACGTTTCCTCAATCGGAGTCCGCGCATCCACGCGCGACGGTTGATAAAGGTCGATGTAATCCGTTCCCAATCGCCGCAAGCTGTATGCGAGAAAATTTTTGATGGCTTCGGGCCGCACGTCGTATCCGGTGAACGCACCGTCAGGCCCGCGCATCGCGCCGAATTTCACGGCCAGAAAAACATCTTTGCGGCGATCCTCGATGGCGCGGCGGATCAACATTTCGTTGTGGCCCATGCCATAAAAATCGCCCGTATCGAGCATGGTGATTCCCGCGTCAAGCGCGGCGTGAATTGTGGCGATGCTTTCTGTTTCATCGGAGGGGCCGTACATGTCGGACATGGCCATGCAGCCGAGCCCCACTTGCGAAACGAGCGGGCCGGTTTTCCCCAGCTGAACTGTTTTCAAGTGTCGCGCTCCCTATGCCTGTAATTATCTGAAAGTGTAGGACCACTTTACGGTAAAAATGAGCAGAATGAAAAGCGGGCCTTAAGTAGCGGGGGCTCTTGCTTGCGGAATTTTGTCCTTGCCCGAATTAGCCATAAGGGACGAGTCCTTGCAAGCACCAAGTCCCACAGGCTGAAGGCCGCGCTACTTGACTTCATTTGTGTTACATTTTTTGCTTCCTGAATAAAGCGAAAGGTACGGCGTATCAGGCCGTTGAAAGAGCGGATGAACACAATTTCGGTTCGTGCGGCGAACGGAAACTACGACGTACTTTGCGGCAAGGGTGCGCTGCGCGAATTGCCAGCGGTGGTGTCGCGGATCGGTAAGGACGGCGCGCTATTTGTTATCTCGTCGAAGCGCGTTTGGAAGCATTGGGGCGCCCATGTGGAGAAGCTGCTCGGGCGCGCGCGACGAGCCACTATCTTGATGGATGACGCCGAAACCGCGAAAACTCTTGGCACAGTCGAGAAAGCGTGCCGCGACCTTGTGCGCGCAGGCGCGGATCGCCGCGCGGTGGTCGTGGCCGTGGGCGGCGGCGTTGTGGGAGATGTGGCGGGATTCGTCGCGGCGAGTTACGCACGCGGGATTACACTCATTCACGTGCCAACCACCGTCGTGGCGCAAGTAGACAGCGCCATCGGCGGAAAAACAGGCGTCAATCTTCCCGAAGGAAAGAATCTGGTCGGCGCTTTTTACCCCGGAAAATCAGTAGTGGCCGATCCGGAAGTACTTTCCAGTTTGCCGCCGCGCGAATTTCGCTCCGGGATTTACGAAATTATTAAATACGGAGTGATCGGCGATGTTCCGCTCTTCGAGTTTCTCGAAAAGAATATGAGCAAAGTTCTACTTCGTGAAAGCGCCGCGATGGAGTATGTGATCGAGAGGTCCATCGCGCAGAAAGCGCGCGTGGTTTCCGAAGATGAGCGCGAATCTGGGATTCGCGAGATACTGAATTTCGGTCACACTTTTGCGCATGTCCTGGAAAGCGTGACGCGCTACCAAAAATATTTGCATGGGGAGGCCGTGGGATGGGGAATGCTGGCCGCCTCCCGATTGGCTGTTGAAAAAGGGATGCTCTCTTCGGGTGAAGAACAACGGACCGCGAAGCTGATTTCCAGCATCGGGCCGTTGCCGGCGTGGCCTTCCGCGCCGCCTGCGCGGCTAATCGCTGCGATGCAGGCGGATAAGAAAACTCGCGCGGGGCGCCTGCGATTTGTATTGCCGGAACGAATCGGCGCGGTCCGTTGCGGCGTTGACGCCGAAGCAGAAACCCTGGTGCGGGTCTTGCGTGAGTGCGGCGCGCCCACGCGCAAGGTTTCCGCATCGAAAAGACGCCGCAAATGACGATCGTTTCCCACGGGAAAGTCCCGGGTACGCGTCCGGACGGCGTGCAGGACGAAAGGGAAGCTGCAGCGCACGTCCAGAAGATGTTTGGTTTGATCGCCCCGCGCTACGATTTATTAAATCATCTTCTTTCGCTCGATATCGATAAAGTGTGGCGCCGACGCACAGCGCGCATCGTTAGCGCAATCCTGCACAATCCGACGGCGTCCGTCCTCGATCTGTGCTGCGGCACGGGCGATCTGGCGCTTGCATTCCGCAGAGAAGCGCCGATCGGAGCGAAAATTACCGGTTCCGATTTCGTTCCGGAAATGCTGGTCCGAGCACGCGCCAAGGCTGCGGCGGCGGGCATAGACATTCCGTTTGTGGAAGCGGATGCGCTGGCTCTGCCATTTGCAGATGCGAGCTTTGATCTGGTTTCCTGCTCGTTTGGATTTCGCAATCTGGCAAATTATGAGCGCGGTCTCCTGGAAATATTTCGCGTGCTGAAGCCGGGAGGCACGGCGGCGATTCTGGAATTTGGCGAACCTCCGGGAAAATTATTTGGCCGGTTTTACCGGTTTTATTTTCGTTACGTGTTGCCGCGGCTCGGCGGGCTTATTTCCGGGAATTCGTCGGCGTACACCTACTTGCCGAACTCAGTCAGCAAATTTCCTTCGCCCGAAGCGTTGCACGCAATGTTTGAGCGGGTGGGTTACGGCGGGGTAACGTTTGTGCGCTGGACCGGAGGGATTGTAACGCTGCATACCGGGAAGAAGTTTTAGTTTTAGTAGGAAAGGCTTCCGTCTGTCTGGTTTAGATTAGCGAATGGCTCAGAAAAGAAGACAGGCTCAAGCCTGTCCTACTTAATTCTCCAGCCCCAACAGGCGGATTTTATTCAGCAGTGTTTTGTACGACACGCCTAGCTGCTCTGCCGCGCGAGTCTTATTCCACTTTGAGGCTTTCAGCGCGGTTTCAATTTTGAAGCGCTCTACGTATTCCACGGCGCGATTTCCCACGTCCTGCAAGGTGCCGCCCCAGTCGAAAGCCTCCGCCAGCATTCCCGGCGGAATATTTCCTTCGGGCGGGCGCGCGGCGGGGAGCTGCAAATCATCCGCTTCGATGGAGTCTGAATCCGTGAGAATTGCGGCGCGCTCAATCGTGTTTTGCAATTCGCGCACATTTCCGGGCCACGGGTAGCTGAGCATTGCCGCGCGCGCGCTGGGAGCAAATTTCAAATTCGGCTTGCGAAATTCGCGCTGGAATTTGTCCAGGAAATGATCGGCCAGCAGGATCACGTCGTCTCCACGATCGCTCAGCGCAGGAATCGTGATGGGCACGGCGGCGATGCGGAAGTATAAATCCTCGCGAAATGTTTTGTTGGCGACGGCTTCCGTAAGATTTTTGTTGGTGGCCGCCAGGATACGCACATCGATGTCCACGAGTTGCGTGCCGCCGACGCGCTCAAAACTGCGCTCTTCAAGTACGCGCAATAGCTTGGCCTGCGTGCTAAGAGGAAGCTCCGCAATTTCATCAAGAAAAATCGTGCCGCGATTGGCGAGCTCCATCTTGCCAACCTTGCGCGATCCAGCTCCCGTGTAAGCTCCTCGCTCATGGCCGAATAATTCGTTTTCGACAAGGCCTTCGGGAATCGCAGCGCAATTGAGCGCCACGAATGCCTGCTGCCGCCGCGGAGAAAGGTGGTGCACGGCGCGCGCGAATAGTTCTTTGCCTGTGCCGCTTTGCCCCAGTAGCAAGACTGTGGAATCCGTAGCCGCCACGCGCTGCACCTGGTGGGTGGCGTCTTGCATGCACTTGTGATCGCCAACGATGCGCGGAAAGCCGTAGCGCTCCGCATACTCTTCGCGCAGCAATAAATTTTCGCGCAGCAACTCCTGCTGCTGGGACGCGCGCTCGACGAGCAAGTTCAGATGTTCGAGATCAACCGGCTTCTGGATAAAATCGTAAGCGCCTTCCTTCATCGCGGTGACGGCTTCTTCCACCGAGCCGTAAGCGGTAATGAGGATGACAGGAATTGTGGGATCGGCTTGTTTCGTTTCGCGGAGCACATCGAGCCCCGAGCAGCCGGGAAGTTTTAGATCTGTGAGCACGAGCATGTAACGGCGCGCGCGAACTTTGGCCACGGCGGAAGATCCGTCTGGCGCTTCGTCCACGGTGTGGCCGGCGCGTTCGAGGGCCTTCTTCAACATTGCGCGCAGTTCTGGCTTGTCTTCGACTAGAAGAAGGGGTTCCATAATTTTTCGCGTGTCACGATTGCATGCAGCATGGTGAAGCGCTGCGCGGAACTGTTCGGAGTCCGCAATTTTACAATTTGATTTTTCCAGGCCATCTCGTGAATAACCGCCCTGAGACCTGACGGATAAGAGAAATTCCACACTCCACTTGCAACGGCGTTCAAGAGTCGGGTAGCACAGCCACTCTTGGCTGTGTGTATTTTGAAAACCGCACAGGCAAGAGTGTCTGTGCTACGTACGCATCCGCCCGAACCATTTTTCCGCGAACGGTGAAGCCGTGAAACCACAAATATCTTTCGTGTCCGCAGAAACTTTTCGTCGTCTAAAAAACATGTCAACATACGAAAGGAAGTTAATTTCTTACTGGCCCGCGGATGGGACTGCCGAAGTCGGCGGAGCATCCGATGTCGACGTCGGCGCAGCGCCGGTTGTAGATTCAGGGGCGGTCGCGGGCACCGATGCAGCTTGCGACGATGCTGAACCTCCCGAAGCCCATCCGGGGTCGCCGCCAGCCTTACGCAAATCATCTTCCAGGCTGGAAATATCTGCTTTGTCCTGCGCAACGGCCGCAGTCTTTTCGTCAATCTTGGCTCTGCCATCGTTGATATCCTGCCGCGAATAATCCTGTTTCAGCGAAGCCATCGGATTCGTGTAAAACTGCTGCTGCCCGAGGTTGAACTCGCGCTGCAGAATGTCCAATTCCTTTTCGTCGTCCGCCAATTTTTTATTTGCGGCAGCGAATTTGTCGCGCCAATAGGCTTCATCCTTGTCAGTAAGTTTCGTTCCCGCGCCAGCGGGCTTTGCGGTTTTATCGCCCGCTTTTTTGGTCTGATCGTCCGGCGGCGCCGAAGCTTCGCCCACCACGTTTACCGTGCCGGTCAAGGTGCCAAGATTGTCGTTGTCAATGCTCAGCTTGGCCTGAGGAGCGCTTTTCCGCGCTGCCTGAGCCCTCCGGGCGGCATCCGCGACGCTTTCCTGGCTTGGCGCCTGGTCCTGCCGCGCGGCAACATAGCCCGGAACGCCGATTAAAGTCGAACTCAACAGCAGGGTGATAAGTCGTTTTTTATTCATAATTTGTGCCCGCCTTTCAAGGGAAATGGCGGTTCTGGGCGGCCCTACTTAGTTTAGATGCGTGCGGAGGCCGAATCAATGGAACTAACGGTTTCGCGCACAAAAGGTAACCATACGATGAACTCGGCACCCCCCACCGGCTGGTTGCGGGCTTCGATCGAACCGCCATGTTGGACGACGATTTTCTGTACCACGGCCAGACCCAGACCGGTGCCGTTGGCTTTCGTCGTGTAAAAGGGCATGAAAATTTTATTGAGAATCTCGCCCGGAATACCTTGCCCGTTGTCCGACACGGAAATGCGCTGGCCATGCAGCGGGCCCGATTTTTCAATTTCGCCGCGAATGATGACGCGGCCTCCGGCCGGGTTATCCACGGCAGCCTCCGCGGCGTTGCGCGCGAGGTTCAGAATGGCTTGGCGCAACAGGGCATCGTCACCGGACACGTCGCCGAATTCGCCAATCGCGTCGATCGGGACGCCGGGAACGGCTTCGGAAATTTCCGCGATAATTTCGTCGATCATGGGACGCAAAGTTACTTGCTCATCAGCCAGCTCCAGCGGGCGCGCAAATTTCAGGAACTCCGTGACCACGTGGGTGAGCGATCGAGTCTGGCGAAGGATGAGGTCGCCGTGCTCGTGCAGATCGGTGCCGGGCTTCGCTTCGCTGCGGATCATCTGCGCATAACCGGAAATCGTGGCCAGGGCATTTTTGAATTCGTGCGCGATGCCCGCCGAAAGTTCGCCAAGTGCGGCCAGATTCTCCTTCATGTGAATTTGCTTTTGCAGGGCGGCCAATTCAGTTAAATCGCTCAAAAGGCAAATCGCGCCGGTAATTTCATTTGAGTTGTTTTGGATCGGCGAAATCGTAACGCCCAGTTGCCGCAGATCGCTAGAGGGGGCGAGGTACTCCACCTCTTCGCGGCGGAACGTGCGCCCATTTTCAAGGCACTGTTCAACGAGTCCAGTAAGCCGCGAGCCGGAGCCGAGAACTTCACTGTAGCGGCGATAGGCCAGCGATTTAACACCCAGTGCAGCTTCGGCTGCGGGATTCGCGCTGGTAATCAGGCCGGACGAATTCACGAGCAGCAAGCCGGCGGGCATGTTACGCGTGACGGCTTCGCTCATACGCTCGGTTTGTTGCGCGCGTTCGCGTTCCGCGCGATGCAGCGCTTCCAGTTCCTTTTCCTGCTCTTTGAGTTTTTTGATGACCGCTTGCATTGAGGCCGCCATGAATGCGGCGGGATTATCGGCGCGGGGCGTTTCACTTCCGCCGTGCGAAATCGCGCCGCTCGCGCGATTAAAATAGTGGCGCGCCATCATCACAACGACGACGGCAGTGCCGAGCAATACGACAAGCAGGACCCCGGAAAGCAACCAGAGAGTGTTGGTTGTAGGGGCCGCAGATGCTGTTAAGAATATGAGATTCACGAATCACTTTCCTGCGAGCACAGCTTCGTACCAGTGCAGCGCGGGCGTTCCAAAAAATAAAACCAGCAGTGCGCCCGCTCCGAGGAATGTACCAAACGGCAATTCGTAATCGCGCCCCTTTTTCGAAATTGATATCAAAAGGATACCGATCACGCTGCCTAGAAGCGATCCCACCAAGACCGTCATCAACGTGCGCTTCACGCCAAAGAACGCGCCCACGGCGGCCATCATTTTTACGTCGCCCAGGCCCATGCCTTCGCGGCCGCGGAGGCGGAAGTAGCCTTCGGCCACAAACCAGAGCAAGCCGCTTCCAGCCAGCGCGCCAATGGCGGCGTCAGCAAAAGAAAGCGCCCACTGCGGCGGAGGAAAATCAAAGTACCGACGCGAGAGCCACAGCGCCGTGCCGTCGAGTGAGATGGTAAAGAAACTGAAAATTAGGCCCACGATGACGCCGAAGAAATTTACTTTGTCCGGAAGAATGCGTTCGCGAATATCTGTGATGGTCAAAACCACCAGAATCGCCGAAAACACCGCCCACTTGATCGCTTCCACCGTTGGTCCAAAGGCGAAGTAGCAGGTTAGGAACAGCAGCGCCGTGAGCAATTCGACGGCGGGATACATCGCGGAGATTGGAGCCTTACAATTACGGCACTTGCCACCCAGGACGAGCCAGCTCACCACCGGAATATTGTCGTAAGGCGCGATGGCTTTTCCGCATTTGGTGCAGCCCGAAGCGGGAAGAACGATCGATTTTCCTGCAGGAATGCGCAGGATGCAAACGTTTAGAAAACTGCCTATGAGCAAGCCGAATAAAAACGCGCCAAGAGGGATCACGTTTTGAATGTGCCATACGCGGCTGCCCCGGACAACGCTTCGTCGCTGAAGGTGCGGCAAATAGGTAACATCGCGCGGTGGCTCCCGGAGGCGCCGGGAAGATGCGGGCGCCACAAACAGCCTTAAAGCGCGAACGCATCGAACCTGCTTTTGCATGGTTTGACAGTGCTAACGCACGCCCCTATATTCGAACTTCAAGTATTATGTCCTGGCTGGAACGAAAAATTCGCCGCTACGAGCACGCCCGGTGGACCACCGACGACAACCGGCGCGTCTATCCCTTTGAATGGGGCCTCGAACATATTGGCGGCCGGGCGGATGAGCCTGACCCGCGCGGTTTTCTGGATGCCTGGGTCAATGAAACTCTAGCGCACGCGGAAGAATGGTTCGCCACAACGCCTGCGAACGACTACGTCTTGGAAACCAGGCAGAACGGCGTTTCCGAAGAGCGAGTCCTGACCTTCACCAGCGAAATTACCTCGCCGTGGAAAAATAACGATCTGGTGCACGCGCGTTTTTTTCGTGCTCGCTCAAGCGGGCCTGCCGTGGTCCTCATGCCCAACTGGAATGCCAAATGGCACGGGCAGGTAAATCTCTGCAAATGGCTTACGAAACTTGGCATCAGCGTGCTGCGGCTTTCGCTGCCGTATCACGATTACCGTGTTGCGCCCGGGCACGAGCGCGCGGATCAGCTTGTAGGCTCGAACGTCGGGCTTACGATTCAGGCTACGCGCCAAGCCGTGATGGATACGCGCCACTGCCTCCGCTGGCTTGAGCAGCAGGGCTATCGCAAGCTGGGCCTCGTTGGCACGAGCATCGGCTCCGACGTCGGGTCGATCACCATGGCCTTCGACGAAGCCGCGCGCGGTGGCGCCTTCATGCACGTCTCCACTTATTTTGCGGACGTAGTGCGCACAGGCATGACCACCAATCACGTGTGGGAAGGTTTGCGAACGAAAGTAACCGAGGACGAACTGCGCCGCTGGTGGACGCCCATCAGCCCCGTGCCGTACATGCACCGCCTGTCACACTCAGGCCAGCGTTTGCTGATGATCAGCGGCCGCTACGATCCTACATTCTGGTATGAGTTTACGCGGGACATGTTTGACGATTTGCGCAAAAAGGGAATTCTTCTGGAAACGATGACCATGCCGTGCGGCCATTATTCGCTGGAGCTTCCGCCGTTCGCGTATCCCGCTGGATTGAAACTGGGTCTGTTTCTGCTGGAAGCACTCAGCTGAAATTTATTTTCATATGCGGGTTTTAGTAGGACAGGCTTCAGACTGTCTGGTTTAATTTTTAGCATTGGCGCAGAAAAGCAGACAGGCTGAAGCCTGTCCTACTTAAAATCAAAATACTTGCGATACTTTTCCGGCAGCGGTTTCGGGCGGCCTTTGCCATTGCAAACTACGTGAATCGTTTCTCCGGTGACCAGCAACTCCTTCGTCTCATCGTGCAAAATTTCGTAGCCGAAGGTGATCACGCGGCTCTTCACGGAAGTGACGCGTGTGCGGATGCGCAGAGGATCGTCATAGCGCGCGGGACGCCGGTAACGGCATTTCGCTTCGGCAACCACCGTGAAAGCGTCGTCCTCCAGTTCCATCTGGCGATAATCCATGCCGCGCGTGCGCATATACTCCACGCGCCCAATTTCAAAATAAATAAAGTAATTCGCGTAGTAGACGATGGACATTTTGTCCGTCTCGGCATAACGAACGCGCACCAGGTGATCGATAAATTCGCCCATTGTGCCGAAAATTGTAGCAGATGTGCAGTGCAGGGCGCTTGCGGATGAATGTGTCACGAATGACGTCCTGAGTTGTGCATTGAAAAAGTCGCGCGTCCAAAAAACGGATGGTCTCTACAAAACCGGTTTCGTAAAGGCCACTTTGTCCCCGCGTTTTTCGGAACAGAGTGGCAACTTTATATCCAACCCTACCCAACTCAAAAATTTATTTACCGGTCCAGCGCGGCGCACGCTTCTCCAGAAAAGACGAAAGCCCTTCGCGGAAATCTTCCGTCGACCTAATCTGCGCGCTTTCCATGGCGGCGAGTTCCAGTTCGCGGTTAATCTCCGGCGCCTCAAAATCGCAGAGCAATTTTTTTGTGATGCGCAGGCTTGTCGGGCTGGAGGCGATCAACGTAGCGGCGAGTTCTTGCGCAGATTTGCTTAATTCTTCGGCGGCCACTATTTCTGAGACGAGTCCCATGCGGTGGGCTTCCGCGGCGTCGATGGTCTTTCCGGTGAGCAGCAGATTGCGCGCCTGCTTTTCGCCGATTTGGCGCACCAGAAAAATGGAAACGACGGCAGGGAGAAAACCGATGCGCACTTCGGGATAGCCAAACTTTGCCTCAGGCACCGTGATCGTGAAGTCGCACAGCGTGGCCAGGCCGCATCCGCCGGCGATGGCGTGGCCGTTTACCGCTGCAATCGTCGGCTTCGGAAAACTCCAGATTCGGCGGAAGAGTTTTGTCAGGCGGTCGGCGTCTTCGCGCTGTTCGGTGGGAGACTGTTTTGCCAGCGCTTTTAATGCTTCAAGGTCCATGCCGGAGCAGAATGCTTTTCCCGCGCCAGTGATGATAAGCACGCGCGCTGGGCCGGACTCAACTTCATCGAAGGCCGCGAGAATTTCTACGATCATTTCCGGAGAGATGGCGTTGCGCTTTTCCGGACGATTCAGCGTGATCGTTGCGACTTCACCTGCCACGGCTAGTTGGAGAGTTTGATAAGTCATAGACGTTCCTCGGTGCTTTGAGTGGCGCGGGCTTCAGCTTGCGGATTTTAGCCCTTGGAATGCCGAACCCCGCAGGCTAAAGCCCGCGCCACTAAAGGCCAATCCTCATTGCGTGTGCGCGGTTTGCGAAAATCGGTTGCGAATTTCCTGTGTGGCGTCGAGGCATGGTGCTAGCGCCGTCTGCCCAATCCCGGTGTCCGCTCCTCGCGATGCCAGCGCCGCGACGATTGTTTCGGTCGCAATGTTCCCGACCAGATCGTCGCCAGCAAAAGGGCAGCCGCCGAGCCCTGTCAGCGCGCCGTCGAACCGGCGGCATCCCGCGTCGTAGGCAGAAATAATTTTTTGCGCCGCGTCTTCCGCTCTGCCGTGCAGATGCACTCCCAACTCGACGCCGGCGACACATTCTTTTACGGTGGTGTACAGCGCGCCCACGTATTCCGGTGGCGTGGTCCCAACCGTGTCGGCAAGTGATACCTGCCGCACGCCAATATCCTTCAGCCAGATTAAAGCGTCTTCCACGATCTCCGGTCCCCATGGCTCTTCATAGGAGTTGCCGAATGCCATGGAAATGTAAACGACCATGCCGTGTCCGGAGGCTTTCGTGGTCTTGCGAATTTCTTCGACGAGCGCGCGCGATTCTCCCTTGCTCATATTGGCGTTGGCGCGGCGAAAATAGGCAGAAATGGAATATGGATAGCCAATAGTCGTCACGCCCGGAGTCGCGAGTGCGCGATCGAGGCCTTGCTGATTCACAACGATGCCGATGATTTCGGGCGACGCCGCGCCATCGGGGAGGCCAGCAAGAAAACCCTTCATGACGTCTTCGCTATCCGCCATCTGCTTGACACGTTCAGGTGAGACGAAACTGACAGCATCGATATATTTAAAACCAGCGGCGGCAAGTTTCAATAAATAGTCGATTTTCAATTGCGTAGGAATAATTTCGGGCAAGCCCTGCCAGGCATCGCGCGGACATTCGATTATTTTTACGGTATCTGTCAACTAAGGTTCCTTTTTGTTCAGAGTCGAGCGTTTAGAGTGTCAAGCCAAGTTCAAGTCTGCAACACGCCAGTTTTAAATTCCTTCACGTCCGTATTCAGCGCGGCGGCCTCGAGCGCCCAGACTATCGCCTCGCGCGTTTGAGCGGGATCGATTATCGCGTCGACCCAGAGGCGCGCTGCTGCGTAGCGCGGATCGGTCTGATGTTCGTAGGTGGTGCGAATGGATTCCTTTAATACTTTTTTATCGGCGTCGGAAAGTTTTTTGCCTTCGCGTTCCAGTTGCTTGATTTTAATTTCGACCAGCGTCGCTGCGGCGGCATCGCCGCTCATCACGGCGTAACGCGCCGAGGGCCATGCAAAAATAAACCGCGGGTCATACGCCTTGCCGCACATCGCATAGTGTCCCGCGCCAAAACTTCCGCCGCAGATCACTGTAATTTTCGGGACAACGCTGTTGGAGACGGCGTTCACCATTTTTGCGCCGGCGCGGATGATGCCGCTCCACTCCGCTTCCTTGCCCACCATGAAGCCGTTGACGTCGTGCAGAAAAATCAGCGGCACGAGGTTCTGGTTGCAGTCCATGATGAAACGCGCGGCCTTTTCCGCGGATTCAGTGTAAATCACGCCGCCGAATTCGATGCGGCGCTCGCCCGTGGCGGCGTCGATCGTGGGAACGTGCTGCTTGTTGTTGGCCACAATGCCGACGGCCCATCCGCCGATGCGGGCGTAGCCGCACGATACAGTTTTGCCGTATTCGGCTCGGTACTCCTCAAACTTGCTGCCGTCGACGACACGGGCGATCACTTCGCGCATATCGTACTGGCGCGCAGGATCCGAAGAAAAAATCCCGTAAATTTCATTCTCCGGCAGAAGAGGATTTTCGGGCTCTTTATAATTAAATCGCGCAAAAGGCGGATGGCCCATTTTATCGACAAGCGCGCGAATGCGTTCGAGGCACGATTCGTCATTCGGTTCGCGAAAATCGACGGTGCCGCTGATTTCCGCGTGCATTTTTGCGCCGCCCAGTTCCTCGGCGGAAACTTTTTGCCCGATCGCAGCCTGCACGAGCGCGGGCCCTGCGAGAAAAAGACCGGACCCTTCGGTCATCAGAATGTGATCGCACATCACGGGCAGATACGCTCCGCCAGCCACGCACATGCCCATGATGGCCGTAATTTGGGGAATCTGCATGGCGCTCATCACCGCGTTATTGCGGAACACGCGGCCGAAATCGTCCGTGTCAGGAAATACATCTTCCTGCAGCGGAAGAAACACGCCTGCGGAATCGACCAGATAAATGGTAGGAACATGATTGTCGATGGAAATGTTTTGCGCGCGGATCACTTTTTTGGAGGTGAGAGGGAAGAACGCGCCGGCTTTCACCGTCGCGTCGTTGGCAATGATCATTACGAGGCGTCCACAAACGTGGGCCAGTCCGGTGATGGTTCCGGCGGCGGGAGCGCCGCCCCATTCCTCGTACATTTCGTGCGCGGCGTAAATTCCCAGTTCAAAAAAAGAAGTGTGCGGATCGATAAGTTTGGCGATACGTTCGCGCGCCGTGAGCCGCGATTTCTTGTGCTGGGATTCAATCGCCTTGGCGCCGCCGCCCTGTTGGATAACGGCTTCCTGCTTCTTGATTTCTGCGAAAAGATCCGCCATGCGCCTCGCGTTCTTCTCGAATTCAGGGGAGTTTCGGTTGATTTTGCTTTCAACAACGGAACTCGTCAAGTGGAACTCCTCCAAAAATATTTTCCAATCGGCATGCAAAACGGCGAAACGACAGTATAAGCCGATTCGACTCTATTCTGCATCGATTGCGAAGTTGCGGAGTTCCTGAAATGATTTAAGGTAAGGAAATTTTGAATGGACCAGAATCCCAAGCCAGCGACTTGGCTGGAATCAGCCGCCTGACGCGCTACGAGCACTGACTTCATCTTGATCCCCAAACGTGATGCCCACAGCTCGCGCGACGCGAACCATGCTGCCTTTGGGATCAACCAAACGTACTTCGCCAACAGCGGCTTCAAGCGGAACGGAGTGAATCTCCCCCGCGCGAAGGCAGACCATGCGCCCGAATTCTCCGCGTGCCACAAGTTCCACAGCTTCGACGCCGAATCGCGTGGACAAAATTCGATCGAAGGGACTTGGCGATCCACCTCGTTGAATGTGCCCAAGCACCGTGGTGCGCACATCCTGATCCACCGATTCCTGAATCGCGTCACCGATCAGAATGCCCACTTTGCCCGGGCGCGTTTTAGGAAACACGTTGCCAAACTGATCGGTGGGAGGCAACTTCACCCCTTCCGCCACCACCACAATTGAGAATTTCTTCCCAGTCGCGGCGCGTTCGCGCAATTTCTGGCAAACGGTTTCGATCGTAAACGGGATTTCCGGAATCAGAATTACATCCGCTCCGCCGGCGATACCGGAATGCAGAGCAATCCAACCAGCGTCGCGGCCCATTACTTCGATCACCATCACGCGCCCGTGCGATTCTCCGGTGGTATGCAGGCGGTCTATGGCGTCCGTGGCCACATGCAGAGCAGTGTCAAAGCCAAACGTTACTTCTGTGGCGGAAAGATCGTTATCAATCGTCTTCGGAACGCCCACGACTGGAATGCCGAACTTCCCGAGGTCCCGGGCGATTGATTGCGTTCCATCGCCGCCGATCACGATGAGTGCGTCGATGCCCAACAGATCCATATTCTTGCGGCAGGTCAGGTAATCGTTGTGCGTTACCTTGCTCTCCTCGCCGGCCGAATGATGGAAGGGATCTCCCTTGCTGCGGCTGCCCAGAATCGTGCCGCCGCGGGGTAAAATGCCGGCGATCGACTCAACCGTAAGCGGCAACGTGCGTTCCGGCCAGATCAGGCCGTCAAAGCCGTCGAGAATGCCCACGGCGCGCCAGCCGTGCCCGAGAATGGCACTGCGAACAGCCCCGCGAATGACAGGGTTCAAACCGGGGCAGTCTCCGCCGCCGTTAGCGATTCCGATGCCTCGTATAACTGGGTTCGTGGGGTTCATGCATCCTCTGTCGTGCGGGAAGCGACGAAGCTTCTGCGCAGTCTGAGTATTCTATACTCAAAGAAAGCGGGGACTATTCGCTATCTCTATCGGAAGATTGGATGAAAACTATAGGTTTCTGGATGGCCCGCTCGCAACTGGACTATAGCTTCAAGAGTTTTGCGGCTGTGCCGCCCAGAATCATTTTGCGCTGTTCTGCGCTCAGGTGAAGCTCCTCGACGTTTTCGACCGGGCGCTCATAGCCGACCGGAAAACAGTAATCGCTGCCCATCATGACGCGGTCGACGCCAACTTGTGAGATGACGTATTCCATCAGAGGTTTCGAGTGCGCGATCGTGTCATACATAAATCGCTTCAAATAGGCGCTGGGCGTTTGCTGAGAGAGTTTGGCGGCGGGGATTGCGGTCCAGCCGTGATCGAGGCGGCCGACGATGTTGAGCAGCGTGCCTCCCGCGTGCGGCAGCACTACGACGAGGTTCGGATGGCGGTCGAGCACGCCGCCAAAAATTAAATGGGAAGCCGCCACCGTCGTATCCAGCGGATAAGCGACCAAGTTGGTGAGGGAAAATGGTTGCAAACGTTTGCCGCCGAGAATGGGCGGAAGGGGATGCAGAAAAACAGGAAGGTTGAGCGATTCGATTTTCGTGAAAATCGGATCGAAAAGGGGATCGTCGAGGTCTCGGCCCTCAATGTTTGTGCCCATGTACACGCCGCGCACGCCGGGAAGTTTGCTCACGCGAGTCAGTTCTTCGATCGCGCGATCAGGGTCGAGCATCGGAAGAATTGCCAGCACAACGAATCTGTCAGGATGGGCCTGATGAGCGGCCACCGCGCCGTCATTCCAGGTTTGCGCCAGCTTCAGTGAAAATTCTCCCTCTGCCCAATACACCATCGGCCCGGTGAGTGACAGCGCGTGCACGGCTACGCCTTGCGTGTCCATATCCGCCAGGCGTTGCTTCAGATCGATAAATTTTGCGGGGAGCGGACCGTTCGATTCCGTCGGCGTCTTGAAGAAAAATCCTTTGTCCGTCATGCGGAATTCCGTGTTGTAGCGCGGAGCCTCCGCATTAAATAAATCGAAATAACTTTGCGGAAAATAATGCGCATGAATATCGATGGGGCGAACGCCTAGCTTTTGTGCATCGACTGTGAGCGCAGATGCCGGCACCGGAGATTCGGCGAGAAGCGCCTCGCTCACACCGCCCAGAGACGTCGCCGTCGCTGCCGCCGCGAGTCCGCCTTGCAATACTTTTCGGCGCGACACTTTGGGGCGGCAGGCGCACACATTTTCATTCTTCATGGAATGGAGCCTCGCTTGATGCCGCGAATCGTACGCTGTTTCCGCGCATGTTACAACGACCTCCGGTAGCAATGGGCCTCGGCTTGTGGGGTTGGGGCATTACAGGCATTAAGGGCTTTGAGATTTTTTGTTTGTATGCGATGCGCCAGCCGAAAAGGCAACTCGGACGTCACGCCCCGCCTACACTAACCCCCGCAGGCTGAAGCCTACGCCACGTTGCTTCGCTTTAAGGTATCTTAGGGGATGTGGGTTTGTGCGAAGCGGATATGGGTGAGGAGACTCCGGATGAACTTGGCGCTGCGTAGTCGGATGTTGATTTTGTGTTTGGCCGCGGGTGTCGCGGCGGGCTCGGTATTTAGCCAGGATATAGCAAAAAAAACGCCGCCGAAACAGGCGCCCTCTTCGCAACCGTCTGCCGCCGCGAATGGCAAAGAAGCAGGCGCAGACCTTGCGGTCCCTACGATCAAATTTGAGAAATACACGCTCGCAAACGGTCTTGTCGTGCTTCTTTCCGAGGATCACCGCCTTCCGCTGGTCTCTACCAACCTCTGGTATCACGTCGGCCCCGCAAACGAGATTGTCGGCCGCACCGGATTCGCACACTTGTTCGAACACATGATGTTCGAAGGGTCGAAGCACGTACCCGGCAACGCCCACATCCGCTTTCTCGAAGCGGCGGGCGCTTCTGATCTGAATGGCACCACCGATTTTGATCGCACCAATTATTTCGAAACGCTTCCTTCCAACCAGTTGGAACTCGCTCTGTGGCTGGAAGCCGACCGGATGGGGTATCTACCGGACAAACTGGACCAGGCCAGCTTGACGAACCAGCAGGACGTCGTACGTAACGAGCGCCGCCAGAACATTGAAAACAGTCCCTACGGGATCGTGGAAGAGGACGTCTTTCATTTGCTGTTCCCTAAGACCCATCCTTATTACGCCGACGTAATGGGTTCGCATGCGGACATTCAGGCTGCCAAGTTGGAAGACGTGCGCAATTTTTTTAAGCTTTATTACGCGCCGAATAATGCGAGCCTCGCCATTGTGGGCGATTTCGATCCGGCACAGGCGAAACAGTGGGTGGAAAAATATTTTGGTCCGCTGAAGCGCGGCGCGCCTGTTCCGAAGATTGCCGCCGTCACGCCGCCCATTACCGCGGAGCGCCGAGCCGTGATTCACGATCAAGTCGAATTGCCGCGCGTTTACTTGGCCTGGCTCACTCCGCCCATTTTTAAGCCGGGAGATTCGGATGCTGACGTGGCATCGGCCATTTTGGGCGGAGGCAAGACCAGCCGCCTGTACCAAAAATTGGTCTATGACAAGCAGATTGCACTGGACGTGAGCGCATCGCAGCAATCGCTGACGCTGGGCTCGGTGTTTGAAATTGTGGTCACCGCGCGGCCCGGCCACACGGCCGCGGAAATGGAAAAAGCCGTCGATACCGAGTTGGCTGCATTTCGCAAGGATGGGCCGACGCAAGTGGAGTTGGACCGCGCGAGGAACGGAATTGAAACGGGGATGATTCAAGGGCTCGAGCAGCTGGGAGGATTTGGCGGCGTCGCGGACCGCTTAAACCAGTACAACCATTATCTGGGGAATCCGGATTATTTCCGCCAGGATGTGCACCGTTACGAAGCGGAGACGACGGAATCGGTTCGCGCGTTTGCGCAGGAAAAATTGAAACCCACCGCGCGGGTGGTGGTCTATGGCATTCCCGGCAAGCCGGACCTCGGGCCGGACGTTCCGACGCCAAAGAATGCACAAAAGGGGCAAAGCACGGGCGGAGAATCGGTGAACGCGGATGCTACGTGGCGCGAAAATCCGCCTCCTCCAGCGCCCGCGCATGAATTGAATTTGCCGCTCCCCGAAATTTTTAAACTTTCCAACGGGCTGACCGTGTATTACCACTATCGCGAAGGTCTTCCCGTGGCTGCCGCCGATCTCGTCTTCAAAACAGGCAGCAGCTCGAATCCGGTGGATCGCCCGGGTCTCGCCAGTTTCACGTCCAACATGCTGCAGCAGGGAACCGATTCGCGGAGCGCGACGCAAATTGCGGACGAAGCTGCGCTACTCGGCACGACACTTTCGTCCAGTGCATCGGTGGATGCCTCAAGCGTAGGCTCGAGTTCGCTGACGAAAAATTTTCCGGGCGTGCTGGATTTGATCTCTGATGTTGTCCTACACCCCACCTTTCCTCCTGAGGAAGTGGAGCGGCGCCGCGCCTCGCGCCTCGCCGCGTTTACGGATGAGCGATCGGACCCCGAAACTGTGGTTGCTCGCGTCGGCGTTGCCGCACTTTTTGGACCAAGCAGTCCTTTCGGATATGACAACTCCGGCACGGAGGCGTCGATCAAAGCGCTGACTCGTGATGACATTGTAAAGTTCTGGAAGATGAATTTTGTTCCGAACAATGCGGCGCTGGTCGTCTCCGGAAATATTCCTGTCGCAGAATTGAAGGCGTTGGCTGAAAGCAAATTTGGTGCGTGGAAGCCCGGAGAAATTTCCAAACCCGATACGGGCGACCTGCAGTCGACGAACGCGAAGATCGTAATCGTCGATCGTCCCGGCGCCCAGCAGACGATGGTCCGCTTGCTGGAAATGGGAGTGGACCGCGCCACACCTGATTATCCTGCGCTCGAAGTGATGAACTCAGAATTAGGCGGACTTTTTTCCAGCCGCATCAACCTGAATCTTCGAGAAGAACATGGCTACACGTACGGCGCGGGTTCATCCTTTGTGTACCGGCGCTCGTTGGGTTACTTCGCGGTGGGCGGCGGCATCCGCACAGACGTGACCGCGCCGGCGGTGGCGGAAATTTTAAAGGAAATCCGTCGCATGATGGACGAGCCCATGAAGCCGGAGGAGTTGAGCCTTGCCATCGATTCTCAATCGCGATCGCTGCCCGGCATGTTTGAAACCAACAACGGCGAAGCGGGCGCGCTCTCCGAAATTTTTGTCTATAACCTCGCGCCCAACTATTTTTCCACTTTGCCGGAACGCCTCAATGCCGTAACCGCGGACGCCGCGGAAATGGTGGCAAAGAAATATCTGCATCCCGCGCAGCTGATTCTCGTGTGCGTAGGAGACCGTGCGAAAATTGAGCCGGAGCTGCTGAAGCTGGATCTGGGAGCAGTAGAAATTCGCGATGCGGATGGAAACGTAGTGAAGTGAGTTGCTTTCGTAGCACAGGCTTCAGCTTGTGGGGTTGGGCCTTGCAAGCACTAAGTCCCACAGGCTGAAGCCTGTGCTACTTAAACCGTCCGCGGCGCGAGTTGGCGGACAAAATCCACGATGTCCTGCGTGGATGTGCCCGGGAGAAAAATCGCGGCCACGCCCGCGGTTTTCAGGGCAGGGATGTCCGCCTCTGGAATGGTTCCTCCCAACAGCACAGTCACGTCGTCCATCCCTTGTTGTTTCAGCAGCGACATCAACTGCGGTACGAGCGTGTTGTGCGCGCCGGAAAGAATCGATAAGCCAATCACATCGACATCTTCCTGCAGCGCAGCCGACGCAATCATCTCCGGGGTCTGCCGCAGCCCCGTATAAATAACTTCCATGCCCGCGTCGCGCAGCGCGCGCGCGATAATTTTAGCGCCGCGATCGTGCCCATCCAGTCCGGGCTTGGCAATCAATACTCGTATCCGCTTTTCAGGCATCAGTCTAAAAACTCTCCGTTTTTCTCGAGGTTTTCTCAGTGCCCTCTGTGTCAAAGCTTTTGGTGTTTATAGAATAAAACGCCTAATCCCGTCCTTCAACACAGTCCTACCGCGGAGGCTACGTTACCGATACTTCTTCATAAGTGCCGAAGACTTCGCGCAACGCTTCGCAGATTTCTCCTAGCGTCGCGTAGGCCTTTACGGCGGCGAAGATGTGCGGCATCAGATTGTCCGTGCCGTGTGCAGCGTTGCGCAGCGCCGCTAGTTGCCGCGCGACTTCTTGGTTTGAGCGATCGGCGCGCAATTTTCGTAAGCCTTCGGATTGCTGGTCGCGCACCGACTCGTCGATTCGCAATACTTCGATCGGCTTTTCCTCGCCTTTGAATTCGTTCACGCCGACGATGATTTTCGTTTTGCGCTCCGCCGCATGCTGGTACGCGTAGGAGGCATCGGCGATTTCTCGCTGCGGATAGCCGCGCTCAATGGCGGGAATCATTCCGCCCATTTCGTCAATCTTGCGAATGTAATTCCACGCAGCTTCTTCCATTTCATCGGTCAAAGTTTCAAGAAAGTAGGAGCCGCCAAATGGATCGACGGTGTTGGCCACGCCCGTTTCGTGCGCGAGCACCTGTTGCGTGCGTAACGCAAGCGTCGCGGCAAATTCAGTGGGCAGCGCCCAGGCTTCATCCAGCGAATTCGTGTGCAGCGATTGCGTGCCGCCCATCACCGCCGCGAGCGCCTGCACGGCGGTGCGCACCACGTTGTTGTAAGGTTGCTGCGCAGTGAGCGAGCATCCCGCCGTCTGCGCGTGAAAACGCAAAGTCGACGAGCGCGCCAACCTCGCCCCAAAACGCTCTGTCATCGTTTTATACCAGATGCGCCGTGCCGCCCGGTACTTTGCGATCTCCTCGAAAAAATCGTTATGTGCGTTAAAAAAGAACGAAAGCGTCGGCGCAAACTCGTCGACGGCGAGCCCGCGCCGCACGCCCCACTCGACGTACTCGATTCCGTCGCGCAACGTGAAGGCCAGTTCCTGAATCGCGGTCGACCCTGCTTCGCGAATGTGATAGCCGCTGATGGAGATCGGATTAAATTTAGGAGTTTGGCGCGCGGCGAATTCGAACGTGTCAATTACCAGGCGCATCGAGGGTTTGGGCGGGTAAATATATTCTTTTTGCGCGATGTACTCTTTCAAAATGTCGTTTTGCAGCGTGCCCGCAAGGTTTTTCCAATCGACACCCTGCTTTTCAGCGACCGCCAGGTACATCGCCCACAAAATTGCCGCGGGTGAATTAATCGTCATCGACGTAGAAACACTTCCCAGCGGAATCTGATCGAAGAGCGCCTCCATATCGGCCAGAGAACTGATCGCAACGCCGCACTTGCCGACTTCGCCCTCGGCAAGCGAGTGGTCGGAGTCGTAGCCCATGAGCGTCGGCAAATCAAATGCGACGGAAATACCCGATTGCCCCTGCGAAAGCAAATAGCGGAAGCGCCGGTTAGTGTCCTGCGCAGAACCAAATCCGGCGAACTGGCGCATGGTCCACAGGCGGCTGCGATACATGGCGGGATGGATCCCGCGAGTGTAAGGAGATTGTCCGGGCAGGCCTAGATCTTTTTGCGCATTCCAATCGGAAAGATCGCCGGGAGTGTACAGTTCGCGGATCGGATGCGCGGAGATCGTCGTGAATTCGCGCGCGGGCTTCGGCGAATTGTCGCGTATTGTGCGAGGCGGCGGTTGACGATCGGAGGGCATAGATTGGAGGTGCAGTGGAATTCTAGGCGAATCGGAAGTGAACGACAATAGAGGGAATCGCGAAAAATGGTATGGATGCTTGAGTAGCACAGGCGCTCTTTCCTGTGTGGGCTTTGCAAAATGCACACAGCCAAGAGTGGCTGTGCTACTCGACGACTACTGCGCGCTGGAATTCGCGAAGGTCGCGCGATCTGCCGCGCTGGAGGCCGCATTCGTCGATTTCGCAGGATCGACGAACAACTGGCCGTTGGCCGCGGTCCCAGGAATGAGCGTATCTTTCGTTGGCTTTCCGGATTTTGCGTCGGCGATGGAGATGCTGTACACCTCGAGTGTGCGTCCCATGGCGCGATCGAAATTCACTTTTCCTTCCACCAGATTTATGCGCGCCCGAACCTCGGCGGATTCCGCGGCAGCCAAAGTATTCTGGTCGGACACGATGTTGAATAGTGTGGAAGCGCCGACCTGAAATTTTTTCTGTTCGGCATCGAGAGTCTGCTGATCGAGATCCCGCGTCTTGACCGCGGCGGCCAGTGTGATGCGCGCCTGCTCCAAAGTAATTTGCGCGTTGTGCACGTCCGTGACAGCATTGTTCACAATCAACTGGTAATTGGATTCGTCCGAACGCTTGTTCAGCGTGGCAATCACGTTATTGGCCTGCGCCAATCGGTTGCGAATCGGCAGCGTGAGATTGATGGACGCGTTGTACTCCGGATATACATTCGACAGCGTTTGATTCAAAGCTGTCGGCGCTCCCGTAAATACCTGGGTAGGAATAACGCAGCTTGTGGCGGGAGGAATCGGGGTGCAGGATGTTTGCAGGCGTGTGGTTCCAGCAAGCCCTTCCGTCGCATATTCGCCGTTCAGGGTCAAGATGGGCAGCAGCGCGTTCCGCGTCGCCTGAATGTTAACGTCATCGCCTTTCATCACAAGGCCCGCCTGCAGAATATCGGGACGCTTGGTGGTCGCTTCTTTGATTAAATCTTCGAGCGGAAGTTTTTCAACTTCGGGCGGCGCCACGTCGGCCTTATCCGTAGGAATAATTTCCACCGTGCGTAGGACCGGCGAATTTGGATCCTTGGAGATCAGGTTTAAAAGTGTCAGCTGGTCCTGCAGCACGGTGGTTTGCGCGACGATCAGAGCCTGCTGAGCGGTGGCGAGCTGCGCCTCAGCCTGAACGATTTCCAGTGGGGCGAGCGTGCCAACATCCACTTGCTTTTTATTGTCGCTGTACGTTTTATCCGCCAGGGCAATTTCCTGTTTCGCGACGTCCACGCTTCCGCGGGCGAACACGAGTTCCCAGTAGGCATTTCCCACGGCTGTAATGGAGGTGATCACTTGCTGCACGAGCGTTTGATCGGCAATGCTCTTATTGACCTTCGCTATGCGGATATAGTGCTCGTTAGCGGCCCGCCCAAATCCATTCAATAATTGCTGGCTGGCGGTGACGAGCATGTTTGATTGCACGAAGGGGTCGAAAAAGCTGGTGGTGCTCGATGTGGATCCTCGAACGTTGTTGAAGGCTATGTCAATCGAAGTTCCGGTATGGAATCCCTGTTCGTATTGCACATCCGCGATTGCCGTATGCGTGCCCAAAGTAGCAAACGTTCCAACCGCAGCGCTTCCGCCGGTCCCCGCGGTAAGCGGGTTGTTAACAGGGACGGATCTGCTATCCAGGCTAAACGTCGAAGTAACGATAGGGTCAAAGCTCAAAATGGGGATCGTGCCGAGGGCGTTCACCGTGCCGCCCAGGGGCTGCGCTCCGCTTAGAGTGCGCAAAATATTTGCTTCCGCTACCCACGGAACATACCGTTCGATGACAATGGACAAATTGTTCTGCAACGCGAGGTCGACGGCGTCCTGCAAGCTGATGTTCAGCTTTCCCTCCTGCACCATTTGCTCGATACGAGGCGCGTTCGTCAAGACAGGTTCGGGCACCAGCGTTTGCGTATATGGCGCGATAATATTGGGGAACCATCGCTTGCCGTACGTGTAATTCTGCGTAGAAACGGGAATCGTGCGGCCCACGGGTTGAGGTTCGGGCGGCGCGGAGGATTGTTCCGGCTTTTGGGCAAACGCGGGCGCAACGGGAGCCAAAGATATCAGCGCCGTCAGAAAAATGGCAAGAGATGTACGGCAAAGCCTTGCGGTCATTTTTTCGTTTTCCTCTCCGAACAGAAATCCATAACTGATGGCCCAGCAGATCGTTAATTTAAGATGGCTAAATGACTTAAACGCGCGCTGGCTCCCATTTGTTTCAATTATTTTGCACAAGATTTCCGAGAATCCCGGATTTTATATGTCGTCCCGGCTGCCTGTACTGTCGGCGCAGTCCAACGCAAATTCAGCATGATTTTGGTCGTTTTAAACGGCCCATTTTAGCGCGCGAGTATTGGACGCGAGAATCCCCGGAAGGTCAAGACCCTATGTCGATTGTGGGAGGAACGGAATGGCTTCTACGTAACCCGAAAAACGGCGGCCCAACGAATCCCGCGCTCGATCCACCCGCCTTGACAACGCCATAGGGTACCGATACGCTTGGCGCGAGATGAGACCTGACGCCGCTATTCAAATTTTTAAAGACGTGGGTGCAATTCGCCACGGACACTTCGAGCTGACGTCGGGCTTGCACAGCGACACCTATGTGCAATGCGCGATGGTCCTGCAGTATCCGAAATATGCGGAGCAACTGGGGCGCGCGCTCGCCGCTGAATTCATGGACCTGCGCGTGGATTGCGTCGTGTCACCTGCGCTCGGCGGTCTCATCATCGGGCACGAAGTGGCCCGCGCGATTCCTGCCGGCCCGGACGGCAAGCCGATGCGCGCCATTTTCGTCGAGCGCGATTCGCTCGGGTCGCTGACTATGCGCCGGGGATTCCGCGTCGAACCGGATGAACACGTTCTGGTGATCGAAGATGTGTGGACCACGGGCGGCTCTACGTGCGAAACGATTCGCGTACTGGAAGAAGCGGGAGCGCGTGTGGTGGCCGCAGGGGCGCTGATCGACCGCAGCGGTGGAAAAATTGAGTTGCCTGTGCGCACCGAAGCCCTGGTCGATTTAAAAATCGAAAGCTACGATGCGTCGGCGTGCCCTCAGTGCCTCAGCGGGGGAGTGGCCGTCAAACCGGGAAGCCGCTTCGCCCGCACCGGAGCTTGAGAAGCTTGTAACCACCGCTGCACCGGATCAACACGGATAAATTCAAAAAGTGATTTTGATTCATGTATCTGTATTGAGTTGGACGCCAATAATTTCGCGGCAATCCAAATTGTACGAAACAAATTTCATTTTAATTTTTACCGTGTCAGTTTTTATCCGTGCTCATCCGTGTGCATCCGTGGTTCCAACACCTTCGCCTCACATGCGCAACATAAAATTTACCATCGCTTACGACGGCACAGATTTCAGCGGGTGGCAGCTGCAGCCGGGGCAGATCACGGTTCAGGGGACGCTGGCGGATGTTTTGGAGAAGCTGACACAGCAGCGTTCGGCGATCCACGCCGCGGGACGCACGGATGCGGGAGTGCATGCGGCAGGGCAAGTCCTGAACTTCAAAACCGAATCTTCCATGAACGTGGAGGAGTTTCAGCGCGCCTTTAATGCGCTTCTGCCGCCCACCATTCGTGTGAATCGCGCGGAAGAAGTTGATCTCGATTTCCACTCGCGTTGGGACGCGACCGCAAAAACATATCGTTACCGGATTTTTCGTGGACGCGTCGTGCCGCCATTTATCTGGAAATATGTTGTGCAGGATTTCTCCGAGATGAATTTCTATGCCATGGCCGAAGCTGCTGAATTTTTTGCCGGCGACCATGATTTTACTTCGTTCGCGGCTTCCACCGGTTCGGACGAGGACGACATGGAGCGGCAGACTGTTCGCACGATTTTTCAGTCCGGGTTATCACGCGTGCCCATCTGTGAAGATCGGACCGGCGCGGAGGAATGGGTTTACGAGGTCCGCGGCCGTTCCTTCATGCGCAATATGGTGCGAAAAATGGTGGGCACACTGCTCGAAGTCGGGCACGGAAAAATTTCGGCGTCTGCCATTCCGGCGCTCTTGGCACTGCGCGATCGAACGAAATCCGGCGCGACCGCGCCCCCTCAAGGCCTATGCCTTGAAAGCGTAGAATATTCGCAGGCGGAGAAGGTCGCGCGGCGCCACGGCGGTGCGTCCGCGAGTTGCTAACGTCCTATACGCACTGGCACGCGAGCTCCCCGCGCTAAAAGCGGTCGGCCTTTACAAAAGCAAGAACCCAGCGCATCGTCTTCATTGTGAATCGACTAACTTCAAAACTGGCGCTTTGTTTCGCGATGCGGGTTCGAGTAAGATACATTTCAGAAACGCCGACTTTTAGCCGATAGCAAACTCCGATTGGAGAGGGGAATAGACGAATGGCCGAGGAGACAGTACCGCAAGGCGCGTCACCGGCAGTACCGCCCCTGAAGCCGCCTGTAGCGCTCCCTGCCGCGGCAGCGCCTCCAGCACCTGTTGCCGAAGCCGCACCCGTGGAGCAAAAAATCAAAGTGCGCAAGCCGAAGCAACGCTCCTGCGACGAAAAAGACGCCAAAGGAAAACTCTGCGCAGGGCACCTTAAGCGCTGGTATGACTATCCCCGCGAAGTTGCCTCGAAGATTGGTAAAGACGCGGAAATCTACCGCTGTGAATTTTGCAAGACGCTATACAAGCCTGACCCGAAACAGATGCCCCACAGTTTCACGTTGCGTTATTAGCCGCGCGATTTAGAGGTGCGATGTATTTTCCCCGCGGTGGCATAAACAGATGTTCGCACGATCCTTCCAAGATGAGGGCCGATGCTGCTGCGGCCGAGTGAGCCGTGAAACGAATCCTCTTACTGATTACGCTGGGAGTAGTGGTGACTTCCTTTATCCAAAATTTTACTCGCAAGACGGCTGCATCCACATCGCCCACCGACCCTCGTGTCGCGCGTGTTCTGCAGATACTGCGTGACGGCGTGAACGAAACAACTGAGGAACAAATCCGCATCACTGAAATTCCTGCGCCGCCGTTTCATGAAAATGTCCGCGGCGCGTATATGAAAAAGTTATTGGCCGCCACTGGGCTGCGCGTAGAGACAGACGATACGGGAAACGTGATCGGCGAGTGGCCCGGAACGACCTCTGACATCGTTATGCTGACGGCGCATATGGACACTGTATTCCCGCCGAACACCGACGTGCGAGTGAAACGCGAAAGCGGGCGGCTGCTCGCGCCCGGCATCTCGGACAATGGCACAGGGTTGGCCGCGCTAATCGCGTTATCGAAAGCGTTTCACGAAGCGAAAATAAAAACGAACAAGACGATTTTATTCGTGGCGGATGTCGGCGAAGAAGGGGAAGGAAATCTGCGCGGGATGCGCGCGCTCGCCGATGCATACAAAAAGCGGCTGAAATATGTGCTCGCGCTGGACGGTTCTGCCGTGGAGTACGTGACCAACGCAGCCCTGGCCTCGCGGCGCGTGGAGATTACCATCACCGGTCCCGGCGGCCATAGCTGGTCGGATTTTGGCGCGCCGAATCCCATTCACGCGATGGGACGGGGCATCGCCCGTTTTGTGACGGCGCACGTGCCGGAGTCGCCGCGTACCAGTTTCAACATCGGCGAAATTTCCGGCGGCACTTCCGTGAATTCGATTCCGTCCAGTGCAACGATGAAAGTGGATTTGCGATCGGAATCGGAAGGGGAATTGGCCGCGGTTGAAATGCAATTGCGCGACGCGGTTAAAGCCGGAATTGACGAGGAAATGACAGCGTCGCGCGGGCGCGGTATGGCGGGCAGCACGAATTTACTGAACTTGAAAATTAATGTGTTGGGTGTGCGGCCCGCCGGCGAATTGCCGGAAACCTCGCCGCTGCTGGCGGCGTTGCTCGCCGCGGATACTCAGTTGGGTAACCGCTCGCGACGGGAACGCTCATCTACCGACGCAAATATTCCGCTGTCTATGGGTATTCCTGCGATTTCGATTGGCGCGGGAGGACGTAGCGGCGGCGCGCACACGCTTGACGAATGGTACGATCCCGCGGGCAGGGAACTTGGCCTTCAGCGCGTCGCTTTAACCGTACTTAGTCTCGCGGTTCTCGAACCTTAGAAGTTACGCCGCGACGACCGGCCGGAGCAGATTTAACACCGAGAAAACTGAGAAGCTGCCGTGACTTGAGAAATCAAATCTCCAAAGTTTCCGTTTCCTTCTCCGCTTTTCTCGGAGAATTTTCGGCCACCTCTGGGTTCAAGCCTTTGTACTTCTACTCGTTCCGGAATTCCACTTCCTGCATTTCCCCATCCCAAGCTTTGTCCAGGACAAGATTGTAAGAGACGCGCACATTGCGTCCCTTCAAGCTCGCGCACGACGATATCTTCGCGGCAGAAGCCGTCCCCGCCGATTTCACCGACAACTTCGCCATGTCCACAGCGTGAAGTTTCATCAGAATCGTCAGCGATTTGAGCGTCAGCTGAATCTCTGAAGCGCTTGTGCACGTCGCTTCCGTGATGGTTCCAACCATTGAATATACTTTGGCCTCCGAAAAGCGCCCGGGAGGAGCGGCCGCCGCAGCGGGACTCGAATCGGATTTCGGCGGATCGGGTTTTGCAGCCGCGGGCGGCGGTGGCGGAGTAGAGGGTTTTATCGGTTCGGAAGTAGCTTTTGCCGCCGCAGGGGGCGCAGGTTGGTCGTTGGAAGTTCTTGCCACCAGATCAGCGGCCCTTCGCGACGTGCCTTTATCCGCTGCGGATCCTTGCACCATCGCCTCCGTCTTTCGCGGCTGGTCCGGGTGGCCGATTTCATTTTGAATGGATGTGAGTTGCAATTGATAATTAGAATTTCCAGGCGCAATTGAAGCCGCGTGTTGCGCAGCGGCTAAAGCTTTCTGCAGCGTTCCGTCATTTTGCGAATAGATCAGCGCCAAGTGGTACCAGATTTCCGCGAAATCAGGATTCAACGTGGCAGCCTTTTCGAGAGCCGTGATGGCCGCAGCCGGCTGATCGGAAATTCCCGATTTGGCCATCACCACAAGACCTTGGCCGTAAAAATTAAGTGCGTCTTTCGGATCGAGCTCGACCGCCTTCTGAAAATGTTGCTCCGCGTCGTCCAAATTTTGCTTTCTCAACAGCAGAAATCCCAAGCTCTGTTCCGCCTCGGCGAGATTTGGCTGCGTGGTGATGGCCTCTTCGAGATCTCCTTGAGCATCGTCCACTCTTCCGCGCAGCGCCAGAAAATCGGACCGGCGCGCCTCAAATTCCGATGGGGTCATGGTTCGCGGAGCGCCGCCCGATTCGTTGGCTGCGTTGACGGAGAGATCGGTAGGCACGCCCTTCACTTCGTTGACGAAAGCTTCAAATCTCTTTTGCAGCTGGGTGAGATCGCCGAATGCGTCACGCGCCGCTTGCACAGAATCGGCGCCGCCCTGCACGGCTGCGATGTAACGATCCATCGCCTTCGACCCGGAAATTTGCGGATCCACGATCAGGAAATGCAAAAGCACGCGCGATTCTGCCGAGTAAACCGATTGCGTATCTCCCGGGCTGTAGTAACCGGAATTGCGGTCCACGTGGAAAACCAGATCGAGCGGAAGCAGCGGGCTCTCAAATAGGACGCTCAAATCTTCGGGATCGGGCCGCTCCAGGCGGACACCTTTGTCCGTGAACGTCACGCCCGCAAATACGGCGGAATAGCCTTCCTCCAGCCAGGGTGGCAAATTGCGGTAGCTGCGCTTGATCACATCGTGTGCATACGTTTTAAAAATATCCGCGAACGGGAAATGCCCGCCTACGTTCGAGCGAATTCCAATATACGTTTTTTCATTTCCCTGGGCCATCACTCCCGGCGGCTGGTCGCGCTTTTTTTCAAATGGAAATTCGGGAGCCATCCGCGCAAACGATTGCCCGTCCTTAGCGATGAGCAGGCGCACCGGAATGCCATTCGTGAGATGAGCGTTCGGCATCGTCGCCTGAAAGACACGCAGCAGCATTTCAAATTCGTTGGCGAATCGCAGTGCCATTTTTTCACCGCCGTCGCTCGCCACAAGGAAATGAGTCGTCCGGATTTCCGTCCATGGCTCAATCTTTTCTTTCTTTTCCTTCTCCGGTTTTTTGTCTTTATTTTTTTCTTTATCCGCGGCATGCAAACTGGAACACAGCAATGCAGCAAAGATGAACAGTGTGGCAGGAGCAATCTTTATCAGGATGGGATGGCGCTTTGAGGCAATCATTCTGGGTGGCAACTAGCCGTTTCTCCGTAAGTTTACCAGACAAGCCTTCCGGCAGGCGCCAGAATCGTCAATGGTGCGATTCGTTTAACGTCTGGCAGGTTGCCTTTCGTCCATCGAATCAATAGACTCGAACGCTTGCATGGCTGCCGAAAATTTTTTAAGAAGATTGAATACCGGTCCAATTGACACACCATTACCAAGTTTTAATTAAGCGCGGGCGAGCGCAATGAGCAGCCGTTTCAAAGCCCATTGTGCCCTTATGGCCTGTTCCTTTTTCTGGGGTGTCACCTTCGTCGTCGTCAAAAACGCGCTTGCGGACATCTCCGTATTCGCTTATCTCTCGGCAAGGTTCGTGCTGGGCGCGCTGCCCATGATCTGGATTTACAGGAGTGACTTGCGCAACCTCACCCGCGACGAAGCCTGGGCCGGCATCCAAGTCGGAATTTTTATGGCCGCGGGTTATGCGTTTCAAACGGCGGGAATCGCCCGCACCACCCCTTCCAAGGCCGCGTTCATCACGGGGCTCAGCGTCGTGCTGGTCCCCATATTTTTAGCCGCGTTCTGGCGCAGGAAGATTGGCGCATGGGCTTGGGGAGGGGCGGCAGGATCGTTTGCCGGACTCTATTTTTTAACCGTTCCGCCCGCGGGCTTTTCCCAGCTCAATCACGGAGATATGCTGGTGATGGGCTGCGCAGTGCTCTACGCGCTGCAAATCATTTACATCGCGCGCTTCACAGGAAAATACTCATTGGGCGCATTGAGCTGCCTGCAAGTGATTCTCACGGGCGTCGTGTCGACTCTTGCGGTGCCCGTTCTGAATTTCACGGGGCTGGAACATTTTTTTGTGCGCTTCACGCCGCAGATGGAGTTTGGAGTGCTCGTCACCGCAACTTTCACCACTGCTCTGGCGTATCCGATGCTCGTGTGGGGACAAACGCACACGACGGCAACCAACACTGCTCTCATTTTGACTTCGGAGCCCGTGTTCGCGGCCATTACGTCCTTCGTGCTGCTGCATGAGAGGCTGGGCGGACGGGCGCTGGCTGGCGCGATTCTAATTTTGGGCGGCATTGCGCTCGCCGAGTGGAAGGGTACGGTGCCGTCCGCCGGATCGTAATTCCCGACGAGCCGTATGGTCTGGAAGAAAAATCGACGATCGATGAACGAAGAGATCAGCATTACGTCAACAGGTGGAAACTGTGGTCAGCTGGAAATCTTTTCGATCTGCCCGCTGTACAAAGTTTCTGGGCGTGATGAAATATATTGACTCAAAACTTCATCGAGCTCAACCGCGCGAATCGGTTTCGTAAGGTATCCATCCACGCCCGCATCGAGGCATCGCTCCCGGTCTCCTTTCATCGCGAATGCAGTGAGGGCGACGATCGGCAAGTGGTTTCCGTCCGAAGTTTCGCGCTTGCGTATCTTGCGGGTGGCTTCAAATCCGTCCATCACTTGCATCTGCATATCCATGAGAACCAAATCAAACTTGCACGTTTCCAGCAGGTCGACCGCTTCGAGCCCGTTTGAAACCACATGAACCGAGTGGCCGCGTTTTTCCAGCAGCCGAACAATCAGTTTCTGGTTTACCGCGTTATCTTCCGCGACTAGTATCCGCAGTCGCTTCGGGACGCTAGAAACATTTTTCATGGCAAATCTGGTCAGGACATCGCCGTTTTGGCTCGGCGCCGGATCGCCCAGCAGGGTTAAAATGACAGTCTTGAGTTGCATTTGCCGCACCGGTTTCATCAGGTACGCACTAATTCGCAGCCTCTCGCACCTTTTCGCGTCTCCTCTCCGCCCAGCGGAACTCAGCATGATGATTTTTGTGTTGGCGATTTCCGGAATGGCCCTGACTTGCTCCGTGAATGCGAACCCGTCCACGTGTGGCATCAACAGATCGCTCAGGACCAAATCAAATGGCGTAGCCGCCGCCGCGGCCTTCAGTTCGAGGATGGCCGCCGTCGCGCTGTTGGCGACGGTCGGCGCCATTCCCCAGCCCCTCACTATGAGTTGCAGAATTTGCCGGTTCGTTGCGTTGTCGTCCGCGATCAGAACTCTCGCGCCAAGCAACAATGCAGAAACCGGCTGATCTCTGATTTCCACCGGATTCGCGGCGGGTACGAGCGGCAGCTTGAAATGAAACTTCGTTCCACTTCCCGTCTCTGATTCCACCCACATTTCTCCACCCATCATGCGCACCAGATGCATGGAGATGGACAGGCCCAGGCCTGTGCCGCCAAATTTTCGCGTAGTCGATGAATCGGCCTGCGTGAAGGGTTCAAAGATGGTTTTTTGTTGCTCGCGCGATATTCCAATGCCCGTGTCGGTAACCGTGAATTGAAGGAATGGTGCCGTGCTATTGTCTGGCAGCAGAGTGACTCGTAGCTGAACTTCGCCCTTGGCCGTGAACTTGATCGAATTTCCCACCAGATTCAGAATAATCTGGCGCAGTCGGGTCGGGTCGCCCTGGACCGAGTCCGGAACATCAGGCGAAAAATCGCAAAGCAGCTCCAGTCCTTTTTCTTCCGCGCGGAGTGCTAGCGTCTTCATGGTCATTTCCACGAGCTCATGAAGATTGAAATCGACTTTTTCGAGTTCTACTTTTCCGGCTTCAATTTTTGAAAAATCCAGAATGTCGTTGATCACAACCAGAAGAGAATCCGCTGAAAGTTTTACGATCTGCAGGTATTCCTGCTGCTCGGCGGTGAGATCTGTACCCAATGCCAGGTCCGTCATGCCGATCACGCCGTTCAGCGGCGTACGAATTTCGTGGCTCATGTTGGCCAGAAATTCGCTTTTCGACCGGTTAGCCGCCTCCGCCACTACCTTCGCTTTCTGTGCTTCCGCCTCGGCGCGCTTGCGATCCGTGATGTCAATGGCGATGGTTCCCACCAGCATCTGTGCGTCTGGCTCGTCGATACGAAATTTGAACGTGAGCCAATGGTGATCCACACCGTCGGGCGTGGGGACTACGCGCTCGAACTGCATCGGATGCCCAGTGGAAATTACCTCCTGGTCGTCCCGATGCATGACTTGCGCAATCGCTGTCGGCAAGCACTCCGCGGTCGTACTCCCCAAAGCGTCGCCAGCCTGAATGCCGTAATACTGCCTCATGGGTTCATTCACGTATAAAAACCGGCCTTCCTGATTCTTTATGGAGGCCACTGCCGGAATCGTGTTCATGAAGGCTTTGTAGCGCCCCTCCACCCGCTGACGTTGCCACTGGGCTAACTGTAAGGACGCCAACATGCTGTTAATCGCATTTCCCAAGGCTGAAATCTCGTCGCTGCCCGAGCAGTTCACGCGCTTGGCGGGTTCTCCGCTGTTGGCGATGGAAATCACACTTTGGCTGAAGTTATTTAATCTGTAAATTACAGTCCTATCTACCAGCAACAGAACGACCGAGCCAAACACGACCCCCGCCAGAATCAGCGACCCCACGAAATATAACTGGCTCTTTTTTCCCTGCGCGTACATTCGTCGCGGCATTTCCGCTTTCAGAATCAGCGCGGGCTTTCCGTAAATATCATTCAGCAACGTATAGCCTCCCAAAACCGATTCGCTCAGCGGCTGGGTGTAAATATCGCCATCCTTAAACAAGTGATTGCGGGCTTCCGAAAAGTCCTCCGGCAAGTACTTTGTATCGATCAGCTGAAGAGAGAGTGGAAAATTGACGAGCTTAATTAAATCTTTTATGTCGCCGGTTCCATCCAGAAAGCGCGCAGAGACCATGTATCCGTGAGCCGCGTCGGTTGTGCCTGGTCTCACGACTGGACGGCAAACTATGAGCAGCGGGCCCTCCGGAAGGACAAGGATTCCTGCAGTTTTCCCCGCGCTGGCCGCTGTCTGAATGAGAGGGTCGTTTGGCGAGAGATGCGCCATCAACGTGCCCGGAATCGGCACTACTTCTTTTGTGTTGCGGTCGAATCCTCTGGATTCGATCACGTTTCCGGAGGTGCCGATGAGAATCACGAAATTCAATCGCTGTGTCTGGACAGTTCCGGAATCATCTTTTCCCATGAGCCAATGAAGCAATTCCGGCGACTGTGTGGACATCCCGTAATACGTTTCCTCAATCGATGCACGGTCATAGGTAAAGCGATCGATTGCGCCGACGTCCTGGTTAAGCACGTTAACCATTCGCTGGATATTTTCTTGCGCCAGGGTCTGTTCAATTTGGATAAATCCGCCACGCATGATCCCGCGAGAGGCTCCGTAGAGCACTGCAACCAGCCCCAGGCAGGTGAGGGAAATGATCAGTATTGTTTTTCGTCTGACCGTCATCTGAGTTACTTTCCTCGGTCGACCGGCTATGGCTCAAATTCCAGACAATTGCCAATGAATATGCAGTGCATCTTCATGCCCATCCTGCGTATCGACACATTTATCGAAAGTACTGAGTTAATTCGGTTTGGGGAACGGAGAATTAGGAATTCTTACAACGGACCATGAGCAGCAATCCAAAAGGGAAGACTTGTGCCTGAGGGGAACATTACACTTTTCACATCTGCTCGCGGCCTGGACGTACCCTGAGCGGCCGGACGTACCCCGCACGGCTGGCCGCAGAGGCTGCATCGAAGAGAAATTACGCACTACGTTCGGAATGACGAGCCATCGTCGAGTAGCACGGCCGCTCTTGGTTGTGTGCATTTTGCAAAACCCGCACAGGCAAGAGTGCCGAACGATTTTTCCGCGGCCTGTTTAGCCGCTGAAAGCATGACCTTGGAATTTCCACACAGATTTTCCAGCCACTCCGAAGCCAACTACTGCGGGCCGGCGTATTTCGAGTCGACCGGCGAATACAACGTGGCGACGGGGTGGTGCGACTCCTCAAACGCAGAAATATCAATCTCGTGCTTCATCGTCAGCCCAATATCGTCGAGCCCTTCGAGCAGAAGATGTTTCCGGAATTCGGCAATTTCAAACTTATAAAGCAAACCGCTCGCGTCGCTAATGGTTTGCGCTGGCAGATCCACGGTCAGTGAATAACCCTCCTGCGATTCCGCGCGGCGGAACAATTCGTCAATTTGCGCTTCCGGAAGGATGATCGGCAGAATCCCATTCTTGAAACAATTGCTGTAAAAAATATCCGCGAAGCTCGGAGCAACCAGGACGCGAAATCCGTAATCGGCGATCGCCCACGGCGCGTGTTCGCGGCTCGACCCTGAACCGAATCCCGCCCGCGCCAGCAGAATCGAAACCCCCTTGTAGCGCGGCCAGTTCATGATGAAATCGGGATTCAGCGTTTCGTCAGGCAAGTAGCGCCAGTCGTAAAACAAAACCTTGCCGTAACCGTCCTTGGTCTGCAGCTTCAAAAATTGCTTCGGCACCATCTGGTCGGTGTCCACATTGACGCGATCAAACGGCAGAACAACCCCAGCGTGTTTAGAAAATGTCTGCATAACTCTCCGTTTTTATGTGGCACAGGCTTTTTACCCTGATCGCTCCGAAGGGCAGCATGCGGAATTTTGTCCTTGAAAGGACTAAGTTCCACAGGCTAAAGCCTATGCCACAAAATACCTATTCCGTGGCCTCAACATCCCAATCCCGCACATCCACAAAATGCCCGGCAATCGCTGCCGCAG
>DASRQU010000089.1:0-37042 GCA_035696345.1 Candidatus Acidiferrales bacterium
TTCACATTGCCGTGTTCATCGATGATCGCCTCAATGATCACCATCCCAGACAGCTTCGATTGCCGCGCAAGCACGGGATATTCTGGCTCGGGACCAAAAAGCAACTGGGGAGGCCTGACCCTCCCGCCCACGCGGACAGGCACCTTCGGCCCTTCCGCGACTGCCGGGGCCGGCGGTGGCGGAGCACTTTTCGCGATTCCTCCCAGTGCTCCTCCGACGACGCCGCCGACCTGCCCTCCGGGGATTCCGCCGGGAACTCCTCCCGGGAGACCCAGCATTGCGTCATCCGGCGGCACTCCTTCTCCAGCCGTCGCAATGCTTACGGCTTGAGGAATGAACGAAGGCGCAGTCAGCTGCGACGGATTGAATGGACGCAGCGGCACGGGCCGCACAATTCGCATGGGAACCGATGACATCATCGGCGCAGGCGGAGCCGCCGCAGGCATGGGCGGCGCTGCAAGGAACATCAGATTAAGCTTCTGGTAATCCAAACCGGCCGTGAAATAGAGAGGCAGAATTAAGAGCCCCAACAGAATTGCAAAGTGCACGCCGATGGATACGACCCAATCCAGTGGGCTGCGGCGCTGGCGCGTCGAATTGTCTTCCAACATCGCTTCCGCGAAAACATCGTGGTGATCATCCACTTCGCTCGGCGGTAATACTAAGTGTCTTTTTTCTGCAGCGCAAAAAACATCGTCTCCCACGAACAGAACATGCTGACTAGACATGAGATCACCCCGCCTCAGCGCCCTGACCTTGCTAACAGATCGAATCGCTTAACCACGCCAGCAAAAATTCTCTGGTCCGGTCGCACCATTGTTTATCCAAATCTTAGGGTAGAAAAATGCGGGACTTTCAACTATGCGGTACGTCACCCCATGGCGTGACGCCGATCACAAAGTGGACGCGGAAAGCTCGGCCTGGGTTAGGCCTTCAAACGACGATTGTCAGCTGGCACGAATGCGATCGCGGATCTGCCTCGCCAGCTTTTCGATATCCTCGGTTTTCTTAACCAGTGAAAGTGACAGCACTTCTGTTTCCGGCGTGTTATCCGATTCGGTTTTCAATTCCTTCACCATTTGCAGCAATCGATCCACATCGTGCCTCAAAATTTTCTGGTCTTCCTTCAGCTGCACTTTAGGATCGGCACGCGGAGGTTGCACAGTTTCCGTCCCTGCGCGCGCCCCCGAAGCATCCGGAATTTGAGAGATGGGCGGCCCGGGTCCACCATGACGCTGTGTGGACCCCAACAGTTCGCCAGCGCCCGCACAAGCTGCGATAATGCCGGATAAGAAAAATCTGCGTCCGGTTTTCATTGGATTTCCCTCCAGCACGAACACCCCTAGGAACCACTCATCTTGTGGCCTAACCCACAGTGCGATAATCTTGTTGCGATATTATGAACCCAAACGTATTTAGATGGACCGATTTTGCTGTGGCGCGCGGCATTCGCATAGGTGCCATCGTATTCATCGCGCTGATCCTCAACCGTCTTCTGCTGATTTTGACGCGCAGACTGATTCCGCCCGCAGGCTCCGAAAGCAGCGGGAGAATCGCGCGCATTCGCGAGCAGCACGTCAAGACCATGGCCGGCCTTTTGTACAGCGCCGGAACGGCCATCATTATTATCGGAGCGTTTCTAACGGCGCTGCCGGAATTCGGCTTTAACGTTACGCCGATCGCGGCCGCGGCAGGGCTCGCAAGTTTGGCCGTAGGCTTCGGCGCGCAGCACTTGGTCCGTGATCTCATCAATGGATTTTTTATCATCATCGAAGATCAATTCGCTGTGGGTGAATCCGTGAGGATCGGAACGGTGACGGGCCGCGTGGAACATTTGACTCTGCGTCGCACGGTGGTGCGGGACATTCAAGGCGCGGTGGTGAGCATTCCTAACGGCGAAATTTCCCAGATAGCGAATCTCAGCCGCGATTGGGGCCAGGTTTTTGTGGATATCTCGATTCCCCTCGAGGCAACGTCTGATGCCGCGCTCACCGCGCTCGAACGCGTCTGCTCCGAATTGCGCGCCGACATTTCCTGGTCTCCCGTGCTAGTGGATGGGCCTCGCGTGCTGGGCGTTGATGCTTTCGGCGCGTCTGGCGTAACGTTGAAACTGCAACTTCGGACCGTGCCCGGTCGCCAGGATGATGCTGCGCGGGAATTGCGCAGAAGGATCCAGAACCGCTTCGAGCAGGATCGCATCCGCTGGGGCGGCGTGCAACGCGTAGAGGTAGTGGGAAGTGAAGCGCTGCAAAACACAGTGGCGCGCGCCAATCCCTGAATTTGCCGGCGGCTTTCCTGATTATTCCTGAGTCGAACCCTGCATGGACAACTCGTGCGTGATCCGCCGCGAGTCTTCGTTCTCCGCGTCTCCCGCAACTACCGTGCGATCTCGCCCCTCTTCCTTCGCTCGATACAACGCCGAGTCCGCCATCTGCAGGATCTGGCTCGGAGTATTCTTGGGCCAGTCGCCCGTGGCAACCGCGCCGATACTCATCGTGACTTTCAGAGATCCAGCAGATGTCTCGACCGGCGATGCAGAAACGATTTTACGAATCCTCTCGGCGGTAGCTTTCGTCACTTCGCGATTGCAACCCGGAAGCAGAATCAGAAACTCTTCTCCTCCGTACCGGCCAATTCCGTCATACGGTCTCACGTCGGTTTGCATCCGTTTTGTGATTTCCCGAAGCACCGCATCTCCCGCGGGGTGGCCGTAATTATCGTTCACCGACTTGAAGTGATCCAGATCGACCATCAGAACACCCAGCGAGATACCTTCGCGCCTGGATCTCCACACTTCTCTCTCCATGGTTTCCAATACAGCGCCGCGGTTCCAAACGCCCGTCAGCGTATCGTGCGTCGCCTTGAAACGCATCATCTCGCGGGCTTGTACGAGGTTGTCTTCCAATTCCAGCACTCGCAGTCCTACCCTGATACGCGCTTTTAGTTCTTGGGAGTTAAATGGTTTGGTCACGTAATCGTCCGCACCGGATTCCAAGCCCTCCACCACGCTTTCTTTTGCGTCTTTGGCCGTAAGGAGCAGAAGATACGTATAGGGTTCCGGTCGCAGTTTTCGCAATGATCGGCAAATTTCCACCCCATTCTGACCGGGCATCATCCAATCCAGAAGGGCGATCCGAGGAGCCTGCGCCAATTTCAATTTTCCCCAAGCCTCATCGCCATCCCCAGTCGCGATAACCTCATACCCCCACTTTTCCAGCATTCCCTGGAGCATGCGACGCGATACAGCTTCGTCGTCCGCAATCAGTATTTTCATTTTGATACTCCCTGGCACATCTCTGAGAGTGCAGGCAGAAGGAGCTGCATCACGCGTTCGACGTCCGCCAAACTCAGCTTCGCGGATTGCTCATCTTTATTTTGGGCATCCTGTTCGAGTTTCAGTGCCGCACTCGCAACCGATTTCGATGAGAGATTGCTCACCGCGCCTTTTAGTGAATGCGCGGAACGTTGCAACACAATCCAGTCGCCACTTTGCAACGCGGCATGCATCGCGGTCATCAGTGCCGGCGATTCTTCCTTAAATATTTGAATCATTTCCGCAAGTAGTTCCTGATCGCCTTCCACACGCTCCAGGAGAGAAGTCCGATCTATCAATTCAGCCGCCCCTTGCATCTTTTCCGTCGTTGGACTATTTCCTTTCTTCAATCCAACGCATCGTTCAATTTCAGCGAATAAATCGGCCGGGTGAATCGGTTTCGAAATATATCCATCCATCCCGCTCGCCAGGCACCTTTCGCGGTCTCCCCTCATGGCATGTGCAGTCATAGCCAATATGGGAACATGTTTCCCGGATATCTTTTCGCGGCTCCGAATTTCCGCAGTCGCTTCCATCCCATCCATCACCGGCATCTGGATGTCCATAAGTAGAACGTCAAATTCAGCGTCGGCCGAATTTTGCCAGGCCGTCACTGCTTCGAAGCCCGTCTGCGCTAAAGTTACGCGGTGGCCTGCTTTTTCCAGAAGGCGAATCGCTAACTTCTGATTCACGGCGTTATCCTCTGAGAGCAGGATGTTCAGGGCATGAACTGCGGCCGGCTTCGTTTCAGAGGCCGGAACTTTGAGCGCTTGTACCTCCGCGACTCTTTGCGTGACAGCCGAGAAGATCGTGTCCAATAATTCGGATTGCCCAACGGGTTTGGTGAGGCAATACTTCACTCCCAATTTCCGGCACCGCTCGGAATCCGCCGCGTGCCGCTTCAGGCTGACGAGCATGATCACCTCGCAATTTGACCCGGATTTGCTTTGCATCTGTTCCAAAACCTCAAACCCGTCCAAATCCGGCATCGCAGCATCCAAAATCGCGACGCGGATCGGGTGTCCTCCCTTTTCGGCGACTTCGAGCGCTTCAATTGCCTCGCGTCCCGTTGCGGCCCGCGTTGCATTCATGCCCCAGTTCTTCAGCATCTCGGAAAAGATTTCGCGGTTGATCTCGTTGCTCTCGGCGACCAAAACATGAAGGCCTGGCAGGGCGCTCCCCACCCTCTGCTCCCGGTCCGAGACGGCTTTATTTCCAACCTGAAAGTTACACGTAAACTGAAACGTGCTCCCTTTCCCCAGTTCACTTTCTACCCAAATCCGGCCGCCCATGAGTTCCACGAGTTGACGAGAAATCGTCAAGCCCAATCCCGTCCCGCCGAACTTTCGGGTCGTTGATCCATCCACCTGCGCGAACGAATCGAAGATGAGGTCCTGTTTATCTTTCGGAATGCCCATGCCCGTATCCGAAACTGAAATATGCAGCGTCGCTTCATCGCCGGCTAGCGATTCCAGATCGGCGTTCACCACAATATTCCCTCTCTCCGTGAACTTAATGGCGTTGCCCACCAGGTTAACAACGAGTTGCCGTAATCGCGTTGGGTCTCCCACTAGCGTCGTTGGAACTGCTGGGGCGACCCGCGCGCATATTTCCAGCTCCTTATTCTCCGTTCGTTGCACCATTGCTTTAAGCGTGTCGCGGAACACGTCTCTGATTTCAAATTCGGTTTTTTCCAGTTCAAGTTTGCCGGCTTCGATTTTTGAAAAATCCAATATGTCGTTAATGACGTGCAGCAGGCTATCGGCCGAAGATTTGACGAGGCCCAGATATTCGCGTTGTTCCGTGGTCAGATAAGTTTCAAGCGCCAGATCCGTCATGCCGATAATGCCGTTCATTGGCGTGCGGATTTCGTGGCTCATATTAGCCAGGAATTCGCTCTTGGCCTGGCTGGCCGCCTCGGCGGCCTGTTTCGCCTCTAGCAGGGCCGCCTGCGAACGCGCGCGCTCCGTAATATCGAGGAATGTGACCACGGCACCGACGACTTCATCTTCCTTGCGAATCGGATACGCCCAATATTCCACCGGAAAGCTGGTGCCGTCCGCCCGCCAGAACACCTCATCATCCAGATGGATTGCGTTTCCGCTCAGTCTGGATTCCACAATGTGGCACTTTTTCACGGGAAAAGGCGTGCCATCCGGGTATGAGTGATGCATCACGTGGTGCGCGCTTTTTCCAAGAAGACTCGTCCCTTTTTCGTATCCAAGCAGCCGAAGAACGGCAGGATTCGCGAATGTGATAATCCCTTCACGATTGATTCCGTAGATCGCTTCCGCCGTGGAGTCCATCAGCAGGCGAATCTGTTCTTCGCTTTCATGCAGGGCTTCCTGAGCACGCTGCCGGTCTGCCATCTCCATCTCCAGCTCGCTCGTTCTCTCATCGACGCGCTGCTCCAACTCCGCGCGGGCGCTCAACAACTCGTGGTCCCGAGTTTGTATCTGCCCCAGCATTTCGTTGAACCCGTCAATCAGTACACCAACTTCGTCCTCCGAAACTTTCATTGCGCGTATCGAATAATCTCGCGAACTGGTTACCATTCTCGTCGTCCACGCAAGCTGCAAGATCGGATCGGAGATCGGTTGCTGTAGCCGTCCAGCCATCGCATAGGCCCCGATGGACACCAGAACAATGATCAATCCAAAAAGCCGCAAATATTTCCTCAGGAGTTGGTCATACTCAACCGTGTCCCCTTCCAGAAAGACCGTTCCTACTTTTTCATTCTCAAAGTCAATTTCTTGAAAAATGAGCACACGATCCGGCGTAAAGCGGCTTTCGTCGTTCAGCAATTTGGGAGTTACATACCGAGTTTTTATTCCGTTGCGGACGTACACAGCAAACGGCGAGCCGTCGCGGTCATAGATCACGGCCGACAAAATGTGTGGTTTCGCTGCCAGTGCACTCAGAATTTCTTCCGCCGCTTTCGGGTCTGTAAACGTCAACGAAGCGGTGCTGTTAGTGCCCAGCATATTGGCCAGAGCATTCAAGTCTTCCAGGCGCGCCTGCTTGAGTTGATACACCCCATATTCCGAGAAACCAACTCCCGCCACACACAGTGCGACAACGGTGTTAACCATGATCACCAGCGTGATTTTTCGTCGAAGCGAAAGTCTTTGGGGCCACTTCATACTAATTCTTGGTGCTCCCGTCTTCCGTAACCGCGCGTGCCAACGCCAGTAGTTTTGAGCTGATTTTCAACCGTGCCCGCCCGGTTGCCCCGACGTCGATCGAAATCCGTATGCGTTCGTTTTCCACCACAAACTGCACCATCCCCCCTACGTCGATAAAATGATCCATGTCCGCCACGGTCATCACGCTGGACCCGCGCAAAGACGCGAGGATCGCGGGCAACCGTTTCTTTTCCGAGTCGCTGACGAATAAAATGTTGCAGCCGCGCAGATTCTCAGTGGGTTTAAATGTCTTAACCTCTAATTCTCTGCCTAACACGTTTTTACTTTCGGCGAGCTTTAATAACTCGTCTCCGACAGGACTCGTGCCGATGACTCCGATTACCCACTTTGTTTGCACTTCTCTCGGAGGCGCATCGGGCCATTCGACAAATTTTAAAAAATTAAATAAATACGCAGCCTTCACCTGATATTCCGTCGCAGATTGCGCACCGCAATCCGCCTGATTTAAAAGGCACAACGAAATCGCCACAATCAACACAAGGGCGCAGACCATGCTCTTTCGGCTGGCAGCGGCTCTATGCTCCCAAACTTGGTTCCGCGCATGGAGTGCGATCTTCATGATTTGTGTGTCAGAGATGGACGGCCCGCCCCGGTGGGACGCAACGATTTTCGTCGCACCGTACTCTCATCCTTCGCAACCGGGATCCACGATTTCGCCCCCCGATAACTCCCTTGGAAATGTGGACAATAACGGCGCGCATTGCTGGCTCCAGGGAACGCGCATACAGGTCTCAGAGCATTCCTCGTATGCACTTGCACCGCGCCTGCCATACGCCACTCATCGGCTGTCGTTTAGGCCGCATTAATTCAGGGAGTTACAGGATTAGAAGATTCTTAGCTTGGGTTAATGTTTTGCGTCTTGTTTCGAATTGGACTTGAAAATTAAAATTCAGTTCAAATTGGCGCATCAGGAAACGACGGTGCGATTGTGCGAAGGTGTGTGGCGGAACGTTTGGGTTAGTATCTGTGTGCGCCGCTGAATCTTCTCGTCGACGAGTTGCGGCGTTTACGTACCATTTTGAAGAGGTGATATGACCGCATCGTTCGAGCCTGTGGGAAGTGTGGCGGCCGTTTGCACGACTCTTTGCTGGCTGCCGCAATCGATAAAAATTATTCGGGAAAAAAGAACCGAGGGCATTTCCCTGATTACGCAAAGCGTTTTCACCATCGGAACCGCGCTTTGGGCCACCTATGGCTTCCTTCTGAATAATCGTCCGGTTTTTTTCGCAAACCTCGTGACGCTAGCGTTCTCTGCGATCATTCTGGCGCTGAAGATTCGCTATGCCTGATTGTGGCGCCTCGAAATTATTTTGCTCAATTTTTCTAAATTAGCTAAAGCAGAAGTGGTGACCCGCGAGGAGGCAGAGTCTTGGAGGCGCGGGTCGGATTTGAACCGACGAATGGAGGTTTTGCAGACCTCTCCCTTAGGCCTCTTGGGTACCGCGCCGAATCTAGGAGTATAGCGAAATTAATATCGAATTGTCAGGATCACACAGCGGCACCGGCGTCCTGCAATAGTTTTTTTTGACAACCGGAAGGAGCCGGAATTTTATCAATAGAAGCCTCGGAACGTCGTTTACCGCATTGCAGGCACAACCTGTGCCTCGCGAATGAACCGCGCCGATTCTTCCGGCGGAGTAGGACAAATATAAAATCCCGTTCCCCACTCAAACCCCGCGACCTTGGTTAGTTTCGGAATAATCTCAATATGCCAATGGAAGTGCTCGTTGGACTCTTCGCCAATCGGGGCCGTATGAATCATCAGGTTATAAGCCGGGTGGTCAAGCACCAGATCCAGCCGCATCAAAACATCTTTCAGCACCCGGGCCAATCCCGCGTAAATCAGGCTCTGATGATTCTCAAATGCGGAGGCGTGCTGCTTCGGCAGAATCCACAACTCAAACGGAAACCGCGGCGCATAGGGAGAAATCGTAATAAACGAATCCGTTTCGCCAATCACGCGCGCCGTGGATTCCTGCTCCTGCCGGATCATGTCGCAAAAAATGCAGCGCTCCTTTTCATAATAGTAATGCCGCGAACTGTCCACTTCCTCCCGCACCTGCTTGGGAATGATGGGCAATGCGATCAGCTGGGAATGGGGATGTTCGAGCGAAGCGCCTGCGGCTTCCCCGTGATTCTTAAAAACTAAAATATATCGAAAGCGTTTATCGTTTTTTAGGTCCAGCATGCGGTCGCGAAACGCCCAGAGCACATCTTCGATCTGCTTTTCGGACATCGTCGCCAGCGTGCTCCGGTGATCGGGTGTTTCGATAATCACTTCGTGTGCGCCAACTCCGTTCATCCGGTCGAAAAGTCCATCTCCTTCCCGATCCAGATCCCCTTCAATCCCGAGCGCGGGAAATTTATTGGGTACCACGCGCACTTGCCAGCCCGGCGAATTCGGCCCACTGCCATTGCGGCCATATTGCAAAACTTCACCCGGCGTTTTCGATTCGCAGCCATAACAGAACGGACAATTTGCAACTCCCTTGATCTCCACGCTCTCGCGCAAAAAATCCGACGGCCGCTTGGCGCGGTCCGTCGAAATAATCACCCATCGTCCGGTGATGGGATCCTTTCGTAATTCAGGCAACGATTCCTCCTGGCCAGTTAGACCCTACTCCGTAATATCGGTACCCGCTAAAAAAGCGTTATTTTAAAGCCTGAGCGGTCATAAGTCTTGCGGATTGGCGAACTAAATTACAGCGGCGCGAAAGCGCCCTTGTGCAGACGAACGATGGGACGCTGCCCCGATGGCGCTTCAATCGCCAGAATATCGAATCGATATGGCACTCCTGCCGCGCGATATTCCCGCACAAATTGCCGCGCCATGTGCGAAAGGTGTTTTTTCTTTCCCGAAGTCACCGCGTCTTCGGGGGTTCCAAATTCGTCACGAGCTGAAGTTCTGGTTTTTACCTCGACAAACACTAGCGTCTTTCCGTCATATCCAACCAGATCGATTTCTCCCTTAGTCCCGCGCTGGCTGAAATTCCGCGCGATCATTACGTAGCCGTTTTTCCGCAGATACCAATACGCGTAAGTCTCGCCCCGTACTCCAGTGCGCCGTGCCTTCAGCCCCACAGCAGCCTTCGATTGCGGCGCACACGATTCCGCGAGCCCGTGCCGCGCAGCCCAATCCACCACGCCAAAAATAGCCCGCCCTAAAATTGCCACAACAGGCCATCCCTTCCTCAATGCCAACTAACCTCGTTGAAACTCCAGCTTTTCTCAGCGCCCTCTGTGTTAAATCTTTAGCTCCGAGTGCGGCCGAATTCCTAACAATCTTCCGCAGTGGTCTCAAATCTCCCCGATGCAAGATTCCAAAGTCTGCACCGCGAACGCTGCCTGCTCCTCATCAATAACCAGCGGCGGCGCAATCCGAACCGTATTTTCCCCGGCTCCAAGCAGCAGTAACCCTTTCTCAAACGCTCGATCTACAATCGCATCGCGCCATTGTCCCGCCCGCTCCTTGGTCTTCTGATCGCGCACAATTTCCACGCCGATCATCAATCCTTTGCCTCGCACGTCTCCCACAATGCGGTGCCGCGCTGGCCAGTCTGACATTCGCCGCATCATAAACTCACCTACCCGCCGCGCATTTTCAATGTACTGCGTCTCCAGCAAATCCATCGTCACAAGCGCCGCCGCGATGCTCACCGGATTACCGCCAAACGTCGACGCATGCGCCCCGGGTGTCCAGTCCATCAAACTCGCACGCGCAATCGTCGCAGACAGCGGCATCCCCGAAGCAATTCCCTTCGCCACGCACAATATGTCCGGCTCGATCCCAGCGTGCTCGCAGGCCCACCACTTCCCAGTGCGTCCCATGCCGCTCTGCACCTCGTCGCACACCAGCAGAATTCCGTGCATCCGGCAAATCCGTTGCAACTCCTGCAAAAATTCTTTTGACGCGGGCAGGTAGCCGCCCTCGCCCTGAATCGGCTCAATAAAAACGGCTGCCACTTCCGACGGATCGACCATGCGCTTAAAAATTTCGCGCTCCAGATACTCCGCCGATTCCACACATGTGCACGGCGAAGGATTCCCATACGGGCAGCGATACGAATTGGGATATGGAACGTGAAACACGCCCGCCAGCAGCGCGCCAAATCCCTTCCGCTGCACCGCCTTGGAAGCTGTCAGCGAAAGCGCACCCATCGTGCGTCCATGAAAGCAGCCGTGAAACGCAATAATTTTGTCGTGCCGCGTGTGATACCGCGCCAGCTTGATCGCCGCCTCAACGGCTTCCGTGCCGGAATTGCCGAAGTAAACTTTTTTTGGCTCTTGGCCCGGGGAAATTTCGGACAGCCGCTGGGCGAGTTCCGCCAGCCCCTGGTAATAAAAATCGGTGCCCGAAATGTGAATGAGTTCCGCGGCCTGCTGCTGAATGGCCTCCACGACCTTCGGATGGCAATGCCCGGTTGAAACCACCGCAATGCCCGCGGCGAAATCCAGAAACACATTACCGTCCACATCCTCAATCATCGCCCCGCGCCCGCGTTTCGCGACGAGCGGGTACCCACGAGTGTAGGAAGGGGAAACGAACTCCGCGTCGTGCGCGATCACTTCTTTCGCATTCGGGCCGGGCAGAGGTGTCCGCAGAAGTGGTAATTTGGCGTCAATCATTAGAGTGCCCACAGAATTCTCCACGAACAACCTCCAGCGCACATGGCGTTGTTGCCATGGCGGCTGGGCCTGACTCTAATTTACGCCCATCGATGAGGTCAGTCGAGGAAAGGAAAAAGAGGCTGTATCCACTTGGAAACAGGGAAAATGTTTGCCTTGGGATGGGGTCTCAGCCCGTCACATCTAGATTTCCGACTTGCCTAGATCAAAAGAAGTCAGGCCGAAGCCCGTCCTACTATTTCCGCTTCCACCGCACAGTCCCGTCCCGCGAATCTTCGAGCACGATCCCGCGCCCCGCCAACTCATCGCGCAGTCGGTCCGATGCCGCAAAATCCCGCCGCTTCCGCGCAGACTGCCGCTCCGCGACCAGCGCTTCCACTTCGGCGTCGCTTACCTCGTCAACTCCCCCGCCAATTCCCAGCGCCCGCAATTTTTCCGCATCATCATCCTGCAGCACAGCAAAAATCGTATCGAACTTTTCCATTGCTCCGAGCACCGCCGCCACATCCCCTTGCCGAAACTCCCCGCGATCCATCGCAATATTCGCTTCGCGCACCAGCTCAAAAATCGCGGCCAAAGCCTGCGCAGTATTCAAATCGTCCGCAAGCCCGCTATCAAATTGCTGCATCGCTTTCTCAACACGCTCCGCCACTTCCGCGGATGAGCCCTCCGCGAATTTTTCCGTGCGCAGCCGCGCCACAAAATTTCTGAGCCGCTCCACCGAACTCGCCGCCCCCAGCAGACTTTCCGGCGTGAAATTCAGCTGCCTCCTGTAGGGTACGGAAGCCAGCAAAAATCGTATCGAAGACGGCTTGTTCCCATGGGATAACAGTTCGCGTAAAGTCGCAAAATTCCCCAGGGACTTGGACATTTTTTCCTGGTCCACCAGCAGGTGTTCCGCGTGCAGCCAGTACCGCGAGAACTGTTTGCCGGTAGCCGCCTCGGATTCCGCAATTTCATTTTCATGATGCGGGAACGTCAGATCGACGCCGCCGCTGTGAATGTCCAGAGTTTCGCCCAAAAATTTCAGCGCCATTGCCGCACACTCGATGTGCCAGCCCGGCCGCCCCGGCCCAATCGGAGTCTTCCAGAAATGCTCGCCTGGCTTCGGCGCTTTCCACAGCGCGAAGTCGCGCGCGCTATCCTTTTCGTAGCGGTCGTTGTCCACGCGCGCGCCGTCCTGCATGCCCGCGACATCAATCTTGGAAAGCTTTCCATACTCCGGAAATTTCGCGATCCGGTAATACGTTGACCCTTCACTCGTGTATGTGTATCCCTTTTCGGTGAGCCGCTGGATCAGTTTCACCATGTCGTCGATGTGATCCGTGGCCCGCGCCAGATGTTCCGGCAACTCCAGGTTTAGCGCGCGGCGATCAGCTAGAAACGCCTGAATGTATTTATCCGTGTACTCCCGAATGCTGACGCCCGCCGCCGCCGCTTTCTGAATGATGCGGTCATCCACATCCGTCAGGTTCATCACTTGAACTACGCGGTAGCCCCTCGATTTCAAATACCGTCGCAGCACATCCTGAAACACAAACGTGCGGAAGTTGCCGATGTGCGCGAAGTCGTAGACCGTCGGCCCGCACGTATACGTCCGCACCACTCCTAATTCTAGCGGAACGAACGGCTCTGTTTCCCCGCTCAAAGTATTATGGAACCGCACAGTAGCCTTGCTCGTTGTGTTTTCACCGCTCAAAATGGGTTGTACGCTCATAGTAAACGCCACATTTTAACCGACACGCGCACGGGTAGCAAAAGATCTGTTGAAATATGTATACGACGTCCACCGCGGACTTCTTCCGCGGAAAGCGTGCATTTCCAATAGAAAATTGTCTGTATATATTCTTTGTCGTTAGCGGGCAGGTTGCCCGGGCGATTCCGGCCCGTTTCTATAACTATTTCGTTTGTGTTTCAGTAGCACAGGCACGCTTGCCCGTGCGGGTTTTCGAAAGTCAACACAGCCAAAAGTGGCTGTGCTTCCCGAAGCGTCATTCCGAACGCTCGCCCACGATGGCAATCGCGCCAGTGCTGCTCCAACATGCCGTGCCCCGCAAATTATTCACAAAAATAACTGACCGTCACGCGGCTCTCTCAAGGATGATTGTTCGGCTTTGCAGGCGACGCAGCCGGCCACGTAGGACCAACATTCTCGATTCTCCAGATCGGTCCACCCGTATACATCGGGCCTTCTGACCGTAAAAAGACGGGAGCCTCGTCTGCCAAAATCCAAATATTGAAGTCGGGCGGCTGTTTGCCAACCAGCGGCGCCACCACTCCGGCAATCGGACCCAACTCCACTTTCACCATAAAATGCTTCGCTTTGCGTCGAACGCCGCCGATCGAAAAGGGCTCGTCGCCCTGCGGAGCGATCGCGAGTTTCACAAGCCGGGGTTTCGGCGTGAATGCGACCATGGACACGTTAGCTGGCGCGCCTGACTCCAGAACATTCTCAAGCAGGGTGGGCACCATCCCGTTGGCAAGGTCCGGAGGCATCTCCATTTGTTCCTTTAACTCCCGATCCTGGCCGTCATTTTCCGTATAGTGCCCGGTAATCTGTCCCGTCGAAGCGTTAATCGTTGCGTCGAGCGGAATCTTGAATGAGGGCCCCTTCTGGACGATGTGATACTGCACAACCTGAAATTTATCGTGCTGCGAGAAGACCGTCGTCTCCTCATTCACGGACCCGTCCTTGAATTTTATGATGAGCTTGCTGGTAATGTGATCCCCTGCCGCCACTTGCGTCGAGTCCCCAGTAGCCAGCGTTTTCCCATCGAGAGTTCGCACCGCGACAAAACCATGCAGCAGGCCCTCGGTATATCGCACTCTCACTTGGTCGGCGGTCGAAGTGCGCGTCTCAAAGAGTCCGGTCGCCAAAATCAGTGCGACGAGGAACACGATTCTTTTAGCCATCCGGATCTCCTCCAGAATAAAGTTTATTCTTTACCCAGACTGTAACCGTTCCGCTAAAAAGGCCTTAACACATGTTAATGATAAGCAGTGCGATGAGATACGGTGAACAACCTGTATTTTCTGACGTGGGAATTTGCAGGTAAATTTCAGATGGATTCGCCAAAAATTAGCGGACGTCGCTCAGAAGCTTCAGTGTCGCCGACGAAACGGCTTCCGGCTTTTCCCGCACGAGAAAATGTCCCGCAGCCGGGATCACTTCGCGGCCAACGAGCGACGTACACGACGCCTGGTCGACCAGTGCAGATGGCGGCTGGCGCACACCATCATTCGCACCATACAGAACAATCGTTGGAACGCGAATTTTTGGATCCTGCGCCAATCTTTTTTCCACGGCCAGAAAGCGCGGTTCGCCTTGCGCGCTGCCCAGGCGATGCCGGTACGAATGAATGACGATTTCCACAAAATCAGGATTGTCGAACGAAGCGGCGGTCCGATTAAACGTGTCGTCAGTAAAATGCCAACCCGGCGACCAAGTCTCCCACAACAATCGACAAAGCCCGCGCCGATTAGCTGTCAGTCCAGCCCGGCCGCGCTCCGTATTGAAATACCACTGGTACCAAAGCGCCCGCTCCCCCTCGGGGTCACCGGGCGGTGGAGGCGAAACCGTGTTTTGAATTGTATTGCCGCCGACAAGGAGGGCGGCGCGTATGCGGTCCGGGTGCAATGCGCAGGCGACGCTCGCCGCGCGCCCTCCCCAATCGTAGCCCACCACAACAAACCGCGCGATGTGAAGCGCATCCGCGAAGTCGATGAGATCCTGTCCGATGGCGGCCTGTTCCGCCATGCGCGGTGCCGCGGGGTTTCTGAAGCGAGTCGGCCCGTAACCTCGCAAGTACGGCACGAGAGCACGACAGCCCGCCTTTGCCAAGCTTGGCGATATTTCGTCATACGCGCGAACATCGTCCGGAAAGCCGTGCAGCAATATGACGGGGAAACCGGAAAGGGGGCCGCTCTCCTCGTAACCTATTGATAGTGTTTGAGTTTCAATATATTTCAGAGGAGCATTCGGAAGCACGAGAGACGAGGTTTGCGCCTGAGCACCTCGAATCCCAACCTTGGCGCTAGCCAAGGTTGCGGCGGCAAATCCAGCACCTTGGATGACGAAAGCTCGGCGATTCATAGCAATTTCGATTCGCGTGGGCCACTAGTTTCGTGGCGCCGGCACCCCAGCCATCTTACGGTTGCAGCGAGGCCAGATATGCCGTGATGTTGAGGATGTCTTCCTCAGTAAGGTTCTGCACCACGGGCCGCATCAACTGCGTCCCCGGCCCGTTGCGCGTATATTGCTTAATATCATAGAGTTGCCGCGCAAAATAGCTTGGGGAGCGTCCCGCGAGTGGCGGGAAGTTGCCATTGCCCTTCAAGCCGTCTCCGTGGCATGCGGCACACGCAACGGTTTTCCCGGAACCTCCGCGCAGAACCAGGTCCTCGCCCTTCTTAATGCTGCCCTTGGGCACGTAAGCAATCCAGCCCGAGTGTGGATTGCGAAAGGTTTCAGTCGCTTCCGGGTCTACCGGCATTTCCAAGATGCGCTTCCCAATCGGTTCCATCTCGCCGCCTTCGAGGGGCACGTAGAAACCATTGGCGTTGCGAACTTTAGGTACGGTGTCGGTCTCGACGACCTTGATCCACGGCGTCATCTTGATCGCAGCAAAATACTCAGCCGCAGCCTTCGCTTCCGAGTCCGTGATTCCCGCGGCATTGCCGGACATCGTGGCCGTGTTTTTCTTGCCGGAGTCGGCCGTTTTGCGCGCGCCATTCTTGAAATCGGCGAGCTGCTCCATGATGTAGCCTGCGGGCAATCCAGCGACGCCTGCATTTTCAGGCCGTCCATTTCCGTTCATCAGGTGGCACCACCCGCAGCCTCCGATCCACGGATTCGGACCCGGGGAACGCCGGTGGGCGACGATCGTCGGGACCGCAGGATGATCGCCCGGGAACCAATCCACAGGATTGGCCGTGTCGCGAATCTGCTTCATCGTGAAGGTTTGGGTGCTGCCTGGAATCGTTCCCATCTTGTCATTGTCGGTTGGAGGGGGCGGCGGCGGTGGCGGATTCTCGACCACGGCATAGGCCCATGCCAAGGGACGGTGGGCGGCGTCTTTTTGTTCTTGCGCCTTCGCGGAGGACATAAATGTTTCCGCGGTAAAAAGACCCATCACAGCCAACAACGCGAGGACTTGCGGCCTAGTAAATTTCGCCATAGATGCCTCCAAAATCACTTTCAGAAATCCTGCCATGAACCGCAAAAGAGCCACGCCACTGCTCGAACTCGTATCCTAAACGCGAGCCCGCCGCATCGTGAAGAATGCAGCAGCAAAAATTTACTTGGCCATCGTGATGCGCAGCGTTGTCGTGGCCGGCTTCTCAAATTTCGCGGCCGCCACTTCAGCGTTCGGCTGCACAGTGATCAGCTGGGTTGTCGATTGCCCGTCCGTCCAGGTGACCGCCGTGTGAAAAGGTATCTTCACTCCACCAATCAACCGGTAATCCGAATAGTCCATATGGATCGGAGTTAGACCCACCACCGTATTGGTAAGCCGCGTTTGCCGCACGAGCAGGCCCGTCACCTTGTCAAAATAAAGTTTCACGACCGTTCCGCCGGCAGCCTTACCTTCGAGTACCTGAACGCTGTGGCCGTTCAACGTTACAGGTGGAAAGCCCACATGCAGATCGGTCAAATCATTCTTCAGCGCCGTCGGAAACAAGACGTCGGAATCGAGTCGAGCGCCGTCGAGATCTCCGCCGCTCAGAACAATGGGTGACATCGGCTTGTCGCCCGCGGCGACCCAGCCTGCTTGTCCGTCATAACTTGTGGTGTTATCGCCGCCCGCCAGATGATTCACCGCAGTTCGTTGATTCGGCGCTTTAGCAAAAAGTTCAGCGGGGACTTTCTGGAAATCCGTGTCGAACCCGGCGTAAGTGCCCTTGGCTGTAAAACTCTTCAGCTTGGCGAGCTGCGACGCTCCGCCAACCGCCTCGATATACTTGTCGAGGATTTGCTGCGCGGCAGCCGGCGTATCGGCAGCCTTCGGAAGTTGCTGGACGCGGTCCGGATCGGATGTCGGCGGCGGCCCATACTGCTCCGCAAGGCTTGGAACCGTTTCCGGTATCTGATATCCACGATGGCAGGTATAGCAGGTGACCAGGCGGGTCGCGCCAAAGTCCGAGCGGTTGATCAGATTTTCCATGATCACCATGCGCCGCGCCGTCTGCTTCAGCGGCGTGTCATCGGCGTAGCGATTCCAGTCGCCAGCACTTTCGGTGACATGGCAATCCGTGCAATTCATGTTCAGCGAGGCCGCAAAGAAACCCATCGTGCCCATGAATTCGTCCACGGGAATCCCGCGCAGCACCTGGATGTTTTTGAAAACCTCTTCCGACATCTGCTGCTTCTGGCCCGGCGCGGTCTTGTCGGATTGGCTGTGAGCCCAGGGGGTCCCCAGGAGGCACAAAACCGCTGTTCCCATCGCACAATGAAACGCTCGTTTGGAATGGAGCTTCATCTTGCCTCCCTCGCCGTGCGCATTCAGCGCAGAGCCTGCTGGCGATCAAAACAGATCGGAGCTTGCGCGGTTCTATCTCGCTCGGTATTCAGCCGCGCAAAATAATTATGAAATGTGACTCCGGTTGGTTCGGCTCCGCGACACTATACATTCGGCCGCTTCCGTGCGCAACGAAAACGTGCCTGTTGCTTTTTTGAGGGAATGACTAACTGCGTCGAGATTGCTCGTTACGTTGAGAATGACGATCGATCTTCGAGTAGCACAGCCACTCATGGATGTGTGCACTCTGCGAAACTCGCGCCGGCAAGAGTGCCTGCACTACTCAAACGCTTGCACGAACCGACTAGCGTTTATGCGCTTGCGCGTAGTCGATGGCGAACTGTTTCAGCGTCGGACTTGTCATGCCCAGCGCGGTGGCTTCTTTCGACGCGCGATCCACGTCCCAGCGATCGATCACCATCCGTTTGATGAACCACATCGTCGCCGCGCGGCCGCCACCCGCGCAATGAATAAACGCGGGGTCGCTGCCCTTCGCAGTAATCGCGTCCAGAAACTTATCGACTGCGGCGGTATCGGGCGCGGTGCTGCTGAAAGGGATCGAGTAGTAGTGAATATCGGCCGATTTCGCCGCGGATTCTTCCGCTTCGAGGTTGGCGCCGTCTTCGCTGGCCTGCCGCAAATTAATGATAGAGGCGAATCCGTACTTCTTTATTTCGGGCACGGCGGTAGCTTTGATCGCGCCCGAGCACGCCACCGTTGTTTCCAGCCGATGGAAATTCGTAATGCCGTCGACGCTTTCCTTGGTCACTTCCTGCGCGCGCGCGGGGGCCGGACCAAGCCATACGCTGGAAATGATCGTCGCCAGAATCAGAAATTGGGCTTTCATGTGGAAAACCTCCAGTGAAGTAACTGCATTATGCGCTGAACGGACCTGCAAACGCCAGTTTCGAGAGGCCGTTTTGTAGCGTCGGCGTCTTGCCGGCGGATTTGGACTGGAGTGACCGCGAGAAGCCACCGGCGGGACGCCGACGCCACAAAAACCGCGCTTCCAGTATGCCAGAATTTTCTTCAGCTTGAGATTTCTGACGGAAGCTATCGCGTGTCTCACATTTGTGTCCGCTGGAAGCGATGGCTATAATGAAGTTAGGGCTCACAAGGTGAGACTTAGCAAACTTTATGATCATTCCGGCACAAATCGGAAGCGTAGCTTCTCTGGGCCATCTGGACCTTGAGGCCGAAATTCAGTGCCTGAAGAAAGAGATGAATGCCGTCATTCTGGCACATTTTTATCAGGAATCGGAGATTCAGGATCTCGCCGATTTCGTGGGCGATAGTTTGCAGCTTTCGCAGCAGGCTGCGACCACCAGGGCAGACGTGATCGTGTTTGCCGGCGTTCTCTTTATGGCCGAGACGGCCAAAATACTGAATCCTACGAAGCTCGTGTTGCTGCCTGACCTGAAGGCAGGGTGCTCGCTGGCTGACGGATGTCCGGCACCGCTTTTCAAGGCGTTTCGCGAGCGCCATCCCGACCATGTTTCCATTACCTACATTAATTGCAGCGCAGAAGTGAAAGCGCTGAGCGACATCGTCTGCACTTCGAGCAACGCCGAAAAAATTATCAGGCAGATTCCGCCGGAAAAACCGATCCTGTTTGCGCCGGACCAGCACCTCGGACGTTTTCTGATCAAGAAAACGGGACGCGACCTTACGCTGTGGCCGGGCAGCTGCATGGTGCACGAAATGTTTTCGGAGAAGAGCCTGGTGCAATTAAAAGAGCGCTATCGGAAGGCGCTGGTGCTGGCACATCCCGAGTGCCCGGAGTCTGTGCTGCGGCATGCGGATTACGTGGGATCGACCACGGGCATTTTGAATTTCGCGACGCACAATCCGGCGATGGAGTTTATCGTCGCAACGGAGAGCGGCATCCTGCACCAGATGATCAAGGCTTGCCCGGAGAAAACTTTTATTTCCGCGCCCGGCGAAGGCGGATGCTCGTGCAGCGAATGCCCGCACATGAAGCTGAATACGATGGAAAAATTGTACCTATGTATGCGCGATCGCAAACCGGAAATTACGCTCGATGAAGATATGCGTCAGCGCGCGCTGACACCGATTCTCCGCATGCTGGAGATGAGTTAGTTTTTTCTCTCCAATATGCCCCCCTCACTCGACGCGTCCGCCTACCACAATCTGCTGCGGACGTTTCTAGCCGAAGACATTTCCACGGGCGACGTCACAACGGAAGCCACAGTCTCCGCATCGCAACGGGCGCGCGGTGAACTGGTTCCGAAAGCACGGCTGGTGCTCGCGGGCATCGATTTGTTTGTGGAAGTATTTCGCCTGCTCGATGGCTCAACCCACGTGGAACTGTTGGCGCACGATGGCGATGAACTTGTACCCGGAAAAATTCCCGCGCGCGTGACTTCCTCTGCGCGCGCTTTGTTGTCTGGCGAGCGTGTTGCGCTGAATCTTCTCCAGCGGCTTAGCGGCGTTGCGACACTTACGCGACAGTTTGCGCGCGCCATTGACGGCACGGGCGCTGCAGTGCTGGACACCCGAAAAACCACGCCGGGACTGCGCGCACTGGAAAAATATGCAGTGCTGGTGGGCGGCGGAAAAAGCCATCGCAAGGACCTCGCCGAGGCCGTGCTAATTAAAGAAAACCACATTCGACTGGCGGGCGGCGTTTCCGCGGCGCTCGTTGCCGCACAAGCGGCCAAGGGCAAAGTGGCATGGCTCGAAATTGAAGTGACGAATTTGAACGAATTGCATGACGCAATCGCGCACAATCCTGATGTGATTATGCTGGATAATATGACTCCGGTGCTCGCGTGTCAGGCGGTTGAGGAAGTGCGGCGTCACAATGGCCCACACAGGATTCGCACGGAGGCTTCCGGCGGGATCACGCTGGCCAACGTCCGGAAATTTGCGGAAGCGGGCGTCGATTGGATTTCCGTTGGCGCTCTCACCCATTCCGCCCCTGCAGTCGATTTAAGTTTTGAGATTGAACCCGTCTGATAAAGTGCTTGCATGCTGTTGTAGCCCGCCTCTTTAGAGACGGCGATTTAGACGCAGGTACATTGAAACCCCCGCCTCTGAAGAGGCGGGCCGCAGCAGCATTTCAGAGGCTCGCTACAACTTATGAACTCTTCGGTTAAGACGGATATTCTGGTGATTGGCAGCGGGCTGGGCGGGTTGGCAGCGGCGTGGGAAGCTGCGAACGCCGGTTGCCAGGTCACGCTGCTCACGCGCGCGCATGAAACGCAGGACAGCAACACGTTCTGGGCGCAGGGCGGCATTATTTATCGCGGCCTCGACGAAAAGCCGGAGCAACTGATATCGGACATTCTCGTGGCTGGAGCTGGACTCAGCTCGCCGGAAGCGGCTTCGCTGCTCGCCCACGAAGGCCCGCGGCTCGTTAAAAAAATTCTAATTGATGAGCTGAAGGTTCCGTTCGATCCCTCGCCCGAAAATCCCAATGGATTCGATCTGACTTCCGAGGCGGGCCATTCCATTCCCCGCATCATCCATTTTAAGGACAGGACTGGTTACTCGATCGAGCGCGTTTTTTCGCAGCGCGTGCAGGCGCATCCCAACGTAAAAGTTCTGGCGAATGCCACCGCTGTGGATTTGCTTACCGCATCGCATCACTCAGTCGAGCCCACCGACGTATATCGCCCGCTCGCGTGTGTTGGCGCGTACGTACTCAACCAAACGACGGGCGAAATTTCTTCCGTGCTGGCCAAAGAAACCATTCTCGCGACAGGCGGGCTGGGCAGCGTTTTCCTACACACGACGAATCCTCCGGGGGCGCGCGGCGATGGAATCGCGATGGCTTATCGCGCAGGAGCGCGCTGCATCAATCTGCAGTATGTGCAATTTCATCCGACGGCGCTCTTTGCGCCCGACGGCTGCTTTCTGATATCGGAGACCGTGCGCGGCGAGGGCGGCACCCTGGTGGACCGCCACGGCAAGGAATTCATGCAGAAGTTTCACCCCGCAGGATCGCTTGCCCCGCGAGATGTGGCCGCGCGAGCGATTTATCAAACGATGCTGGAAACGGGGGAGCCATGCGTATATCTGGACATCACGCATAAGCCAGCTGAGCAGTTGCGCGAACGATTTCCGGGAATTTACGCAGTGTGCATTGAGCGCGGCATTGATATGACAAAAGATCTGATCCCCGTCGTGCCGGCGGCGCACTACAGCTGCGGCGGAATCGCGACAGATGCGTGGGGGCGCACGACCGTCGACCGGTTGCGCGCTGCGGGAGAAGTGGCCTGCACCGGGCTGCACGGCGCAAACCGACTGGCTAGCACCTCTTTATTGGAATGCCTCGTGTGGGGCACGCGCGCCGGTCAGCAGGCCTGCGAGCGGATCCGCGGCGGAGAAGATTTTTATTTTCCGCAGATCGCGGACTGGCGCTATGAAAAAGAGCCCGCCGATCCCGCCCTGATTTCGCAGGATTGGCTGACCATCCAGCACACGATGTGGAATTATGTGGGACTGATTCGCAGCGAAAAGCGGTTGAACCGCGCGAAGCGCGTGTTGCAGGAACTGGATCTGGAAATCGCGCGCTTTTATGAAAAATGCGAGATCAGCGATTCGATCATCGGCCTGCGCAACGGCATCCTCACGGCGCTGCTGATTCAGGATGCGGCGGACCAGGCGCGGGAAAGCCGCGGGTGCCACTATCGGATTGACTGATGTGATTTGTGAATTGCTTGCCCTGAGCGCGTGCGAAGGGTGATTTGTGAATCGAAACTTGCAATTCGGAAAACCGGGCGCCCCCTTACATCGAGTGTGAATTGAAAGTGTACATACTATGGAAACCGAGCGACCTTGAGCGGCGCGGGCTTCAGCCTGCGGAATTTCGCCGTTGAAAGGACCGAACAATGACTGCCGGCGGGACGCCGGCGCTACGAAAACCGGGAACTCCGCGCTTGCCGAGGAATTTAGTGGAACATTACTTTTTCATTTTCCAGTCGCTTACTGAAATACGGGGCATCTCGAACAGATCGGAAGTTCGCGCGTACCATCCCCGGCCGTGCATACGGCCAATGAGTTTGAGCTTGGGAGTGTCGATGTAATTTTTCTCCGCGTCGAGCACCATTTCGTCGTGAATGTGCATGGCGACCACGCGGCCGAGAACAATTCCCGTCTCCCCCAGATCTACAATCTGCAACAATTCGCATTCCATGGCGACCGGGCTCTCTGCAATGCGCGGGGGTTTCACGCGCACGGATGGCACCGTTGTGAGTCCGGCCTGCTGCAATTCGTTTACGCCGTAATTAAATTCAATTGCCGTGATATTCATTTGATGCGCATTCGCTTCAGAGACGAGATTCACCACGAACTGGCCTGTTTCGCGAATATTTACGCGCGTGTCTTTTGGGCGCGCCGGGTTATAGCTGGAAACGCCGATACCGACCACAGGAGGGTTGCCGGAGAAAGCATTGAAGAACGAAAATGCGCCCGCGTTTAGCTCGCCCTTCGAATCCTGGCTGACGACCCACGCGATTGGCCGCGGCGTCACGGTGGACACCAGGAGTTTGTAACACTCCTTTGCGGGCATTTCCTTGAAATCGAACAACATTGAAAAATCCTCCGACGGAGACATGATTTGGCGTGCGAAGCGGTTCGTAACCCCTCGCTCCATTACATCGAGCACGTAATGATAGCGAATACCTGGCGATAACAAAACAACCCAGCTGCCGCAAGGTTGTTTTGTTTCGTTTACAACGCGGAAGCGGTGTTGAAAACTAAAAGAAGGGAGGGTTGGAGGCTATTCTGCTGGGCGGACTACAACGTTTCCTTTAGAAATTTTTGGCATACTATACGAAAAAATTTCTACCGATTTTAAGTTTTATCAGGCGTTAGCCCGCCGTTGACAACAATACGAAACCATTCTGCGACGCTCTCAACGCTCGCAGAAATTAATATGCCAAATGGTCGTTCATGTGCACACCCTCCAATACCCGCCAAATTTTCAGGAGGACTCGATGATCCGAAAACTTATATTGGCAACATCCCTGGCCGGATTCCTATTTGCGGCGTCCGCGCACGCGCAGCCCGCTACCCAAAACGCGCAGTCCGATCAGCAGGCGCCCAAAGTACAGACGGTGACAGGAAAAGTTACACAGGTGGAAACAGGCGGAAAGGCATTCTCCGTGGAAGTTTCGCAGGGCGCGGACAAGCGTCCCATGCGCTTCGTGGTAGGTAAGGAAACGACGGTGCAGGGCCATGTCGCCGCCGGCACAATGGCCAGCGTGGATTATCAACCCGACGCAAACGGCCAACTAGTAGCCCTTGCCGTGAAGGAACAAACGGCTCAATCACAGTAAGTCTGGGCGGGATTTCGTATTTGTTCAGAAAAAAGGGGGGGGGCGGGAACCTAAAGATGGAGTTTGTTCCCGCCCGCCTTCCCCTAGTTCCAACCCATCGCACTGCAATCTTTAAGTTTTGTGGGCATTGCGAAACCATCGAAAAAATGTTTATCGATACGCGCTTGCGTCTTTACTTCACTCCCCTCGCATGATAATTTGTTTTCCCGTACCGCCATTGTAGCGCCAGGCGGATGGGCCTCTGTTAACGACCCTTCAGCGAAATTGTCGCGGCTCGAATCCTCCCCGAGTAAGCGGAATGCGTCTCTTCCGATATATGTGCAAAGGGCTTGGTGTAGGCGATTGATGACGACAGAATCACCCGGCGCTCACACGGCGGAGGCCTTAAAGGGGATATCTTGCTAAAACTTCGTAAAGTCGAGCTCGTTGGATTCAAATCATTTTGCGAAAAAACGCAAATCACGTTTAGCGGCGCGGGGCTGACTTGCATTATCGGACCCAATGGCTGCGGAAAATCGAACATTGTTGACGCAGTATCGTGGGTTCTGGGCGAGCAAAGCCACAAGTCTCTGCGCGCAGAGCGGATGTCCGATTGCATTTTTAACGGGACCGCGAAGCGGCCGCCTCTCGGGCTCGCTGAAGTTACGCTGACGCTTGTTGACCCGGAGCTGGCTGAGGCTGCCGAATTTGTGCTCGGGACGGAGCACGGGGGGAACGGCGCGCACGGGCCTGTGGGCGTGCCGGACAGCGCATTCGGCGCTACGAACGGTGCGGAAGGCTTTGACACAGAGCACACGGAGAACGGCGAGAGAAATGCCGAGAATTCTGGCGACGACGGCGCGAACGATTCCGCGCAGGACGCGCTCGCGGATGGCGCTGATTCCAAAGCTCCTGCATTTTTGAAGAAGAAGCGCGGCGGTTCGGAGAAGCATGGGCTGCAATTGAAGCCCGGAGAAGTGGTGGTCGGGCGGCGGCTGTATCGCTCCGGCCAGAGCGAATATCTGATCAACGGACGCGTGGCGCGGTTGCGCGACATTCAAGATTTGTTCATGGGCATTGGCCTCGGACCCGATTCCTATGCCATCATCGAGCAAGGGCGCATCGGCCAGATTCTCAGCTCCAAGCCTACCGACCGCCGCGCAATCATCGAAGAAGCTGCCGGCATTACGAAATTTAAAACCAAGCGCCGCCTCTCCGAAGCAAAACTGGAATCCTCCAAAGTAAATCTTTCGCGCGTCAACGATATTTACGTTGAAGTCGAGAAGCAGCTGGCGTCGCTGAAGCGACAGGCATCAAAGGCGCGCCGCTACGCGGAAATTCGCGAGCAGATGCGCGGTTTGCTGCGCCAGGTGTTGGCGAGCAAAGCGAAAGAGCTGGACATGGAAGCCGATCGCCTCGCGGGACTCTTGGGCGGAATTTCGCAGCAGGAATCGACGGAAGCGCAATCTGTAAGCCAGTGGGAAGCCGAACAGGACCGGCTCTCCTCGCGCACCTACGAACTTGAAGGCGAACTGCGGCAACATCAGAACGTGCTCGGGCAAACCGCGCTGGAACTCGATCGCAGCGAAAATCGCATTCTCTTTAACAAGCAGCGCACCGCGGAACTGACCGGGCGCCTGCAGCAAATAGCCGCGGAAATCGAGCAGGGCGCGGCGCAGGCTGCGCAGGTGGAAGCACGGGCCAACGCGCATGGCGAATCTGTTGACACGATCAAAGCTGAAGTGGCGCAAGTCGCAACCGTTCTCTCCAGCCTTACAGCCGCCACGGCGGAAATTTCCGGCGCACACCAATCGTCTGAAGAGCACATTGCTTCCTTGCGTCGCACCGCCGCACAACTCGGCGAGCACCTTACGCGGTTGCATGGCGAACAGGCGCAGGCAGAGCAAACGCTGGCGCATCACGTGGAGGGAGTTGCGCGATTCGAGCAGCAGGAGCAGCAACTTCTTGAAGAATCGCTGCATCATCGCGACCGTTCGCAGGCCGCCGATTTGCATTGGGAATCGGTGCTGGAGCGCGCGCGCAGCCTCGGAGAGCTCGTGCGCAATGCGCAAGCGCGCATTGCCGATCTGCGCCACCAGCAGCAAGACGCTTCCAAGCAAGTGGGACTTACTCGCGACGCTCTCGCGGGCGGACGCGCACGCCGCGCATCCGTCGAGCAAATCTTAAATGAGCGCTCATACACGGCCGATGCGGTGCAAAAACTTTTTGCTTCCAGCCAAGGCAGCGAGGGCACCGAAGGCTTCCACGCGGTTGGCGTGCTCGCCGACTACGCGGAGGTAGGGCAGGAATATGAAAGCGCGATTGAGCAATTTTTGCGCGATGAACTGGAATATGTCGTCGTGGAAAATTTCGATGTCGCGCGCGCCGGAATAGCCATGCTGCGTGATGAAGTGGGCGGCCGCGCTACGTTTTTCGTGGATTCGATCCGCAAACTAAATTTGCAGCCGAATGAACCTGTCACGCCATTTGATTTTGAAACCGAAACCGTCTCGCGCCTGGACCGCCTCGTGGAGTTTCGCGATCCGTTGGGCCCGGCGGCGAAGCAGTTTCTGCCGCGTTTGCAATCCGCGTTCCTCGTTGAGCAGGCCGAAGTGGCCGAGCGCCTTGCACGAGAAAATACCGCGTACTCGTTTGTGACCCCCGATGGCACCACGTATCAGGGCCGTGTAGTCAGCGGCGGTCGTCCGTCGGAAGCCGGGCCGTTGGGCATGAAGCGCGAATTGCGCGCGTTGGACGCCGAAGTGCTGCAATTCGAGAGCGCGGCATCCGAGTCGCAAGCTTCGCTTCAGCAGATTGAACAGGAACTTCACAACAGCGGCGTGACTCTCGAGCAGGCAACCGCGCAGCATGTGGAATCCGAAAAGCTTGCGGTTGCCGCAACGCTGCAGCGCGATCAGGCGCGCGGCGATATGGTGCGCCTCGAAATCGAATTGCACGACTGCCAGGCGGAACTCGGGAAGCTGCGCACCGGCGCAAACGCGGCACAGCAGCGCGCCGAAGCCGCACAGCTGAAGCGCGGGGAAATTTCCGACGCCCGAGCGCAGGCCGAGCAGGAAATCGCGCAAGGGATGGAGCAGCAAATTGCGTTGCGCCAAACGGCGCAGGCGAGGCAGGAAGAATTGGCCACGCGGCGCGCCGAAATGGCTGGACTTGCGGAACGCCTTTCCAGCGCGGAGACGATTGCCACGCGCATCGCGCACGAATTACAGGAACTGCTCGCCCGGCGGCAGACTCTCATGCTGCAACACGACACGCTGATTGCGGAGCAAGGGCAGCTGGCGACGCAGACGGCGGAGCATCAAAAGCAGGTCGCCTCACTGCGCCAAGAAAAATTGCGGCTCGAAGCGCGCGGCGCCGAACTTGAAAAAGAGTTCGAGGACACGCGCATTCGTGCCGCGCAGATGGACGACACGCTGCGCCACGGACGACAGAAGCTCGGCGATTTCCGCGAGCAGCGCAGCAAGCTGGAAATCGAGCGGGCAAAGAACGATTCTGAGCGCGAGCACCTGCGGCAGTCTTGTGTGGAGGAATTGAATGCGCAGCCGGAAGATTTAATCGCGGAATTCCCCGCCCTCCTGACGGGCGAGGAACTGCGAATCTCCGACGAGCAATATCATGAACTGAAATCGCGCATTGAATCCATGGGGCCGATCAACATGATGGCGCTCGAGGAATACAACGAGTGCGAGCAGCGCTTCGAGTTCCTGGGCCGCGAGCGCACCGATCTGCTGCAATCCATTACGGATACGCAGCAGGCCATCGCGGAGCTCGATGAAGTCTGCAAACTGAAATTCGAGGAAGCTTTTAATTTCATCAACACCAATTTTGCGGTCGCCTTCCACACGCTCTTCGGCGGGGGCACGGGTGAGATGCGATTGTCTGAACCGGACAGCTCCGGCGAACCGGGTATCGACGTGGTGGCTCAGCCGCCCGGGAAGCGTCTGCAAAACGTGCTGCTGCTTTCCGGCGGAGAAAAAGCGATGACCGCGCTCGCGCTGCTCATCGCCATCTTCCGCTACCAGCCGAGCCCGTTCTGCATCCTGGACGAAGTCGACGCGCCGCTCGACGAAGCAAACGTCGGCCGCTTTACGAAACTGGTTTCCGAGATGAGCGCTGGGACGCAGTTCATTGTCGTCACGCACAATCGCCGCACGATGGAAATGGCGTCAGTCCTGTACGGCGTGACCATGCAGGAGCCGGGCGTCTCAAAGTTAGTGTCGGTGCGCTGGGATGAGCCAGCCACAGCGAAGGCCGCGACGAACGCTGCCTAGATCTTTTTTGTGTTTTAAGATGGGTGGAGGAGAAAAGTCGCTTGGCTTTTCTCCTCTTTTTTCTCTATGGCCTTTGTGTTAAATCTTTCCGCTCTGGTCACCAAAGCCGCCTCTATAGCGCCGACGCCACCAAATTACCCCAATGAACGAGGCGGGCGGCCTGCCGGAGGTAGAAATATTTTTTCGACCGACGGAAAGTGAAAACATTTGCACACTTTTTCAATTTTTCCACATGCGTTTGTTTCTTTTCTCGTTTGTTCTCCGTTGACATCGCTGCCGCGTACGATAAAATGACGACCTCTTTGAAGGGATAATTTACCTGTGGCTTCTCCAAAATTAAATCCTGTGGTTTGGGAAACAAATTTACCCGGCATTCATTTCTTAAATCGCGGCAAAGTGCGCGATCTTTACGAAGTAGGCGGTCAGCTTTTACTGATTGCAACGGACCGGCTGTCCGCGTTTGACGTGGTGCTGCCAACGCCGATCCCGGACAAGGGCCGCGTGCTCACGCAACTCTCGCTGTTCTGGTTCAATCTGCTTCGCGAAGTTATTCCCAATCACATTGTGACGGCCTCCGATTTTCCGGCCGAACTGGAGCCTTACCGCGCGCAGCTCGAAGGCCGCACCATGCTGTGCAAGCGGACGAATCCGCTGCCCATCGAGTGCGTCGTGCGCGGATACCTCGTCGGCTCCGGCTGGAAGGACTATCGGGCGACGGGAAAAGTTTGCGGCATCACGCTTCCCGCTGGCCTGCAGGAATCCGATCGCCTCCCGGAACCGATTTTTACACCCTCGACGAAGGCCACAACCGGCCACGACGAAAATATTTCCTTCGATGGCGCCGTTTCGCTCGTTGGTGCGGAACTCGCGGAAAAAGTGCGCTCGATCAGCATCGAGATTTATCGACGGGCGGCTGCCTACGCCGAGCCGCGCGGAATTATTCTAGCCGATACAAAATTTGAATTTGGTCTCCTCGGAAAAGAACTGATCTGGATTGACGAAGCACTGACTCCGGATTCATCGCGTTTCTGGCCAGCGGACGGTTACCAGCCCGGCCGCGCGCAGCCCTCGTACGACAAGCAATACGTTCGCGACTATCTCGAACGGATTGGTTGGAATAAACAGCCGCCCGGCCCGGATCTACCCGCCGATATCGTCGCCGCGACGCGCGAAAAATACAGGGAAGCGTACAAACAACTCACAGGCCAGGAACTTAGCTAGCGCGTCGGAAATTCTTCCGGCAGCGGACAACATCATGCGGAGCGTGCTACGGTGAAGGAGCAATTGGAGTCGCTGGTGGGAATGATGGTCGATCGCGGCATTCATTTCGACGAAGCCGTCAACGAGTTTGAAAAGAAGTTTATCAAGCGCGTGCTGGAACGCTTTCACGGCAACCAGTCCCGCGCCGCCCGCCTGCTCGGCATTCACCGCAATACGCTCAGCCGCAAGATCGATCAGTACAAGCTGGAGCATGGGAAGAAGTAATGGCTGGGCGCGATTCATGATTTGCATGCGCTGAACTTCTGCGAAGGCTGATTCGTGGTTGGCTTTGCCCTGAGCTGCCGTTGCAAACGGGTGGCTGGTTAGAAGCTTTTGAGTTGTAGGCGGCAACAAGTTTTACTGGCGTCCTAGGCCGATTGTTATTTCCTTCGCGGCGCTTTCTCACCCCGACAGTCAGCTTTCCATCAATAATTATTTCCATAATTCGTTAGGCACACATGTCGGGCAGCGCGGGGACGCCGGCACCACAAAAAAATGGCCCCGGAAATTTTCCGGGGCCATCTTAAATTGAGTTGGTGAAATCTCTAGTCGCCTGCGGGGGCCTTCTTTGCTGGAGCCTTCTTGGCGGGGGCCTTCTTGCCTGCGCCCTTTTCCTCCGGCAAATCTTCCATGTTGATTTTGGCCTTATCCCACATCAGCATGAATGGGTTCTGCGTGTATCCGGTCAGCGTGCCGGTGAAGCGAACGACCGCGTCTTTTTCCAGGCGCTTTGCTTCGGGCTGGCCGTCGACTTTCACTTGCATGTTAGACGTGGTAGCCGCTTCGATTTCTTCGGGCGTTGCGCCGCGGAAAACCTTCAGCGTGACGCTATCGCCTTCCACAACCGGCGGTTCCATCACACGCACTCCAACGTCAGGATATTCCAGGCCACAGCTGGCGAGCCACATGGTTTTTCCGGCGTCGCCACCGGCCATCAGCGCGGGGATGAAGTTCGCGGTGTCGTCGCGGGCCTTCTGCAAATCGGCGGCGCTCGGAACATTCAGCGTCGCTGGTTTGTCAGAGGAGGTTGCGGACAGCGTGAGCAGTTCGGCAACCTGATCGTCCACAAGCTTGTCGCATGCGGGCTGCTGGTAACGAATAATCTGGTTCTTCAGGTATGCGCGAACTTGCGGATCGTTCGGAATTTTCAGATTGATAGCGCGGGCAAGTTCCCAGAAGCCATCGGTAGCCGCGGGTGGAGTGAGCTGCAGGTCCACAATGCCGAGGCGGTAGTGCGTAACCGGATCGTCAGGCGTAATCGAGAGCACCGTCTTGTAGTATCCGGCGGCCGCGGGATAATCCTTCAAATTGGTGGAAGCCAGCGCGGCTACGGCGTTGAACAAAACCTTTACGCCCTTCTTCTGCTGTTCGAACTGATCGGCTTTCGACGGATCCGGATTTTTCAGATCGTCGACAGTCTTCAAGCCGGCTATCGCATTCTCTCGCGCTTTATTCAAAGCGTCCGGCGTCTGGAGATCCTTGCCGCCAGAGCCTAGAAAATACGCCTGCGCGCGCGTGTAATACGCTTCAAGCTTTCCGGTCGTATCAATCTTGTCGCCAAGAGCAATCATGCGATCGGCGTACTCGATCGACTGGGCAAAATTTTTCAGTGCCATGTAGGTCGAGTAATAATCGCGGTAAATGTAAGGCATGAGCGAGGAGTTCGGATAGGCTTTGACGAAGGCATCCAGCGCCGTAATCTTTGCTTGCGGATTCGTTTCCTTGTCGGCTGCCTGGTATTGATTGTATTCAGCCAGAGTGTACGCGGGCTTGTCTTGCGCCGCTTGTGGTGCGGCCATTAGCTTCGTTGCGCCCGATCCCATTCCCAGCGCGATCCATAATAGACCGGCGCCCGTCAGCATCCACTTTCGTATCATCGGCTTCCAGCCTCCTCGGCGAGTTTCGAAGAAATCCATCGCAAAAACAGCTTGAAAAGAATGTGTTTGGCTTAAAGCTCTCGGATTATAGGAAATCCCGTTCTATGGCGCAAGCGTGATTCCCTTTCGTATCAGCTTCCTAGTCAAGACTCTCTGTTTCGGGAATGCGTCCTTCATCGGGTGCGCTATTGTTATGATGACAAACTCCAAAGTAAGGAAGCCTGAATTCAGAATAACATTTTCGGTACCTGGAAAGTAAAGGAGAAACAATGCCCTCGGAAACACCCTTGGCAGGCAATGTAGCGCTCGTTACCGGAGGAGGCCGCGGAATCGGTTTGGCCATCGCGAGGCGGCTGGGCCAGATGGGCGCTCGCGTATCGATCTGCGGGCGCGACCGCGCGAAACTCGATGAATCGAGTGCCACTCTTCGCGCTGACGGGATTGAAGTCCTCTCCGCCGTTGCGGATGTCACGCGCCAAGACCAGGTTTTGCAATTGGTTCACAGCACGCAGAACGAGTTAGGACCGATCGACATTCTGGTGAACAACGCAGGTGTAGGCTTGTTTAAATCTATTCACGAGTTCAGCGAAGCCGATTGGGACCGGGTGATGGACACCAACTTGAAATCCGTTTTTCTCGTGTCGCGCGCGGTGGTTCCGGAAATGATTCGCCGGCAAACAGGGCATATCATCAATATCAGTTCGCTCGCGGGAAAAAATACGTTTGCGAACGGGGCGATTTACTGCGCGTCGAAATGGGGATTGATGGGACTTTCCGGCAGCATGGCCGAGGATTTGCGCGGGTTCGGCATTCGCGTCAGCACCATTTGCCCAGGTTCCGTGGCCACGGAATTCGGAGGGCAAGCGAAGAAAAATCCGGAGAAAGCTTTGCAGCCGGAGGACGTGGCGCATGCCGTGGCCGCGCTGGTCATGCAAACCGCAGGCAGTTTCATCAGCGAAGTACACATCCGCCCGACACGCAAGCCCTAACCGGAAAGCGCCGCGCACAAACTGCCCGGATTCGTCTTCGTCTCTGCGCTGTCTGTGTCAAAGGTTTTTCGCGTAGTGCCCCAAGAACCTTTCACACAGAGGTCACGGAGAAAAGAGGAAAACCGGGGACAAACCGGACCGCAATATTCCTCTTGACAATAGTTGTTTAAACGACTATTGTTATTGCATGGAACGGAAGCCGAAACCGAAACACGATCTTCCCGACACGCTCGATGCCCGCGTTTTTGTCAGCCTCATGCGCACCGCAGACGCCCTCAGCCGCGGCGCTGAAGCCCTGCTCAAGCCCTTCAACTTGTCCGGCACGCAGTACAACGTCCTGCGCATTTTGCGCGGCGCAGGTGAACAGGGCCTCGCCTGCCGCGAAGTGGGCTGCAAACTCATCTCGCGCGATCCGGACATCACGCGGCTGCTGGATCGCATGGAATCGAGAGGATTGATCGCTCGCGCGAGAGAGAAAGAGGACCGGCGCGTCGTGAAAACCAGAATCACGGCAGAAGGTATGAGCCTGCTTCACGACCTGGACGAGCCTGTGCGCGAACTGCACCGCCGCCAAATGCAGCACCTGACGGCAAAGCAGCTCAAGCAGCTCTCCATTTTGCTGGATCGCGCGCGCGAGCCTTTTGAAGCATCCGAACCATCTAATCGATTTTGCAGAGGCCCAATCGATCAGAACTATTTCACAAAACGCAGCAGGAACAGCAAAGGAGAAACAACATGAACACAGCAGTCCAAGCACCATCCCAAAGCACCCAGGTATCACGTTGGATAATCGATCCAGCGCATTCCGCCGCACATTTCAGCGCTCGGCATTTAATGATTTCAAATGTTCGCGGCGAATTCACGAAGGTTACGGGAAGCGCCGTTATCGATCCCCTGAATCCGGCAAAATCAAACGTCGAAGTACAAATCGACGCCAATTCCATCAACACGCGCGAACCGCAACGCGACGATCATCTTCGCAGCGCCGATTTTTTCGACGTCGCCAACTTTCCCACGCTCTCGTTCCGCTCCACGCGAATCGAAGCGAAGGGCGCAGAAGAGTTGAAATTGACGGGCGACCTCACAATTCACGGGGTCACCAAAGAAGTCACCTTCGACGTGGAAGGTCCCACTCCGGAAATTAAGGATCCCTGGGGAAATGTGCGAGCCGGAATTACCGCCGCGACAAAAATCAGCCGGAAAGAATTCGGCCTGGCGTTTAACGCGTTAACTGACACGGGCGGAGTAGTGGTGGGCGATGAAGTGAAAATTACGCTGGAGGCGGAACTGATTCGCCAGGCGGACGCGGCCTGAGCCAACCGTGCATTTCGCTACGGTCTGCTGCACCGGAGTAATCATGCGAAGTACCTCGTAGGGGCACGACATGTCGTGCTCCTACGATCCGCGGTCGCAAACTGCGGGAGGATCGCCAATTCTCCGCCCCTTCAATTGAACCAATCCGCGTAATGCACGAAAGGAAGCGAATTTCAATGAGCCTCAAAAAAACTGCCGAAACACAATTTCCCGTGCATGACCTGATCAGCGAGCGCTGGAGCGCGCGTGCATTTTCGGATCGACCCGTCGAACCCGAAAAACTTTTGAGCCTTTTGGAGGCTGCGCGCTGGGCCGCCTCATCTGCGAACGAGCAGCCCTGGGCGTTTCTCGTGGCCACAAAGGAGGTACCAAAAAATCATGAAGCGCTGGCCGGAGTGCTGGTAGACTCGAATCGAGACTGGGCCGAGAAGGCACCCGTTTTAATCCTGGCTTTTGCGCATACTCAGTTCATAAAGAACGGAAATCCAAATCGGTATGCGTTTCATGATGTAGGACAGGCGGTGGCCAATCTGTCCTTGCAGGCGACCGCGCTGGGACTCATCCTGCATCAAATGGGCGGATTTAATGCTGACGTCGCGCGCGAACGATTTGCGGTCCCTGCAGATTGGCAGCCAGTGAGCGTCATTGCGCTGGGCTATCCGGGCGATGTGGAGTCGCTGGCTGAGAAACTGCGCGAGCGCGAAATGGCGCAACGGCAGCGCAAACCACTGGATACATTTGTTTTCTCGGAAACGTGGGGACATCCGGCGCCGATTCCCGGCTCTCCAAAGTAATTTCAAATGGAATGCCCGAAACTTTACAATTCGTCGTGCGCCATGGCTACATGCTGCTGTTCGCATGGGTGTTTGCGGAGCAGGCAGGATTACCCGTGCCCTCGGCTCCGCTGCTGCTTGCGGCGGGCGCGGTGTCCGGCATGCACCACATGAATTTAGGAGCTGCCATGGCACTGGCCGTTGCTGGCGCGCTCGCGAGTGATTCGATGTGGTATGAAATCGGGCGGCGCAAAGGCGTTCGGGTCCTGCAACTCCTCTGTCGCATTTCGCTCGAGCCCGATTCCTGCGTGCGCCGAACGCAGATCAGCTTTACGCGCAACGGACCTCGCGTGTTGCTCGGCGCAAAATTTATTCCAGGCCTGAATGCGATGGCCGCTCCCCTATCCGGCATCATCCGGATGGGATGGCGTAAGTTTCTTTTGTACGATGCCATCGGAGCATTTGCGTGGGTCGGCGCTTTTACGATTACGGGGTACTTGTTCAGCGGAGAACTCGAACGGGTGGCTGCGAGCGCGTCTTTTTTTGGAAGATGGCTGCTCGTCTTTTTGATAGCGGGATTCGCGGGCTACATTCTTTGGAAATATTACCACCGCCAAAAATTCCTGAAAAATTTAAAAATCGCGCGCATCACTCCGGAAGAGTTGAAAGAAAAAATGGACGCCGGAGAAGATGTGCTCGTCGTAGACTTGCGACATGCGCTCGACTTCGACGCGAATCCGGAAACAATCCCAGGGGCGCTGCACGTTGACGCCGCGGAACTGGAAGAGGCGTCCGAAGTGATTCCGCGCGACCGCGAAATTGTTTTGTTTTGCGCATGCCCGAATGAAGTGACGGCTGCGCGCCTGGCGCTTTTGCTGCGCAGCAAAGGGATCACGCAGATCCGACCGCTCGCCGGAGGGTATGACGGCTGGGTGAAACGTGGCTACCCCATGGGCCTCGCGCGCGAAGAAACGGTTACGGTTTTGCCTTCGCAGCTGTAGGTTTCCCGCATACTGCGAACTTACCTCGAGAAAAAATCAAACGTGGCCGGGCCACAAAACAGCCGGCCTCTACGAAACCGGTTCTGTATCGGCGTCTCCATCCCGTTTTTCGGGACGGAGAGGGCAACTTTTTTAGTGTCCGACGAGTGGCGAAACCGACGTTCAGAGGCGCGGAAGAACAATTCCGGTCTGCGACTGGTACTTCCCTTTTTTATCCTTGTAGGAAATCTCGCAGGGCTCATCCGATTCAAAGAAAAGGACCTGGCACAGTCCTTCATTGGCGTAAATCTTCGCGGGTAGCGGCGTGGTGTTGCTGATTTCCAGCGTGACAAAGCCCTCCCATTCGGGCTCAAACGGCGTGACGTTCACGATAATTCCGCAGCGCGCGTAGGTCGACTTGCCGAGGCAAATGGTCAGAACGTTGCGCGGGATACGGAAATACTCGACCGAGCGCGCCAAGGCAAAGGAATTCGGCGGCACAAGGCATTCCGCGCCTTTGAACTCGACGAGCGACCGCGAATCGAAGTGTTTCGGGTCCACAATCGTTGAATTCACATTGGTAAAGATGCGGAATTCATCTGCAACGCGGATATCGTAGCCGTAGCTGGACACTCCATAGCTGATCACGCCGTCGCGGACCTGGCGGTCCTCAAACGGCTCAATCATCTTGTGCTCGATGGCCATCTTACGTATCCAATGATCCGGCTTTACCGACATTCATGCCCTCCCCGGGGATGTTGCAAAGACGCGAATCTTAACCGACCGCGCCGACCTTGACAACCCGCAACTGTGTGTCTAGCATGGCTTGCCGTTGAATCGCTGGAGGTTAGCGTGATTAAGCTGGATATCGTGAATGCCGTAGTGAACAAGACCGGCGTAAGCCGTACCAAAGCCGAGCAGGCTGTCGAGACCGTTTTCGACGCCATGAAGAAAGCCCTCGGCAAAGGCGAACGGATCGAGTTGCGCCGCTTCGGTGTGTTCAACGTGCGCCCTCGCAAGACTGGCATCGGCCGCAATCCGCGCACCGGCCAGGAGGTCAGCATTCCGCCCGGTAAAGCGGTGCGCTTCAAGCCTGGCAAAGAACTGCAGACACTGTAAATAGGTTTACGTGCGGACCTCTTCCCCTTTGGAGTGTTATGTGGGCGACTTTCCGAGCCTGCGGAGAAATTAGAGCCTTGTCATTGCGGGCGAAGCGAAGAATCCCGCTTTCTTTTATTAGCTCGCTCCCAGATCCAAGAGTGGTCCCTCGCTTGGCTCGGAATGACAGAATAGAGAATAAAGTACTTTTCCGTAGCGTGTTCCGGCCGCAAATTCCGTTCTCTCGCCGCGCGGCGCGCATCTAATCTTGTATGTCTGATCGAAGCAACCTTGAGTTTGGTTCCGCTCCCGCGGAGATTTTCGCTCCCGTCGGGAATCCGTGGGATCTGCCTGCCACTCCCTATCGGGACAACGTCGAAGCGCGCAGGCAGCGCAAATCTTTCGTCATCGCGATATTTCTTTTTTTGATGACACTGGTTTCCACGCTCGCCGTGGGCGCGCAATACGCTTCGTCCTACGCATCCGGCCAATCGCCCGATTTCGATGCGCTG
>DASRQU010000090.1:0-9666 GCA_035696345.1 Candidatus Acidiferrales bacterium
CTCCGCAGGCAAACGCTGCGACCGTGCAGGCGGACATGGCGCGACTGAAAGATCTCGTGCCGCCGCATTCCCACCCCATGGTTGAAGTCGGCATGTTTGCCGCGAATTTGTGGTTTGCTGAGCAAAAAAGAAATTGGCCGCTGGCGGGATATTACCTGAACGAAGCGCGCAATCGGATTCGCTGGGAAGTACACCTGTTTCCTGATCCAAAGGGACCGGACGGAAGCACCGTGGACATCCCCGCGATATTTGAGGGCATCGATAACGGGACTTTGCCCAAGGTTCGCAAGGCGATTGAAATGAAGGACAGCAAGGAATTTGAGATCGAGTACAAACATTTGCTGGAAGACTGCTACGGTTGCCACAAAGCGATTGGCCGCCCGTACCTGCGTCCAATGGTGCCGGTTTCCGGCGCGCAGCCAATCATCAATCTTGATCCCGCTGCAACTTGGCCGCAGTAAAGTAGCACAGGCTTCAGCCTGTGGAATTTCGTCTTTGCAAGGACTAAACCCCACAGGCTAAAGCCTATGCCACGAAAACATATTGCATTGCGCGCGAAAGCCGATGGGTGTACGTTAGCCGCCAATGAAATCCACCGCTCGTCCTGATTCAATAGAGTACGAAATTTCCGCGGCGACCGGCGGAATTGCGCGCCGAAAATTCATGGCAAATCTCGTCGCGCTCGGCGCCGCATCGCTCGTACCGGCGGATTTCATAAGCGCGCAAGCTCCGGCCTTACCCTCCATAAAACCGTTTCGCATCGACGTCCATCATCATTTCTCGGCGCCTGGTTTCATCGCGGCGATTTCCGCGAGAAAAACAAATCAGCGCCCGCTGGAATTGTGGACTCCCGAAAAATCAATCGAGGACATGGACAAGAGCGGCGTGGCCACGTCCATGATCTCCACGAGCGAGCCAAGCGTCTGGTTTGGAGACAACGATGCCGCACGCAAACTGGCGCGAGAATGTAATGACTATGGCGCGAAGCTGATGGCGGATCATCCCGGCCGTTTCGGCATGTATTCCACGATTCCTTTGCCGGATATCGATGGGAGCCTGCGCGAAATTGAATACTCGCAAGATACACTGAAGGCCGACGGCGTGTGCATGATGACGAGCTACCAGGGAAAATATCCTGGCGATCCCTCATTCGCGCCGGTGATGAGCGAGTTGAATCGCCGTAAAGCCGTTGTGTTTTTCCATCCCGTGAAGCCGGAGTGCTGCAAGGATCTGCAGCCAGGCATCCCAACCGGCCTCGTGGAACTAAGCACGGACACGACGCGCGCCATCGCCAGCCTCATTTTCGACGGCGCGGCCTCGCGCTATCCAGGCATTCGTTTTATTTTTTCGCATGGTGGCGGAACGATGCCTTATCTGATGACCAGATTCGTGGCGCTGGCTAATCAGCCAGATATCGCCAAACGCTTGCCGAATGGATTTTTGTACGAAGTCCAAAAACTATATTTTGACACCGCAAACTTTTATAATCCCTACGTGTGGCCCACGTTGCTGAAGCTGATGCCCCTCCCGCACATTTTATTCGGCACCGATTTTCCCTTGTCCAGCGCGTCCGAAGTGACCAAAGGCTTGAGAGAAGCAGGACTGAGTGCGGCCGACCTGCAATCCATCGAAAGAGGCAACGCCCTCCAATTATTTCCGCGCCTGAAGTAGAACAGGCTTCAGCCTGTTTTCTTTTGACTTTTTTAACCCGAGACAAAAATTCACCCCCAGACAGGCGGAAGCCTGTCCTACTCCACCTTCCCAACCCGCGAAACCCGGTGTATATTTCCAAGCACGAATTCATCTTGAACTTTTAAGAGCCCACGATCAGGGCTCGAGCGGGGGTTTTTCCGTGAAGATTCGCTGGGTTGCAATTCGCGCGCTCGGCTTAGTCGCAGCCGTTTGCGTGTTGTTCTTCTCACACGCGCCAGCCGCGCACGCACAAGGACAGGACCGCGCGCCCGAATACTACAGGGCAGACATCCAGTACGGCGCGCAAATTTTTGCTAGCCAGTGCACCGCCTGCCACGGAGTATCGGGCGACGTGATTCCCGGCGTAAATTTCCGTGCCGGCGTTTTCAAGCGCGTTGTGTCTGACAATGATCTGCGTGCCACCATCACCACGGGCGTCCCCGGCACCGAAATGCGCCCCTTTGCCTTCGGTGCGTCGGAACTCACGGGAATTGTTTCCTACCTGCGCAATATGAACAGCGCCGACGCGAAGGGCGCGTTCATTGGCAATGTGGCTCGCGGAAAGGAAATTTTCAACGGCGCTGGGAATTGCGCCGCGTGTCACGCGGTCAACGGCAAGGGCCCGCGTGTTGCGCCCGATCTGGGTGATGTAGGCGCGCTCCGCACCGCCGATTTGCTTCGCCGCAAACTCGTCGATCCTTCCGACAATTTGCTGCCGATCAATCGCTCCGTGCGCGCAGTAACCAAAGACGGCAAAACCATTAACGGCCGCCGCCTGAACGAAGATACCTACACCGTGCAGCTTGTGGACGAACACGAGCGCCTCGTTTCACTTGCCAAATCTGATTTGCGCGAATTCGCGATTCTGCAAACCACGCCCATGCCGTCCTATAAGGATAAATTCAGCGCGCAGGAACTTGCCGACATCGAGGCCTATCTTCTTTCGTTGAAAGGTGTGAAATGAAGTATTTACAGCGCACGTCCTTTTTATTGCTTATATCCGTGCTGATTCCTTTTGCGCTTCGCGCGCAAGTCACGAATGAGCGCCTGCTTCACGCGACCGACGAGCCGCAAAACTGGCTGACCTATTCCGGCAGCTACATGAGCCAGCGCCACAGTTCGCTTAAGCAGCTAGACCCTGCGAACGTAAAAAATCTCGAACTGAAATGGGTCTTTCAGGCGCAGTCTCTGCAGAAGTTCGAAACCACGCCGCTCGTCGTTGACGGAGTCATGTATCTTACGCAATCACCCAACGACGTTGTTGCCGTCGATGCAAAATCCGGGCGCGTTTTCTGGCTCTATCATTACGCGACGTCTCCCGCCTCGCGGCCCTGCTGCGGCATTGTGAATCGCGGCCTCGCCATTCTCGGCGACACGCTCTTCATGGCCACGGTGGACGCGCATTTGATCGCCATCGATTCGAAAGACGGACACGCGATCTGGAACGTGAAGCTGGCCGAAGCCGCTGCCGGATACGCGATGACCATGGCTCCGCTGGTAGTAAAGGATAAGGTGATTGTAGGAGTTGCCGGAGGCGAGTTCGGCGTGCGCGGATTTATTTCCGCGTTCGAAGCGCAAACCGGAAAGCAGGCCTGGAAGTTCGACACAATTCCCGATCCCGATCAGCCCGGCCACGATACCTGGCGCGGGGGCGATTGGGAGCACGGCGGCGGCGCCGTCTGGATGACCGGTTCGTACGATCCGGACCTGAACCTGACCTACTGGGGCACCGGCAATCCCGGGCCCGACTGGAATGCGGAACAGCGTCCCGGCGATAACCTTTTTTCGGATTCCGTCCTGGCGCTCGATCCGGACACCGGCAAAATGAAATGGTATTTCCAGTTCACGCCGCACGATCCGTACGATTACGATTCCGTACAGGTTCCCGTCCTCGTCAATTCCAACTGGAATGGCGCTCCCCGCAAATTACTGATGTGGGCGAACCGCAACGGATTTTTCTACGTGCTCGATCGCGCCACGGGAAAATTCCTGAACGGGAAGCCATTCGTCAAAGTAAATTGGGCCAGCGGACTCGATGCAAACGGCCGCCCCTTAGCGACCCCGCAACCTGCTGGCGCGACGACGTATCCTGGGATTCAAGGCGGAACGAACTGGTATGCGCCTTCCTACAGTCCGCGCACTGGACTCTTTTACATTTCCGCATGGGAGAACTACGGTACGATTTTCGCGGGCGTGAAGGCGGATTACGTCGAAGGAACCCGCTTCACGGGCGGAGCGAACGCCAGCCCGATTCCCGGCGCTGAAAATCCCACCGGCACGCGCACAGGTCCCATCAACACGTATACCGAAGCCATGGGCTCAGGCGCGGTGGTGGCAATGGATCCGGCCACCGGCGATAAAAAGTGGAAGTACGAAATGCACGACGTTAATACCAGCGGTATCCTGACCACTGATTCTGATCTGCTCTTTGTTGGCGGCCGCGAAGGGTATTTTCAGGCGCTGGATGCGCGGAACGGGACGCTGCTTTGGAAACAAAATCTGGGCGGCGAAATTATTTCCGGGCCGATGACCTACCAGGTTGATGGCAAACAGTACGTCACGATCTGTTCGGGCAATAGCATGTTCACATTCGCGCTGCGCGAGTAACGCCTGTGGGCGGTGCGGTCGGTTAAGCATGGCCTTAAACATAGCTGTTAAACGCATCGTTAAACTCGCATTTCAGCGGCTTTTATCATCTGGTCTTGGGATAAAAGTAATGCTATGATTTCGCCGTTGACACGCCTTTGAAGTTGCCCGAATTCGGGTGAAGTTGTGCGTGTGAAAAGAGCAAGTTCAATGGGTGTGTAGGGCCCGCTTCGCCATCGCATCCCCAAGGCGCTGATAGGCCACAGTTTACCGCTCACAAATGAGCGCTGCGAGATAAAACATGAGAGCGTTTGAGCTTTTTTCCGCGAAAGATTCCCGCGATGCTGTGGCCCTGCTTGCCAAGCATTCTATTACTTCCAAAGTAAAAGTCATCGCAGGCGGCACGGATTTGCTGGCTGACCTCAAATTCTCCGCGCATTCGCCCAATGTAGTTGTCGACATTTCCCGCGCGCAAGAGTTGAAGTCGATCCTCGTCACTGACGACGGCTTGCGAATTGGCTCACTCGTGACGCACTCCCAGATCATGCGTTCCCCTGTAATTCAGGAAATGTTCCCTGCGTTGGTTGACGCCGCGCACACGATTGGTGCGGTGCAGACGCGCAACCTCGGGACGCTGGGTGGAAACTTAGTTACCGCCGTACCGTCCATGGACAGCGGCCCTACGTTGATGGCGCTCGAGGCCATCGTCAGCATCGAGGGAACGGAAGGCCGCCGCGAAGTGCCGCTGACGGATTTCTTCCTGGGACCGCGCAAAACGGTATTGAAAGCGGATGAAATTCTCGCCGAAATTATCATTCCCAAACAGAATCTCGGCAAGCCCACTCACTTTTTGAAATTTGGTTTGCGCAAAGGGCAAGCGCTGGCGCTCGTGAATTCCGCTGCCAGTTTCTGGGTTGATTGGGACAAACATACGTTTGTTGCGCCGCGCATTGGACTGGGCGCGGTGGCCCCCAAAGTAATTCGCGCCACTCAGGCTGAAGCCTTTCTCGAAGGCCGCAAAATCACGCCGGAAGTGATGGCCGAAGCTGGCCTCATCGCCGCGACCGACGCAAAACCAATTTCCGATTTCCGCGCGTCTGCAGGGTACCGCAAAAATCTGGTGGCAGTGCTCACCAAGCGCGCTTTGGAAGGCGCTTACGCGCTGGCGCAAGCGAAACGATAGGGAGAAACGCATGGTTACCGTAACACTTACAGTGAATGGCGAGACTCGAACGGCCATCGTCGGAGGGGAAACCACCCTTCTGCGCATGCTGCGTGACAACCTGAACCTCACCGGATCGAAACTTGGTTGTGACGTTGGCGATTGCGGCGCATGCACCGTTATTGTCGATGGCAAACCCGTGAACTCGTGCCTCATGCTCGCCGCTCAGGCCGAAGGCCGCGACGTGGAGACGATCGAAGGACTCGCGTCGATGGATCGCGTGCATCCCATTCAAAAGGCCTTCGAAGAATGCGCGTCACTGCAGTGCGGCTTCTGTGGGCCCGGCGTGATCATGTCCGCGAAAGCGCTGCTCGACGAAATTCCGAATCCGACGATTCCGCAGATTCGCGATGCGCTGGGCGGGAATCTTTGCCGCTGCACGGGTTACGTGAAAATGATTGAAGCGATCTTGCTCGCCTCGCGCAATATGCGCGGCGAAGCGGTGCAATCAATTCGATAGTCGGTTGACATTCGTGACATTTGCAAACAGTTCTGGGAAGGAGTCCCAACGTGGACAAAAAGCCAAAAGTTGCCGAGAAAGATTCTTCTGTCGAGTCTGTACTGAAAGATCCCGGAATCCTTCGTGAGTCGGTGGCCTCTCCGCTCGTCACGTACCCAATCGAAGTGGTTGTGCCTAAAGCGCGCCAGCAAACTCCGGCAGTAGGGCAGCGGGCGACGCGCCTCGACGGCCGCTTGCACGGCCTGGGCCAGACTTCGTACATCGACGACATGACGTTTCCCGGCATGCTGTACGCTAAAATCAAGCGCGCCGGCGTGGCCTCCGCACGCATCAAGAGTATTGACACCTCGGAAGCCGAAGCCATGCCCGGCGTGATGGCCGTGCTGACTGGGAAAGATGTGCCGAACAATGCGTTTGGCCCGTCCCTGAAAGATCAGCCGGTGCTGGCGCTTGAGCGCGTTTTTCATGCGGGAGATCCGGTCGTCGCCGTCGCTGCCGTCTCCGAACAAATTGCATCCGAAGCCTGCGAGAAAATTAAAATTGATTACGAGCTTTTCACCCCTGTGCTCGATCCGCTTGAATCGCTGAAGCTGGAAACGCCGGGCGTGCACGCGCCATCCGCGAATATTTACCAAAAGAAATTTATTAAAAAGGGCGACATCGAAAAAGGATTTGCGATGTCCGACCACATCGTCGAGAGCCAATATCGCACGCAGATGGTGGAGCACGTCCCACTCGAACCGCACGCAACAATCGCGATGTGGGACGCTAATGGACGCGTTACGATCTACTCGACGCTCGGACGCATCACCCTGGGCCGCGCGGACATCGCCAGCACGCTGGGAATTCCCATCAGCCGCATTCGCCTCGTCGCCACCATCGTCGGGGGCAATTTCGGCGGCAAAAACGAAATTACCACTGAGCCGGTGCTCGCGTTGCTCTCCAAAAAAACGGGCCGCCCGGTGAAAAGCGTGTTCACGCGTCCCGACGAATTCATCGCCTCCACCACGCGCCATCCGTTGATCATGGATTACAAGACCGGCGTGACCAAAGACGGCAGGATTCAGGCGCGCAAAATTCGCTTGGTGCTCGATGGCGGCGCCTACTGCTCCTGGAGCGAAACTACGCTGAGCAAGGCCTGCATTCTTTCAGCGGGCCCTTACAACATCGAAAATATTTACGCGGAAGCCTACGTTGTCTACACCAACAAAACGATGACCGGCGCCATGCGCGGATTCGGCGCGCCGCAGGTTTGCTTCGCGTACGAATCGCACATGGATGAGATCGCCACGCTGCTCAAGATGGATCCGCTGGAACTCCGCCTGATGAACGTGTTTCACGAAGGTTCGATCAGCCCCACAGGACAAAAATTGCAAAGCGTGGTGGTCAAGGAATCGCTTTTGCGCGCGGCAGAAAAGTTCGGCTGGAAGGGCAAGGGAAGCGGAACGTCCGGTGGAAAACTTCTGCCGAAGGATATTATCGATGCGACAACGGTGCGAGTATGAAAAAGCGCGGACAAGGCATGGCCTGCATGTGGTATCCGATAGGGTTCACCGTCGCGGCGAACCCCAGCTCCGCTGTCGTCAAGCTAGATGAAGACGGCACCGCGACACTTCTGACCGGCACGGTGGAAACCGGGCAGGGATCGCTTACGATTCTCGCGCAGATCGTTGCACAGGAACTCGGAATTTCGACGGATGACGTAAACGTCGTTTCCGCTGACACCGACGCGACGCCGATGGACACGGGCGCGATCGCCAGCCGCACCACCTACGTGACGGGCAACGCTGCGCGGCTTGCCGCGGAGAAAGTGAAGATGATGCTGTTCGACGTTGCCGCGCCGCTCTTAGGCGTGAAGCCGAATCAGCTGGAAGCCATGGATCACAAGATTGTGGTCAAAGGTTTTCCGCAACGCAACATGCATATCGGGGACGTTGCCAATCACGCGCGCACCGTCACGGGCGAACCGCCTATCGGCAGCGCCTCGTTCAACCCCGCGACCGTTGCGCTCGATCCGGAAACCGGGCAGGGGAAACCGTTCGGCACGTATGTGTATGCAACGCAAATCGCCGAAGTGGAAGTGGACGACGAAACCGGCGACGTGGAAATTCTGCGCATTGTCGCGTCGCACGATTGCGGCACGCCTATCAACCCAATGCTCGTCGAGGGCCAGGTCGAAGGCGGCATTTCGATGGGAGTTGGCTTCGCGCTGCAGGAGGAAATCTTGTTCAACGACAAGGGCGTGCAGATGAATCCAAATCTCACGAACTACATCATGCCGACCTCTCTTGACATGCCCGAAATTGAAGTCGACATTGTGGACAACTACGATCCGTCTGGCCCGTTCGGCGCAAAAGGCGTAGGCGAACCTACCCTGGTTCCGACTGCTGCCTGCATTCTGAATGCGATCTACGATGCAGTCGGCGTGCGCATCCATTCCTTGCCCGCAACCGCCGAAAAAGTCTTCAACGCAATTCAAGCCAAGCGCGACGCCGAGCCGAAGCAAATTACCGCGTGATTGGCTTTAAGTGGCGCGGGCTTCAGCCTGCTGGGTTTAGTCCATGCAGGGACCCAAAACACGCAGGCTGAAGCCCGCGCCACTTAAACACCACCAAAAAAACTAATCCGCAGCCACCAGCATTTTTTTCCGCGACTTCGGCACCGACGGCCCCGCCGCAACGGAATCCTGCATGGGCAATTTAAACCGGCGCACGCCGTCGTACGAATAAAGCGCAGCGGCCACCGCTCCGGTCGTCGCCACGCACCCAATTTCGCCCACGCCCTTCGATCCGTAGCCGCCCACTTCGTCCGGAATTTCGATCAGGACCACGTCGATCTGCGGCGTGTCTTTCGCGCGAACAATTCCGAAATCGCGCATCATCAGCGAGTGGGGCCGCCCATCCGTGTAAGGAAAATCTTCGCTGAGGGCATAGCCCAGTCCCATGTGAACGCCGCCCTCCATCTGCTCCGCGCACAATCGCGGATTGAGCGCGCGCCCCACGTCGTGAGCCGCCACCACGCGTTCCAGTTTCCCCTCGTCGTTCAGGATCACCAGTTGCGTCGCGTAACTGAACGTCAAGTGCGTTGTGGGATTCGTAAATGATTCAGGAGTGCCCGGCCGCGTCGTGAAGTTGCAGATAATTTCCCCGTCATACTCGCGTCCCACGAGTTCTTCCAGCTTGTGTTCTTTCAAATCGGCCGCAAGTTTCTGCGCGGCCCGCTGTGCCGCGGCGCAACTCAAAGTCGTGCCGCGCGAGGCCCACGTTTCTCCGCATTTATTTCCCAATTCCTTGTCCCACCGTACGTCCATGATTTCCGCGGGCAATCCGGTCTCTTCACACACGGCCTGCCGCGTAGCCGTATAAATTCCTTGGCCCATCTCGGTGTAGCCGTTCAGGATTTCGATGCGCGGTCCGTTGAGCACGCGAATGGTGATGTATCCGCTGTCGATCGTGCCGTTGCCTATGCCCGTGCTCTTGATTCCGCAGGCGAGTCCCGCGTATTTTGAACTCTTGTAAATATCTTTCACGGCCTCGAGCGAGCGGCGCAATCCGAGCGCGCTATCGCGCATGACTTGTCCGGTCGCAAATCTGTCTCCCGGATTCAGAATATTGCGGATGCGAATATCGTAGCCGTCGACGCCGACTTTTTCAGCGAGCAGATCCATCGCGCCTTCCATGGCAAAGTGGGCCTGGTTGCTGCCGAA
>DASRQU010000091.1:0-27823 GCA_035696345.1 Candidatus Acidiferrales bacterium
TTCGAACTGACTACACCGGAAAATTCGCTTACGTTTACTCCCCCGCTTCCCGTGGCATCGGCATAGCTCACCGTAACCGAACTCCCCGATCCGCTGCTATTCACCCCATACCATATCTCTCCAACCGAATGGCTCCCGCTCGCGCGTCCCTTCACCCAACTCACTCCTCCTCCGCTCACTCCTGTGATTCCCACATTATCGTTGTCCGAGAACAACACCAGTGCGTTACCCGCACCAGGCGCCTTACTCAAACTCACCACCACGCTGGCTGCCGCACCGTACGTCGCCGTCCTTTGCTGTACGAACGCAATCGATCCTCCCCCGCCGCCGCCTCCCGATGTATTCACCGTTAAGGCTGTAGTCTTCGTACCGTTGTAACTGCCCGTGAGCGTTACCCTCGTTGTGCTTGACACGGCGCTCGTCGTCACCGCAAACGTCGCACTTGTCGACCCCGCCGCAACCGTCACGCTCCCCGGCACCTGCGCCGCACCTGTGTTATTGCTCGACAGCGATACGCTCGCTCCTCCGCTCGGCGCTGCCCCGCTCAACGTCACCGTCCCCGTCGCCGAACTCCCTCCCGTCACACTCGTCGGACTTACCGAAACCGTCGACAACGACACCGTCGCAGCCGGAACCACCGTCAAGGTTGTAGTCGCCGTCCCGTTGTAACTCCCCGTGAGCGTTACCGTCGTTGTGCTTGACACGGCGCTCGTCGTCACCGTAAACGTCGCGCTTGTCGATCCTGCCGCAACCGTCACGCTCCCCGGCACCTGCGCCGCACTTGTGTTACTGCTCGACAGCGATACGCTCGCTCCTCCGCTCGGCGCTGCTCCGCTCAACGTCACCGTCCCTGTCGCCGAACTTCCTCCCGTCACACTCGTCGGACTTACCGATACCGTCGACAACGACACCGTCGCAGCCGGAGCCACCGTTAAGGTTGCCGTCGCCGTCCCGTTGTAACTCCCCGTGAGCGTCACCGTCGTCGTGCTCGACACGGCGCTCGTCGTCACCGTAAACGTCGCGCTTGTCGACCCCGCCGCAACCGTCACGCTCGCCGGCACCTGCGCCGCGCTTGTGTTACTGCTCGACAGCGATACGCTCGCTCCTCCGCTCGGCGCTGCCCCGCTCAACGTTACCGTCCCCGTCGCCGAACTCCCTCCCGTCACACTCGTCGGACTTACCGACACCCCAGATAACGTCACCGGGGATGAGCCGCCAACGAACATTGCCAAAATATTTCGAGTCATCTGTTGCGCCGCTGCGCTTACCGGGCCGCCGTTGAAATCGTCCAGGCCCCAGCTCCAGATCATAGTCCCAGCCGCAAAAACCGTTGCGCCGCTCGAATTACTGTAGATGGTCATATCGGAGTACAACGTCTGTCCGCTAAGTTGGTAAGGTGAATGCGACAGCAGTACAGTTCCCGAAGGCGTATCGTTGGCGAGACCGTCGACCTCCACTCCCATTAGTTGAGGTAAGGTCGACCCATTCTGCAGACCGGTATTTTTGAATACGGGGTTTGAAGAATTGAACACAACAATATCGCCCCTCGTCACCACATTGCCGTACATCACACCTATAAAAGCGTCTTCGGGGAGATTCACGGGGCTAGCGCGCCAGTTTGTGGTAACCAAATGATAAAAGGAGGAATCGCCGTTAATGTAGTCCGGGTCCTCGGTCAACGCAAAATCCTTGTAACCGACCATTGTACGATCGGCAACGCCGCCGGCTGTGCTCGGCTCGTACCGCACTTGCCAGTAGCACGTGTTCGCGGCAAATACTCCGAGGCTGATCCCTTGGCCGAGTGCGCTCAATACATTCGCCCTGATTTGCCAAGACCAGTATTCGCCATGACCGACAACCAGGTCGGCTTTGTGGGACAGCAATATGTTGGAATTTTCGTGAAGATCGACATCGGTTGCATACGTTACGTCGTATCCTTCGCGCTCAAGGAAACGCACGGCGGGATACTCGTAGCTACCCAAAAATTGCCCCGCGCCCTGGGAATCCGCGTATGGACGGTTAAAGGAAACTTTGCGAGCCTGAAAGTCGCTGTTATAGGCGTAAAGCGATCTTCCTCCCCAGTTGTTGTAGGCTTGATAGGTGTTCACGCTCGATTCGAACAGGTAATCGGAAGGGCGTGAATCATCGCGTACGACAAAAACGATATAGCTTTGGAATCCGCTCGCGCTAATTAACTTCGCGAGGTAGACGCCGCTCGCCCAGTCCGTGGGATCGGAAGTATCGTTGGGAATTTGGAGAACGTACGGATTGGTCCAATTGCATTCGATCAGGCCAGTTGAGGAATCCGTTGTGGGACAGCTTGGCTGGGCCGTGGCCGAAAGTTGCACGGGCGAGGTGATCTGTCGCCCTCCTGTGCCTCCATACCAGCCCGTGCGGAAAATCTGAATTGTAAAGTTGCGGTCAATTGTGTTGACGAAGAACTGGATTTGGCCACCGCGATTGACACTGGTCAGGTTTGCATATCCCTCGATTTCGTGATTCGAAGCATAATTAATCACCTGCCAGGCCGACGTACCGGTCTTTGCATTTTCTAACTGAATAGGATTTTGGGCGTTTGCGTTAACGATAAGGAAAGGCGAAATGAGCAGCAGCCATAGAAGTGGGATGTGAACGGTCCTGTTGGCCATATACGTCCGGTATGTATAAATCTGGGCAAAATCCTAGCCTTGATTTTAGGTTATGACCTCGTCTGCGCAGTGCCTATCAAACACTCACAGCAGCCCCGTTTAAATGCACCGGGGCCTCCGAGCTTTCCTACTCTGCCGTTTTGCACCGGGGTGGGGAGAAGGCTTTTTGCGTTGCGCTATCGTTAACCGACGCGACGCAAATCCTGTTTCCCGGTCGATTTCCAGGGACGGATCACAGAGATGGACCGATCCAGCAAATTGATGGCAAAAATTCTGTTTGGTGATTCTTTTGCCAATTCTCGAAACTTTAGTTCGACATTTTCGATTCCAAACACGCATGCCCGCCAAACCGCACTTCCATCCGGCAATTCCTCGAATATATCGTAGTCGCAGTTCACTGAATCGTCTGGAGACTTATAGTGTGCGGCGAAAACTGACATCGAGGACCTCCTGCTTAAACCTTACCGGCTTTGTAGCATTGGCGGCCCATAACGTACAAGTTAAAATAGAAATGTTAATCACCGCTTTTCCACAGTCTCACACCTCAACGTGAATTACCGTTAACCCTCAAAAACATGGCGTCTGGCGCGCGCAGCGCGGGTGATGACCAGAAGGCAGAGCAACTCTTTAACGCGTGCGGGGAGATTTTATTCGCGCGCAACTGCTGGGCACAGGCATGACACCTCAAAGGCGGCGGAAATTGGAAGAAGAATAGAAGCTATTTCCGCTGCCGAGCCAAACGAGCGGTAACCCGCCGCCAAAAAAAGAGATCCCGGTTATTGCACCGTCAGTGTGACGCTGACCGGCGCCGGATTCGGCACCGTGACAGACCTTCCTGCGCTTGCTGTTGCCTTTGATGAATGTAGGCGATGTTGCCGCAACGTCTCAATACAGGTAACTGCTTAAACCGCCCGCTGCGTTCCTCTACATGCCCTGCCTGAACTTTGAGCTGTAAATCCGACCGGAAAATAATTTCCACTCCCGCGAAAAACAAAAATGACACTGGACCGCGAATGCGTGACAATTTGTGGCGCCCAGTTGTAGTAGTCTTCTTGCATTCACTTATGCGTCATCGCAAGTTTGAATTTCATATTCCGGGATGAATCGGTAAGGGAGAAGCTCATGAATTTAAGGATACGGACCGCTGTACTTTCCGCTCTGGCTGCGATTCTGGTGTGCAGTGCGTTTGGCGCGGATGCGCAAGACGCGGCGAAGGGCAATCCTCCGGCGTCAATTCCCACTTTCGCGACGGACAACATTGGGCGTGAAGGTCATTTCTATGTGGGTGGACATTACATCGGAGAGCCGGGCAAGGAAATTATGTTTGGAGCGATGTACGTGGAAGTGATGGTGCCAAAAAAAATCAAACACCCGTACCCGATAGTTTTTATCGGCGGCGGCGCGGGCCAGACGGCAGTGACGATGTTGCAAACGCCTGACGGGCGCCCGGGCTGGGCCTACGATTTCCTGAATCAGGGTTACACCGTATACCTGATGGATTTTCCGGGCCGCGGCCGGTCACTGTACTACCCGCACTCTGACGCGGACGGAACTTTGGCGGACCCGCGCACGTCTCCCTTGATGGAAGAAGTTTGGTCGGGAGGCCGCCCACCCTCGACAAAGCAAAGCACCTGGCCGCAATACCCAAAGGAATCGGAATGGCCCGGCGACGGCCCGAAAAAGGGCAAGATGGGCGACCCGATTTTTGACCAGTTTGCCAAGACCGAACTCCCCGTCGTGCTGGGAGCGCCCGTGGAGAAGTACACCACGGAGGCCTTGATCAGCTTGCTCGATTTGATTAACCAGCCCGTTATCCTGTTGCTGCACTCCGGCGTCTCGACCTCCGGTTGGGAACTCGCCGATGCGCGGCCCAAGCTCATCAAAGGCATCGTCGCTGCGGAACCCGTTGCGCCGCCCATCGAGGAAGCCGAGCGCGGCCGCACCGGTCCGGGCCGCCTGTGGGGACTCACAAACCTTCCCGTTCGTTACGATCCGGCCATTAAGGACCCATCTGAATTGCAGCCCGTGCGCCAAGAGAAAGCGGATGGCCCTGACCTGATTCCCTGCTGGGTGCAGAAGGAACCTGCACACAAGCTCGCCAACCTCGTAGGGATCCCGGTCCTCGATGTTTCGGGCGAAGCGAGCTATCACCGCCCCTACTCACACTGCATCGCGAAGTGGCTGAATCAGGCCGGCGTAAAAACCGACTATGTAAACCTTGAAGACGTCGGTCTGCGCGGCAACGGCCATATCATGATGGCGGAAAAAAATAGCGCCGCGATCTCCAAGTTCCTCGAAAACTGGATCGAGAAAAACGTCCACTAGGTAGAGCAGCGACGGAAGACTTGAGCTGTTGCGGAAAGCATATTGTTTTGTAATCCCAAGCAGAATGAGTGATCGCTCTTTCGGTGCCTTCGGACTTGCTCACGGAGGGATTACCGGGTCCGTCGCCATGGGTGCACCCACCGGCATTGTCGCATGCTGCTCGGAGCCATGCTGTTCCGGGTGTTGCGGAAATCCAAGCTATTAACGGTGTAACGACGATTTTTAATCAGGCGCACTGGCGTGGGCGCGCTGGAAGAAGTCAAAAGAAGACAGGCTGAAGCCTGTCCTACTCGTGACTCCATATGGCCTTGAACTCGCATACTTGCATCATAGTTGTGAGTTGTGGCCCCGTCTCAGATAGCCCAGCCGCGGAGGCTATTTTGACCGGAGGATTCGATGAGCACGAAAGAGCACCTGTTGAGAGCCTTCAAAATGGCGGGAATTCTGATTTTGTTGGTGTGTTCGTCTGCGATGATCGCCCCAAGCTTGGCGCACGCGCAAGGAAGCTATCAGGCCGAAAGTTACGCGTCGCCTGGCGATCCGCCGCCGGTTCCCCCGAGCCCTGCGGGTTTCAGCCGCTTCGAACCAAAATATGTGTTTTCGCTATTCCTGGGCTCTCGTTTCGGCGGCAATATCGCCCTCAACACACCGAACGTCGACTATCTGCCGATCAGCAACTCGTGGAATTATGGATTCAACGCGGGCGCGCGTTTCGCACCACACTTCTTCGGCGAATTTATGTGGAACCGGCAAACCACCACGCTCAGCGCTCACGATATTTCCACCAATCAGACAGTGCCGCTAACCAACAATGCGCACCTCGATATGTTCCAGGGAAGCCTTCTTTATGAAATCTGGGCGAGTGGGAAGGTTCGCCCGTTCGTGGTGGGCGGGATCGGCTTCACGCACTTTGATTCGCACGGAATCTTGTCGTTTAGCGATCGCTTCTCGTACAACCTCGGCGGTGGCGTGAAGTATCTGTTCGCGCCGCACTTGGCGCTGCGTGCCGAAATGCGTTGGTCCCCTTCGCGCACGACGAGTTCGAGCACAACTTTTTGCGATCAATCGTTGGGATGCTTCGTGACACCCATCAGCAACCATGCCGAGCAGGGCCAGGCAAATGTAGGTTTGGAATTCCGTTTTTAGAACTCTCCCCTTCAGATCAATTTTCGCGGCCCCCGTCGCGAGCGCCTACCAAGCTGAAGAGCACCTGCCTGGGTATCGAATCAGAACTAGGGTGATACACCCGATGGGAACGAAGGCCTGCTCATCGAGAAGTACCACCCAGTTCACAATCTTACCTTCTAGCCTCAGGTTTTTGACACAACTCGAACGTCGTGCGGACGTCACTCGCGCAGCTAAAGTCTTGTTACACAACCCGCGAAAGGTTATAACCACAAGTCGTGGAAAACTTTGCACTCAGCCTCGAAAACATCGAAAAATATTTTCCTGCCGCACATTCCGGATGGCGGGGGTTGGTCCAGCCCGTCACACGGCTCACCGTTCCCGCGCTGCGCGGAATTTCGTTTGCCGTGAAAAAAGGGGAAACGCTGGCCGTGGTGGGCGCGAATGGCGCCGGGAAATCAACGCTGCTGCGCATCCTCACGACTTTATTGATTCCCACGCGCGGGCACGCTGAGGTATGCGGATTCGATGTGGCGCGGGCGGCGGCGAAGGTGCGACTCCAAATCGGGTATCACACGGGCGGCGACGCTTGCTTTTATTCGCGGCTTACGGCGAGAGAAAATTTAACGTTGTTTGGCGCACTCAATAATCTTTCGGCGCGGTCTACTTCGCAGCGCATCGCGGAACTCACCGAGCCATTTCACCTTGGCGACATTCTTGAGCGGCAGGTGCGTGCGCTGTCTACCGGCAACATTCACCGGCTGGGCCTCGCGCGCGCCATGATGCACCGTCCATCCGTGCTGATTCTGGACGAGCCGACGCGCAGCCTGGATCCGCTGGCGGCGGCAGATTTCCGCAGATTTTTGCAGCGCGAAATTGTGGGCGCGCACGGCACCACTTTAATTTTCGCATCGCACACGCTCGCGGAAGTCGAGCAGCTTGCCGGCACAATTGCGGTGTTGGACGGCGGGAAATTAGTCGCGAACGACACGCTCTCTGGCATCAAATCTGCAACGGGCGCCGCCACGCTGGAAGCATCGCTGGAAATTCTGACGCGGCACGCGTCGCGGGAAATTCAGTGAACGAATCGCCCTCATTCGGACTTACCCTGCGCAAACTCGCGCTCATGTTCCGACGCGATTTCGCCGTGGCTCGCAGCTACCGTTTTGCTTTTCTGATTGACATGTTTCAGGCGCTATTCGGCGCGGCCAGCTTTTATTTTCTTTCGCGCTTCGTGGACAGCCCCACGCTGCATCGAGCGCTTCCGGCCGGCACGAATTATTTTTCATTTGCGCTCGTGGGAATCGCATTTTTCGACTACCTGAGCGTCGCCCTCAGCACGTTCGATGCGAGCCTGCAGGAAGCGCGGCAAAATGGCACGCTCGAAAATTTATTGGTGACGCAAACTTCCCTACCCGTCATTCTGGCGGGATCGAGCCTTTATCCTTTTGCGTGGATGTCGCTGCATACCGCGATCTATTTGGGATGGGGCGCAATCTTGTTTGGATTTCCATTGCAGGGAGCGAACTGGCTCGGCGCGCTAATCGTGCTGGTGGCATCCGTGCTGGCTTTTTGCGGGCTCGGAATTCTCAGTGCAAGTTATTTGCTGGTCTTCAAGCGCGGGAACCCTGTGAACTGGGCCATCCTCGGCCTATCGTCGGTCGTAGGCGGAATGATGTATCCCGTTTCCGTGCTGCCCAAATGGCTGCAATTTTTCGCGCGGCTTACGCCGGTCACCTATTCGCTCGAGGGAATGCGTGCGGCGATTCTGGGCCATGCATCTCTGCGTGAACTCCTGCCATCGATCGGGGCACTGTTAATATTTGCGGCAGCTCTTTTACCTGTTTCCTTCGCCATTTTTTCCTGGGCGCTTCGACGCACAAAGGTCACCGGAACGCTTACTCATTTTTAGCTGTCGCCCTGGTTCTGCTTCCTGACGAAGACAACCAAGCCGCCTATCCACAAATCGGACGGACTCCACGTCAACCGGATGCAATATCTATTCGTAGCGGCCACTCCGTCACACGCATTTCGTGACGAGTGGCGACGGCCTTAAGTACGGCCTTGCAGGCAGAAAACAAAAATGCGCGATGGGCCACGCTCCCCATCGCGCATTTTAAATACTACAGAAAACTTACTTCTTTTTCGTGGACTTGGCCGGAGCTTCGCCGACTTTCGTCGTGATGCCGACACCCATTGCCTGCAAGGATTCGAGACCCTGCTTGGCTTGCGCACCAATCTGTCCATTCGGATCGAGGTCGATGGCGTGTTGATAGGCTTCCACGGTTCCGGGCTGCATTACTGGGGTAATTTTGTCGCCCACGGTTTTGAATTCCATTGTGTTAACCAGCGCAATCCCGAGCAGCAACCAGGCGGTCGCGTTCTTCGGATCGAGCGTGGTGGCCTTTTGCAGGGGCTCGATGGATTCCTTCATGCGGTTCGAGTTGTAAAGCACGGTTCCGAAATTGCGCCATGCGAGCGCGGCGTCATCCGGTTTCAGATCAACATACTTCTGGTACGCGGCGCGCGCGTCGTCCACTTTGCCGAGCTTCGCAAGGTCGTTGCCCAGGTTGTTATAATTCGCCGCCGTGTCCGGCTTCAGAGCGATCGCCTTCTGATAGGTGTCGGCAGCGTCTTGCCACTTGCCCATGCTCTCGTATGCTTCGCCCAATCGCGAAAGAATGATGGAGCGGTTCGGATCCTCAGGCTTTTCTAATTCCAGCGCGGCGGACAATTCCGTAACTGCCGTGCCGCCGGCCGCTGTGACTTGCGCCTTCATCGCATCTTGCTGATCTTTGGGCGCCGCTGCCAGCTTGTTTTGCGCGTCCTTCATCTGCGTGATCGCCGCGATGCCCGCATCATAGTGGGTCTTTAGAGCAGCGAACTGCTGCTCCGCTTCCTGGCGCTTCCGTTCGGCATCGACGGCAGCGAGCTTTCCCGATTCCTGCAATTCCTTCATGTTGATGTCAAACGTCGGCGAAGTGCCTGGGGCAAGCTTCAATCCGGTTTGATAGAGCAGCATATCTTTTCCGTCTTTATCCTTGCCGCTCACGTCCACGTTGTAAGATCCGCCAGCAAGGCCGGCCGCTGAATAGTGCCCCTTGGGATCGGTGGTGACTTTGGTCTCTTTGTTGGTTTCAATGCTCTTCAGCGTAATGGTGACGTCGGGGTATGGCTTCGCGGTCAAATCCAAAACAGTTCCTGACAACGTAGAATTTTGCGCGAAGGCGGCAGGCGCGAGCAACACCGCCATGGGGCCGGCTATCAGCGCTAGCAAAATTGCCTTCCTGATTGCTTTCATTCGGTTCATGATCTTCACTGCCTCCTGGCAACGCAGATCCGCTGGGATTACCCGCGCGGGTTATTATCGTGTGTTGATTCGCCTGTAAATCCGTCTTTCAACTTCATTTTTCAACTCGGGCCCGATAAGCGATTGGATCGCTAATTCCTGCTTCGGCAAAGGCGCTGAGCCTTAACCTGCAACTGTCGCAAACACCGCATGCCGCATCTTCAGACTGATAGCAGGACCACGTTCGGTCCAGCGGCGCATTCAATTCCATACCCTTCTGAATGATTTGCCATTTTCGCATACCTATGACCGGAGTAACAATTTCGATTTGAGTCTCGGGTTTCGTACCTTCGCGTACCAACTGCTGGAAGACGCGGTAATATTCCGGCCGGCAGTCCGGGTAACCTGAACTATCCTCCGCCACAGCACCAATAAATATGGCCGTTGCCCCGATTACCTCTCCCCAGCTTACCGCAACAGAGAGGAAATGCGCGTTACGAAATGGGACGTATGTGGAGGGAATCTCGTTCCCGCTAACTGGTGTGCCTGTGTGTCCCTCAGGCACAGCGATACGCATGTCGGTCAGGGCCGAACCGCCAATTTGGGCGAAGTGCTTCAATTGCACTGCGAGGCGTTCGCGCACGCCGTAAAAGTCGGCAATATCGGTGAAGGCTTGCAGTTCGCGGCGCTCCGTGCGCTGGCCGTAGCTCGCATGGACCAGAGCTAACTCATGTGTTTCTCGCGCGACAGCGGCGGTGACGCATGAGTCCATCCCGCCACTCAGCAAGACAACTGCTTTGGGTCTCCGACTCATGGCCTTTGTGAAAGCGTCCTCTTCATTATTAGATGCAACAGCGAACCGCGAAGTCTATACGCCGCGGGTCGCCGGATGCCAGATGAATTTATGGATTTGCAGTCCCAGGCGTACTGGTAATTCGTCCTGCAGGATCCAGTCGACGAGTTCGTGCGCGTTCATGCCTTGCCAGGCCCCAGTCGGGTCCGCGTGCACCGGGGAGAAAATCACCTGGTGGACGCGGCTCGCCAGATCGTGCTGCATTGTAAAGTCGCGCGCGAATTCGTAGTCCCGGCGGGAAGAGATCACAAATTTAATTTCGTCTTTGCCGTCCAGCGCGTCCAGATTTTCCATCAGAAACGTGTCCGGTTCGCCGGAATCCGGACATTTAATGTCGATGATTTTTATTACTTCGCGCGGGAGGACCGATACTTGCCGCTCCCCGCTGGTTTCAATCATTACCTGGTAGCCGGTATCGAGAAGTTTTTGTGAGAGCGGAATTGCGTCCGGCTGAAGGAGCGGCTCGCCGCCGGTCAGTTCGACGAGCGGGAGTTTCGGCAACCTTCGCGCGGTTCCATTTTCATTGTGCACGGGAAAAGAGGACAGCTCATGCACGCGATCTAAAACTTCATCCACTTCCATTTTTTTGCCGCCATGGAAGGCGTAGGCCGTGTCGCACCACGTGCAGCGCAGGTTGCATCCGGTGAGGCGCACGAAAATGCACGGAAGTCCCGTGCGCGTGCCTTCTCCCTGCACGGAGCGAAATATTTCGGAAATAATCATCGCGTCGTCATCGGTTCCCGCGCGAAGCGTTGCGTCGTTGGCGCCGCTGCACCAGGATGATCGCGCCCACAATCAGAATGGCCGCGCCTACAAAACGAAATGGCTCCAGCGCAAAGCCGAGGAAATGAAACATCAGCAGGTATCCGAGGCCCACGGCAATGGCCGGAATGAGCACGATAAGGAATGAGCGATTCATAACAATAAAATTTTGCGCTTCAATTAAATCCAGTACGATGCCGTGGCCGTGTCCGTCTCCCAGATGGTGACGCGCGCGAGCCGCGCTCCCGCGGGCATGGCATTCAGCTGCCCGGCAATTTCATCGTAAAAATATTTGGCCAGATTTTCCGCCGAAGGGTTGATCACGTCGAACGGCGCCTGATCGTTCAGGTATTTGTGATCCACTCCCTCGATAATCCCGCGCAGCACGCGCTTCAAGTGGCTGAAATCGTAAAGCAAGCCGATGGAATCGAGGCTAGGCCCTTCCAGAACAATTTGCACTTTGTAATTGTGGCCGTGCGGATTTTCGCACTTGCCCTTGTAGCCGCGCAGGGCGTGCCCGGAAGAAAAAGTTTCGTCAACGCTGACTTGAAACATCGATTTACCCTTTTTAATTTTCTACGAATAGTAGATGACCAGTAGAGTGAGTAGCGCCGCGGATTCCTCACCACGTTCGAAACTGATTTCCAGTAGCATAGCCACTCCTGGCTGTGTGCGCTTCGCAAAACCCACACAGGCAAGAGTGCCTGTGCTACCCAACGCACAACTGCCGAAACTTGACCCGCTATTTCGATTTCCGCATGAATCGTTCGACTGCGGCAATGTCCTTGGTGGTCGAGTACGCCGGAAGCGATTCCATGAAGATTTTACCATATTGCATGCGCTGGATTCGGTTATCGAGGATGGCCAGCACGCCGCGATCGGTGCGCGAGCGGATCAGCCGGCCGAAGCCCTGCTTCAGCGCCAGCACTGCCTCCGGCACCTGGTATTCGGCAAACGCATTGCGGCCATCTTCCTGCAATGCCTTTACGCGCGCCGCCACAATCGGATCGGACGGTACAGCGAACGGAAGCTTGTCAACAATCACGCACGAAAGCTGGTCGCCGCGCACGTCCACACCTTGCCAGAAGCTTGATGTGGCGAAAAGCACCGCGCCGGGCGTGTTCTTGAATTTTTCGAGCAGCGCCGAACGCGGCGCGGAGCCTTGCAGCAGCAGCGGGTAAGGCACGCGCGTGCGCACGCGCTCATGCAGATCTTTCATCTGGCTGTAGCTGGTGAAAAGACAAAACGCGCGGCCCTCCGAGATCTCCAGCAAATCAACAATCTCCTGCGCGGCGCGTTCCGGAAATCCGGCGTCGCGCACGTCCGGCAGACTTGGTGGAAAATAAAGCAGTGCCTGCTCTCCAAAATCGAATTCCGAGGGCAGAACGCGCTCGGCAGCCGCGTCCACACCGAGGCGCTGCTTCAAAAAGTTAAAGCGGCCTTCGACCGCGAGCGTCGCCGAAGTGAGAATGATCGTTTCGAACGCCTCGAACAGCTGCTCGCGCAAGAGAGCGCTGACGTCGATCGGCGTCGCCACCACGAACACGCCTTTGTTGCGGCGTTCGAACCAGTACACGTAATTCCCTTCGCTCGATTCGAACAGAAACTTCAGTTCGCCGCGCAACTCCATCCCGCGGCGCGCGATGTTCAGCAGTTCTTCGGGTTTAGTGGAGAGCGACGCAATCTCCGCTTCGAGGCTTTTCAGCGCATTCACTAGCGCGTCGTACGTTTCCCTGTTTTGCTCCATGAATCCGGCGCGCTGGTTTTTGTCAAAGGGGAAGCGGCCCTCGCGCGACGGAAAGGCTTCAAAAAAAGTGCGCGAGCGTTCGCGCATCCGAGTGATTTTCTTTTGCAGTTCCGCGCCGCCGGCTCTGGTAATGCGCGCAGCCACTTCGGAGTCTCGCGCCAGTTCGTCAAAACGATAATTGGAAATCTGCTTGCCGAAAAAGTCGCTGGCCACGTCTTCGATCTCGTGCGCTTCGTCAAAAATCACGGCGCCATATTCCGGAAGCACGCTGCCGAAATCATCCTGCTTCAATGCTAGATCCGCGAAAAAAAGATGATGGTTCACGATGATTAAATCGGCTTCCGCGGCGCGCTGATGCATCGCCGTCAGAAAACATTTGTTGAACTCCGGGCATTTTTGTCCCGTGCAGGCATCGCGGCGCGCGTCGAGCTTCGACCACAATTCGGAATCGTCCGGCAAAAAATTCAATTCCGCGCGGTCACCCGTCGCCGTTACTTTTTCCCAGTCGCGAATCTGGTGGAACCAGTCGACTTCATCAAGACCCTTCAGCATGGGCTGGTCGCCCATCCGATAGACTTTTTCGCGGCACAAAAAATTCCCGCGCCCCTTCATCACCGCCACTTTCAGTTCCGGCGCGAAATGTTTCTGCAGAAACGGAATGTCCTTCTCGAATAGCTGCTCCTGCAGTGATTTCGTGGCCGTGGAAATCACCACGCGCCGCCCGCTGCGTATCGCTGGAATCAAATAGGCAAGCGTTTTTCCCGTCCCGGTTCCCGCCTCCACAATCAAATGCCGCTTTTCCTGGAACGCCGATTCGACCAGTTCCGCCATCTCCAACTGCGAGCGCCGATGCTCATACCCACCAGGCATAACTTTTTCAATCGCACCGCCCGGCCCAAAAATTTCCGCTATCGTGGGCGTCTTTACGTCAGGCGCAGCCGCGCGCGAACCGGCGCGTGTCTCCGACCGCTCCATCTGCGCCGCGGCATGGCCCTCCGACGAGCCTGCACCCACGGCTTCTTTTTTTTCTTTGACTCGTTTTGGCATGAAATGAGGGCGATCCGTTCGCAGTGGGATGTTCGCTGCAAGTTTTCCGGAAAAACCGCGAATATATAAAATAGCACACCCCGGCCGGACGCGTCGCTTTGCTATACTCGCTGAAATGGCTAAGGCTGCTGCTGCGAAAAAAATATTTCTGGTGGACGCGATGGGGTTTATTTTTCGCGCCTACTTTGCGCCGATGGGGCGGCTGAATAGCCCTTCTGGCATTCCTACCAAGGTTCCGTATCTGTTTTCCAACATGCTGCGCAAGATTCAAAAGGAATATTCGCCGGATTATCTCGCCGTGGTGTTTGACACGCGCGAGCCGACCTTTCGCGACAAACTTTTTGACCAGTACAAAGCGCATCGGCCGCCGATGCCGGACGACCTGGCGGTGCAGCTGCCCTACGTGAGGCGAATGTGCGAAGCGATGCGGCTGCCGATACTCGAATTTGACGGCTTCGAGGCTGACGACGTGATCGGCGCGCTTTCCAAGCAGGCGGCGAAAAAAGGGCTGGAAGTTTCCATCGTCACGAGCGACAAGGACATGATGCAGCTCGTCGGCGGAAACGTGCGCGTGCTGCGGCCCGGCGCGGGGCCCGACAAAGGCGACCTAATTGTGGACGCCGCCAAAGTGGAAGAGATCATGGGCGTGCCGCCGGAAAAAGTGGCTGACGTGATGGCCTTGATGGGCGATTCGATCGACAACATTCCCGGCGCAAAAGGAATCGGCGAAAAAGGCGCCAAGGAATTGATTCGCCGCTTCGGCTCGGTGGAAGCGGCCCTTGAACGTGCGAAAGAAGTGGACGGAAAACGTTACCGCGAAGCGCTCGAAAATAGCGTCGAAGCTGTAAAAATGTCCAAGCTGCTCGCGGTGATTGACGTGAACGCGCCGGTAAAACTGGTGCTCGACGATCTTCTCGCGGCGGCACCGGACGTAGAAGCGTTGCGCATACTGTACTCGGAACTGGGATTTACTTCGCTGCTGCGCGATCTCCCCGCGGCGACCGTTGCTCCCGGTACGCCAGCGGCACAAAGCGACTCCGCCACAATCGACTCGCCCGCCGCGCTGAAAAAATATCTGAGCGCCATACCGCGCAACGCGGAAGTCGCGGTATGGCTCACGCTGGCCGACGGCGAGCGCGAGGAAGAAGGCTACGGATCGCGAGCCGCCGCGGTTGAGATTTCCATGAAGCCCGGCGTTTCACGCACCGCCTCGCTGGATGAGAAGGGCGAGATGCGCACGGTGCTCGCGGAATTTTTGCGCGATCCTGCGCGTGCAAAAATTGTGCATGATCCGAAGCTGGTGGAACTGCTCGAAGGGCCTGTGGCCGGCATTCGCCACGCGACGATGCTTTACTCTTATTTGCTGCGGCCCACCACATCGAAACACTCGCTCGCCGACGCCGTGCTGCGCCAGGAAAACGTAAATCTCACATGTGCTCCGGGCGAACACGCGGAGCACATGCAGCGTCTTGCACCGCTCTTGCGCAAGGATGTGGAGGCGCAGGGCCTCGCGAAAGTGTACGAGACGATTGATCTGCCGCTGGCTCCGGTGCTCGCCGAAATGGAGCGCCACGGCGTGCGCGTCGACCGCAAAGAACTCGCCGCGATGTCCGAAACTATGGAGCGCGAAATCCGCGCGCTCGAAAAAATTATCTGGGAGCACGCCGGATCCGAATTCAACGTCAATTCGCCGCTGCAACTCGCCGAAGTTTTATTCGACAAAATGGGATTGCAGCTGGGCGGCAGGCGCAGAGGAAAACCCCGCTCTACCGCTGCGGAAGTCCTCGAAGAACTCGGACTGCTGCACGAAATGCCGCGCAAAGTTCTGGAATATCGCGAACTGAGCAAATTGAAATCCACCTACGTCGACGCGCTGCCGAAACTCATTCATGCCGAAACGGGGCGCCTGCATACCAGCTTTTGCCAGACGGGAACGGCCACGGGCCGGCTCAGTTCTTCGGATCCAAATCTGCAAAATATTCCTATTCGCTCCGAGCTTGGCCGCCAGATTCGGGCCGCGTTCGTCGCCGAAACAGGCAACACGCTTCTCTCCGCCGATTATTCGCAGATCGAATTGCGCATCCTCGCGCATTTCTCCAAAGATCCGGTGCTGGTGGAAGCGTTTCAAACCGGGCAGGACATTCATGCGCGCACCGCACAGGAAGTTTTCGGCGTCGGCCCCATGGCGCAAAACGCCGAGCATCGCCGCGCCGCCAAGGCCATCAATTTCGGCATCATCTACGGACAAACGCCGTTCGGCCTCGCCGCGCAGCTCAGCATCGACCAGAAAGAAGCCGCAAAATTCATCAATGCCTATTTCGCGCGCTACAGCGGCGTAAAAGAATATCTGGAAAGCTCGCTGGCCGAAGCCCGCAAATCCGGCGTGACGCGCACACTGCACGGCCGCATCCGCCCGGTTCCCGAAATAACGTCGCCGCAAGTAACGCTGCGTAATTTCGCGGAGCGTACAGCGCTAAACACCCCGCTGCAAGGCACGGCCGCCGACCTGATCAAGCTGGCCATGATCGTCGTCTCGCGCGAACTCGCCGCACAAAATTTCAAAGCCAAAATGATCCTGCAAGTTCACGACGAACTCCTCTTCGAAGCCCCGCACGCCGAGATAGATCGCCTGCGCACACTCGTCCGCAATGCCATGGAAAACGTAGAGAAATTGGCGGTCCCGCTGGTTGCCGACTTAAAGGCCGGCCCCAATTGGCGGGACATGAAATAGCGGTAGCAGGCCGAAGACAGAGGCTGAACACATTGGCGCGGACTGGAAACCAGGAGGATAGGCTTCACAGGCTGCGGAAAAGGCACTCGATTCTGTCATGCCGAGCGAAGCGACGAATCTCTCTTCGATTTAAGTACCAGGATACAACAGAAGGAGGGATTCCTCACTCCGCTCTGAATCACGGTGCCTTGAATTTTTCCACAGCCTGGTAAGCTGGGACCGCAACGGTAATCGTGCAGAATAAGTTCAACGCAACTCACCCAGGTCATACAAGACGTACCGCTGGCTCGACTTATAGACGAGGATTTGCGGCAGCTGCTCAAAAAATTCTGGAAGCGTGGGAGTAACGTAAGCAATGCGGACGTGGCGCGGAAAATTTTCTACTGACGCGCGGATGCGTTCGAGCACGGCGGCCAGAACGGGGCCGCGAAAAGAATTGTAAATGTAGACGACGCAGGGTTCGTGCGGCAAATCAAATTCGGTAGCGTCCGTATTTAGAATTTTCACTTTCCCGCAGCGCCATTTGCCGCGAACTTTTTCCAGATTCGCCTCGCACGCTTCGCACAGTTCTTTCGCGAAATCAATTCCGATGACGGATTTAAACGGGTAGCGCACAGCTTCGGCCAGCACGCGGCCCTTGCCGCAACCGTAGTCCACAAAACAGTATCTGCTGAAATCGACGTCCAGATTTTTGAAAACGGAGCGGATGTCCTCAGGCTGGCTCGCGAGGTAAGGATTCGCGTGAGCTAAATGTTCCGGACGCGTCAGCTGCAGGGATGAGAGCGGCTCGATTTTTGTAGTGCGAATCCCGTGCGTCCAATCATAAACTGTCGAAGAATAATAGTCATAAGCCATGACAAGGGTTCGGAGAGGGTGTCGCAGGTGCCTTGCCTTCAGCATGCGCCATTATAAGCTTGGCGCGGTATGAAGTGCCGCTCAGACTCCGAGTCGCAAAGTAAAATTTGCACCGCAATGCGCACGTTTAAATGATCAGAGCTTCTTGATGACGACGAGGCTTAAATCGTCGGCAGGTTTGGCGAACGCCTGCACATCATCAAGAACGATGCGGACGATCTCTTTCGCGGAGAGATGTTTGGATTTGCGGATGACATGCTCCAGGCGATCGGGAAAATAGGGCGCCTCCCCATTCATATGCTCTTCCACGCCGTCCGTGTACAGCAGCAAAATGTCGCCGCTGCCCATTAATTCCCATTTATTCAGCTCGTAGGGATCCTTGAATCCCAGCAGGCTCTTGCTGCGGTGCCAGTCGACCACGCTCTTGGACGGAATCGTGCCGATGGGCGGAAACGCGATGCACTTCTCACGGTCTACTTCCATGAAGCGATCTTTGGCGGCGGAAAACACGATCGGAGGCGGATGTCCCGCTAGCAGAAAACGGAACGTGGCGTCCTCCGAAATTTCTCCGTAAACGGCGGTGATGAATTTTTCCACTTTGGTCGTGCGGTAAAAACGCTGGTTCAGGTTTTCGAAAATTCTTTGCGTCACGTGCCCGAACAGTTCCAGCTCGTAGAGCACGCCAATCAGAAACGCCTGGTGAAACATCGCCGCGAGCATCGCATCCGTCGCCTGATGCCCGGAGACATCCATGAGCAGCACGCCCGCCGTCTTGCGGCAGTATTCAAGATTGGCCACGATGTCCGGCCGTCCGGCCTCGGCGGCGACTTTGATGCGCGCTTCCATGTCATGCCGCTTGTTGAAATCCACATAAATAATGTGGTCGCCGCCCACGATTCCGTTAAGCGGCACGGTCTCGCCGTAAACTTCCACGCCCGTAACCGAGGGAACGCTCCCCGGGCGAGGCATGACTCCGCGCGCAATTTCCTCGAAATTTTCGAGCTCCTTAGCAAGCTGCTCAGGAGTGTTTTTGGTCACTGATTTCATGCAAGTTTCCTAACGTCTTCTACACGTTTCGTGTTCAAATATGCCGCCGAAAATTTAATACTTTCAGTGGGTTTCGGTCGCAGTTTCTAAGCCTTACTATCCTATCAGGAGTCGCACAGAAGAGCGTGCTGATAAGCCCGAGCGTTTCACAACCGGGCAACCGGACGCGCAGGTTTTTAAAAATACCAACGAAAATGACGAGGCTGCAGGTTGCTCTTGAGATTCGGCGGACCGCGCCTCCAAAAAATTGAAGTGTGAAGCGATTGGTCGATTTACAGGAGGCTGAGTCGGTGAAGAATTGGACACCGCTGAACCAGATTTGTTCGGAGCGGTCATGGCGTTGGCCACGGCAGAAGCCTGCTCGAATTGATGATGGGTCCTCCGGATTGTAATCTCAGGCGAAACACTTCACGACTCGAGTAGCACGGCCACTCCTGGCTGTGTGTACCTTGCAAAACCCGCACTGGCAAAAGTGCCTGCGCTACTCAAACATTCGCCAGCCATTTTCCTGCGGCCGGTTAAGGCAGACTCCGTTTGAAGGCCGTCCGTCGTAGCTAAAGCGACCAAAATCCAAGATCAGTCGGCACCGCTGCAACTAACTGCTACTCCCCCACGTTCAATTTTATTTCTCCTGTGTCGCCTTTGATTTCGATCGCGGTACCGAACGGCTTCGACGCATCGGCGATGCGCTGCAGAATAAAACCGGCGCGTTTTCCGGGCGCGGGTGTGGGCAGGCCGCGCGTTTGTAGAAAACGGTTGCTGGCATATTCGTCATGCATTTCGGGCTCGCCTTCGCCGATGTTGTTCAACACGATGGGATGGAGCGTTATCGATTTCAGTTTTTTATCCTGAAATTCAACTGTCGCGACGGCACTTTCCCAGTTCACCGGCTCGTCGATGTAGGTCAGGATGGGTACCAGGTTGTAGATAAAATTTCCCAAGTCGTAAAAAATCGGGCGGCCATGATAAATCTCGATGCCATGCAGCATGGGCGCGCCGTGCATCACGATGACGTCCGCGCCGGCGTCGATCTCCGCATGCGTCCACTTTACGAGCCACGGATTCGGCGCGAGCCGTTCGGGCAAGCCTTCCGTAAAAACCGTGGAGAATGAGTGGGTAGAGAAAACGTGATTGTGTTGGTAGACGACCACAACGTCCGCATGTTGGTGCGCGTCGCGAATGCTTTGCAGAATGCGCTGCGAATCCTGCTCGTTCGGCGCATTCACCAGGGTGTCTGGCAGATCTTCGGTAGCCTCGTTTGGAACGCCGCCGGCTTCCACGCGCAATTCATTCACACCCGGCCGGTCCAACGTGGCGCTGGCTCCGGGAGCAATCAGCCCGGACGCGCTGGCGATCAGCGCCACCGTGCCCTTCGGTGTGTGCAAATATCCCGCCGCCGTAGCCTCGGCCACATTATTTCCTGTGCCCGCGTGAACAATCTTGCGGCTGTCCACTTCTTTCAACGTGTTCCGCACGCCTGTCACTTTTAAATCGAACGCGTGATTCCCGGACAGCGAAAGCAAATTAAAACCGAACGCCTGCAACGCGTCGAGCGCTTCCGGCGGCGTAAGAAATCCGCGCCCATCGTGAACCGTCTCGCCTTTTTCTGCCACAGCCGCTTCGAGGTTAGTGAAAATCACATCGCCCTTCAGCAACCCCTGAATTGCAGGCACGGCCGCAGGTAAAGTTTCCCGAATGTCCGACCGGATCATCGACTGCCCCGCCAAAGTGATCGTGATCGGCGCCGATTGCGCCCAGTCCGGTGGCGCCGTCGCGCTCACAGCGCCACAGAGGATCGCCAGGCCCGCCGCCCGGATGGTTGCATGCCCAATTTTCCACGCTGCTCGCACCATTTGCCTAGCCCCCAAAATTCAGCGGACGCCTCAAAGTATCAACGCTCCGCCTGATTTCGATTCTTAAATCTAAAATTCAGAAATTTGCTATTCCTCAATATAACCGTGATCGCCTGGTTTTTGCCAAAGGATGGAACGCGAAATCTATTTCGTGTGAACGCCTTCATCCAGAAACATTTGCACCTCGTGAAATAATTCCATGCGATTTTTTTCCATCATTACGGTGTGCGTTCCTTCACCGATCAGCACGTAACGTTTTTCCGGCGAGTTCACGAGCATCGGGAAAAGCGCGCGCGACATATAAGGCGGCGTATCTTGATCCCACTCCGCCTGAATCAGCAAAATGGGCACGGCGATTTTCGATGGATCGTATGTGGATTTTCCAGCGGACCAGAAGCGCTCGCCATCGAGCACGGTACCGTTCGGCGCGCGCAGCGCGGGAGGACTCTGCTTCGGCCCTTTCGGGTCGCTCGCAAGCGTCGCATTCCACCATTTGTCGAACCAACCCGCGGGAATAAGTTCTGCTTTTTTATCTTCCGGCACACCAGTCATCCACCGGTTGAAAGCAGCATCTCGAACCACGGTGCGATAGGCGCCAATCGGCCCGTTTGCCTGCGTAAGTGAAGCTGTTTCGCGATGCCAGATCGGCGCGTAGAGAACCAGCCTCACCACCTTTTCATTATTTGCCGACGTGTACGTGGCCATCGTTGACGTACCCCAGGACCAACCGATCAGCTCCAACTTCTGCAGCTTGCGCCGCGCGAGAATGTGATCGACCACCGCGCTGATATCGCGAACCGCGGTCTCCGTGTCAGCGATTGGCGCACTCTTTTCAGGTGCCGCACCCATTTCTGGCGGCCGCGTAGAACGCCCGTAGCCGCGCACGTCCATCATGTAAACGTCGTACCCGCGCGCGGCGATGTAATCCATCCACGAAAGGCCGCTCAGCTCAAGGTCGAAAGACGTTTCCGCCGGATACGTCGCGCCGTGCACAAACAGCACAGTTTTTTCCGCCGAAAAGCCGCTCATGCCGACGACATGCTTATTGCGAACGTAAATTTTGATTCCGGGATCCTTTGCCGGCACAAACATTTCTTCCATCGCGAGATTCGATGCCGGATGCGCGCCCGCCATTGCACCATCATTGCCAGGTTTCGCATGCGCACCCTGCGCAATGCCGGCCAATGGAGATGCCAGAAAGAGAATCACGGCCAGGAATAATTTCACGATCGCCCCCCCAGTTGATTCCAAATGAACGACGGATCAGATTGCCCGGATGATACGCCTTCGCGGCAGCGGTTCCCATATATTTTGGCGAACGCATTAACGCCATTTCTGAAGCCCGTATAACGCAAGGAGTTTTGGCGTTCCCAGGTTGCTGGTTGAGCGACGCTGCTCGTTCGGGCTTTCTGGGGACGGCGGCGGCGCGGCCCCTCGTTTCTAAATCCCAATTTATTTTTCTTCTTTTTTCCTATGCTATTCTGAATGAACCGAATTTCGAGGGAGACATTTTCCATGAAGCATACACCGGGGTTTTTGGCGATCGTAACCGAGGCGAAATCTCGCGTAAAAGAACTGAATTTTCGCGAAGTAAAAGACAAACTGGACGCCGGCGAAAAATTTACAATGGTGGATGTGCGAGAAGACAACGAGTGGGCGCGCGGCCACCTTCCCGGCGCTGTTCACCTGAGCAAAGGAATCATCGAGCGCGACATTGAAACCGCGATCCCGGACAAAGCCGCGACGCTGGTCCTCTATTGCGGCGGCGGGTTTCGCTCCGCCCTCGCTGCGGACAATTTGCAAAAGATGGGTTACACCAACGCCATTTCCATGGACGGCGGCTGGCGTTCCTGGACCGAAGCTGGCTTTCCAACTGAGCCCGCGAAATAAAATCTTTGCCATGGGCTTGCGCGATGCGCATGCAACCATTATCTTCTTAACACTCAATTTACATTGCGCCGCTGGGGCGTGGTCCAATCGGTAGGGCACCTCACTGTTAATGAGGACGGTGTTGGTTCGAGTCCAACCGCCCCAGCCAAATTTTTCGCTGAATTTCTAATTCCCAAAATCTAGACTGCTGATCGTCCTGAGGTTAGCGAAATCATTGTGCGGCGAAGGTTTGTGTAGCACAGGCACTCTTGCCTGTGTGGGTTTCGCGAAGTGCACACAGGCAAGAGTGCCTGTGCTACACGACAATGGAACATCCTACCTAACGAAATGAGGAACTTCTCTTCGATGCTGATTTTAAAAGACAGAGGTCACAGCTACACAAATTTTTGCCGCATGACAGAATCGCGAACTCGAATTAATGCCCGCGAAGTTACATGGCGAAAAGAATTAGAGCGGAAACCAAAAGCTTCCGCCGAAAGGTTTACTCCATTTGGGGTGTGGCTTGTTGGGGTGGTTGGCGGAAGCAAGGTCGGAGGGAAGATCGCGCCGGCCCAGCCCTCAATCCCCTAAAGGGATCCTCGGCGTGTCTTCCCCCCTACAGTTCCTATTGTTTGCACGCTGCTGGCCAAACACAAAACGCTGAAAACACACAGTTTTGTTTTTTGTACTACGAGTAAAAAAGCCACGCTGCTGGAAAAATTTCCGTGTGCGCTTCGTTGCATACCGAAAAATCAGCACGCGAACGGCAGTCCCTCTCCTATGAAAACATGCAAATATTTCCAATTCCGGTCCAGACGAAACGGCTAGTCGCGAAAAATACAGTATTTCCCCTACAAAAATAATGTGAATCCTTCATCTCGATTTGACTGAATTGCGCAGTCCTGCTACGTTTCAAGGTTACGATGGGCGCATTTTACGCACTGTGCGCCGGGCCGGCAGTGGGGGCGGTCTACGAAATATGGGCTTGAAGAAAATAGTGATCCGGGGCGCGCGCCAGCATAACCTCAAAAATATCAGCCTCGAAATTCCGCGCAATACGCTCACCGTCATCACCGGTTTGTCCGGCTCGGGAAAATCCTCACTGGCCTTTGACACGATTTACGCCGAGGGCCAGCGCCGCTATGTCGAATCGCTCTCGGCGTATGCGCGCCAGTTTCTCGATCAGATGGAGCGCCCCGAAGTCGACTCGATTGAAGGCCTCTCGCCGTCAATCGCCATCGAACAGAAAACCACCACGCGCTCGCCGCGCTCGACGGTGGGTACTATTACTGAGATTTACGATTACCTGCGCGTCGTGTACAGCTCCATCGGCACGCCGCACTGCCCCAACTGCGGCAAGCCCATCTCGCGCCAATCGACAGACCAGATTGTGCGCTCAATCCTGCAAGGCGAACTGGCGAAAAGCGGGGACCGCGTGATGATCCTGGCGCCCATCGTGCGCGGCCGCAAGGGCGAGTACCGCCAGGAGCTTGAAAAATTGGCGCGCGACGGCTTCGTGCGCTCGCGCATCGACGGCGACCTCTCCCTGCTGGACGATCCCCCGCGCCTCGACAAGCGAAAAAATCATACGATCGAAGTGCTGATCGACCGTCTTCTGGTAAAGCCGGGCATCGCGAGCCGCCTCGCGCAATCCATCGCCACGGCGCTCAAGCTGGCGAAGGGCCTCGTCACTGTGGTCGTGGTCGGCGGCACCGAGCAGGTGTTTTCGGAAAAAATGGCGTGCAGCGACTGCGGCGTTTCCGTCCCACAGCTTGAGCCGCGCTCCTTCAGTTTCAATTCGCCATACGGCGCGTGCCCCGCGTGCAATGGCCTCGGTTCGAAGTACGATTTTGATCCCTCAAAAGTGATTGCGGACTGGACGCGCCCGCTGTTCGAAGGCGGCCTCGGCCCCGGCGCGGGCTCCGTGTTTTTAAAGCGCAACATCGAGTTGGGTGCGCTCGCACACGGCTTCGACCTCTCCACGCCATTCGAAAAATTTCCGCGTGACGTACAGAATTTAATTCTTTACGGCAATCCGCCTTCGAACGGGCGAAGCGCTAGTACCAGCACTGGCTCCGCGACGCGCGCCGCAGCAGTCGCCGCCGGGAAAAGCGGCAAAGCGATTCACGGTTTGCATTTCCAGGGAGTGATCGGATTCCTCGAAAGCAGCTTCGAAGAGTCCGGCTCGGATTCCTATCGCGAGTGGATCACGCGATACATGTCGCCCGTGCCCTGCGCAGTTTGCCATGAGCAGCGCCTGCGCCCGGAAAGCCTGGCCGTAAAAGTAGGCGGCCGCTCCATCGCCGAATTTACCGGGCTGGCCATTTCTGACGCGCGCCCTGCCGTGGACGGAATCAGAAATGGCCTCAGCGAGCGGCAAATGGACATCGCCGGCCGCGCGCTCGCCGAAATTAGCGCGCGCCTCGATTTCCTGCTGGCCGTCGGCCTCGGCTATCTCAGCCTCGATCGCTCGTCCGCCACGCTTTCCGGCGGAGAGTCGCAGCGCATTCGCCTAGCCACTCAGATTGGCTCGCAGTTGCGCGGCGTGCTTTACGTGCTGGATGAGCCGTCCATCGGCCTGCACGCGCGCGACAATGACCGCCTGATTTCCTCGCTCGAAAAATTGCGCGACATGGGCAACACGGTCCTTGTCGTGGAGCATGACGAGGAAACTATTCGCCGCGCGAACTACGTGGTGGACCTCGGTCCCGGCGCGGGCAACGCCGGCGGGCACCTCGTCGCCACAGGTCCGCCGGAAGAAGTCGAGCGCAGCGCCGACTCGCTGACGGGGCGTTACCTGCGCGGCGAGTTGAAAATTGCCGTGCCAGCGAAACGCCGCGCGCCCACCGGAAAATCCATAAAAATTCTGGGCTGCGAAGCCAACAATTTAAAAGATGTCGATCTCGAATTGCCGCTCGGATTGCTCACCGTCGTCACGGGCGTGTCCGGCTCGGGCAAGTCCACTTTGGTGAACGATATTTTGTATCGCGCGCTGGCGCAGACTTTGTATCGCTCGATGGAGCGCCCCGGCGCATTTCGCGCGATCGAAGGCGCGGAGCAAATCGACAAAGTGATTGAGATCGATCAGGCGCCCATCGGGCGCACGCCGCGCTCCAATCCCGCGACGTACACGGGCGTCTTCGCGCCGATCCGCGAAATTTTCGCGCAGCTGCCCGAGTCGCGCGAACGCGGCTACAAGCCCGGCCGCTTCAGCTTTAATGTGAAAGGCGGCCGCTGCGAAGCCTGCCAGGGCGACGGTTTACGCCGCATCGAAATGAATTTTCTCCCGGACGTGTATGTCACCTGCGAAATCTGCCGCGGACGCCGCTACAATTCGGAAACGCTTTCCGTGCGCTACAAAGGCCACTCCATCTCCGATTTGCTGGACATGCAGATTGTGGACGCGCTGGAAGTTCTAAAAAATATTCCGCAAATTCGCGTGAAGCTCGAAACGCTGGTCGACGTCGGCCTCGGCTACATTCAACTCGGCCAATCCTCCACCACGCTTTCCGGCGGCGAAGCCCAGCGCATCAAGCTCGCCCGCGAACTCTCCCGCCGCCAAACCGGCCGCACTCTCTACATCCTGGACGAGCCCACCACCGGACTGCATTTCGACGACGTAAAAAAACTTCTCGACGTTTTAAATCGTCTAGCCGATCTCGGCAACACAGTCCTGGTCATCGAGCACCACCTCGATGTAATCAAGCAAGCCGACTGGATCATCGACATGGGCCCCGAAGGCGGCTCCGGCGGCGGCCGCATCGTGGCCCAAGGCACCCCAGAGCAAGTAGCCAAGGTGAAAAAATCATACACAGGACAGGTGCTAGCAAGGGTGTTGAATGGGGCGAATGGGAATCACGGGTAATTTCTACTGTCGTGAGGATTGATGCGATTCCTGAAAATTTTGGTGTGGCTAGGTTGATCGATTCCGATTGCTCTATCAGGCAGCGCTCATTAACGTTCCTACTCTCCTTACTTCTCGGGCGCTTTCACAAATAGTGTTTCAACTTCGCGAAGCCCGGAATTCCGAAGTCGGATCATATCCCTGCCGTCATCATCGATGAATTCAGCAATCCTCTGGACCGCCATTTCGGCGTTAGGCTTCTTAAACGAGTGCCTGATAAGGCCATCCACCAAGGCTTCGCGGCTCATCCGTTCAGGATAAATGTAGTAGAGAATAACGAGGGCGACTTCCTTTGCACTTTCGCCAATATCCGCGTACACCCTGCCGTCGATACTCTCTGCGAAAGGAAACCGGCGCTTCATTAAGCCTTCGACGATCGTCTTAGGCAACGCGAGGTCGTGCCCCTTTTGTGAGAAGCGAACCATCTCGGAAAGTATCCAGGCGCATAGCGTAAGAACCACGCGCGCATCCATTTCGTTCGCATCGATCTCATCGGCGTCATGCCGTGCACCCCGATTGCTGGCTATCTCATAGGCAAACCTGCAGGCGCGAGGAATCGTAAGACGAATCGTGTCTGGGTAACCGATCTTCCTTTCCAAATCGGTCATTATGGATCCGGCCTTGAAATGCTTACCTGCGGGAACCGCCTCTCCAACGTATACCCAAAGGGCTTTCAATCCAGCTTCGATAAATTTGCCGCCTTTTGAGGTAGCGTTGCCCCATTTGTTCAATTCGAATTCTTCCACCATTTCTTGAAAATGCCGAACGGCCGCATTAACGTGCTTCGGGGTGAACACATCTTTCAAAAGATCATTGGCTGTCCTAATTTTTCCGGGCATTGGGTTTCCGATTGCTTGTTGGGCTCTGCTGGGGCGCCAGGGCTTGAGGATACTTCTGGATATACTCGTAGTTGCCGCGCTTGCCTCTGCGTGTAAGATGCTTGGCTCTCTTCAGCGCCATCCCGAGCTCGGCACCACTGAAGTGGTTGTCCCTCTTAGCGAGGATAACTTCTATTGAGGTCTTTTTCCTCCAGCCAACGAAGAATTGTTCTTCCCACAGAATCTTGAGCGCCTCGGTTGCGCTCGTGGCCGCCCTCGCCTTCTTATTTGCCATAAACCCACTTCCCCTCAAGCTTCTTGCGTCGAAGTTGTCTTTTCTTGAGCAAACCCAGCACGACGCCCGAGAGTGACGTCACCGGATATAGAAAGCCGCGCTCTTCGAGAGCCCCGCCAATATCGCCGAGTGACTTCGGATTTTCAAAGAAGCCCTCTTCTTTCAACCCAATGATCAGGTCCGAGGCACCTTCCTTTTTCTTTCCAGTTTTTTTTGTCGCCTTCGCCCGCGCGATGGCTTCCTTTGCGTGGCCCACTACGCTCGTTTTTTCGTAAGCAGAAATTACGCCTGAAACCTCTTCGGGCGTACCTTCCACAGTGATTGTTGCACCAGTTTGCGATTTTATTGTGGCTTTTGCCATCGGGTTATCCTTTATTATGAAACAGCACTATTGGCTATTATTCTCACGCTACAAATCTCAGATGTCAAGGGGGAGGGTGGCCGGTCCTTTGCGGGTTTTGCGAAGGGGGACTGAGACGCCACTTCGATGTGTGATGCGGTGCGGAAGTTTTTGAAGTTCCCCATTGATTAAAATCAAAAAGTCCACGCTTGCAAAAAGCGCAAGGATGGGGCACCCGGCAGTTACTTAGGCGGGTGGTCGGCCCTTTGTCGGATTGTGAATTTCTGGGTGGCCCATCCTTTGCGGGTTTTGCAA
>DASRQU010000092.1:0-6325 GCA_035696345.1 Candidatus Acidiferrales bacterium
CGATATTTCTCGCGACACACTAAACCGGTTCACGTTTCAAGGATCAAACAACCTGGTCCCGTTATGGACACCGGATGGCAAACGCATCGCCTATATTTCGAACTCAACTGGCCCAAGGAACATTTTCTGGCAACTTGCCGACGGAACCGGTGGATTGGAAAGACTGAATACCAGCCCGCAACTCAGCATTCCCGGTTCCTGGTCGCCGGATGGAAAAGTACTGGCGTATGCCATCATTGATCCTCACATGGGATATGACATTTGGACCATGACCGCTAGCGACCACAAAACGCAGATTTTTCTGCAAACAAAGTTCAATGAGAGTGCCCCGCAATTTTCTCCCGACGGGCGCTGGCTCGCGTATGCGTCGGATGAATCGGGTCATTTTGAAATCTACGTAGTGTCTTATCCCGGTCTGGGAGGGAAGTGGCAAATTTCGAGTGACGGCGGCCGGGAACCCCTGTGGAACCGCAACGGGCGCGAGCTATTCTTCCGAGACGGAAACAAAATGATGGCCGCGCCGATCGATACGCAACAGGGCTTTTCCGCGGGCACTCCGAAAATGCTTTTCCAAGGCCAATATGTGATGCTCGCCAATTCCACTCCCAATTACGACGTGACCGCCGACGGCCAGAAATTCCTGATGCTGAAATCCACGGTGCAGCCGACGCAGATCAACGTCGTGGTGAACTGGTTTAAAGAATTGAAGCAGAAAGTTCCCACCGGAAAAAATTAAATTGAGCACAGCCGCCAGTAGATTCTCAACCCTAGGCCAACTCCTTCCATGAGAAGGCCGGTTGATGTCAAGGCGCACTTCCACTTTCTTTCTTTTTTTCTCTTTCCGCATTCTGTTCCCATTCAGCCAAGCCGCCCCTGCCCCATCCTTCCATTCGCACTCTTTTATGAGCGATATATTCGCTCGGTGCCAGGTGGGTGTTCTCGTTTCAGTAGGTGCTGCTACCTGTGAATCGACCTCTCGTCCCACCGATTCGGTGAGAGTCGGGCCCCAGGACTTAGTCGCAGTCACCTGGACTCGGCGGTTGAGCTCGGCTGTCCGGATCGCAACTCTTTAGGCCACTTCCCGCATCGCTTTCTGACTATTGCGCAGTGGCGCATACGCTTCTCCGCTCACCCACAACTTGTACAGCAAGACCGACAACTTGCGCGCCACGGCGACCACCGCTCGCTTCTTAGCATTCTTTCCTCCGCGCTGCGCAAGTTTCAGTCCCCATTCCCGCAGATCGCTGGGTTCTCGGAATGTGGGAAATCGACCTTAAGTTAGAAGGCGGTTCTGTTCGTATTAATTGCGATTGAATATTAATTTGTACTTGTCCCAATAGGCGTAGCCCAAATAAGCGGTCATCACGAAGACAATTGCACCGATCCATAGAAATGAAGGCATCAACCGCGCGTTGACTACAACAATTCCAACAACATCCGGCGCAAGGAATAGCGTTGCTAACGCCGGCAAGATGCCCACCAGCAGCATGAACCCCGCGAGGATCTCAGTAACCTTGACCATCTGGAAAATGCCCGAAGCCCAGAATACTTGGGTGAAGGTCACCATTTGAGGGGGTACACCTTTGGCTGAGGTGCCCATCAGAAGGCCGCTTATGCCGCTTGCGAGCATGACGAGACCAAGCAATAGTCGGATAGCAACTACCAGATAACGGTTGCGCAAATTCATAATCCCCCGCACTTCACTTTCGCGACAAGAATCAGGCCGAAAATCATGCCGGCGACGGTTTTCGGCGAATGCCTCTAATCATACGCATCTCTGAGAGATTAGACATTATTGCAGCCTGTTTGTCCAAGTCGTTCCATGAGAAGGCGGGTACGTGTCAAAACGGTTGTTTCTTTTTCTTGTCAGGGTTTTTTTCGTTTGAGCCGGGCCGCCTCTGTCACCATCCTTCCATCCGCACTCCTTGGTGAGCGATTATTTCGCTCGGTGCAAGTTGCGCGTCCTTCATTCAGTGGGTGCTGCTTCCTGAGAATCGACCTTGCTCTCATCTCTGGGAGTTGGGCCGGGACTTGGGCGCAGTTAACTGAACTCGGCGGTGAGCTCGGCTCTTTCCGTTCAACCGTTAGGCCACGGCGCGTATCGTTTTGCGATTGTTGCGCAGTGGCTCATATGCTTCTCCGCTCACCCACAACTTGTGCGGCAGGACCGACAACTTGAGCCTACGCCCACAGTGGCAGCTCAGTCCTCAATGAGCAAGGCTGTACTTTGCCACCGCTGAAAAATTCCGGGGGCGAGACAATTGGCGTACGCATACGCTACAATATCGCCTCCGCGAAACTTCAGCACCAGGCGGTGGCAGCAAGAACGAATGGACTGTGAGAAAGTGTCATAGTCCAATTGGTCGGGTTGGGGATGGTGCAATCGGTAGCACAGCGGCCTTTGAAGCCGTTAATCTTGGTTCGAGTCCAAGTCCCCAAGCCATAATTCGTAATTCCTTAGGCACCAGGCTTCAATAAAACAGCAAGTCTTTTGTTTGTTTCAGACATGCCAGGAAATTGCTCTTCGGGACTGTTTATCCGGTGTAGATCCAGGCCCAGAATTACTTATTTAAACGCCACGTAAAATGAATCTTCCCGACCTAGCCCTCGGCGCGATCTGGTACATCGTGTTTCTGTTTTCCACGACGTGCCACGAAGCTGCGCACTCGCTCGCAGCCAAGCTCGGCGGTGATATGACCGCTGCGGAAGGCGGTCAGGTTACGCTGAATCCTATTCCGCATATTCGGCGCACTCCTTTCGGCATGGTTGTCGTCCCGATCCTGTCGTATCTATTTGGAGGTTGGATGATCGGATGGGCAAACGCCCCGTTTGATCCGGCGTGGCAGCAGCAATATCCGCGACGCTCGGCGTGGATGGCGCTGGCGGGACCGGCGGCAAACTTTTCGCTGATGATTCTGGCGGGGATTGCAATCCGCATAGGTCTGGCGGCAGGGTATTTTGCACCGCCAACATCGATTCACGGTTTTTCTGGATTAGTCTTGCGGGCCGGCAGTATTGAACCTAATTTCATCACGTCCGGCCTGAGCATTCTTTTCATCCTCAACATGTTGCTCGGCACATTCAACTTACTGCCCGTACCGCCGCTGGATGGCAGCGCGGCAATCATGGTTCTGATGCCCGGTGGTTTGGCGCAGCGCTACCTCGGCTGGGTGAATCACTCGAGGAATTTTGCCATGCTCGGACTTCTGGTCGCGTGGACACTCTACGATCGAATATTCCTTTACGTTTTTTTCTTTGCGCTTCACGCGCTGTACGCCGGAGCCCACGGCACGCAAGCTCTTTAGCGACGTCAGCCCGGACTTGTCGGATCCTTCCCCACTGTTCCAAATTTGCACGAGCGTTTCAAATTTTCAAACTCTGGTTCGGGCGTCCACTCCGATAGGCGGATAAACCCTTAGCCTTCAACATGAAAAATTTTATGTAACTCTGGCCCCTCAGCTGCATTTAATCCATGTATGAAAGATTCGAACACCGTAGGACGTAAGACATTCAACGGACCCGGCGACTACCGGATCGAAGTATCAGGCTGGGGCGCCGATAACAGCTTCTTTGTCGAACAGGCCAATTTAGTGTGGACGGCGCGAGGCGAAAAGCAGTTACGCTTGCTGCACGAATTGCCAGCAGGGGCAGTGATGTTTGTCCGCCCGATTACCGGCGACGCCTCGAATCCTTCGGTGCCGGTTGCGTTTAGGGTCAAAACGATCAAACGAATGGTGGTTGAGAACGGCTATCAGGTCGAGCTGTTGGAGATGCATCCCCGACAGCAGTCATCCAAAATAGCCAAGGAATCTCCGGGAAGGCAAATTGCATCAAATGGCCAGGAGGCGAAAAGCTCATGCGAAACGAACGAGTCAGGAATGGAATTGGAACACGAGGAGATCCTCCGATGAAGCCAGAAATGTTGCAGTCAACGACGGAAGACCGCTTGGCAACCTACGAAGAAGTTCGCTGCGCGACCACTTCGTCGGGGCAAAATTTGTTGGAACTTTGCCACGCACAGGGCAACTACTGCCAGATGGACTCGGATTCGGGCGGAATCATCCGATACCCGAGCGAGGAATTTGAGTTTTTTGCGTACCTGAGCGAAATGGACGAAGGAGTACCAAACTAGATAGACGGCTCGCGAGTCTAATTCACATTTGGCACAGATGCGTTGTGATTCACTCCAATTCGGGACAGAAGTTCGAACTCAACCCGCAAAGATTGGGCCCGCTACCCGCCTTCTCTTTGAGTTACGTAAAGTGCTGTTTCCTCCTTGCAGCTCTAAGTAGTTGCTCACCGTAGACTTACCCGCTTCAGTACGTTAAATGTAACGCCCACGCGCGGATTCTATTTATGTAATCCTGTTGTTCGTGATTTTGGCATTGGCCGTGCCAGTGATTCATCATGGATACTTTGATTGCACCATCTCACGCAGGCCAATTTATTCGTGGCAGTTCGGAAGACGCCATGACCGTGTGTGTCCTGGACGATGAATCGAGCATGGTTGAAATGCTGCAGGAGTCACTGCGATGCCTCGGTTTCAGCTCCATTGGCACGAGCGACCCGCACTATGCGCTGGAGTTGATCGAGCAAAGCCGCGTGCGGGTTGTGATGTCAGACATAAAAATGCCGGGGATGGACGGGTTGAAATTCCTCGAGCAGGCCATCCAACGCGATCCCGGCGTCTATGTGATGCTAATGACGGGATACTACTCCATTGATAACGCCATCGCCGCCATCAAACGCGGCGCCTACGACTACGTTCCCAAACCGGTTGACCGTATGCGCCTGAAGAAATCTCTCGATGAACTGTCAGAGTCGTTTCACAAACGCAAACGGATCCGCACCCTCGAACAACAGTTGTTGGGCGATCTCGAGTTCCACGGAATCGTGGGCCGCAGCCCGGCGATTGTGGAAGTCTTTGAAATGGTCCGAAAGGTCGCGAGACACTACACCAACATTTTGCTGATTGGCGCCACAGGCACAGGCAAAGAACTCATCGCCAAATCCATTCACCAGATGAGCCCGGTTTCGCAGCAGCGGATTGCCGTATGCAATTGCTCGGCAATGGTCGACACGCTTCTCGAAAGCCAGCTCTTCGGGCACGTGCGCGGCGCCTTTACGGGCGCCACGGACACGCGACCCGGTTTGTTTGAATATGCCAACGGCGGCACCGTCTTTCTCGACGAAGTGGGCGAGACGTCGCTCGCCATGCAGGCGAAGCTGCTAAGGGTCATTCAAAACCGCGAAATTCAGCGGGTCGGTTCTCCGGAAGTCCGTCACGTCGAGGTGCGCCTGATTGCCGCTACCAACCGCGACCTGCGGGCAGAAGTTTTGGCGGGTCGATTTCGGGAAGATTTATTTTACCGGCTTAGCACCATCCAGATCCGCGTTCCCAATCTTGCGGATCGACTGGATGACATTCCTTTGCTTATCCAAGCGTTTCTAAAAAAATATAATGAAGCGTATGCCAAAAACATTCGCGGTCTCACGCGAAGGGCTCAAACCGTTTTGTACCAACATGCTTGGCCGGGGAACGTGCGGGAACTCGAGAACGTAATTTCCTGCGCGTGCCTGACTTCGGTCAATGATTTTATCGACGTGGACGATCTACCGGAAAACCTCCAAAAGCCTGGCGTATCAGGCCGCGGCGGCGATCCATGGAGGCCCATTCCGCTGGAGGAAGTGCGGCGCCAGCACATTCGAAGGGTGCTTGACTCGTGTGAAGGCAACCGGGTGCGCGCGGCGCAGATGCTGGGCATTGGCCGCACGAGCTTGTATCGATTTCTGAAGAAAACAGAAAAGAAATCGGCTACTTCCGGAGCTTCGTAACCAGGAGCAAAGAGTCTTGCGGCTGGCGGGTTTGAATTTGTCTGTTTCAAACCCGAACAGCTCTCTTCGCATTCGCACGAAATACTTTCTCACTTCCTCGATTAAACCACGCCTTTTATTCACAACAATTTAGGAATCCATGGCCGCGCGAAATTATAAATCTGCCAGCCATTTGCTGGGTGCCGCCCAAGCGAAGGCGAAATTTCGAAAACAGAATCTGCAGTTGTAGCGCTCGCGTTCAGGCGAGCATCCGTGTGCACAAGCAGTGCTCGTCTGAAGGCGAGCGCTACAAAACAGCCAAGCCGTACAAAACGATTTCTCAATATATTTTTTAAAACATTTTTTTCGTGGGCAGCGTGTTTTCTTTTTTCATGCGCGCTGCTGTGCTAGACTGCCTTTGCAGCCGCGCCCGAGTGGAGCGACTGCCGATGCGTGGAACTTCGGGCTCTGTGCGACGAAGTCCCGCGAACCCCGCCAGGCCCGGAAGGGA
>DASRQU010000093.1:0-6334 GCA_035696345.1 Candidatus Acidiferrales bacterium
CGCGTCGTAAAGTTCGACAAAAACGGAAGATTTGTAAAAGACTTTGGATCGCGCGGCAAAGGTCCTGGACAGTTTGAAGACGTGCACACAATCCAGGTGGATCACGGCGGAAATGTTTATGTCGGCGACCGCGCCAATAAACGGCTTTCCGTTTTCGACAACGATGGAACGTTTAAGACGGCTTACATCAATGTAGGGTCTCCGTGGGCCGTTTGCATTACGCCTGGCCAGCACCAATACCTCTACAGCTCGAACTCCACAGGAACCACCGACATGGAAAATGGCGGAGAAATCTACAAGATGGAACTCGACGGCCGAATTCTCGGCAAATTCGGCAAGGGCGGCAAGCAGATGAAGGAATTCATGGCCGTTCATGAACTCGATTGCAGAACCGACAATGAAGTGTACGCGGGCGAAATTTCGAACTGGCGCGTGCAGAAGCTTACGCTGCATCCCACGGCGCAGCAAGCGGGCAAATAAAATCTGAGGAGTCCGCAGCGAGCACTTATAAAAGTGCGCCAGCCAAACGGGAAAATAGAAGGAGAAAATATGAAGTATTTCCTGTGGTTAAGTTTGTGGCTGGCTTCTTCGACGCTCGTATTCGCGCAGGACATGCCCAAGCCGGCGGACGCACCGAAAGCGCCGGAACTCGCCTTCCATGTGGTCCCCAATTTTCTGAAAATTCCGCCGGACATGATCATGGCGGAAGCCGTTGGCGTGGCCATCAATTCAAAGGGCCACATCTTCATTCTCAACCGCGGCAACCACCCGCTGCTTGAATTTACAAATGAAGGCGACTTTGTCAGCTCGTTCGGTGAAGGCTCCCCGATCTTTCACGTCCCGCACAGCATCCGCTTCGATGCGCAGGACAACCTGTGGTACGTCAATTCGGGCGACAATCTTGTCGTGAAATTCGATTCCAAGCGCAGGGTGCAGCAGGCGCTCGGTCGGCGCGAAGAGCCCTGGGTCTACATGACGCATGGAATTGAGCGCGCGATTCCGCCGCCGTCGAATTTTTATCAGCCGACGGACACCGTAGTAGGTCCGGACGGAGCCACGTATGTAACCGATGGATATGGAAATTCGCGCGTGGTGAAATTCAGCAGGGAAGGCAACCTCATAAAGTATTGGGGCGATCGCGGAACAAAGCCCGGCCAGTTCAATACGCCGCACAACATCGTAATGGATACGAATTCAACATTGTATGTGGCGGACCGCCAAAACAGCCGCGTGCAGGTGTTTGATACCGACGGGAATTTTAAAAAGGAATGGCGCATCGGCGGCTTAGCCTGGTCGTTGTGTATCACGCCGCCACCGAATCAAGTCATCTTCGTCGGCAGCATCGGACGTGTTTACAAATACGACCTGGACGGAAAGTTGCTCGGCGAATTTGGCAAGACGGGCAGGCTCGAAGGTTGGTTCGATTCGATTCACGCGCTGGCATGCCCTGACGAAAAGACGCTGTATCTAGCGGAAGAGTTTAGCTATCGCTTCGATAAAGTCGTATTGCAATGAGGACGAAGAGGACGGGCCGACAACATGAAATCAATCCGGTTTCGAGTATTCCCAATTCTTATGCTGTCTCTGCCGATGATTCTGGCCCCGATCGCCATTCGGGCTGAGGTCACGAAGGTTGAAATTTCCAGCCGTCAGGATGTTTTGAACGGCAAATCCTTCGGCTCCGTAGGCGCGTACGAAAAACTCGTGGGCAAAGTAACCTTCAGCGCCGATCCAAATAATCCGCACAACAGAATTATAGCGGACGTAGACAAGGCGCCAAGAAACGGCGAGGGGAAGGTGGAATTCTCCGCTGACCTGTTTATCCTCAGGCCCAAAGATCCAGCGCACGGTAACGGCGTGGCGTTGCTTGACGTAGTGAACCGCGGCAGGTTGGGAGTCTTAACTGCTTTCAACCGCAGCAAGAGCTCCAGCGATCCCAGCGTGGATGCCGACTTTGGCGACGGTTTACTTATGCGCGAAGGCTACACGATTGTGGCCGTTGGCTGGGAATTTGAAGTGAACAAGGAAAAAGACAAAAGACTCATTGGCCTGCAGGCACCCATCGCTACGGACAATGGGAAACCGATCACCGGATGGATCAACCCATGGTTTATTCCCGATAAATTATCCAACTCTTACGAATACACGGCCGAATACAACACCGATGTTTATCCGCCGCTCGATCCCAAAAATCAGGAATACCGCTTAACGGTTCGAGAGGGATGGGTTGCCGCTCAGCACCTGATCCCCAGGGAAGACTGGCAATTTGGCCGCATGGAGAACGGACAGCTGGCTTTCAATCCCAATTGGATCACGCTGAAGGGCGGCTTCAAGGCCGGTATGACGTATCAGCTTACGTATGAAAGCAAAAATCCTCCTGTGGCCGGACTGGGATTTGCTGCGCTGCGCGATATGGCTTCCGCGATGAAAAATAACGCGGACGCGATCGTTCACGTTCGCTACGTCTACACCTATGGAGCATCTCAGGTGGGTCGCTACGAGCGCCAGCTCGTGTACGAGGGGTTTACCACGGACGAGCAAGGACGCCAGGCCATCGACGCGCTTTTCATACACACCGGCGGCACCTCGCTCGGCAGTTTTAACCAGCGATTTGCATTGCCCAACGAACTCGGCTCATTTACGCAAACCGTCTTTCCAATCCGCTATGAGACCACCATCGACCCGGCAACAGGGAAGCGCGATGGCCTTGGCGCACGAGTTCCCGCGGGCCTCGAACCAAAAATATTTTTTGTAGATTCCGGTTCGGAATATTGGGATCGCGGCCGCGTGGCCGCATTGCGGCATTTGTCGATGGATGGGCTCGAAGATTTGCCGGATCCGCCAAACGTGAGAATTTTTATGCTTGCCGGCGCCAAGCACGGCCCCGGTTCGTGGCCACCGGCGGACAATCCTGATCAGTCGCTCCGGGTAAATCCGAATGATTATCGCTGGGCGCAGCGCGCGCTTCTTATCGCGCTCGATCAATGGACCAGAAAAGGAGTCGCGCCCCCGCCCAGCAATCATCCGCAGCTTTCCGACAGAACTCTGGTCGCCCAACGCGACATTAAGTTTCCAAACATTTCCGCCGTGCAGTGGCCTTATCACGTTCCTGGCGGCTACCGTGCAGACTTGCCAGGAGTGTTTTCGGTCTTGCCGTTTATTGTTCCCCAGGTGGATAGCGACGGAAATGACATGGGCGGAATTCGATTGCCCGAACAGGCGGTTCCTCTCGGCACATATACCGATTGGGCGTTTCGCAGCGAGCAAATTGGCGCTCCAGACACGCTGATTGCCATGGCGGGTTCCTATATTCCATTCGCTAAAACGCGCGCCGACCGGGACAAATCTCACGACCCGCGATTATCGGTGGAAGAACGCTACGGGACTCGCGCCGCCTACGTACATAAAGTGGAGGAAGCCGCAAATCGTCTCGCGCAGGAACGTTATCTGCTGTCGGACGACGTTAAGCCGATTGTGGAAGCGGCGGGACAGCATTGGGACTGGACCATGGGTCCGGACAATAAAGCCCACATGTAAAAAGTGAACTAGCGGAAAGAGCGTGGAAAACTATCGCGCGAGGCTTCTCAAAAAACTGCAACTTACCGCTCGACGGGACATGGTTCAATTCGCGCTCAGCGCCGGGCTCATGGCGCACCGTCGACAATTTCCGCCGAAGCGTAGTGGGCGGCTCGAAACTTCGCTGGCCCTTACATTATTCGGCGCATGCGGCTCGCAGCATTCTCGCCGTGTGCTTTTCAAAACACGCACTGTCAAAATATCTCTGCGGACCCATCGCCTGAAAATTTAGCACCGTGGCCATTCCATTCGCCGCGGGCGCCGAAATTGCGGTTCGCCGCCTCCCGGCGCTTTGCTGCTTCTGTCCCGCGAGTGCTTCCGTGAGCACTCGACCTTTCAATTGTCCGTTGCCCTTCAGATTGAAGCCGAGAATCTGCGCAAGAGTCGGGGCGATATCGGCGTTGCTGATCGGAGTTTGGTCGACAAAATCGGTTTTGAAATCCGGTCCGATTGCCGCCATGAAATTAAATGTGTTCGCACGGCCAAAACTTCCGTGCATACCCTGTCCGTGCTGCAATGGATAATCCGTGATCTGCACTCCCGTCATGAGCGGATCTTTCGCGTCAGTGGAAAATGTTTTGAAAGTCACTGCGATTGTTGGCGACGGAGTTAGGGAAGATCCGATGAGACCAATGGAGCTTGTTGGCAAGGCTCCCGGCACATTTTTATATTTGTCGTTTACAAAAATTCCACCGACGTAGTCCTGTTGCGTGAGAAACCCAACAATCTTTTCCAGCAACTCACGATCGCGCGCGGGAAGGTAAATCAAATCCGAGCCGCCGTTCGCGACGACCAGCACTTTGGAATCTGTTTCTTTCAAAATAGATCCCGTGCCACCGAGCAATCCATTGCCCGATACAGGGTGCTGGCGCACAGTGGCCGTTTGCTGCGGGATGTCCGGATTGACCGGCTCAAAGATTTTCTTTCCGCCCGGCGCGTCAATCTGGCTGTCCGGATCAAAAAGCGGAAGGCCCAGTTCATGGGCGATATCGATAGCCAGGAATCCCACGGGCAAAAAACCCGTGTTCACTTCCTGCCGGCCGTCCAGGTCTTTATAAAGTTTTGTGGCCGCATAGCTGTTGGTCGCGCGGCCGCTGGCGTCCACGTCATGCTTGCTGATGGTTGCGAATCCATGATCAGCAGTCAAAAAAATATCCGTGTTCGCGGCCAGCTGTGGATCGCTTTGGATGAAGTCTAATATTTGCTTCAGATTATTGTCGGCATTTTTCAGCGCCGCCGTGGATGTGGGACCGTTGATTCCGGGGATGAGAGTGTTCAGACTGTCGCCCTGAAAATGTTGCGTTCCATCCGGGTCGCGCGACCAGTACAGCAGCGCGAAGGGCTTGCCGCTTTTGACGAACATGGGAAGAATCGCTTTCGTTGCCGCATTCGCGAAGTAAGCCTGTTGTATCGTGTTCGGATTTTTCGACCCGGGAGTCGTGTTGTTTCCGGTTGGCTGGCCCCGGCCGGGACTTTTCGCGGGAAGCGCGGCACTCGCGAGCGCCGCGGCGGCTTCAGCGGATAGAGGCGCGCCATCGGCGTTCCCGGTTCCATCATCAATGATTATCGTTTGGGGAATTGGAAATTTCTTGTCCACCGGATTTAGCTGGCTCACGTCTTGAATCGCGGCCGGTCCCATCTTGCCGATCGCGGCGGTGTTGTACCCATGTGTTCGCGCCGCAGCCAGCAATGTTTCCTCGTGCAAATAATTTCCCTCAAACTGGGCGTCGAGGTCTCCAAGCACGCGATTATTTTCGACGTACGGCGCGTAGCTTCCGGGCGGCAGGCCGAAATTTCCATCGGAAAATACCGGATGTCCAATATAAATCTGATTGTTGTAATCGCCCGTGTCTCCCAGATAATGCCCTGTGGCGATGGCCGAGGCATTGGCAGTCGTAAAGGTTGGGAAAAGGGAATGGCTGTTCGCGAAAGTCACTCCGTGTGTGCGAATCCAGAACATTGTGGGCGTGTCGATAGCGTTGACCGAACCGGCGCGCATTCCGTCGAACACCACGATTACGATGTTGCGCGGCGGGCGGACAACAGGCGTCGCCTGCGGCGCAGCCAGGGCCGGTACGAATTGCATCAGGAAAACGACTGCGACTATCCGGGACAATTGTTTTGTCATCGACAGCCCTTCTTTTGCGCGTGTCAGGTGCGGTGATGCGCAAATTCCGCAGCGGCTTGCGATTGTGATGGACGGAAACTGAGACATTCTGCGTCCAAGTGCGGTCCACCGCAAGTTCTGTTTCGTGCGGGCGCGCCCGCTCTGGGACATTGTCACGCAATCAAAAAAGCTGCTCGTCCGAAATGCGGCGCCGGGTGCTGCGAAACCTGTTTTCCGTAGAAATCAGTTCTGTGCGGCTGGTACGCGCTCCTGAGATACAATGCGCGACAGAATTCTGGCGCAGGCCGTGTGCGTCATTGGGTGGGGAATTACGCGGCGGCCGACAATCGAAATCCACATCTGGATTTCCAATTTAATTTGGGAAGGAACTTCTCCTTATGGCGAACGCTGGCCGGATTAAAAATCTGCAAATGTTAGCGCTCGGTGCCGTGCTCGGCGGGATTTTTGTTCTGCTGTGGCAGCGCCCTACGGCCATTGCGCAGCAAAATTCTCCGCAGGCAAACGCTGCGACCGTGCAGGCGGACATGGCGCGACTGAAAGATCTCGTGCCGCCGCATTCCCACCCCATGGTTGAAGTCGGCATGTTTGCCGCGAATTTGTGGTTTGCTGAGCAAAAAAGAAATTGGCCGC
>DASRQU010000094.1:0-52601 GCA_035696345.1 Candidatus Acidiferrales bacterium
GTCAACGTGAAGGGAACGGTTACAGCCTACATCTGGTCAAACCCCCACGTATTCGTGAAGGTTGACATGAAGGACGACAAGGGCAACGTGGTGAATTGGATTGTTGAAGCGCAGAATCCGGTGTCCATGATGCAGATTGGGTGGACTAAGAATACGTTTAAGCCTGGAGATGAAGTGGAAATTGATGCGATGCCGGCTAAGAATGGCAATCCGGTTGGATTTCTAGGCAGTTCCAGTCCGACGGCGCCGCGGCGTCGAATTGTGATTAATGGGAAGCAGTTTCAGTAGGACTCCACTTGAAATGGCGAGAATCTGGAGCACCTTCGTGGGAAGCTGGGTAGTGGACCTTCACGAGAACTTCCAACTTGAACGCACAGCGGCTGAAGCCGGATTCGCTTGGGCAAAATAATGTCTTGGCTAAAGCCACGACCCACAAGGATTTTAGCCTGCGATTTTAGACTGCGCGCACTGACTCTTTTTCGTTGCTGCCGGAGGAATTTTCGAAATGTCCAGATATCCCTTGATCGCGGTAATTACTGTTTTTGTTGGGCTGACTACTCCCACATTTTTAGCCGCGCAAAATTCATCGGCAACCGCGCAGGGCGACCAACCAAAAGCTGACAAATGGAACAGCATCCCGCCAGTGAAGCCATGGTATGCCGGGAAAAAATCTGGACCTGCGCCGCGACGCGATATTTCCGGGATCTGGGATGCGGCGGAACTCGATGGCGGGCGGCAACCGAGCGGCGCACTGGAACATCCTGCGCTGACTGCGCCAAGAGGAAAAGGTGTCGAAGGCGGGCAGCAGGACGAGACAGGGATTATGCGGCCACTGCATTACACGCCGATGGGGCTCGAAGCCCTCAAGGCAAACAAACCGTCCGGGCCGAGTGTCAGACAAGTTCCCTCCGCAATGGCAAATGATCCGGTGGACCAGTGCGATCCGATCGGATTCCCGCGCATGGAGCTTTTTGAATTAAGGACGATAGAACTTGTTCAGACGGCGAACCAGGTAATTTATTTAAATCAGTTTTATGGCAACTGGCGCGTCATCTGGACGGATGGGCGGGAGCTTCCCCAAGATCCGGACCCGCGATGGAACGGATATTCTGTCGGAAAATGGGTGGACGATTACACGTTTGTCGTGGAGACGATTGGACTGAACCCACGAAGCTGGCTCGATCACGCGGGACGTCCGCATAGCGAAGACTTGCGAGTTGAGGAGCGATTTCACCGCGTGGACCTCGACAATATGGAGTTGACGGTAACGATTTACGATCCGAAGATGTATACGGAACCCTGGCAAGGTTTGAAAACTTTTCCTCTCCACTTACAACCAGCTGACTTCGATATTTCGGAACTGATCTGCTCGCCCGTCGACATGGCGGAATACAACAGGCAAGTTGGGAATACGGTCGCTGCTCCCGCAAATAAGACAAAGTAATTCTCCCGAATTATTGACCTCAGTCGAACCTAAAAACTTGTAAGGTGGCTCCTGAAGGATCGCTCTTCCGAAACTCCTGTATTCGAAGACAGGCCTCACGGTAGGATCCGCAAAAATAATTATGCAGTAACTAATAAGTATCGAAATTTTAAGATCGTTCGTGCACGCTGCCGCATCAAAGTTAATGTGGAGTTAGACGTTGCCGATATAGTTTCAGAAGTGAGGCCCAAATGATTCTGGCACTGGTCCTGATCCTGGGAATTATCGGAATGGCCCTGCTGCTGCGGCCTTGGCCTTTTTTTCTCGCTCCAGATCAAACACAATCGTATCGCGACCGGAACGTGGCCGTGGAATTTGTATTGTGGGTGGAGAAGCAAGCCCGCGCGCGCGGGCTAAGCGTTCGAGGTGTGGCGCGGCCAATCCCGTTGGAATGCAAAAAGTGCGGGAAGTCTTCCAACTATTTCGTGTATCCGGACGAAGTTTGCGAACGCTGCTGGCAGGCAAGCCTCAAACCGATTACTCCGCAGGCCAAGGGACATCATCCGTCTGCATAAATTGGCTGGTCTCCTGCAGCCCAATCTTTAGTCCGTGGCCTAATTCCCTTCATTCGTGAATCTGCATCCTATCGCGCCTTTCCGCCACTTGTACTCCCTCGCGTGCGCAGTACAATGTTTTCTGACGGAGGAAAAAACAAATGGTGATTTTTTTGACTGGTGCTACGGGATACATCGGCGGAGTTGTCGCGCAGGCATTACAGCAGGCGGGCCATCACGTGACAGGACTTGCGCGAAGCCCGGAAAAAGCCAAGCATCTGGAATCGCGTGGGATTCGGGCGCACCTCGGCGATCTCCTTCAACCCGAAACGATTGCTTCGGCGGCGCGCGTTGCCGACGGGGTGATTCATACGGCGAACACGAACGACGCGAATTCCGCTCAGGCCGATCTCGCCGTCGTGCGGGCGATCGTTGCTGCGCTGGAGGGGAGCGGGAAGCCGTTCATTTATACGAGCGGTGTGTGGGTGCTCGGTTCGACCGGAGATGAAGTGGCGACGGAAGAAACGCCCGTGAATCCCACGCCGCTGGTTGCGCACCGGACCGCCATCGAGCAGGAAGTGTTGGCCGCGCAGGCTCGCGGTGTGCGCGCCATCGTGATTCGTCCGGCATTAGTTTATGGACGCGGTGGAAGTATTCCGGCGATGCTTACAAAATCCGCGCGCGAAACGGGAGCCACGCGCTACGTGGGAGATGGATCGAACCGCTGGCCGATGGTGGATGTTGAGGATCTTGCGCAACTGTATGTCCGCGCCGTCGAGAAAGCCGAGCCGGGATCACTTTATAACGCGTCGCACGGGCCGTCTTACCGCGTGGCCGAAGTGGCCGCAGCCGCCAGCACGGGTGCGGGTGCAAATGGCAAAACGGAATCGTGGCCGCTGGAAGAGGCGCGCAAAGCGATGGGGCCATTTGCAGATGCGCTCGTGCTTGACCAGCAAGTGAGCGGCGAGAAGGCAAAAAAAGAATTGGGATGGGCGCCCCGCGCGGGATCCGTGCTGGACGATTTAAAAACCGGATCTTACGCACGCTGAATTTTTCCATTTTTTACTTCATGACCGCTGCGCGCGGATCTTTTGACTGATCGATGGGCACGGCGGTCATGATGGGCGAAGCATCAATGTAATTGTGGTAGCTCTCCATCATCATCCACACGCCATTGAGCGGAGCAAGCACGCGGCTCGACCAGTACGCTTTATCGCCATACGTGGGCTGGCACGAAATCATGACGACAGCCGTGCCGAAATCCCATGAGCGGATGAACAGCGCGGGAGCGGTGCCGACTTCAGGGCGCCCAGCATTCTGCTGTTTCGCGCGCGCTTGCATCGCCACCATTTCCGTTTTGGACGCTCTCGGTCCGCCCCACGTCATCGCCGCGCGTTGATCGAAATTGTCGGCAATGTGTTTGGCCCACATTCCGTCCTTGCCGGATTCCTGTTCCTGCCATCCATCTAGAGCCGCTTTTTCATTGGCCGTCGTTGGGGTATAGGGAACGGCTTTGCACGGATTGATGCAGGGCACTTCGTAATTTGGGCGCACGGTTGAAAAATCGCGTTCGTGTACGTCAATTTCGGTGATGTGCAGAAGCTTCCATCCTGCAGGGCGCTTAACCCAGAAATGAGCAGAGTAGCGCTTGCCCTCGTTGGCCTGCAACCAGACGACATTGCCGTATTTGTGCTCGATGTATTTCACATCGTCAGAAGCGGTAACAGCTGGCTTGATTCCGGCGCGGAAGGAATCATCGCCAAAGCGCATCACACCCTTTGTATCGATCCAGCTGAAATCGGAGTCGAGATATTTTGCAGGCGCGGCTTTGTCAGCGCTGGAGAGGGCTGCGGTGGCGGCTTTATCGAGGGAGATGATTTCGTCGTCCGCCGCGGACATGGGTAAGCTGGAAAAGGCAATGGCAAAGCAACACGCGCTTAAGCATGCGGCGACAAAAATTTTTAGTTGTCGAATCATTTTGGATTCTCCCAATAAGGAAAAGTGTTTTTCGCGTGCGTAATTTAGAACGAAAACTTTTTCAGAAGCTGCCTGCTCCCATCGCAATCCGAATTGTTCCACGGACTGCTTGCTCCGACTGCTGTCCCGACTCTGAAGAGGCGGGCTACAGCAAGGACGCTGTGCTGATTACTCGATAAATTTCAACCTGCCAATGCGGCGGTCAGCCTGGACATGTCGGGCGCGGATTCGAGTGTCTTCACGAGTGCGATGACGGTTTCCGCTTTCTGCGACGGCCATTTTAGAAAGTCAGCGTTGCCGCGGAATTTGTCTGCGACTTCTTCGAAAGTCATGGGATTTTCGGGACTTCCCTTCGCGGGTTCGGTTTTGCCGGAAATGACTTTGCCGTTCTTCATATAAATTTTCAGGATGCTCTGCTCAACCAGCATGGCTTGCAGGGACGCGCCCTGAAGTTCCAGCTTGTTGAATTCAGGATCGACATAATAGCGCACGCGCTTGATCATGTCTTGCATATCCGGACGCTGCGCGGCAGCGTTGGTGAACGAATCGAGAGTGGCTTTGCCGTCGAGCAGCAAGAGAGCCATGGCGTATTCCATGCTGAATTTTCCCTGCAGGCCGGTCGTAGGGTGGTGCTGGAACAGAGTTCGATAATTGCTGAGGTTTCCGCCGACTTCGATTTTTTCCACGTCCGCGGCTTTGATGTTATTCGCCTGAATCAGGCGCAACATTTCGTCCATCACTTGCTGCTGGATCGTGCCGCAGGGAAAACGCTTGATCAGATCGCCGGGTGACGCGAACATCCACGGTTTTCCGAGTCGATCAACAATAAATTTTGGATCGAAGCCGCCGCCGACCGCGAAAAATCCGAGTTCCGCCTCAAGAATATCGGCGGCAGCCGTCCAGCCGATGGCCGCGAGATCGACGGCCACGGTTCCGCTCTCGCCGGCATGGCCGGCGTGAAACGGCTTGGTCATGGAGCCGAAATTATCGCGCAGGCCGCTGGCTTCGGAGCCGGCAATGGCCAGCGCGATCGCCGTCTTCGCTTCGTCCAGCCCGCGCAATTTTGCGCAGGCTGCGGCGCTGCCCATCGTGCCAATCGTGCCGGTGGTATGGTAACCCTCCTGCTGGTGGCGGGGAGACATGGCGTCACCAATTTTATTTCCCACTTCGACGCCCACGTGAAACGCCAGCATCAAGTCCTTGCCGCTGCGCTTACCTGTCTCGCAGAGAGCGAACGAGGGCGGAAGCACGGGCGAAGCAACGTGAAATGCGGAGCCCGTATCGTCGTAATCATCGGCGTGAATTGAGATGCCATTCGCCAGTGCGGCAAAGCGTGGGTGCACTTTCAATTTTGTTCCGATGATGCTGGCGCCACCTCCACACGGACCCAGCGATTCGATGTATTGGCGGATGAGCGGACCGGACGGCGAAGCGGATCCTGCGAGCGCGAGGCCGAATCCATCCAGCATGGTTTTCTTGCCGATGGCGATCACATTTTCAGGGATGTCTTCGTACTTCGTGTTCACGATGAAATCTGAAACGTATTTAGTCAGGCCGGGGGCCTTGGCCATTTCGTCCGCGGGGATGGGCGCTGCTGGACGGGCGAGCGAGTCGGCGGGTCCTTTGCTCAAAGCCAATCCGGCAAGCGCCAGCGAAGATTTGCAGAAATCACGTCGAATCATTGGAATTCCCCTGTAGAAAATTACTAGAACATGCCTGCGCCCGTTGGATTTTAATTTCGCGTGCGTGCCACCAGAGCAATAGGCTGAAGGCTGTTGTGAAAAAACTTGTTTCAAGTGGCGTCCGCCTTCGGGCGGGCATCCGGGCATATAGGTGACGCGAATGTGCCCGCCTGAAAGCGGGCTCTACATTACAAATCTTCCGGACCCGTCGAGACGGCGGAACCGGACGGCGCTTCGCTCAGCAATTTATTCAGATCCAGCATGCGCGTGTACATGGCCAGGTTGCCGCTGGCATCGCGGGGCCACGCCTCTTTCGGCTTGTCGCAATACAATTCCACTCCGTTATCGTCCGGGTCCCGCAAATAGATGGACTCGCTTACACCGTGATCCGCGGCGCCTTCCAGAGAAATCTTCGCCGCAAGCACGCGGCGTAAAGCGGTGGCGAGCGCGGCACGCGTCGGATATACGACGGCTGTATGGTAAAGCCCGGTGGAACCCATGGGCGGCGGCGAACCGCCGAGGCTTTCCCAGGTGTTCAACGCAATGTGATGGTGGTAGCCGCCAGCGGAAAGAAATACTGCCTGATCGCCAAGGCGCTGCATTACCTCAAAGCCAAGGACGCCGCTGTAAAATTCCAGCGCACGTTTCAGATCGGCGACCTTCAAATGGACATGGCCGATGCGGGCCGACGCGTCGACCACGTGAGGCGCGGCAGCGCTCTTGTTTTGAGGCGCCATAACGGTTCACCGTTTATTGAAATTGAGTGAAAGCGATCTCTGCAGAGTTTCCGCCAGCTTTGGAGGAGAGTCAAGCGGCTGTTGTTTGGTTCAGGTGCCGCAACGGCAACCTGTCCCAATTCTTTCGACACATCCCCGAACCATGTGCGCTACCATTTTCTGCAACGGAAAATAACAAGTTTGCTCTAGGAAATCGACAAAACAAGGCATTTAGAATAGATGCCGGGAGATCATGATGCGCACCTTAAAATTTCTTATGTTTCTGTTTTGTTTAGCTGCATTACCTGCATTTTCGCAGGGTCCACCTCCATCTTTTGCGCCGCCCCAACTGGATGATCTGGTGTCGCGAATTGCCCTATATCCCGATCCGCTGATTGCGCAGATTTTGGCGGGCGCCACCTACCCGGATCAGATTCCCGATGCTGCGCGGTGGGCCGATCAACACCATTACCTTACTGGCCAAGCACTCGCGGATGCGATCCAAGGCGACCAGCTTCCCTGGGATCCCAGCGTACAGGCGCTCCTGCCATTTCCTTCGGTGCTCGACATGATGGCTTCCGACATGCGCTGGACCGCGGACTTGGGCAATGCGTTTCTTGGCCAGGAGGGCGACGTGATGGATGCCGTACAACGCGAACGCCGGAAGGCGCGTGACTACGGATACTTGCGCTCCAACGGACAAGTGGTCGTCGGCGGCGGGCCGTATATTACGATCACGCCGGTCAATCCCGGCTATGTCGTCGTTCCTTATTATGATCCGCGCGTTGTGTACTATGCTCCGCGGCCAGGATTCTATGCGGGCGGCGCGATTCGCTTCGGGTACGGAATTTCGCTCGGCCTTGCTTTCCGGCCGTGGGGCTGGGGCTATAACCGCTTCGATTGGGGCGGGCACGGCGTGTTCATCAATAACGCTCGATGGGGGCGAACCTGGAATAACCGCGGCGGCTACGTTCATCCGTATGAGGGCGTGCACCGGTTCGGACCAGGCGAACGCGTCCAGGACCATCACGCATTGGAACAACGCTCAGAACATGAACGCAGCTTTGAACGCGAAGGTCGCCGCGCACCGGAAGAACATCATGACCGCGGACACGATGAGCGCGGGCACGACGATCACGGACACGGCGATGGTCGTGATGGAGGACACGACCGGCATTAGAACGCTATAGGTTTTATTTGTGCAGAGGCCGCCTTCGGGCGGGCACCTGCCTTAAGTAGGACAGGTTTCAACCCGTCTGGTTTTGAATTTGGGGCTGTCCGAGAACTCGGTCGACGCCCTGGTTCCGAAATTAAAAGCAGACAGGCTGAAGCCTATCCTACTTAAAGGCAGGTGCTCGGCGGAAGGCGAGCAAGTCAGGAAAGCTGGGCTATTTTCGCGGATTTGGCGACAAACGTTTCGACCAACGCAGACCGGCAATTCCCGCTGCAAATAAAATCCCGCCACGCACGGCCCATCGCATTTGCCCCGTCATGAAACTTCCGGGCAGCACATTGATTCCCTGCAGGAACCAGATGGAACCCATGAGAACAAGCAGTGCGCTTACGATTCTCACTATGATTTTCAAGTTTCCTCTGCCTTATCGCTGCATGGAAATCACAATTATGCCTTTTGCAACAGAGGCCTGAGTTCCCGAACATCTTTTACGTTTTCCAGGTTCAGCAATTTATCGATGAGCGCCTGGCATTTTTTTGCGCCGAGGACAGGTGTGATGAGGTCGCGCGCTTTGGCCACAACTTCTTCGCGGTCCATCGGGTTTTCCGGAGTTCCACGGACGGACTCGACGCGCTCGCTATATTTTGTGCCGTCATTCAAGGTGACCTCGACGATGGCCACGCGCTTGGGTATCAATTTTTCAAGTTCATCTTCGCCAATCAATTGGACTTTGGCTCGTTCGCGCAGGATCGCCGGGTCCTGCATGCGGGCCTTGTCGTGTGCGGCTTTGAAGGAAGCTGTCTTGTCGATGAGCATTACGGCGATCATGTGTTGCAGACAGATGTCGGGCATTTCGCGGTTGTTTACGGTGTACGCGGCGGTTTTTGCGGTATGCACGACCACTTGCTTGACCTGGTCCGGCTCGAAGGGATGCTTTTTCAGGATAAGTTGCAGAGCGTCCAGCGGCGACTGAATCGGGCCGCCGGTGGTCCATCGCTTCAACGTTGTAAACGTGACTTCGTAGCGTTCGCCGAGACCGTCGACAAAATTCTCGGCGTTGCCCTTGGGGTCGTAGGTCATCACAAAATTGTCGGGTCCGGACATCACGTCATTCACAGCGGTCCAGCCGAGCTGAACGACGAGCGCACCTGTGACGCCGTTGCGCGCCGTGCTGCCGGCAAAAACGAAACCCTTTTCGATGTGATCCGTGTCTCGCCGCCATGTTGCAAATCCCGCGCCCGCTTGCTGCGCAGCATAATCGAGCAGCCAGCGCATTTGCTGCGCGTCGAGCCCGAGCACGCATCCGGCTGCGGCCGACGCGCCGAACGTGCCCACCAATACGTGCGTATCCTTCAATACGCCCGCGCCAACTGTTTTGAATGCGCGCATTCCAATGTCATATCCCAAAGCGACCGCGCGCGCGAAATGCTGGCCGCTGATTCCTACTTTTTCGCCTAGCGCGAGTGTCGCTGGGATCACGGCGCTGCCTGGATGCGCGCCGCCGCCTGTGTAGTCGTCGTCAGTTTCGTCGGAGTGCGCGAGTTCGCCATTGACCATGGCCGCTTCGATCGGCCCCAACAAAATGTCCGACGCGACTACGGTGCAGATGCCTGGGCCGCCGTAGGCATGCGCGAATTTCATCGCCATGCGCCCTGGCGGAAGCTCGGAGCCGGAAATCATGGCGGCAAACGTATCGAGGATGTGATGCTTCGTTTCCTGCAGCGCTCTATCGGGCAGCGCGTTATTGCGGGCGCCGCTCATGTAGGTGCTGAGCTTCTGCATCATGGGACTGATGTCCTGCGCGGCCAAATTCACACTGGCGGGAATCGCCGTGGCTGCGAGTGCCCAGGCGCCGCGCTTGACCAGATCGCGCCGAGTGAGATTGTGTTGCGTGTTTCCGGACGGCAGATTCACTTCGCGATCGCGCTTCATGCGTGGTCTCCCGTGACGCTGGTATTCTTTCCCATTCAAGCTGACTTGTCTTTAATTTTGCAGAGGAAAGCATTGTAGCTGAGAATTGCAGATTTTGTGGCGCCGGCGTCACATACTCGATCCCTCTGGTATCATCCATGCGCGAACTTACCTCATTTCACTTCACAATGACTTCGACTCGCACACCACTCACGACTAACCAAGTCCGCGGATTCTGGGCGGCATGGGGCGGATGGGTCCTGGATGGAATGGATTCGTTCATTTACGCGCTGGTCCTCGTGCCTGCTCTGCATGAATTGCTGCCTCGATCGGGAATTCCCGCAACCACGGCGAATGTTGGATATTACGGCGGAATATTGTTCGCGCTATTTCTGGTTGGCTGGGGGTTGGCGCTTCTTTGGGGGCCAGTGGCGGACCGGTTCGGCCGCGTGCGCACGTTGATGCTCACCATTATTTGCTTTTCACTTTTCACGTTACTCAGCGCATTCGCCACCAATATATGGACGCTCGCGGTGTTGCGGCTTCTCGCGGGAATCGGGATCGGTGGGGAATGGGGTATCGGCGCGACGCTCATCTCGGAAGAATGGCCGGAAGACCGCCGCACGATGGGCGCGGGCCTGATGCACACGGGTTATTACTTTGGATTCTTTCTGGCGGCGCTGGCTAATTATTTTGTTGGCAGTCGGTACGGGTGGAGATGGATGTTTGTGGTGGGCGGCGTTCCGGCGCTGCTCGTGATTCTGATTCGCAGGGGAATGAAAGAACCGGCACGGTGGGAATCGAAGCGCGGAAAGCTGGGCGAGGCTTGGAGCTTGCAGCGCTCCTTCCTGGAAATATTTTCGGTGCGCTACAGGCTTCGCACGCTGATGAACCTCATGTATCAACTCGTCTCGACCATCGGACTGTGGGCGGGCTCGGTGTATGTGCCTGCGGCGATCACGTACCTCGCCGCCAGTTCGGGTCATTCTACGTTTCAATCGGCGCGGCTCGCGTCTTACGGGACGGCAATTCTGTCGATTGGAACGATTCTTGGCGCGCTGAGCGTTCCCGCGATTGCCGACCGCTTTGGTCGTAAAATAAATCAAGCGATTTTTTATTCGCTGATGTTCGCGGTCATCGTCATTACGTTCGGTTACGTTTTTTATTTGCAGACGGACGCACTGAAATGGTTTTTTGTTTGCCTGTTCTTTCTGGGGATTGGCGGCGCGAACTACACCGTATATTCTTTCTGGCTGCCGGAGCAGTATGAAACCGAGTGCCGGGCGAGCGCGCTGGCGTTCGCGCAAAATGTGGGGCGCTTTGCAGGCGCGGGCGCCACATTTTTAGTCGGAGCGGGCGTGCGGCATTTTCAGACGTTGGGTATTCCAGTGGCCATGACCGCCGCGGCATTTATTGTGGGGCTTATGTTGCTGCCATTTGGAGTGGAGACCAAAGGAAAACCGCTGCCCTCTTGATGCACATTTATTTCGCGAGGATTAATAATGAGTTCAACGCCGGACGCACAATCAAAAACCGAAATTCGCGATGGAATGAAAATCGATTGGGACGTGCCCATCGCGATGGACGACGGCATTGTGCTGTGCGCCGACGTTTTCCGTCCCGTGAGCGAAGGGCGCTACCCTGTGCTGCTCACCTACGGACCTTACGCCAAAGGACTCGCATTTCAGGACGGCTATCCCGATGCTTGGGAAACGATGGCGCGAGAGCATCCTGACGTGCCGGCGGGCTCTACAAATCTGTACCAGAACTGGGAAGTGGTGGACCCGGAAAAATGGGTGCCGCACGGATACGTGTGTGTGCGTGTGGATAGCCGCGGTTGCGGGCGCTCGCCGGGCTACGTCGATCCGTTTTCGCGGCGCGAGACAAAGGATTTTGTTGCGTGCATCGCGTGGGCCGGCGAACAGGCGTGGAGCACGGGCAAAGTCGGCTTGAACGGGATTTCGTATTACGCAATCAACCAATGGCAAGTAGCGTCGCAACAGCCGCGTCACCTCGCAGCAATGTGCGTATGGGAAGGCGCGGCGGAATGGTACCGCGACACGTCGCATCACGGCGGAATTTATTGCACGTTCTGGGCGAACTGGTATGACATGCAAGTGAAAACTGTGCAGCACGGGCTGGGCACGTGCGGGCCCGTGAGTCGCGCAACCGGCGACCTCGTCTGCGGCCCGGAAACGCTAGGCGACGCGGAACTTGCCGCCAATCGATGCAATTTTGGCGCAGACCTTCTTGCGCACGCGCTTGACGATGAGTACAGCAAGGATCGCTCGCCGGACTGGTCCAAGGTGACCGTGCCATTTCTCTCCGCTGCAAATTGGGGCGGACAGGGATTGCACCCGCGCGGAAATTTTGAAGGTTTTCTGCGCGCCGCGTCCTCGCACAAATGGCTCGAGTCACATGGCATTGAGCATTGGACGCACTTCTATACAGATTACGGGCGCGATTTACAAAAACGCTTCTTCGATTATTTTTTGAAGGGCGAAACAAATGGATGGGAACGGCAGCCGAACGTGCTGCTGCAAGTGCGCCATCTCGATGGCTTTGAAGAGCGGGCGGAAAACGAATGGCCTCTCGCGCGTACGCAGTGGACGAAATTTTATTTTGATTTTGCGAATGGCGCACTTACCAGCACGTTGACAGCGACGGCCGCATCCGAGGTCGCCACCATCTCGTTTGACGCGCTGGGCGATGGTGTCACGCTGATGACGCCCCCGCTTGCGGTTGAAACTGAAATCACCGGACCCGCAGCGCTGAAAATATTTCTGTCTTCGTCAACGGAAGACGCTGATATTTTCGCGGTGCTGCGCGTGTTTTCGCCGGACATTAAGGAAGTCGTATTTCAGGGCGCGATTGATCCCCACACTCCAATCGGGCAGGGCTGGTTGCGCGCGTCGCACCGCAAACTGGATGCGGCCGTGTCAAAACCCTGGCGGCCGTACCACACGCATGATGAACGCCAGCCGTTGAAACCCGGCGTACCGGTTGAGCTCGACGTGGAAGTCTGGCCGACGAGTATAGTCGTCCCGGCAGGTTACCGGATCGCGCTTACGATTCGCGGAAAAGATTACGAGCACGCGTGCAGGGGCGGAAAACTTTCCAACTTTAAAAATGAGCTGCGGGGCTGCGGGCCTTTTTTGCACGACGACCCAGCCGACCGCCCGACCAGTATTTTTTCCGGGAAGACTACGCTTTACAATGGTGAAAATCAGCTGCCCTATTTGCTGTTGCCTGTCGTTCCGAAAAAGTAAAGTACTCGGCGCGATGTGAGTCGCTTTAAATAGCATGGGCTTCAGCCTGTGGGGGTTTACACTCGCTTGGACTAAATTCCACAGGCAAAAGCCTATGCCACATAGAGCCGCACTGCTTCAAGCAAGCTGGAGCGACGGCCGCAATTCCCGTACGCTTTTCACGGTTTCCAGAGCCAATATTTTATCGATCAGGCGTGCTGCGGTCGCGGCGCCCAAGACTGGCATCATCAATTCGCGCGCTTTGGCCACCACTTCTTCGCGCGTCATCGGATTTGCGGCGCTGCCTCGCACGGTTTTTACGTGTTCGCTCAGCTGGGTTCCATCGTTGAGCGTAATCTCGACGATGGCTTCGCGGCGAGGGAGCGCGCGCTGCAGTTCGCCGTCATCGAGAACCAGATTCACTTTTGCGCGTACTTTTAATACGGCAGGGTCCTGCATTCTGGGCTTATCGTGCGCTGACTTGAACGTTGCGGTTTTGTCGAGCAGCATGACGGCCACCATGTGCTGCACGCAGATGTCCGGCATCTCGCGGTTGTTCACTACAACGCCCTGCGTGCGAGCGAGATGGACCGAGACATCCTTCACGTCATCCGCGGAAAATGTTTTGCGCTTGATTAGAATTTCCACGGCGTCGAGCACCGCCTGAATCGGCGCTCCTACTGTCCACTTCTTGATATCCGTTTCCGTAATCGCAAAATTTCCGCCCAGCTTGTCCACGAGAGTTGCGGGATTCGATTGCGGCGCGTAGGCCATGAAAAAATTGTCGGCGCCGGCGAGCACGTCGTCCACACCGGTCCAGCCAGATTGCACGAGCAGCGCGGACGTTACGCCGCCGCGCGCCGGCATGCCCGCGTAAACAAAACCTTTTTCGATATGCTGCGTATCGCGCTGCCACGCAGCCGTGCCGGAGGATTGCTGCGAAGTATAGTCGAGCACCCAGCGCATTTGCTGCTCATTCAGGCCGGCGGCGCTTGCCGCCGCTCCCGCCGCGCCAAAAATTCCGGCGATGGAATGAGTGCTGCGGTGCTGCTCGCTTTGAATGGCGGCGCCGCCCATGGTCATCACGAAGCGTGTGCCCACATCGTAGCCCAGCGTGATCGCGCGCAAAAATTCAGCGCCGCTAATTCCGAATTTTTCTCCCACCGCGAGCGCTGCGGGAATGACGGCTACACCGGGATGCGAGCCGGACGGAGCGTGCGCGTCATCCGTCTCATCCGAATGGCCGAGCACGCCGTTGACGAGCGCCGCCTCCATCGGCCCAGACAAAATATTCGAGCAGATCACGGTGGCAACTTTTTCGCCGCCATAATTTCGCGCAAATTTCAGGGCCGCTTGCCCGGGCAGAAGCTGCGAACCGGAGACCATCGCGGCGAAAGTGTCCAGAATATGATGCTTGGCTTTTTCGGTTACTTCGTCCGGCAGGGCGTGATTGCGCGCATCGCTCATGTAGGAACTAAGCTTCGCCATCGGCGCGCTAATGGAATCTTCGGCGAAGAGAGAGACGCTCGACAGGCCTGCTACCGCGACTGCAGTCGCCGCGCGCTGCAAAACAGCTCGCCTAGTCAGCGTGTATCCACCTTTTGCTTCTGGCGAGATCGTGAGCCCCTTGAAATTCATAGGTAATCGATCCCTTTTGCTGCCGAGTAATTACAACAATCCATCGTTCACTGACTATCTTAGTGGCATTGTAACCGAATTTTAGCGAGAGACTCTTGAACAGGGTCTTAGGCCGAGTTCTTGTGGAGCCAGCGTCCCGCCGGTGGCTTTTTGCATCCTCGCCCCCACGCGAAAATCCGGTAGCAAGATGACGGCGCCACAAAAATCACAACTGCGCGGCCAGCTTTGCCTTATATTGCTAATTTGATGGTCCGCCGTTTCATAGGCAGACATTGGCCTGCCGCAAATCACCGAGGAGCGCCATGAGCTACGTTCAAAAGCATCTGCTCGAGGGAGAAACAGTAGTTTACGAGACTCGCCTGCACTGGATCATTCTTGTCCCGCCCGTTGTGCTGGCGCTGCTTTTCGCGCTGACGGGAGTGGGAATGTTTGTGCTATCCGCGCGGGCTACGGGCGATCATGCCGCGGCGCATCAGCCGACGATGATACTCGGAGCGGTATTTTTTGTGGTGGCGCTACTGGCGCTTTTGCGCGGCGTGCTGGTGCGGAACGCGACGGAGATGACGGTCACTAACCGGCGCGTTTTTATTAAAGTGGGAATGGCCGCGCGCCGAACGGTGGAGCTTCTGTTGTCGCGAGTGGAAAGCATAGGCGTGGAGGAAAGTGTGATGGGGAGAATGCTCGGCTACGGCACGGTGATTGTCCACGGAACCGGCGGCACGCCTGAAATTTTCAATATGATCGATCGCCCGCTGGAATTCAGAACGCAAGTGCAGCAGCAGATTGAACAGTCACAGGGAAAACTGCGCTGAAAATCCGCCGTGTTTTCTGCGTCTTGCAGGCTCATAAATTCCAGGAAAAGCAGCGAAGAAGACCAGATACGGGAGAAGGTTAATCCGAGTTCACAATTAGTTTGAGCGAGTCATTGCGGGCGGCGCGGGCCAATCCATGGGAACGAAATCCACTCCCCAAAAATGTGGCGCTGGCGTGAGGAATTCGACGGCTACACGCTGGCCTTTGTTCGTTGCATCCCCGATGAAAACGATGCGGGACTCTTGCTCTTCCTGCGTAAAGGGATTCGTTACAACGACGATGGCATCCATGTCCATCGGCTGATTTAAATACAGCAGGCCGCCATGGGCATTGATCACAACGGTTTCGCACGCTTCGCGGAATCGGCGATTGTCGGAATTTTTTCCGGCGACAACTACGCGAACGCGCATGAAGACGCGGGTGCTGCGGCGCGCGTTGTCCAAGTGACTCTCAGGCATGATGATTCCATGCTGCGTCAATTGTGAAATACCGTCAACACCGCTGCCTATGCCATGTTCCCGCATTGCAACCTTGCGCATCCGGGAGGCGCAAAAACCAGTGGCGCGGGCTTTAGCCCGCGGAGGTCAGTGCCGGGAGAGCGTGAAACCGTAAGGCGTTTATGGATTTGCTTGGACAAAACCCCGCAGGCTAAAGCCCGCGCCACATTTCCGGATGCCCGCAGGTGGGTTACGCGCTATGATTTTCCGGTGTAAAAAGGGTGAGGCGGCAATTTCCCGGAGGTTTTCCAAATGAATCTGACCGAGTACATCGATTCCAAACACGATGAGCACCTCAAGGAGCTCTACGAATTCCTGCGCATTCCGAGCGTCAGCGCGCAATCCGAGCATAAGCCGGATATTGAGCGCGCAGCCAAATGGGTGGCCGTAAAACTCAAGGCCGTGGGCCTTGAAAACGTGGAGATCCTTCCCACCAAAATGCATCCGCTCGTCTATGGCGAATCGTTGCGCGCGCCTGGAAAACCGACCATATTGTTTTACGGACATTACGATGTGCAGCCCGCCGAACCGCTGGACTTGTGGACGACTCCGGCGTTTGAGCCAACGATTCGCGATGGGAATTTATTCGCGCGCGGCTCGGCGGATGATAAAGGGCAAGTGCACATCCACATCCGCGCGCTGGACGCGATTATGAAAACGGCGGGCCAATTACCCATCAATTTAAAAGTAATGATTGAGGGCGAAGAGGAAGTGGGCAGCGTAAGCCTGTGGGATTTTGTGACCAAGAACAAGGCGCGACTGACGGCGGACGCGCTTGTCGTGTCAGACACAGGAATGCTGGCCGCGGGCGTGCCGTCGATTACTTATGCGCTGCGGGGGTTGAACTATTATCAGATTGAAGTGACCGGAGCGGCGCAGGATTTGCACTCCGGAATTTTTGGCGGCGCGGTTCCAAATCCCATCACGATCCTGTGCGAACTATTCGCCAAGCTGCATGACAAGGATTTGCGTGTGGCGATTCCCGGCTTCTATGACGACGTGCAGAAATTGTCCAAGGCTGAACGCAAGTCGCTGCAATCGCTGCCGTGGAAAGCCAACGACTTCAAGAAAACGGTTGGCGCTCCCGGGTTGAGCGGTGAAGACGGATTTACGATTATCGAGCAATTGGGTGCGCGACCGACTCTGGAGCTCAACGGAATCTGGGGCGGCTACACGGGCGAGGGCGCGAAGACGGTAATTCCCTCAAAAGCGTACGCAAAGTTTTCGACGCGGCTCGTGCCCAATCAGAACGCCGATAAAATTACACGCCTTGTGAAAAAGCATATCGCCAGGTTGATGCCAAAAACCGTGAAATTTAAAGTCGATTTGCTCAGCAGCGGAAATCCATGGGCCGCGCCGTACACCCATCCGTTTTTTGAGGTAGCGCATAATGCGCTGGAAAAAGGATTTGGCAAGCGCGCCGTTTTTATTCGCGAAGGAGGATCGATTCCCTTTGTGACGCAGATGCATGACACTTTTAAGGTTCCGTGCATACTGCTCGGATTTGGTTTGCCGGATGAGAACGCCCACGCGCCGGACGAACACATTGCGCTGGAAAATTACTTCGGCGGGATCAAAGCTGTCGCGCAGTTCTATGAAGGTTTGGGGAATTTGTAGGAATTTTGTGGCACAGGCTTCAGCCTGTGGGGTTTCGACCTTCCAAGGACTAAACCCCACAGGCTGAAGCCTGTGCTATTTAAAAACAAACTAGACTGTGGACAACGCTGCCTGACGGCCGCGTGCGTATTCTTCCAGTGCGGCGTTTGCGGCGGTGATTGTGCCCAACGCTTCCAGCACCGCCTCGAGCTTTGCGCCCGGCACTGCTACGTAAAATTCATCGGCGCTGAGATCCGTGTAGACACGATTTCCGATGCAGCCGAGAGTTGTAACAGTTCCAAAAGCGAGCGCTGCGGGCAGCGCCATGCAGGAGGGGCGGCCGAGCAAAGGCAGCGTGCTGCTGGCGCCTGCGCGCAAGGACGCTTCATTCAGCAGCATGGCGGCGGAAGTTTTGCAGGAAAATAAAACAACGCTCGGATCGACAGGCGTATCGCCTAGCGGCGCGAATACAACGGCAGCCGGCTCTTTGGCGAGGCGAGGGATTCCTGGCACTTCCTCGGGCCGCACATAGCCAAGATTAAACATCATGCCAAGCGTCGCTTCTGTTTCCTGCACGCGATTGGCGGGAAGCGGAATATTGTGAGTGTAGGCTCCCACCGCGCAATTAAAATGATCGGCCGAAACGGTATAAAACGTACGCCCTGCTGCGGCCAAGCGCCAGTAGCTGCATCCGGCAGGCTCCGTGCCTGAAAATTTGGGCACGCTCGACGGCTCTTTGTCAAGAAAAGTGACAGCGACCGGGCGGCGATCCACAGCCAAGCGGGCCGTAAACTGCTCCTCAAATTCTTTCCAGTTCGTCATTTCGGCTCCTTAATAGATTGAAAGAAAAAGAATAGCACATTCGATTTGCAAAGTTGCATGGCTGGAAGCCGCGCAAAATCTGGGGTTTTCTATGTTTTTTTCTTGCGTTGGGCTCACTTCGCCCGTATAGTGCTCGCCGTGCGTGGCCCTTGCATTTCGAACAGGGCCGCACATGAGTAGTCTCAATTCTGAGGAGGAGAAGGAAACTAGATGGCAAAACCACTGAGCAAGTCCAAGATCGTCACGCACATGGCTGACAAAGTCGGCACATCCAAGAAGATGGCAGCGCAGTTTTTCGAAGAATTGTTTAAGCTGGCGGTCAAGGAAGCAAAGGGCGGCGCAGGCAAGTTCGTGATTCCGAGCATTGGCCGCGTCGTGAAGGCACATCGCAAAGCGCGCATGGGCCGCAATCCGCAAACCGGCGAAGCAATCAAGATTAAGGCAAAAACCGTGGTTCGCCTTCGTGCAGCCAAGGCCCTAAAAGACGCGATTCTCTAAATAAAACGGGATTTCGCGAAACAGGCGATTCAAAGCAACGTGCGGGCTGGGTGTATCATAGTGGTTCTGGGACCGCTTCCGCGATGTCCGGAACGTGTAAACACTGGCGATTCGCCCAGCATCGCTTCGACGCTACTTATCGCCACTCGTGCATAATCACCGCCCCGGGCCCAGTCCTCCGGGGCATTTTCTTTTCTCCCGATTGCTTCATTCCCCGAAATGGCCGTGGAACACTCTTCCGATGTTTTTTCCACAAATTTGTGCGCGACGCCCCCACTGGGTTATCTTTGAGGTGTGACGGCTGAACCCCAACATATCGTATCGCGATATTTACAACAAAGAGTTCTGCTCCTGAGCCTGGTTCTCCTGGCGCTGTTGTTTGTGGTCACCGCGGCACTGTCGCGCGCGTACCACGCACGTGAAGAGGCCCTGGCGCGCTACTGGGCGGACATGGGAGATGCCGATCTGTCCGCGCACACGCCGGCGAATGCGTTCGAGGATTACAGAAATTCCCTGTCCTATGTGCATGAGAATGCGGATGTGCAACTGCATTTGGCGGAGGCGCTGCTAGCCGATGGCAGGCTGACCGAGGCGCGGTCCTATCTCGCAAACTTGTGGGACCAGGCTCCAGGATCGGGACAAGTAAATCTCGACCTGGCCGAAGTCTCCAGGCAGATGGGCGATCCGGACCGGGCGATCCGGTATTTTCGCAATGCGATTGCGGGCAGTTGGGATGGTGATTCTTCGGCGCAAAGACGGAACGCGCGGCTCCAGTTGTATGAGTATCTCATGGGTAACAGACGTACGGACGAAGCGCAGGCCGTGATTGCGGGAATTGCAGGAGATACACCGGCCCAGAATGGATCAGTACACGAGGAAAATGCGCACTTATTTTTGCGGGCGGGCGATCCGGTGAAAGCGTTAGCTGAATTTGAAGCGGCACTCCAGACCGATCCGCAGAATAGCCAGTGGCTGGCCGAAGCCGCGCAGGTCGCGTTCGAAGACGGCAACTATTCAAAAGCCGAGACTTATTTTTCCAGGGCCATGAGCGAAAGTCCCACTGACGATCTCCGGGCGTCGCGCGAATTGGTTGCGGACGTTTTGCGCAACGATCCGTTTCTGGCAGGGCTGAGCGAAGAAGAACAATCTCGACGCACCTGGCGCGATTTTCAGATCGCATTGGCACGGCTGCGGAAATGTACTCGAGACAGTGCGAACAACTCCGCTTCAGAACATCCTTCGCCTGATCCCGATGCACTGAACAAAGAGGCTGAAGACATGCAAAAACGCGTAAATCTCTCCGCTCTCGCCACGGATTCTGACCTCCGCGGCGAAGCGATGGAATTCGTTTCTCGAGTCGAAGACGCCGCTTCAGAGACCTGCGGGCCGGCGACCAGCCTCGATCAAGCGCTAAGACTGTTGAAAAAGCAGCAGGAAGGCCCGAGGCAACGAACGACGGTCAAGGACCTGCGGTGAAATGATGGCGCCTGCACCTATTGCAAATTCGAACGATCCGATTTCGAATGGAAAAAATTTGAAATGGCTGAGTTCCCTTGCGCGGTCCTTCAAACTTCCCGAGGGAAATCTATTTCTGTTGCTGGCGATCATTATTGGTATTTTTTCTGGCCTTGCGGTGGTGTGTTTTCGCATTGCGATTGAGTGGATGCGCCTCACACTTCTTGGCTCAGCGCTTTCGCCGCCGCATATTCGTATCGTAGTCGTGCCAGTGGCAGCCGGGCTGGTGGTTGCGTTTCTGGTGCAACGATTTTTCCTTGCAGCGCGCGGCAGCGGCGTGAATCAGACCAAGGCCGCCGTCTACGTCTTTGACGGGTATGTTCCGTTCCGCACAGTGATCGGAAAATTTCTGACCTGCTCGATCGCCATTGGCAGCGGCCAATCGCTTGGCCCGGAAGATCCGTCGCTCCAGATGGGCGCGGGAATAGCGTCGGCTCTCGGCCGGCGAATGAAACTTTCCAGAGATAAGTTGAGACTCCTGGCGCCCGTCGGCGCCGCGGCTGGACTCGCGGCGGCATTCAACGCGCCAATTTCCGCGGTGCTGTTCGTCATTGAAGAAGTGATCGGCACGTGGAGCGCGAGCGCTCTTGGAGCCATCGTGCTTGCCGCGGTTTCCAGCGCCGTGGTGATGCGTTCGTTTCTTGGCGGCGAGCCGATGTTCCGTGTCCCTGCCTACACGTTGGCACATCCCGCAGAACTACTGGCCTACGCAGTGCTCGGAGTGGTCAGCGGCGTGTTGTCGCTCGCCTTTACTAGAATTATCGTCATTTTCAGGCCGATGCTGCGCGGGCTGCCAGAGTGGACGCATTACTTTCAGCCAGCGGCCGCGGGGCTTTTGATTGGGCTCGTGGGACTCAAAATTCCGCAGGCCATGGGTACAGGATATCCGTACATCGATCAGGCGCTGCACAGCGAATTCACATGGCAAGTTCTGGCCATTCTTGGATTCGCGAAAATTTTGACCACCAGTTTATCCTTCGTCTCGGGAACTCCGGGAGGCATGTTCGCGCCGACATTATTTATCGGGGCGATGATTGGCGGAGCGATTGGCGGGCTGGAGCATCAATTTTTTCCGCAGGTGAGTTCGTCGGTCGCTCCGTTCGCGCTGGTTGGAATGGGAACATTTTTTGCGGGCTTCATGCGCGTTCCGATCACTTCGGTCTTCATGGTGGTGGAGACTACGGGCAGCTATTCCATTGTATTGCCGGTAATGATTTCCAACACCATTGCCTACTTAATTTCACGCAAATACCAGGACACCGCCCTTTTTGACGTTCTGGCCAAGCAAGACAACATGGAATTGCCGTCGATGGAAGAACAGCGCGAGCAAATTGTGCTGCGCGTGGAGGACGCCTTTCGACAGCCGAATTTGCCGCCTCTGCAAGCCAGCGACACGCTTGCGCGCGCACTGGAAGTAGCGGAAGTATCCAGCGAGGATTGTTTGCTGGTTCGCTTTCCTACCGGCCGCTGGGCGGGAATTGCGCGAAAGGATTTGCCGGAAATCGCGTCAAAATATCCAAAGGAAACGCAACTGCGCGAAGTGCTGCCCACCGCGCGCTTGCCCATTTTGCATCCCGATCAGCGGCTGGATGACGCGTTGCGATTTATTCAAGGGCACGACTTGTTACCCGTGATCGGGCGCGCAGGATCACGCAAGTTGGAAGGCGTAATTTCCCTGCCGGACATTTTAGCGGCGTACCAAAAAGCTTCGTAAATCTATATGGCATAAGCTATGCGCACGATGTGCACATATTCGAAGTTGTAGGGGCACGGTTCACCGTGAACGGCATGCCGTGCTCCTACGGTCGGCGCACGCGCTCTTATTTTAAGACCTTCACCGCCGCTTCTAAGGAACCGGCTAACGCGCCAAATCAGACGCATAGACGAGCCGCACGCCCTGCCGCTGCGCCTCCGGAAGCATTTCTGCGAGCGCTTCAAGCGTGGTGGGGTGCGGATGCCCGATCGCCAACGCGGAACCTTTTTGCTTCGCATCTCGAATCGCCAGCGCGAATTGCTTTTTCGTAGCCTCCACGGTTTGCTCATCGTCTAAAAAGACATTGCGCCGTGCGGTGGCTACACCCGCCAAGTGTGCCGAAGATTCCGCGATGCTCGCGGCGGTCGTGCGGCTATCGATAAAAAACAAATTGTGCTGGTGCAGCAACGGCATCAATTCGCGCATGAGCTTCTGATCGGAAGTGCCGAGCGAGCCTTCGTGATTGTTCACTCCTTGCGCGTACGGAACCGTCTCCAGCATCGATGAAAATGTTTTATCCACCTCGGCTGGGTTCATGCCCGGATGCAACTCGATCGATTCGTCCTTACTTCCGCCATTCGACGCCATCGGCAAATGCAGCATCACTTCATACCCACGGCGGTGCGCTTCTTCTGCAATTTCTCCCGAGTTTGCTTCGTGCGGCAATACAGACAGAGTCAGCGCATAGGAAAGGCGAAACAGAGCATCCGCTTGCGCGCGGTCATACCCCAGGTCATCGATGACGACAGCAAGCTTCGGATGAGCCGCAAGCGAAACCGCGGAAGTTTCCTGCGACCCGACAATCGGGGAAATCAGGTGGACCGATTGAATGCGCCTGCCGTTCAACACGTAATCGAAACGCTCAAGCCCCGCTGCGCCGGGACGCTCCACGCGCTTTAAATGGTGATAATCCGCCACGCGCCCCAGCTCCGCCTCGATGGCATCGCGCGTGGCGCGATCCGTGGCACCGGGTTTGTTCAAGGGAACCGTAATGTAAATGTGGTCGGCAATATGCGCCGCGTGTTGGCCGGGCTGATGCGGGGCGTATTCCGGCCTCATGCCGACCTCAGCGCGGCCGCCGCTCGCATTGCGCGCGGCAAAAACAAATTCGCGGGAAATATTGCGGATTGTTACGCTGGAGGCAGCAGCGGATTTTTTCTTGCAGCCCGCCGCGAAAAACACCACGACCGTAAGCAGAAAAAATAAGCGAAATGATTTGCGAAAAAGAGGTGCGGCGAATTTGCAGTACCCGTCAGGGCGTCCAATCACACTTTAGGCGGCCTTCTGGGCCTGACCGCCTTTGAGCAACTCGAGGCCTTTGTTGTAAACCGGATCGTCCGCTTTGGGTAACTGCCCGGGACCGAGAGGAGGTTCATCGTCGGGAACGGCTTTGTCGGCCGCGGGCGGTGCGGAAGGATCAATGCCCTTCGGGTGCACTTCGACCGTTGGCGAAACGCCCTCTTCCACAATCGATTTGCCGTCCGGAGTGGCATAAAACGCTACGGTAAGAATCAATGCCGCGCCGTCGTCCATCGGAATAATTTTTTGTTCGGAGGCAGCGCCGAACGTGCGCTCGCCCACCAGTTCGCCGCGTTTGTTTCCCTTAATCGCACCGGCCAGAATTTCAGCAGCGCCGGAAGTGCTTGGCGAAATCAAAACGTCGACGGGTGCGCGCCACACGGCTTTGTCGGACTCGGCTTCAAAATCTTTGTGCGAAACGGTCTGTCCTTCGAGCGAGCCAATTTTCCCGGACGTCAGGAAAAGCTGGGCTGCAGCAACTGCTTCGGCGTTATCGCCGCGGGTGCAGTCGCGCAGGTCAAGCAGCAGCTTGTGCATGCCCTGCTTGTCGAATTGTGCCAATTTGTCGCGCAACTCTGTCACATCCAGAGCATCGATTGCTGGCAGCCGCACGTAAGCCACGTCGTCGCCAATGCGATCGGCCACAATATGTTGCGGCCCAATCACTCCGCGATTGATCGTGAAGTCCTGAGGTTCCGTTTTTCCGCGGCGGATAACAGCCAATTTGATCGGTGAGCCCGGCGTGCCTTGCAGCAGCGCGTTGGCCTGGCCGACGGACATGTCCCTTGTGTTGAAGCCAGCGATGGACTCCAGAATTTCTCCGCTGCGCAGTGTCGCTTTTTCCGCGGGTCCATCGGGAACCACCGAAACGATTACGATGTAGCCGTACCGCTTCGAGACGGTCATGCCCACTTCGCCGTGCACACCGTTCTTCATTCGGTCTCGGTAATCCGCATATTCGCGCGGGCTCAGATAGCCGGACTGCGGATCGAGCGACTCGAGCAATCCGTGCATGGCTCCAGCCGTGACCACCGCCATGTTCGGCTCATCCACGTAGTCTTCCTGAATGCGCTGCAACACTTCGCCGAACACGCTCAGCGAGCGGTACGACTTGTCGTCCGAAGATTTTCCAAGGACGTATCCGAGTCCTACGTATAAAAACACGATAACGGAAAGCGTAACGACGGATATTCTGGCGAGGCGGCTCATTTTTGTTATAGGCCTCATTCACGAAAATTAAATCTCAATTATGATAACACGGTCGGCGCAGCGCGCGCGTCTGGATTCTATCGGGGTTCCAGAAGGAAGCAAAGTGCGCTGACGAATAAGCGCTTTAAGGCCCAGTATCTCCATCATTTGGCGTGAGATACGTGTGAGAAATGCGATCCTGCCAGCATAAATGATCGTCGTCCCATAGCGCCCAGATGAAACCCAGTAAGCAGCCGCCCGCGGAAATCAGATAGCCCAAGCTGCGCATCGCCATCTGGCGCGATGTTGGCGTTTCGCCGTTAAATCCGATAACGCGCAGGCCTTGCACCATCATGCCAGGCGTGGAACCGCCAAAAACCGTGAAGAGAGCGAAATATTGTGCGTAGAAAAGCGCGAGCGTGGCCAACGTGACCGTCACATCGAGTTTGTTCAGGCCAACACGCCCGCCCAGCACCGTGAAAAGCGCGAGCATGCCGCCATACGTAAATAAAAGCAGCCCGAGATCCACCAATGCGGCCAGTCTGCGTTCCGGCAGCGAAGCCACGGGATACAAATCTGTGTGCGCAAGGCCATTCACGCTCGCGGAAGGCGCGACACTCGAGACAGTCTCGTTCGCCGGAGAAAGATCCAGCCGGGGCAATTCAAGTTCAAATCGTTCGCTGAGAATTTTCCGCGGTCCGCGATCCTTTTTTGCAGGCCTGTCGAGCGGAACATTTTCCCGATAAATCTTTTGCAGCGCGGACCGTTCCGGTTCAGGCAAAATTAACCGCGGAGGCTCAGCCGCTGACTCTATTGCCGGTTCTAAATGTTGCGGAGCATCCGTTTCAAAGGGAAGGACGGTTTGCAATTCGGCGGAAACGCCACTGCGGCGCGCTCGGTACTGTCGAAGTTTTTTTGAGACTTCGACACGCCAATCGGGCTCAACGGCCAGACTGCCCTCGGTTTGGGTCGCCACTTGGCGTCGAACAGGCGCGCGGCCTCGACCACCCAATGGGGCGTCACAAAAGCAGCAGATATTGTCTGCTTCGCCATTTACGGCGCCGCAAGACTGACAGGTTTTTATCACCGCTCCGTTTTGCGCTGCGGATGTCTCGCCGAACGGAAATCGGGAGTCAATGACATTCTATCAGCGATCCTCCGCCTCGATAGGAATTACGGACACATTTACGTTCTCCTGTCGCGAATTGAACAACCCAGGCAGCCCATTGCGCCCGCGCGTAATCTATAGGAAACGAACACCGAAAGGCGGAGCGATTGTAAGCCTTACGCGGGAATGCTAGGCTTACGAGCTATTTTCGGGGGAACGTTTTGGGGAAATTTATCCGCTCTTCGTGCAAATCCGCGAGCGGCGAAGGTTCATGAAAACCGGCCGCAAGCCAATCGTCGCGAATTACCGTCGCATGTTTCTGGCGCTGGCCTCGCTCATTTTTGCAGCGATCCCAGCGGCGTCTCAGGAAATTGTGGCGCCGTCTGAAACAGGCGCGGCCAGTGTGCGGCTGGAAGCCGAGCAGCAGCGCAAGGAAGGCGACCTGTATGTTGCCGACGGCCATGTCGAAATCCAATACAAAAATCTGCATCTCCACGCGGATCACGTGCAATACGACACGAAAACTCATCTCGCGATGGCCAGCGGCAGTGTAGTGCTCGATGTAGATACGCAGCACCTAAACGCGGATTCCGCGGATTTTAACGTGGTCAGCGGCGAGGGCCACTTCGAGCATGTGCGCGGGTCCGTGGTGATGGAACATGCTCCTAATGCCGACCTACTAGTCTCGCCAAACCCGCTGGTGTTTGAAGCGGAGGAAGTGCGCCGCGTTGACGCCAATACGTACACGATCGAGCACGCGTGGCTTACGGTTTGCGAGCCGGACAATCCCAACTGGAAGTTTTTCAGTCCTTACGCCACCTTGCACGTGGGCCGCACTGTGGCCTTGCTGAATGCCAACTTCCGCCTGTTCCGCATCCCCCTTTTTTATTTTCCATACGCGTCGGTTCCCGCAGGGCGAAGGATTCGCCAGTCCGGTTTCATGATTCCTGAATTTGCGGATACTTCCGTGAAGGGAGTCGTTCTCGGCGACGCGTATTACTGGGCTCCGAAAGATTGGACCGATGCGACTCTGGGAGCGGCGTATCTCAGTCGGCGCGGTTGGCAACAAAACGGCGAAGTTCGCGTGAAACCCTGGGAAAACGTTTCGATTTCCGCCAGATATTTTGGCGTGATCGATCGAGGCGTGGCCGCCCCCATCTTGAACTCCCAGGGATTGCCCATGACTAACTCCGCCGGAGTAGTGGAAACCGAGTTGCAAAGCCAGGGCGGACACAGCGCCCAGTTTCAGCTGGACGCGCAACTGCATAATGGCTGGCGCGCGGTAGCGGATTTCAATCAACTCACCTCGCTCATTTTCCAACTGGCGTTCGCGCCTACTTTCGGCGAGGCAGTGAATTCCGAAGTGCGCAACGCCGGCTTTCTGACTAATAATTTTCGCGGCTACAGCATCAATTTTGCCGCGACCAGTTATAAAAACTTTGTGAACGCGCAGCCCCAGGTGAGCGCGGACGTTCGTAGCGCGCCCGAGGCGCGGTTCGCTTCCGTGGATCAGGCGCCGTGGAAGAATTGGCCGGTTTATTTCGGTTTGAATGCGTTTACGGGAGCCGTGCATCGGGACGATGAAAATCTGGTTACGGATCCGAGCACCGGAGTGCAAACCGTTCAGCCGGGCGTCAATACGGGAAACTTTGTCGAGCGCTCGGAAATCGCGCCGCGAGTGGTTGTGCCGCTTCGTTGGGGACCGTGGTTTGGCGTGACTTCGAGCTTTACGAGCCGCACAACTGTTTATGGCGCGCAGATGGTGAACGGGGTTGTGCAAAATGACTCGCTGCGGCGCACCACGGGAGAAGTGAACATCGATCTGCGCCCGGCGGTACTCGAGCGCATCTGGCAAACTCACAAAGGAAAATGGAAACACACGATCGAACCCGAAATTGAATACAACTACGTGCAAGGCGTCGGCCAGTTCAACCGCTACATACTCTTCAATGAGGACGAGACGCTTACAAATACAAATGATTTCGTCTATTCGATTACCCAGCATTTATTTCAGCGTGATGGCGACGGGCAGGCCAAGGATTGGGCCAGCTGGAAACTTTCGCAGGCATACTACTTTGACCCCACATTCGGAGGCGCGCTTGTGCCCGGAGCGCGCAATGTTTTTCAGGCGCTCGACTCGATTACGCCGTTTGCATTCGCGGACGAGCCGCGGAGATTTTCGCCTATTAACAGTGACCTGATTATTGCTCCGGGAGGAATTTATGACGCGGAAATCCGGCTGGACTATGACACCGTGCGGCGCAGGGTGACCACAGCTGAGGCGCTGCTGAAAATTCGGCCTACAGAAAACTTTAATTTTACGGTGGCTGAGTTTTCCATCGACAATACCGCGATCTTGCCCCCATATAATTCCGTGCTGCAGCCGGCGGCCAATCAGATTCGCGCCCAAATGGGCTACGGCTCGTCCAATCGCCGCGGGTGGAACGCCGAAGGGGGAGCGAGCTACGACGTGAAGCAAAGCCTGCTGCAGAACGAATTTGTGGAAGTAAGCTATAACGGATCCTGTTGCGGAATTTCGGTGGAATACAGGCGGCTGTCACTCGGAGAGATCCGCAGTGAAAATCAGTTCCGCGTTTCGCTGAATATTGCGAACATCGGAACATTTGGAAACCTGCGGCGGCAGGAAAAAATATTTTAAACAAACCTATGACCGACGAAAATAAACTGGCTTACGCCACCATCGATGAGCTTTCCGCCCTGCTCGAGAAACGTAAAATTTCTCCGGTGGAACTCACTCGGCTTTTTTTGCATCGCATTGAGCAGCACAATCCCGCGCTCAACGCGCTGCTCATGATTACTTCCGAGCAAGCGCTGGCGTCGGCCCGCCGCGCGGAAAAAATATTCCTTCACGCGCGCAGCTCGCGGCGCGTCGAAACACCGCTGCTCGGAATACCGGTCACCATCAAAGACAATATCTGGACGCGCGGCATTCGCTCGACGGCGGGATCTAAAATTTTGCAGGATTTCGTTCCGTCGGAAGATGCCACCGCCTTCCGAAAAATTGCGCGCGCGGGCGCCGTCCTCCTCGGAAAGACGAACCTGAATGAATTCGCGTACGGAATCACCGGAAGCAACGCTCACTTCGGCGCCGTGCACAATCCGTGGTCGCTGGACCGCATTTCGGGCGGCTCCAGTTCCGGTTCCGCAGCGGCAGTTGCCGCCGGGCTCTGCGTGGCTTCCGTGGGCACCGATACGGGCGGCTCGATCCGCGTTCCTTCCGGATTTTGCGGCATCACGGGATTAAAACCAACCTTTGGGCGCGTCAGCGTATTTGGCGTGCAGCCACTCTCTCCGTCACTCGATCACGTCGGTCCGCTCGCTCGCAGCGTTGTGGACATCGCGATTTTGCTCCAGGTGATTGCAGGGCGCGACGCGCTCGATCCGACCTCCTCCAAAAAATCGGTGGAAGATTTCCGAACAGCGTTGAAAAAACCGATGCGTAAGTTCAGGCTAGGCCGTCCGCGCGAATTTTACTGGGAGAAACTCGATCCCGAAGTGCGCCGCGCGGCCGACGCCGCTGTGCGGGACATGGAAAGGCGCGGCGCAACGGTGCGCGAAGTTTCCATTCCGCACTTGAAGGAATCGTTGGGCGCGGCGACCGATGTTTCTACCGCCGAAATTTATCACGTGCACCAATCCGCCGGATATTTTCCGACGCGCGCCGAAGACTACGGCGAGTCCGTCCGAAATCGCATCGCAGCCGGCGCCAATGTTCCCGCGCATCGCTTCCTCGCGGGACTCGATGTGCGCAAGCGTTTGCTCGCGGAATTTGACGCGGCATTTCAGGAAGTTGACGCTATTGTCGCACCGACGCTTCCTGTTGCTGCGCCTCACATCGGTGCTGAAGCGATGCAGATCGATGACGAACAGGTCGGCGTTCGTCCCGCCGTTGTGGGTCACGCGCGCCCCGCCAATTTCACCGGGCTTCCAGCGATCTCAATTCCCTGCGGATTTACAGACGCAGGCCTGCCGATCGGACTGCAGTTGATCGGGCGCGCGTTCGATGAAGCGACCCTGCTGCGCATCGCCTACTCGTATGAACGCGAGCACGAGTGGAAGGACAGGCACCCTCCCCAGGAGTAGGACAGGCTTCAGCCTGTCGCCTTTGAACTTGGGCCCCGAGAAAAAGTGCGACAGGCTGAAGCCTGTCCTCCTCAGAAGAATTCCCCCGCCGTCTGCCAAGTTGTGTGAAAATAGGGAACGGCTTGAATCGTTGGCGGGTCCGCAGCCGTCCAATCTATCGAAACTGAATAAGGTGTTCGCGATGTCTTTCGCCGGAGATCATTTCGTCCGATGCAAGTATCGATTCTTTACGCGTTCGTAGCGGGAATCATCTCGTTTCTGTCGCCGTGCGTTTTGCCGCTGGTTCCCGGTTACGTGTCCATGCTTTCCGGCATCGGCGTCGAGCAACTGCGCACGGGGCAACCCGCACGAAACAGCCTGTTCGCGTCATCTATTGCGTTCGTGTCTGGATTTTCCGTGGTGTTCATCAGCTTCGGAGCCTCGGCGAGCGTCGTGGGGCAATTTTTACTGCAACACAAAGCCTTGATGGGCCCGATCGCGGGAGCTGTGATCGTTCTGTTCGGTTTGCACCTGGTGGGATGGCTGATCAAGCTGCCCGTGAGCGCGGGCCTCGTAATCGGTGCCGTGCTGGCCTTCGGTGGATTACTGCTCTATCGGCGTTCCGGAACCGACACGGTGGGTCCCGGCGGCTTGTTTGGATCCGTGCAACTTCTTTCCGTTGCGATTATTTTTCTTGCCGGACCTTCGCTTACGCGCTGGCTCAACCGCGATGTCCGCTTCCACAACCTCGGCGGTCAAGCCGAAACCGGGGCCAAAAAGGGCGGCGCGCTTTCCGGCGTGACCAGCGGCTTTCTTCTCGGCTTCGCTTTCGCCTTCGGCTGGACACCGTGCATCGGCCCCATTCTGGCCGCTGTGCTGGTGCTGGCCGCGAATGCCGAAACCATTTCGCGCGGCGTGTTTTTGCTGGCTGTGTATTCCGCGGGACTCGCGGTGCCCTTTCTACTTACCGCGATTGGCATTAATCAATTCCTGGGCTTTTACAAACGTTTCCGACGTTACCTGCATGCGGTCGAGGTGCTCAGCGGCGTGCTGCTGCTTTTCGTAGGCGCGCTGATATTTTTGAACCGGCTGACTTGGCTATCGGGTAAGCTTGGCTTTCTGAATAAGTTCGCGTTGTAAGGAGTTTGCAAGATGAAAAAGGGCATTTATATCGCGGTGGGTGTAGCGGCTTTGTTAGCCGTGATGGTCTGGGCCGACCATAAGTTCCCTGCTGGCGGTTCGCCGTCGGCTAGTTCTGCAGCGGCGACTCCCACAGATGCTCCTACGGTTGCAATTCAAGGGCTCGACGGTAAGGAAATTACGCTGCAGCAATATAAGGGGCAGGTCGTGCTCGTGAATTTCTGGGCGACCTGGTGCGGGCCATGCAAAGTCGAAATCCCCTGGATGATTGAGTTCCAGCAAAAATATAGTCCGCGGGGTTTCACGATCTTGGGCGTTTCGATGGACGAAGATGGAAAAAAAGCGATCCAGCCATTTTTGGATAAGGAACGCTTCGACGTCAGCGGCCAGCAGATGGCGATGAACTATCCCATTTTTCTCGGCAGCGATGCCATCGGCGAAAAATTCGGCGGTATCCTCGGCCTTCCAACCACTATGCTTTTCAACCGCGATGGCAAAAAAGTCAGAACCATCGTAGGGCTTGTGAACCACGACGATCTTTCCAAGGCCATCGAAGGGCTGCTGTAGGGGCGCTCCCGCTTCAAAACTTGACCGACCGCGCATTTTCGGCTAACTGACTAGGGGCTCGTCGACGATGGTATATTGGTGTAAAACATATGGTATAATGGATCCGTACCATGGCGATGAACATCAAGAACGACGAAGCTCAGAAATTGGCGCGTAGGCTCGCCGACACCACCGGAGAAAGCCTGACCGCCGCCATTACTGAAGCTGTGCGCGAGCGGCTCGAACGCGTGCAATGCGCGAGCGGCGCGGGATTGGCTGAACGGCTCCTTCGAATCGGCAAGGATTGCGCCGCCCATCTCACCGAGTCATCAAAAACAGTAGAGCACGGAGACATTTTGTACGATGACCGAGGCCTGCCGCGATGATTGTCGACACGTCGGCGATCATCGCTATTCTGCGCGACGAACCGGAAGCTCAAGCGTTTGCGAATGCAATTGCCTCCGCCAAACATCGCCGTCTTTCCGCGGTGAATTTTGTGGAGGCCGCAGCTGTGATCGATAGCAGCCGCAACCCGATCGCCAGCAGGCGGTTTGACGAATTCTGCAGTGAGGCCGATTTCACAATCGAATCCGTTACCCCGGAGCAGGCAAAAATTGCGCGCGAAGCCTACAAAGATTTTGGAAAAGGAAGCGGCCATCCGGCGCAACTGAATTTCGGCGATTGTTTTGCGTATGCTCTGGCGAAAGTTCTGCGCGAAGCGATACTTTTTAAGGGCCAGGACTTCAAAAACACCGACCTGGATTCCGCGCTCGAATGAAATCCACATTAAAATAAGGAGCCTCACTCCTGATAAAACTTCAGGGGCTTTAAAGTCTGTGTGAGAACTGAAAATCGAATGGCGTAACGTATGAAAGAATAGAAGCTCGGCCAGAGTCGCACCAGGACGCTCAGTCCGACGCGCATGAGAATTCAGACCCGGCATTTTCGTGAACCCATCGGAGTAGCGTTGGAAACGCTGCGCACGCACAAAATGCGCTCGTTCCTGATGCTGCTGGGCATCGTGCTTTCCGTTTCCACGCTGATCATGGTGGTCTCGCTGATCTCTGGGGTAAATTTGTATGTCGCCAATCGCATTGCCAACCTGGGCGCAAACGTTTTTCTGGTGTTGCGGTTTCCGATCATCACAGACACCGACGAATTCGTAAAAGCCACGCGCCGGAACAAGCCCATCACCTGGGATGACTACATTTTTCTGCGGGATAATTCCAAACTCGCGTTGCGGGTGGGCGCGCAAGCCAATCAACTGGGCCGCACGAAGGCGAATGGCCAAACAGTGGAAGACACAACCATCTATGGCGTGACCGCGAATATCGGCGACATGAAAACGGAAGGGCCCGCGTCAGGGCGCTACATCACGGACACGGACAATCAACATCGCTCGCTTGTCGCTCTGATCGGCTCGGACATTGGCGAAAAACTTTTTCCGGGCATCGATCCCATTGGAAAAGAAATCAACGTCGATGGACGCCCTTATGAAGTAATCGGCGTGGGAAAGCCGATCGGCACGGTGCTGGGACAAACGCAGGACAACTACGTCTACATCCCGATTGAAACGTGGATGAAATATTATTTTACCAGCAGAATCAGCCTGTCGATCAATGTGCAAACGCGCGGCTCGGAGTGGATGTCGCGCACACAGGAAGAATTTGAAACGCTGATGCGTTCGCGGCGGCGGCTGCCTCCGAACGAGCTGGACAATTTTGGCATTCTCGACGGCGGATCGCTCGTCGATCTGTTCAAGCGCATTACGGGGGCGCTGGCCGCATCTATGGTGGGGATCGTCGCGGTGTTTCTGGTGATTGGGGGCGTGGTGATCATGAACGTGATGCTCGCCACGGTCACGGAACGCACGCGAGAAATCGGCCTTCGCAAATCATTGGGTGCGCGGCGCGGCGATATTCTTCTGCAGTTCCTCACGGAAACGGCGGTAATGTCCACGATAGGCGGGATGATTGGCGTGGCTTTCGCCTACATATTTTCTGCGGTGATCGCTGCTAATACGCCTGTGCCGATGCACGTTCCGATTTCCGCGGTGCTTATCGCTCTCAGTGTTTCCACAGCTGTGGGAATTTTCTTTGGCCTGTACCCCGCGAGCAAGGCCGCAAATCTCAGCCCGATCGAAGCGCTGCGGCAGGAAGTTTAAAATTGCGCACCGGAATGATATGCAAATAGCAATCGGCGAAAACGCGAAGATGGCGCTGGACACGCTGCGCGAGAACAAGCTGCGTTCTTTCCTCACTGTGCTCGGAGTCGTTATCGGAATCACCGCTCTCATCACCGTGGCCTCGATTCTCGTTGGTTTCTATGCGGATGTGACCATGTACTTGGAAGATTACGGCGTAAATACAGTATGGATATTTAAAGTGGCTCCCGGCATCAGCACGGGTCGCATGACGGCCGAAGAGCGCAACCGCAAGCCACTTACATACGAAGACGCGCAGGCAATTCGCGCGGAATGCCCGGCGGTTCGCGAGCTATCGGTTTCGGTCATGAAGCGCATCTATGACTTCAATCGTCAGCCCGAGGTGACCGCGCGCTACAAGGATAAGGAAGTCAGCGGCCTGAATTATTCTGGCTCCGATATTTATTATCCAGATGTCTACAATTTCAGGATGTATCGCGGCCGCTATTTCACTGATGCCGAGGATGTGCATCGCGAAGACGTTGCCGTGATTGGCTTCGACCTGAGCAAGGCTTTTTTTCCGGACGGCGAAGCGCTCGATAAAATTATTTACGTGGAGGGATTTCCGTACCGCGTGATCGGCGTGTTTGAACATCGCAAAGGACAATTATTTCAAAATCCTCCCGCTGAAAAGCAGGTGCTCGTTCCGTATCACACGTATCGCAAACATCATCCCGAAGACGACGAGCATTTTATTGGCGCCATGGCAGCACCGGGGAAAATGGCGGAAGCCAAGGACGAAATCCGAGCCGTTCTTAGGCGCACGCGGCGCGTTCCGTATTCCGCACCGGACAATTTCGGACTTTCTTCCGCGGAAGAAATTGCCAGCCAATTCAAGCAAATTACGGGCTCGGTGGCGCTTTTGACGGCGGTGGTCAGCTCGATTGGGTTGCTCGTCGGGGGCGTCGGCGTGATGAACATCATGCTGATGTCCGTGACGCAGCGCACGCGCGAAATCGGAGTGAGGAAAGCGATTGGCGCGCGGCGCCGCGACGTCATCTGGCAATTTCTCACAGAAGCGGTGGTGCTCACCGGCTCGGGCGGCGTCATTGGCGTGGTGCTCGGAATTGTCATCAGCCTGCTGCTACATGTTTTCTTTCCGCGCCTACCATCTTCCATCCCACTGTGGGCCGTCATTCTGGGCGTGCTCGTCTCCATGAGCGTGGGGCTTTTCTTCGGCATTTATCCCGCGGTGAAGGCGGCGCGGCTTGACCCTGTGGACGCGCTACGATATGAGTAACGGCATGTTTCAATTTCGGAGCAAGTAATTTTCATTTCTCGCACGGTGTCCGGACTTTCATTCGCTGATTTCAAATTTGAGATTTTAGATTTCAACATTCCAAAGGCGTCGTGCCTCTGTCCCAATTGCAAAGGCAGAATTGTTTTATGGGAAAAATGAAGCGGCAGATTATCGCACTGGGCGGAGGCAGTTTCCCGGTTGCGGGGAGAAATCCAGCGTTGGAATTGTATGCGCTCGCGCAGACTCGCAAAGCGAATCCGTCGATCTGCTTTCTACCGACGGCGACTGGCGATGCTCCAACGTATATAGCGAAATTTTATGCCATTTTCGCGAAGGAGCGCTGCCGTCCCTCGCATATTTCTTTTTTTGAGCGCACGCCGCGCTTACGGGAAATTCTGCTGGCGCAGGATTTGATTTACGTGGGCGGCGGAAACACAAAAAGCATGTTGGCCGTTTGGCGCGAGTGGCAGGTGCCACGGATTCTGCGGCAGGCGTGGAACTCCGGAATCGTGCTCGCAGGCGTCAGCGCGGGAGCGATTTGCTGGTTCGATGTGGGAGTCACCGATTCGTGGGCGGAGCATCTTGCACCGCTACCATGCCTCGGTTGGCTACCGGGCGCGTGCTGCCCGCATTATCACGGGGAAGCGGAGCGGCTGCCTTCGGTGCATAAATTCGTGGCGAAAGGGATTGTGCCGCAAACGTTGGCGCTGGACGACGGTGCCGCGGCGCACTTCGTGGGGCGCAAGCTGAAGCGAATTGTGTGTTCGGGGCCAGACGCGGGCGCGTTTCTGGTGCGGCGCGTGGGACGATCTGCGGTGGAAACGGCGCTGCCCGTGACGCGGCTAAAGTAGTCGGCGGATTTCACTAACGTTTGTAACGATCTGAATTGTTCATGCAGAAAGGCTGCCGCCTGAAAACGAGGCGTGCGCTACAAACTCAGCGGCGGCTTCGTACCGGCCTTTCGTCCCGCGCACTTCGCGACGAAAGGGGTACTGCCAAGTAAAAAACCGCCTCACACTCAACCACCTGCGCCTCCTTGCCCGCGCCCGCGCTTCGCTGGTACTCTGTTTCTGCCATGGACGAACAAGTATTTATCAAACGATGTGATGCAGCTTTTGAAACTTTGCTTCGGCGCCTGCAGGAAGTGGGCGACGAGCGCGGCTTTGAAGTTGAGGGCGGCAGCGGAAAACTCGAAATCCAGTTTGAGGACGAGCACGACACGCGATTCGTGATCAGCCCCCAGACGCCGGTACGCCAGATCTGGATTTCCGCCCTGACCACCAGCTTCAAGCTCACCTGGTCCGATACAGCCAACACTTTCGTGCTGGATAAAACGGGCGAAACGCTGATGCAGTTGATGGGACGCATTCTGACCGAGCAGCTCGGCAGCCCTGTTACGGTCTGATTCTTATGAACGCAAAATTTAGCCGTGCGTCATCCACGCTTCCGGTTCGAACGAACTCCGGAAAATTGTTCACAGGAAACTCCGGATCGCTATGGGCGCTCTGCGCATTGTTCGCGGCACTCGCGGTGATTTCCGTTCGCGCCGGCGCGCAGGACCAGCCATTCCCCGCCGCAGCCAGCGTTCTGCAGCCACAGGCCTACGTTTCCCTGCAACCGGTTCCGCGCGGCCATGCGTTTCAGGTCGCGGTGGTCGCAAAAATTTCTCCCGGCTTCCACATTAATGCGCACGTACCGTCTGAAGAATATCTGATCCCGACCAAGGTAACGGCCGAGCTTCCGGCGGGATTATTTGTGGTGGAGACCAATTATCCGCGCGGCGTTATGCGTGCATTCCGTTTTTCAAAAACGCCGCTCCGCGTGTACGAAGGCTCGTTTACAATTTTGATGAAACTGCGCACGAATGGCAGCGCGCCCATCGGACCGCAAAAAATTAAGCTTACTGTGGGATATCAGGCGTGCAATCAGGATGCGTGCTTGCCGCCTACGAAACTTCCAGTGGTGGCAGAACTAGAAATTGCGGCCGCTGAGTCGGCGGGTAAACCTGTGCACCCGGAGATTTTTTCTACTGGCGGTGGGGAGAACGCCGCACCGAGACCTTGAATTCTTTTGATTGATGGAAGAACGTGTACGTTAGATTGGGGTCTGAATCTGGAAAGCTTTCTTTGGCACTAACCCCGCAGGCTAAAGCCTACGCCACATAAACCGCTCCAAATTTATCTTTTGCAGGATCAGTGGACTGCCAGAATTTCCACGGACTTGCGCAGGCGCGTGACCACGCGATCCCGGCCCAACACCAGCATGGTTTCGAATAATGGCGGCGCTACGGCCTGGCCCACTATGGCCACGCGCGTTGCGTTAATCAGTAGGCCGGCTTTCACACCCTCGGCGGCGGCCAGTTCGCGTAACGCATGGTCGCAGGCGTCATGATTCCAATCGGAAAGCGCTGCGAGCGAATCCGCAAGTTTTCCGAGCATCGAGCCGAGCCGCTCATCTTTCCAGAATTTCTCGCGCGCCGCAGGATCGATCTCAAACGCGTCGCTGAAAAATGCGCGCGCCCAGGTTGCAAAATCCGGCAGCAATCGCGTGCGCGGACGCAACAAGTCTATCGTCTTGGAAAACCACTCGCGCTTTTCGGAGGCCCACTCGGGCTCCCAGAGTTTCGCGCGTTCCAGCTCACTCTGAATGTAAGGCAGCAGTTCGTCGATCGGAAGTTTCTGCAGATACTGAACGTTGAACCACTCGAGTTTCGGGCGATCGAACACGGCATTCGTGCGGCTTACGCCTTCCAAAGAAAATTTCTCGATAAGCTCCGGCGTGCGCATAAACTCCGCATCGCCGATAGACCATCCGAGCAGCGCCAGAAAATTGCGGAACGCTTCGGGAAGAAACCCTTCGTCGCGGTACGACCCTACGCTTGTAGCGCCATGACGCTTCGACATTCGCGTGCGATCCGGACCAAGAATCAGCGGCACGTGCGCAAAAATTGGCGGCGTGGCGCCAAGCGCGAGATACAGAAGCGCCTGCTTCGGCGTGTTGGAGATATGATCCGACCCGCGAATCACGTGGGTGATGCGCATATCGATATCATCCACGACTACGCTCAACTGGTAGGTAGGCCCGCCGCGCGCCTGCCCTTCCTTGGGCGAGCGCAGCACCACAAAATCCTCAATCTCATCGTTGGAAACTTCACGAGGACCGAACACCGCATCTTCAAAGCGCGTAACTCCGCCCTGCGGGACTCGGAAACGGATCGCCGCATTGCTCGCATCGAGTCCCGCTTTGCCCGGACGGCACGCGCATCGAGTAACGCGCCGCGGGCCCTGCTCTTTTTTCGCGTCGTCTGTTTCCTCAACCGCATCCCCACCGGCGTATTTTTCGGCCGGGCAGTCGCAATAATAGGCCGCGCCAGCTGCCGCCAAGCGGATGGCCGCTTCGCGGTGCATTTCCAGCCGCTCGGACTGGAAGAACGGTCCCTCGTCCCAGTCCACACCCAGCCATCGCAACCCATCCAGAATGCCTTCTACAAGTTCCAGGCGGTTGCGCTCCACATCCGTGTCCTCAATCCGCAGCACCATGGTTCCGCCGCGGCTGCGCGCAAAAAGCCAATTAAACAGCGCTGTCCGCGCGCCTCCCACGTGCAGGTATCCCGTGGGTGACGGCGCAAACCGCACGCGAATTTTTCCATCCAGACTGCCATGTGCGCTCGAATTCATAGACATACCGCTTGCCTGGTCTCCCCTATTAGTAGCAGCCCCTCATATTAGCCGAACCGGAAACGGAACGCGAGACGCAGCGCTTGCACAAATTCAGCGGCGGGATAAAGGAATTCTCAAGCACACATATATTGAAAATCGTGTGTCTCATCACGCACGTAACTTGTTCCCGTCTGGTACCCCAGTACCCTTGACCGTCTAGATTGACATCCCTATATTCGCAAAAGTAGGCAAATTGTCGGGAGTTGTTTGGCTTCCCTGTCGCAGCTATGTGTGTATTTTCGGGCGGACGAACGATTTCGACGTTCCTGTCTGACCATAGAATTCGAATCTTTTCGATGGAATTGCACGATGTCGAGAGATTGGACATGCGATCTGAAAAATTGACAGCGAATTGGAATCGATGACTTCGGAAAGCATATTAGCGATTACGCTGCTGGCCGCTTCAGCATTGACCTCGGGTTTCTTCGCCTACATGCACAGTCTACGTCGCCAGGCATACCTCCTGCTCTGGAGCGCTGGCTGGTGCCTGCTTGCATTGCATTACTTAAGCCCGGCTCTTCAGCCTTGGGTCTCTGTGGCCCCGTGGCAGGCCGCCGTGGACGACTGGCTTTTGACCTCGGCTGCGCTGCTCTTTTTGAGCACGGCGCAGGTTTACACGAATCGTGAGCCCTGGGTTCGTCCGCAAATTGCAGCCGGTTGCGTATTTGCGGTGTGGTCCGCGGCGAATTATTTGAATGTAATCAGGCTTTCGCCCCAGCTTGGCGTTGCCGTCGTGCTCGCGTATGTCGCTTGGATTTTCTACGAAGAATCTCGACGCCACGAAACATTTGCTGATCTGCTGCTGGCAATATCGTTTGTCAGCTGGGGCGCCATCCTCATCGGGCAAATGCTGTCGACCGCGCGTATCGCCAATTCGTTTAGGGTGGTAGAAATTCTGCCGCAGCTGCTCGCCGCCATGCTGATGGTCATGGGGCTGTATGAGGAGGAAAAGCGCCGCGTTGAACAGAATATGCTGGCGCTTTCCAATGTAAACCTGGCGACCTCCAGCTTCGTCGGCCCGGAAATTCAGCAAATGCTGTCGCAGGCGTTGGAGCGGGTTTTGAGCGTGGTTCGGATGCCCGCAGGCGCATTGTTTTTGCATCACGGGCATGCGCAGGGTCCTACTTCGGTAGTAGCGGTGGGCCTGTCTGAAAATTTCTGCGCCATTGCCCATGAAGAAGGCCTCGATGACCATTTTGTAGACATGGTGTCCCGCCTCGGAGGGCTCGTTGTGTTTCGCGACCTCAGCCGGAGTTCCTCGTGGGCTGCATTGGAGGGTGAGGAAGCCTTCCGCCGTTTCCGCCAACTGGCGACCAGCCAGCAACTGCGCACGGTGGTCGGGATTAGTTTGCAGGCGAAAGAGCAGGCATTTGGAGTTCTGTTTCTCGGAACAGCTGAATCGCGCCGCTTTTCTGCTGCGGAATTGCGTCTGCTGCTGGCGCTCGGCCATCAGATCGGAATGGCCGTTGAGAACAGCTACCTCGTTCAACAAAGTGCGCGGCGTACGCAAGAGCTGCACATGCTCAACGAAATCGGCCGCGCGCTCAGCTCTGCCCTTGATCCGGACACTCTATTCGATACGATTGTGACGGAAATTAAGCGTCTGTTCGACGTCAGTTACTTCCTCGTGGCCCTCCACGACGCCGCTCACAATGAGATTCGATTCGAAGTAGAAGTTCGAGACGGCGAAATAATCTCCAAACGTTCTCGCCCCTTTGGCGAGAGACGCGCCGTGGAACATCTCATGAGCACACGTCAGCCGATGTTGATTCGGGAAAATTACGATGACGAAATGAAAAAGCTGGGCTTGCACCCCCAGCATTCGCATAAGGGAAGTTTCTGTGGCGTTCCGTTGCTACTATCCGAGCGGCCCATCGGCGCCATGATTCTGCAAAGCCCTTGCGAGCGCTCGCTGGATTTCGGCCACATGGAAATGATGCGCGTGCTGGCGAGTGAAGCTGTCATTGCGCTGGAAAATGCGCGGCTGTTTCGTGAAGAGCGGGCCAAGTCTCGCAGACTGTCTTTGTTAAACACGATTTCGCGAAATATCATTACCACGCTGAAACCGGATGAAATGCTCGCCAAAATCGCCGAACAACTGGATCCTTCCCTCGACTATTCGCACGTGGGAATTGGACTGCTGGATTACTCTGCAAGGGAAGTAGAAATTCAGGCGGAGGCGGGCCGCCGCAAAGGCGCTCTCGGACGGCGCTTGCGCTTCGACGGCAACATTGTAGGCAATGTCGCGCGTACGGGACAAATGGCGATGGTCCGTTACGATGAACAGCATTCCACTGGCGAGCCCGTTCTCGAGGGCTCCGAATCGGCGATCGCGTTTCCCATTGTGTACGGAGACCAGTTGCACGGCGTGCTGTATGTTGAAACGGATAAAACTTCTGACTTTCCGCAGGAGGAAGTCCTGTTTCTCGCCACACTCGCGGACATTATTTCGGGCGCTCTGCACAACGCCGTGGCGTTTCAAAAGGCACAGGAACAGGCCATTACGGACGGGATGACCGGCCTGAAAACTCATCGCTTCTTCATGGAAGCCCTGACAGCCGAATGGAAACGCTCCACACGCGCGGGCAACTCCTTCTCTATCGTACTGCTGGACCTTGACCGCTTTAAATTCGTCAATGATTTCTACGGACATCTGGATGGCGATCTGGTGCTGCAGCGCGTGGCACAAATTCTCGAATTAAATTGCCGGCGTTCCGACGTTGTGGCCAGGTATGGCGGTGACGAATTTATTATTCTCATGCCTGAAACGGAGCTGGAGCAGTGCAACCAACTCGCGGTAAAACTGCGGTCATGGATTTGTTCCGATCCGTTACTGCGCGACAAGAATGTTACGTCCAGTTTGGGAGTTGCCACGTTTCCGTTGAACGGTTCCACTCCGCAGGAACTGATTCAGGTCGCCGATTCATCCATGTACTTGTCCAAACATCAGGGCGGCAACGCGGTTTCTACGGCGGATCAATTTAATCCGGACGACAGCAGGCAGTGGAAGCGGGAGGTGCTCGACGCATATCTTAGCGTCACGCTGAAGCGCTTGTTCGCCACGGGTCCCGACGCATTTGTCGAAATTCGCAGCCGCGTGGAGCAATTTGCCAAGGCATTGGCGCAAACGGAATCCGATAGCAAACAATTGGCTACGGCGAAAGCGGCGGATCCATGCGCCACTTCGCGCTTCGAGCCTTTGCCACCCATTGTTCTCGATACCCTCACGTCGCTTGCGTTTGCGGTGGACTCCAAGGACCAATTCACACAGGGCCACTCACACAAGGTTTCGAGCTACGCTGTGTTGATCGCCGAAGCCGCGGGTCTAAACGGGTCGGAGGTGGAAGCCATACGCCTGGGAGCCATGCTCCACGATGTGGGAAAAGTAGGAATCGCGGAAGCGATTCTGAATAAAAATGGGCCGCTGAATTCCGAGGAATGGGAAACCATGAAGCGCCATGTGGAATACGGCGCCAAATTGCTGGAACCGCTCCGGGGCACGGAGAAAATACGCGATATGGTCGCGCATCATCACGAATTTTATGACGGGTCAGGCTATCCAAAGGGACTAACCGGCGAACAGATTCCCATGGGCGCAAGAATTATTGCGATCGCGGACGCCTACGACACGATCACTTCCGAACGCTCCTACAAAAAAGCGCGCACGCCGGATGAAGCGTTCCAGGAACTGGATCGTTGCGGCCAGGCGCAATTCGATCCGGAATTAGTACAGATTTTTATTTCCCGGCTGCGCGAATTACCCAACCATCTCATCCTCAATCCAGCTGTGTCCCAGGAGCCGGAAGTTTTCCACTAGACAGTAGCGCCCTGCGAAGTCAGGTTCACGCTCCCTCGTTCTCTCTGCTAATCTCAATATTCGTGGCCTTTGTGGCGCGGCGTCTCGCCGGCCGTTTTCTGTCCCTCGCCGCTGCCTAAAATAGCCGGCAAGATGCCGGCGCTACGAAAGCGGGCGGGCCCACACCGGTGAACAACTAATATGTTTGGGGGAATTTCATGGATAAAGCTCGAGTTCAGTGGGTGGGTAAGGAACGCTTTATTGCCCAGTCGCCATCGGGCCACATGGTCGCGCTGGATTCAGATCGGGCTACCAATGGAGCGCCGGGGCCCATGGAACTTCTGCTTATCGCCCTGGGCGCGTGCACGGCAACGGACATGGTTTCCATTCTCGCGGAAAAACGGCAGAAACTCGACTCGCTGGAAGTGGAAGTGTCCGGTGTTCGATCCGAAGAACCGCCTCGCGTCTGGGCGAGGCTTGAAATTCTTTACAAGCTTCGCGGCATGCTGGAGGAAACAGCGGTGCAGCATGCGATTCGTTTAAGCGAAGAAAAATATTGCTCGGTTGCGGCAATGCTGGGCAAGACCGCCGTTATTTCGTCTCGATTTGAAATTGAGAATCTTTAAACCAGCTGTCCATACACATATTCAATTTAGCCCAGTCGTATACGACCCTTGTTTCACGGCTATTGATTGCGTAGAATCGCGGTTCTTCTAACCGGAACCCACAAGCCACATGGAGATGGAATGTCCAGACGTATTTCAACAAAGATTATCGGTGTGAGCGGCTATGTGCCGCCTCGCGTCATGACCAACGCGGATTTGGAGAAGCTGGTGGATACGGACGATGCCTGGATTCGCGAGCGAACAGGCATCCGGGAGCGCCACGTCGTAGAGAAGGGCGTGGGAGCCTCCGACCTGGCGACAGGCGCCGCGCGCCAACTTCTTGACGATCAAAAAATGTCCGCCGACGAAATCGATCTGATCGTGGTTGCGAGTGTCACACCGGATATGATGTTCCCCGCAACGGCGTGTATCGTTCAGAATAACCTGGGCGCGAAACATGCATGGGGATTTGATTTATCGGCGGCTTGCTCCGGATTTCTTTACGCACTTACCGTTGGCGCGCAATTTGTAGGCGCGGGAACTCAGAAGAAAGCGCTGGTCATTGGCAGCGACGTCATGACCTCGATTCTCGATTACGGCGATCGCACCACGTGCGTGCTGTTTGGAGACGGCGCCGGCGCCGTTCTCCTGGAACACACGGACCGCGACGATGAAGGGATTCTGGACTATATTCACGAGGTGGACGGCTCAGGCGGGAAATACCTTTTTATGCCCGGCGGAGGATCCCTGCACCCGGCGTCCCATGAAACGGTAGATCAGAAAATGCACTGCGTGCATCAGGAAGGCGCGCAAGTTTTTAAATACGCCGTGCGGCGCATGGCAGACCTCGCCTGCGAGATGCTGGAGCGCAATGGTTTCACGAGCAAAGATCTCGCGCTCGTGGTGCCGCACCAAGCCAACATGCGCATCATACGCGCCATGCAGGACCGCCTGGGGCTGGAAGACGAGCGCGTCATGGTGAACATCGACCGCTACGGAAACACCACAGCCGGAACAATTCCGCTGGGACTGTGTGATGCGGTAGAACAAGGGCGTTTGAAAAAGGGAGATTTGGTTTTACTCGTCGCGGTCGGTGCTGGGTACACGTCTGGCGGCGTTCTGCTTCGTTGGGCGTACTAACGGAAGCGCCGACCAGCAGTCCCACGCGGGCGTTACATCCCGCGAACTTGAGCGGCGCACAGAATATTGCGTTGAAGGTGTTGATCCATCCGAACAGCCACGTATCGTGAGCAGGTGGCCATCTCAGTGTTAGCCCAGCTTGCGATGGCCGGGACCAGTTGACCCAACTTCTCAATCGCTTTGAAGTACATGCGGATGGCGAACATATTGCCACTAGGGCCGCGCAAGCTAGGTGACAAGTCTTTTAGAATTAGTATGTTACGGAAATCCTGACCGCTAATCGTGTCAGTGGTTATGCCTGCTGCCACGCGGATCGTGTCTGAGATTGCCTGTGCGGCAACTCCGGACATCGTCGCGCGCCAGTAGTAAACCCAGAACTGGGCGAAGGCGACCACCGATACGATTAATATGACGACCGCGATCATCTAGGTTTCGTCCTCAGGATTACAGTTTCGTCGATTGACCCGTGCACCGCAATGGTAGTGTCGTACTAAACTAATGCACGTCGAGTACTAGTGAGCTGTCACCTCAAAACCGTTCACTTACAAGAATTTCGCGCGCCTTATTGTCGGCTTAACGAGCGCCAGTAATAAATTAGAAATAGCTTAAAAGCCAAGACAGAGAGACCAAAGATAAACATCGTCTTCATGACGGTCTCCCTTCCTATTCCAGTTTGAAACATTCATCCGGCGGTGACAATGGACCTGCCGTACTACCGATTTTTTGGCTAAGCCTCACCATCTGAGTTGATTAACGCGGACGATAAGCTCTGAGGCAAGCGGCTACTGGGCAGGTAACGGATAAATCTGTTTCGAATTGGTTTGATTGCAATCGTACTCGCGAATCTCAATTCTCCACAGTGGATCGCCGGCCTCCGGGAGAAAGCGCTGCTTCCACAGATAACCTGAGTCACGCGCACGCAGGCGGGAAGAAATGGACCCGCAGGATTGATCCAGAAGAGTCACTGCACGGTCAATTGGTTCGTTCCCCCCAGCATCCCGCCCAGCGCGCACGACGACCATTTTCCCGTGCGTCGGATGCCCGGAGTCGAGCCATCCCTGCGAAGAAAAAACTTGCGGATGCGTCACCGCGTCTGGAAGCAAACCCTCAAATCGCCACGGTCCGGTTTGCGGCGGCAAGTGCAGATAGTAGGTGAGATAGAAAAGGAAAGAAGGATGATCCGCGATAATCGTGGCGCCTGCGCTGATTTGGTTGGCGGAATTCGCCGCAATCTCCTGCCACGGTTCGATAAATTGAGGCGCAGAATAAAATCGCTTTGCGTAGATGCCATACCAGCCCATCGCGCCAACCAGCAGCAGCGCACCCGCAAATCCAAACGTGGCCCAGCGCGGCTTCTCCGTTTCAATCGCGATGCCCGCAGCCAGTAAAACCCACGGTGAAATCATCAACAAATATTTCGTCTGCAAGGTCCCGAGCACAGCCATTACGATCAGCAGCAATCCGCTATACAAGAGGAGACGTCTAGCGGCAGCCGGTATCCACCAGGCCGTAACCGTTAAAGAAAAGAGAATTGCAAGCGCTGCGGGAACGCTTTGCCACCAAAACCACGGGGCAATCGATTCACTTACGAAAAGCGAAAAAGCATGAAAGCCGAGGCTCGCAAGCAAGGAGAGAGGGTTGGCGCGCGACAGTATTCCATGCGAAAGTTCCGCACGAAGAGGGGAAATGAACGGCACAAAAATTACAATCAGCAGCGCCGCCGTTCCTATCAAACCTTTCGCAGAACCGGCCGGCTCTTTGCGCCGCCAGCGAATCACCTGATCGAGCGCCAGGCACGCGAGCACCGCCCAGCCAAATGGATTCGTCCACAATAATGCTGCGCTGAAGAGAAACAGCGGAACCCAACGCCCGAGTGTTTGTGATTCCAGATACTTGAAATAGGAGAGCGTGATTCCCGCAACCAGAAAAAATGAAAACGAGTACCACGATGCCAGACGAGCGAAATGAAAACCGAACGGCCAAAGCACGCCGAGCCAGATCACTGCATAACCGCCTCTTGCTCCAGTGAAATAGCGGGTGGAGCGTGCCAGGAAAAAAAGTCCGGCAATAAAAAACAGAATGGATGGCACGCGGAGGAAGTCAAAATTTCCCTGGACGCCCTTCAGCCAGAAGTGCAGCAGGATTTGGAATAGTGGAGCATGTTCACGGGTGGCAGCGCCGGAAAAGAATCCATTAGCAATGGAACTCAGCGGGCGTGCGGCATCGCCGAGCATCGTGGCTTCGTCGGAGAGGAAGACGGAGGCGTTATTGGTCGTGATTAATCCAATGCCCAGAAGCAACAGGGGGATCGTCTGCTGCGTGAGTTCGCTTGGTTTACGTTGACGGGAGGGCATGGTTAATTCTTCGCCGGGCGCAGAGGGAATCCAGCCCAGGCATTCAGGAGGCCTAACGTCTCGCGAACCACATCCAAGGCGTCCGCGGTGTGTCGCCACCAATGCGCGCCGTCGTAACCGCCATCACGCGCGTAATGAACCATCATGTGCGGATCGGAGCCGACGAGCTTGCGCCAGATCGTGCGCACGCGGCGTGTGTGAGGCTTTGAAGTCACGATAATCACGGAATGATAATTCAACGCGCGCAATTCCTCCACCGTTTGGCGGACTTCCGCCTCCGTGTTCGCGGCAGGCCGGCCCAAGATGCGAATGGAATCCGGCGGAACTCCCTGCGCGATTAGAACTTTTTCGTTATAGAAATCTTCGCCCAGGAAACCAATATTCATGGCCTTTAAGTCATCGGCAGGGGAAATGGGAGGCGAAATCCAGATCTGATCCGCGTAGCCGCCCTTGTAGACGCGCGCAGCCTCAACAGCGCGTTCAGGCAGGCGCCCGCTGAGCACAAGGATGACGTCCGCGTGCGAAAGAGGATCTTCAACGACCAGCCAACTGCCGACGGTAAAAAATACCGTAGCCACCACACAAATCAGCGCGACACAAATCCCGCCGCCAATCCACCAGCGGCGCTCACCCAATTTTAAATCGGTCAAATTTCCGCCTTGAAGCCCGGTTGCACCACGAAACTAACTGCTCGCTCTGGAAGCGCTCCGGCGCGTCGCGTTTTCGGGTTCGTGGAGAGCCCTCGTAAAAAACAGATTATAGTGTCGTTTGGTGCAATCCTCGCAGCGAAAAGGCCGCAGCAAAACAAAAGGCAGAATCAGCAATTCGAATAATCCGCGCCGGTGCGAACGCCGGACATCCAAACTCTTACAAGCCGGACAGCATCGCAGCAAATAAAATCGACTGTGAGACATGGTCGTGGGGCGGCTTGGAAATCGTAACCCGTCAGGCCTCGGAGGTCAAATACTGTCCATCCGCCATAAAATCTCGCTCGCGGGTACCTCGGTACGTGTCGCTCGAGATTTGCGTTCGAGAGCAGGAGTTATTCTTTGTGTTAGCCGTTCGAACAGCTACAATCAAATTCAGTGAGTGAAAGCTCGTGACTCCCTCGAGGGCATGTCAGATCATGAAGAAATTGCAACGACCGATGAACAAAAGCAGGGTTAGGAGGGCTCCTTGCGCGCGGTAGTTACGGGTGGGGCTGGGTTTTTAGGATCGCATCTATGTGAATACCTCTTGAATCGAGGGTGGGAGGTTTTGGCGATCGACAACATGATGACGGGCACTCCCTCCAATCTTCGACATTTCCCCAAGGATGCCGCGTTTTCCGTCATGCAGCATGACGTCAGCAAGTTTATCGACGTCCCGGGACCCGTTGACTACGTACTACACTTCGCCTCGCCGGCGAGCCCCGTCGATTATTTGAAACTTCCTATTCAGACGTTAAAAGTAGGTTCGCTTGGAACGCACAACACCCTGGGCCTCGCGCTCGCGAAAAAAGCTAAATATTTTCTGGCCTCCACGTCCGAATGTTACGGCGACCCGCACGTCAGCCCGCAACCGGAAAGCTATTGGGGCAACGTAAATACTGTGGGCCCGCGCGGAGTGTATGACGAAGCCAAGCGCTTCGCCGAAGCCATGACCATGGCCTACCATCGCGCCAAGGGTCTCGACACGCACATCGTACGCATTTTTAATACGTACGGACCGCGCATGCGTCTGAACGACGGCCGCGCGCTACCGAATTTCGTTCACCAAGCCCTGACCGGACAGCCCATCACGGTATACGGCACTGGAAAGCAGACACGCAGCTTCTGCTACGTCTCAGACCTCATCGAGGGCATTTACCGCTTGATGATGTCCGACGAGCACGAACCTACAAACGTCGGCAATCCGCAGGAAATTACGATTCTCGAATTCGCCGAGCGTGTTCGCACTCTGATGGGCGTCACCACGCCGATTATTTTCGAGCCCTTGCCGCAGGACGATCCGAAACAGCGCTGCCCGGATATTTCCAAAGCCCGGCGCGTTTTAGGTTGGGAGCCGAAGGTAAATCTGGAAGACGGTCTGAAAATTACGCTGGAATCATTTCGGAAACAATTTGCGGAAACGCGTCAGTAGGACAGGCTTCAGCCTGTCTTCTTTTCACTTCCTCTTGAACCATCAAAAAAATTCAAATGCAGACAGGCTGAAGCCTGTCCTACTCACTGCCCGGCACTCACAACCGCTATGTCGGGGCGGCCGAAGCTCATATATTCGAAGCCCAGTTCGCGCATCTCCGCAGGACGTAGCATATTGCGGCCATCGATCACCAAAGGACGCGCCATTTCTTTTCGAACGCGCTTCCAATCGAGACGCCGGTACTGTTCCCACTCGGTTAGTACAAGCAACGCGTCCGCTCCGCGCGCAATTTCATAAGGATCCGCAGAGTAGCAAATGTCAGGGAAGATGGCTCGCGCGCGCTCCATTCCCTCAGGGTCCGTTGCCCGCACGTGCGATCCTTCGGCAAGCAGGCGGCGAATCACTTCGATCGCGGGCGCCAGGCGAATGTCATCCGTGTTGGGCTTGAACGCGATACCCAGTACGCCGATCTGTTTCCCTTTCATTACCCACAAAGCCTTTTTCACTTTTTCCAGAAGGCGGTCCACGCGCTGCTTGTTTACGCGCTCGGCTTCTTTCAGCAAACCAAAATCCACGCCGGCACGGTCAGCAAGTTTGATGAAGGCCTGAATATCCTTCGGCAGGCAGAAACCGCCGAATCCAAGTCCCGCTTTCAGGAATTGTCCGCCAATGCGCGGATCGAGGCCGACGGCGCGCGTGACTTCTTCTACGTTTCCGCCGAGCCGCTCGCACAAATCCGCCAGCACGTTGGCATAGGAAATTTTCATACCCAAAAATGAATTGGACGCGTGCTTGATAAGCTCCGCGCTTGCAATCGTCGTCACAACAAAATCCGGAGTTGCCGCTGGTGGGCAATTCGGCTGGTGAACGGGGCAGCGGAATCTGCCTTCCAAAATGGGCGTGTATAACTCCCGCAATTGTTGTTCGCTTTCTTTTTCTTCGACGCCCACGACGATGCGATCCGGATGAAAAAAATCTTCGACGGCGGTGCCTTCGCGCAAAAATTCCGGATTGGAGGCTACGCGAAATTTTGCGCCGGGATTGGTAGCATACACTTCCAACGCTTTCTTCAGCTGCTCGCCCGTTTGCGCGGGTACCGTACTTTTTTCAATTACCAATTTGGGAGTGCGCGATTCCTTGGCAATCATGCGCGCGACATTATCAATGGCCGAAAGGTCTGCCTCGCCCGTTTCCGTCGGAGGAGTTCCCACGCAAATAAAAATCACGTCGGACTCGCGCACGGCCTCGCCGGCATCGGCCGTAAAGCGCAATCGTCCGTCACGGACCGCGCCTTCCAAGACTTTATCGAGACTCGGTTCGTAAATCGGAATTTTTCCGGCCTGTAGTGCAGCGATGCGCGCGCTGTCGTTATCCGTCGCGATCACGTCGTGCCCTGCTTCCGCCAGGCAGCTTCCCGAGACGAGTCCCACGTATCCGCAGCCAATCACCGCCAGTTTCACGCTGAATCCCCCTTATCGATTGCGTACATGTAAAAAACTGTGTGCACAGATTCTCGCCGATTCTTCCAGCGAACAAAAGCTACTTTCTGATTCTAGTTGCTGCGCCCGTGGGACAGGCTTCAGCCTGTCTGCTTTGAATTTTGTGGCGTAGCGGAACAGCTCAAAAGAAGACAGGCTGAAGCCTGTCCTACTTAGACCCGGTTTTTGGGGAGGATGGAGCCACCGGAAAGTAATCCGCGCATGGCCAGCAGCAAAATTCGCGGTTGGCGCAGTGCGACGCTCCACAGAATGCGCGAAGCTTCGTCGCGAGTATATTGGCTGAGCGAACGCCGCGTGGAGTCGCTCATTAAATCGACAAGGCGGCTGTAATCGGCCTGCTTAAACTGGTGAATCGTCTTGCGGATCAGCAGGTGCAGATCCAGTTCCTTGCGCAGCGAACGAAGCTCGCTGCTTTCCACGCCACTGACGATGGACTCGCTGACGCCAATAGCGCCGCGGAAACCAGTCACGATCCCGCCGACGGTGGAAACTTTCACCTGACCCGCAGCATCCCCTACCAGAAAAACTCGGCCGGCACCCACGCGGCGTTCTACAGGCGTCCAACGGTCATAAACTGGAATTTTTGCGCCCTGAAAACCCAACGGTGTGAATCCACGTTTTTCCATAAAACGTTCCAGGCAGCGGCGGGTTTCCTGGCCATCCTCGCCGATCAATCCAAGCACCGCGCGCTCGCTCGATTCCGGAATCAGCCAATAAAAGTACGGCGTGTCGTCTGGTACGAACCAGACACGCACGGTGTGCTGGGACATGTCTTTGGGCACGCGCACAATCGCCTGCACCAGCGGAACGGTCGGCTGGCGGGGCCAGCCAGCGCTCTGAGCCACGCGCGATAGCGCACCGTCCGCGCCTACCACCACATCCGCGTGCAGCTCTTCGGTCTTCCCACTTTGCGCGCGCTCAACGCTTACGCGCAGACCGGTGCCATTGCTTTGCAGCCCCATGAAGCGGTTGCCAAAAGAAACTTTTGCTCCGTTGTTTTTCGCATCGTCCGCGAGGTCTCGAATCAGGCGGGAGCGCTCGACGATCAGATCGGGGCGATCCAGCGGAACCTGCGCGCTGCGGCCATCGGTGAATAGTTCGAATTTGCGGATTTCATTGACGACGGAGGACTCGCCAATTTTGCCCAGCAACGTGCGCATGTGGCTGGTGACGATCAGGGTGCGCGGCGTCGGATCGAACTGATCAGCCCGCTCCAGAACTTCTACCGGGCAACCGGCGCGCGCCAAAAGCGATGCAGTGTAAAAACCGGAAGCGGAACCGCCGATTACAGCGACCTGTGGTCCGGTTTTGTTGCCTGAGCCTGTTTTATTTCCGTGCTGCAGATTGACCTTCCCCCGCTTCTAGTTCCTGCCGATCACGCGTAAATGGCGCATCAACGTGGAAGCGCTTGTTATTTCGATTCTGAACTGTGGACGAAGACGAGGCCTAACGCCCAAGGATTGCCAGTAGCATTACCACTACTGCTTAACAGGAGCAGCCAAAATCGCTCACCCCTTCACAAGCCACTGTGGCCACACCCGAAACGAGTGACAGAGCAGTATAGCCAAACTGGGACGTAAGGCAAAGCGGAAGGCAACAAAACGCAATGTATCGTTTTGAACCGCAGCGAACCGCAAATGGCGGAACACCCAGAAAATCTGCCACCCTCGCCTTACGTAGCATTTGTTTTGCGTAGTGGACTTTCCATCCCGATTTTTGGCACGGAGAGGACACGGTTTTGCTGCGCCAACGATATGCGAGTCTCCGCACACTTCTTTGGAATTCTATAAACGGAAAATCTGCCGGTCCAGAAACGAGCGGCCTCTATGACAGCAAAAGCGTTGCCACGAATGCAGGGGAAGCGTACGATGCGCGAGCCATAATTTTGAATTCAGGGGGACGAGATGAAGTTGAATGTGGGCTTGATCGGGCTCGGACGGCTGGGAAAAGTGTATGCGCGTGATTTGGCGGCGCGCGTGACGGGCGTGCGCCTCGCGGCGATTGCAGACACGAATGCAAAACTCGCGGAAGACACTGCGCGCGAACTGGACGTGCCGCGCTGGTATCCGGACCCGATTGCGATGATGGACGACCCCGGCATCGACGCGATTATTATCGTGAGCCCCACGGACACGCACACCGAGCTTGCGGTCGCCGCGCTCGAACGCAAAAAATCCGTGTTCTGCGAAAAGCCGCCCGCTATTTCGCTAAGCCAAACGCAAAAAATGAAAGACGCCGCAGCGCGCGCGGGCGGTTTTCTGCAAATGGGTTTCATGCGCCGCTTTGACGCTGGCTACGCCGCCGCCAAGAAAAAAGCAGACGAAGGCGTGATCGGAAAGCCCATCGTGTTTAAATCTTCTTCGCGCGATCCCTATCGGCCGTCACTCGAATATGCCAATCCCAAAAGCAGCGGCGGCATGATCATGGATATGGGCATTCACGATTTCGATCTGGCGCGCTGGTACATGGGCGAGGCGGAATCCGTAACGGCGATCGGCGGAACGCTTGCTTATCCGGAGTTAAACGAAGTGGGCGATATCGATAACGCAATCGTCACGATTCGCTTTGCGAGCGGCTGCATCGGCGTCGTCGACCTGAGCCGCAGCGGTATCTATGGCTACGATATCTTCGGCGAGCTTCTGGGAACAACCGGCACGCTGCGAATCGGCTACCTGCGCGAGACTCCGCTCTACGTGATGACGAAAAACCATATCGCGCACGACACGGTTCCCTTTTTCATGGA
>DASRQU010000095.1:0-34341 GCA_035696345.1 Candidatus Acidiferrales bacterium
TCGAATCTTTTCGCGAATTCGTCAATGGTCATGCCCAGATTGAAATGCTGGTTTGTTGTTTGAGATGCGGTGGATATTGCCAAAACTAGACATATCACTACGAGGCTGGCGGTTTTGTGCATGTTCGATCGCTCCATCGGAACTATTATCCAACGGCGGGATATTTGAGGAAATAGCATATTGATCGGTATACATGCATCTCGTCACCTGACCGGATGGACAGGATCTACTCGAACCCGGCCGACTAGTCGCTGTCAGTAAGCAAACCTGATCTTGAGAAATAACACGCGCCAGTTGACTAGAACGCTATTCACCTGGCGGTCGCCCGCCCGTTGGATTGCATTCAGCTGTTCGTCCGGTCAGGATTGGCGCATTCGAGTAGTACCTTTTCTTTAGTTTCCCGGTTTTTACTGGGGACGTGGCTTACTGAAGGCTGAGACAAATGCATGCCTCCGGAGGAGTAAAAATGAAAAGTAAATGGATCGTGGTGGGAGTCGCCATGATAGGTCTGTCCCTGGCTGCCTTCGGAGCCGCGGCGCAAGGTCCCGGCGCTCAGGGCGTGGGATCAGAGAAGGCGGAACATAGTTCGCATGCTCCGCGATCCTACAACCCAGTCAAGTGGATGAAGAAAGACTCGAACTCAGCAAGCGCGACGCCAAAAAAAGTGAAAAACAAAAAAACTTCGTCGAAATCTGCAACGTGAGATACTCATGCCAGTTGAAATCCGGTTCCGCCCGATTGACTCTTAACACGGGTGGTAACTCCTGATGACTTGACTTTTCGGAGCGCGGGAACGGGTAGTTTCCCAACTGATGACAATCCCGTCTTATAGAAGAGACCTTTAATGTTCCTTCGGTTCATTCGCTGCATGCTAATGATATTCGCGCTACTTGGGACGATTGCGGAAGTCTACGCCGCGCAAAAAGAGCAGGACAAAAATGTGCCGGTGCCACGTTCAAACTCGTTATCCGGAGTGGAACTTTTCAGGCAGCATTGCGCGGTTTGCCATGGAAATGATTTGAAGGGAGTTCGCCCGGTTCCTCCTCCCTACAGAGTGCCGCCAGATCTGACCACATTGGCACGGCGCCACGGTGGCGTTTTCCCTGTCGCCTACGTTACGGCCGTGCTGCGGAATGGTGTGACTATGCCCGCGCACGGGCCTGCCCAGATGCCAGCTTGGGGAACGGATTTTAGGGAGATGGAAGGCATGGATCCGACTCAGGTAAAAATCCGGATCTCTGCTCTAACCAACTTTATTAAGTCCCGCCAAACAAGGTGACACACGGACTCAGAAGTTTAAAAACACTTTACAGAATTTGATCGCATTTAAGGTTCCGCTCGGCCCGGATTTTCAGTGGCGCGTCTCGATTAGCTTCGAATAGAACAAGCAATAAAATAGTTCTGCGTTTGGATCTAATGCCCACCACACCAATGAGAACCTTATGACCAAGCGTATTGGTCGCGTGCGCAACAAGGCTGCCTGCGTAGAAATGTACATGCAACCGGACAGCGGGCGCCTTACTCTCACGGGCCGGACCCGGCCGAGATGGGTGGATACATGGTCGATGAACGTTGCGAAAATCAAATGGAAATACTTGATGGCGGGTATCTGGTTAGGATAGAACTCTCTTGACTGCAACCCGGGAGGTGGACAATGAAGCTTATGTTGAGGATTGGTGGCTCAATATTAGTCTGCTTGGTTTTGCTGCTGCTCGCAGCGCGCGTCTTCGGTTTTGAACCGGAGGACTGCCCGCCATTCAATCGATCTTTGTCCTGCAAGCTTCCGGGACTTTGGCTTAAGGGCGAGCCCGTGACTACCCCAGTCACCGATTGGTCGTACACGGACCAGATTAAACAGATCAAGATTCAGACGCAGACGCCGTATCTGCTGCCTCTGTCTGTGACGATTTGGTGCGGTGTTTATAACGGCAATCTCTACGTGACCTCGAATCCCGGCAAACTGTGGAACGAAGATATCGTGCGTGACCCGCACGTGCGGCTGAAGATAGGGAATCAACTCTTTGATCGGACCTTGGCGACTGTCAACGATCCGGCTGAAAAAGCAGCGGTGCTCGAGGTCAAGGAGAAAAAATATTACCCATGGAAGGCGCCGCCGGTTTCGAAAGCGGCTGTCTATCGTGTGATGCCTCAATAGGCCCTACGGCCTGATCATCCGTTAGTTCCCTGATTTATCCGGGGATTGATTCTCAGGAACAAGCCCCGCTGTACCCAAGGATGGCTGGCCACCGCCGTACTCCGGAATATTCCGCTGGAACACTCGAAAGACATGATCGTATCCCACGACATGGTCCTGGCCGTCAGGTCCTTTCTCTACAACTTCAGGATTTCTGCCAAGAAACGTGGTCGCTTGCGCGCGATCCGTGACCAAAACCAGAGTCGCCTCGTATAATTTGTCACCAATCTTGATGCGCACGCGCGGATCGCGCGCCACGTTGGACGTCCAGGATTTGTCCTTAGGAAACGGCACCTCCATTCGATCCTGATGCGAACGAACATAGAATTGTCCGTTGCGGACCGTTGGGATCGTTCGCACCGAGTGTGGAATGAAATATGGCGTTCGCGTTTCGATCAAGACCGTGTTGAGGCTTTGTCCGGGGTGCGGAGCCGTGGTGATAAAAGACCAATCCGTAACCGGCGTGGTGACGACTTCGCCTTTCAGCCACAAACCGGGGCGAGCGATCATGTGATGCGCGCGAAGCTGGCTCAAATCGAGGTATTCCGGTTCGAGGCCGGTCACACGGAGCGTCAAGAGCGCCGCAACCAGGATGCCCACAACGGCCAATATTCCTACCTTTAATTTTTTCATGTCTGCATTTCCTCTATACCAGAGACCGATAGCAGCGATGCTACACCACTGACGATACGCATGCGCAAGATTCAACATCCGCAGCAAGGCCAGCCGGCTGCGAATACACATATACAATGCGCGCTTTTAGCGACTCCATTGTGTCCGCGGTGGGAGACGCGTTAGGATGCGCACATCAGAATTTCAGTTTATGAATACCGTTTCAAATTGAGGAAGCGTAAATGAAAACCTTTGCGAAAATTATAGTTGGAATAGTGGTCTGTCTGGCCCTTGCGCTGCTGATTCTGCGCTTCACCGGACTTGACCCCCGCGGAAGGATTCCCGGTTTATGGCTCTCGGGTGACGTCGTCACCACCCCGGTTAACGATTGGTCGTTCACAGAAAACGTGACGACCGTTAAGCTTCAGACGCAGAGTCGCTTCCTGCTCCCTCACTCGGTAACGATTAATTGTCTTGATTACAATGGCCAGCTTTACGTTTCTTCCGTATATCCGGCGGGAAGCCCAAGAGGCTGGAACGAGAATGCGCTGCGGGATCCACACGTACGAATAAAAATTGGAGATAAGGTCTATGATCGTACGCTGGTTCTGGTTACCGATCCGGCGGAGCAGGAGGCTGTGCTGCACGTACGCGCGAGAAAGTATCCTCAACTGAAAATTCCGGCGAACGCGGAAATTCACGTTTTTCACGTGGTTGGCTGACAGGGATCCCAAATGAAAATAGTCATTACCGGAGCCAACAGCGCGGTCGGCCATGCCATCTTGCGGTGCGGCCCGAAGCTCGAGCCCACGAACACGTATGTCGCGGCAGTGCGTTCCGCGCGAGCTGTAGAACAGTTACGTGCGAAACAAAGTGATGGCAATGCTGTGGTCCAGATTTCCTACGATGACCCAACAACTTTGGATGCGGCGTTTCAGGGAGCATCCGCAGTCATCCATCTCGCGGGAATTTTGTTCGAAAGTCCGAATTCGACGTACGAGCAAGCCAACGTAGCATCAACTCGCGCCGTAGTTGAATCTGCACAGCGTGCCGCGGTACAGAAAATCATCCTGGTGAGCGCGAACGGAGCGGATCAGACTTCTTCCAATCGCTATTACCGCACCAAAGGGCAAGCGGAGGAGTTGGTCCGCGCATCGGGACTGAGTTACACGGTGCTGCGCGCTCCGCTTTTACTCGGCCCGGGCACCGCAGGCTCGGCCGCGCTTCAACGCAACATAAGTGGCAAGCGGGCCAAGCTGATCGGCGGCGGGCGCAATTTTCAGCAGCCGCTGCATGTAGACGACTTGGCGCGGGCGGCGTTGGCCGCCACCCGACCCACGGTCGCGAACAATCTGATATTGGAAATTGTTGGCCCGGCGTCCCTGCCGGAACGAGAAATCGTTGAGCTCGCTGCCCGGTTGCAAGGCCGCCAAGTCCGAATTGGTTCAATCCCAAAATTCTCCCTCTCATTGATTATCGGAATCCGGCAACGCCTTGGCAAAGGTGGCTTCTCGCTAGACGCGCTGGAAGTAATTACGGCGGACACACGCCTGAATCCACAGCCGGCCGCGGACGCGCTCGGAATCAAGCTCACTGGAATCGACGAAATGATTAAAGACAGTTTAGGGTAAGGATAAAAAATGACTGAAAGCGTCCCCACCACCGGTACGCCTGCTGCCCCGGCCAAAAAAGCCAAACCCTGGCAGAGGTTTCTGCCTTTTCTCATTACAGCGGTGTGCTTCGGCTATCTCTATACGCGTCTGAGGGCTGCTGCGGCGGTCGAGGGCAGCGGGCTGGGTGCCTACCTTCTGAGAAGCTTTGAGAATGTCAGCTGGACGCACTGGCTCGCTCTGGTGATTCCGTATTGTTTCCTTTATCTGTTCATTGACAGCCTGGTTGTCTGGGCCGTGATTAACTGGTTTAACGTGAAAATCCGTTACTTGGATATCTTGCCGATCCGCGCCAGCGCATATATTTTATCCTTAGTTAATGAACAAGTTAGTAAGGGAGCGATCGCTCTGTATCTCAATCGCCGGGACGGCGTACCCGGCTGGGAAATCGGCTCCAGCATGCTTTTCCTCATGTTTTGCGAGTATTACAGCCTGATGCTATGGGCGTCCGCCGGCGCATTGCTGCGCTGGAGCCAAATTCCGGAAGTCTTTCACGTGATTCCGTGGATTGCATCAGGCTCTCTTATTTTCTTCGTGTTTTTCCACCTCTTCTTTACCGGGAAAATTGGCGCGGGGATCGCCTTGCGCGACCGCCAAATTTTTCGCGCATTCCGCCTTGCGAAAGTGTGGCAATACGGTGCGGTGATTGCCATGCGTGCGCCCCTTGTGATTTCCGGGGTAATTGTTTATACGCTTGCGTTAAGGCTCTTCGGAGGGACGGTGGGCTTCGGCGAAATGCTGGGCTATCTGCCGGTGATTTTCTTCGGCGCAGCGATGCCCGGACCGATGCATTCGGTCGCCATCCTCTTTTGGGTTCTGCTGTATCCGGATCGGCCCGGACAGATGACCGCCTTTGGTTTCGTCATGCACAATTTCTTCATTTTCTTTAATGCCGGAGTGGGCTTGCTATTTCTCCGGCGCGCGAGTCGGGAGATGTTCGGCTAGCCTGCCAAGCATCAGGCGCTGAGCCATGGATACGAGCGTGCTGGCGACCAGCGCCCACACTAAAATAGTGAGCAAAGGTTGCAGGAAGTGTGCGCCCAAGCGAATGACGATCTCCATGCAGGTCGGCACGAAATAAAGCATGCCGTTATACCGTCCCAGCTTGCTCCCGCGCAGCTTCGCGTGGCGGTGAATCCAGTAGGAATCGATAAAGTACTGTGAGAAGGCCGCGACGATCAGCACTGGCAGTATCCACGGAAACACTTGGCGATATGCGCCGGCAAAAAGTCCGCTCGTGACGAAGAGAAAATCGGTAGTGTGATCGAATGTTCCACTCCACGCCGTCACCGTGCCTCTGCGCCGTGCGATGGGCCCGTCCAGGAAATCTGTAAGCAGCGCTACCGCCCACACAATCAATGCGAAAACTGCAAAACGCACGCCACCCTTGGTCATGAGGTACGCGAACGGGATTACAAGGAGGAGGCGAAGAGCTGTCAGGGCATTAGCCATCAGCGACCCAAGTGATGAAGAGGTTGGCGAGAAAGCATTTCGCGGTTCATATTTTTAATTGTCGCACATTGCCGGGGAACCACATTCAGCGGATATTAATCTAAGGTATGACTCCAGGATGTCCCCGGCCAAGCGCGCGGACGCTGTGCTGCACATACACGCGCTCCCGGAGTTCTTACCTGTGAGGATGGAAAACCCGCCTTGTTAGTTTGAATTGACTTGAACAGCGACCTGCTCGGTCGCTACGGGCGCCTTTCGTGACATTTCTTCTTTTTGGGCAGCGGATCGATTGCCGTTGAAATCCATGTGGAAGCCCGGCAAATCCATCGAAGTTACCATCCGATTGTTGCCAACCACGGAAAGTTTCAATGCGGAGTTGCTGCAAGTTCCACAGGCCGCTTGAGCGAATACCAAAATATCGAGCGCCTTCTTTTGCCCGCGTACTTTGAGCAGATTGGTGTCCGTTCCGGTGCGAGCGAGCGTGATTCGATACTCGCCGGCGGGCAGGACGGTACTCTTCCACTGCGTGGGAGAGTTGAGAGTGAAAGAGCCGACCATTTCACTGTTTGCGGAAACCGAGGAAGAGGTGATACCGATCGCGAGCAAGCCTACTGCAATGACAAAAATTCTGGAAAGGATGCGCATGGGCTTCTGGGCCCTCCATGATGAGATAGTGTTCCGGCCGACGAGCGCCGGTTCATTCTAAGTTTCGAATGCGCTGCGATACTGGCAGCCCCTCTCGTTTCGGCCAATGGTACCGATAGACAGAAAAGTCCTAAAGACGTACCTGCACTGAGGGCCATGCGTGATGAAAGCCATCTGCAAGTTTACAAGTCATAGTAAATAAAACGCTTCGAGCTGAAGAGCGATATAACTGCGGGCTGCGAACCCCCGACTTGGCATTAGCCGATTGGTCAACCACTTGCTGCGTTGATGAAATGGAAACCGGTTGCCGGCACGTCTCGATCTCGGTTGGGCGCACGCGTAAAAAGTTTGCGCCCAGAACCGCACTTTAGTCGTATATTCTGCATGTTAGAAACTCCCGCTATCCACATACGACGTTTTAGGAGCCAGCTGTGAAAACGCTATTAAACATCCTCGGAGCAATCGTGATTTGCATGGTGCTGCTGCTGGTGACTCTTCGCTTCACCGGTCTGAATCCACATGGGGATACTCCAGGCCCTGGAAGCTATCCCGGATTATGGCTCAGCGGGAATGTTGTAACGACTCCGGTGGCCGACTGGTCATTCACGGATAACGTTCGAACGATCAAGCTGCAGACGAACACGTGGTACCTCATTCCTCACTCCGTAACCATCTGGTGTATCGCCTACAATGGCCAGCTCTATGTGGCTACTTCGGGAGCTGCGACCAGATCGTGGCCGCATAATGTCGCCCGTGATCCCCATGTGCGAATAAAAATTGGGAATGATTTGTACGATCGCACCCTTGCGGTGGTCACCGATCCCGCCGAAAAAGAAGGCGTGCTCCAAACGAGAGCAAAAAAATATTCTCAGAAGTATCCGCCGGTCGGGCAAACATTTACGGTTTACCACGTACTGCCCAGCTAGCGGTTTCTGGATCATCGATTGCAATATTGTGAGTTGGCTTGATTTTTGTTCATCCCCTGCGTCGGTTGACACTGAACCTGTGTGCGCATATTCTTTCCGCAGGCCCATTTTTAAAGGGAGATTTTGCCAAAGGCGTGCCATGCCAAACGCAGCGATTCCTTATCGTGTGGATGTCGCTCTTGAGCGCGGATCGGAAGGGCGTGGTATCTCCCGCGAAGATGCTCTTTCACTGATGGAAGAAGCGCCGTTACCCGCATTGCTCCAGACCGCTGCTGCCGTTCGGAATCGATCCAAAGGCAATTCTGTCAGCTATTCCAGAAAAGTTTTCATCCCGCTCACCCATCTGTGCCGCGATTATTGCGGTTATTGCACGTTTCGGGCTGACCCCCAGGCAGGCGTCGCGACCTACATGTCTCCCGACGAAGTCCTGGCCGTCGCTGACGCTGGCCGCCGCGCCGGATGCAAAGAGGCTTTGTTCAGCCTTGGCGATCAACCGGAGAGAGTTTTCCCGGAAGCGAAGGAATTTTTAAAAAAATTGGGCTTCGAAACAACGCTCGAATATCTTGCGGCGATGAGCGAGTTGGTGCTGCTAAAGACCGGTTTACTCCCTCATTCGAATCCGGGCTTGATGGGCGAAGAGGATCTTCGCCGCTTGCGGGAATCGAATGTCAGCGTGGGCCTGATGCTGGAGAGCGCCAGCCTCCGTCTGATGCGCGCGGGAGAAGCGCACTGGAGAGCGCCGGACAAAGTCCCTGCGTTGCGCCTGCGGACGATCGAACTTGCCGGGCAATTGTCCATGGCGTTTACGACGGGAATTCTGATCGGGATTGGTGAAACGCGCGAAGAGCGTGTGGATGCGTTGCTCGCAATCCGCGCGGCCCACGAAAAATACGGACACATTCAGGAAGTGATCGTCCAGCCGTTTCGTGTGAAACCTGATATTCGCATGCATCTCGCGCCAGAGCCTTCGAACGAAGATTTGCTGCGCACGATTGCCATCGCGCGCTTGCTCCTTGGCGGTGAAATGAATATTCAATCCCCTCCGAATCTGCTCTCGCAGGACTACCCGGAACTATTGGGTGCAGGCATCAATGACTGGGGCGGAATTTCACCTGTGACAAAAGATTTTATTAATCCAGAAGCCGCATGGCCGCAGATTTCTTCGCTCGCGGAAAGAACAGCCAAAGCGGGGTTCGTGTTACGCGAACGGCTGGCAATCTATCCTGAGTTTTCCGCGGATAAAGGATCGTCCGCGCGCGGTGGATTCCTAAATGAACGTCTTCGCCCGTACGTACTAAAACTTCAGGATGCGGATGGATATGCCCAAGGGAGTGTGACAAATGCCGAAATCACGTAATCCTGAATGGAAAGAAATTCCCTTGGGTCGGGCTCTCTCATCGGCCAACCGAAACATCGCCGATACTCTTGAAAAAATCCTCGCAGGAAGCGATTTGGAATTTGAAGAAGGCATGACCCTGGCCACAGTCGAAGGAAACGATCTTCTGGCTCTTCTGCGCGTTGCGGACGAGCTTCGGCGGCGCACAGTCGGCGACCGCGTGACGTATGTGGTGAATCGAAATTTGAATTTCACCAACGTTTGCATCGTCGGTTGCGCTTTTTGCGGATTCAGCAGAGGTGCGGACTCGCCGGACGCTTACTTTCAATCCACGGACACGCTGATCGCAAAGTCACTCGAGGCAATCCAGCGTGGTGCCACGGAAGTTTGTATTCAAGGCGGCCTCCCTAAAGACCTTGACGGCTACTACTACGTTGAGCTTTTGCGTGCCATCAAGGCTCGATTTCCCGAACTTCACGTGCATGCCTTCTCGCCAATGGAAATCACCTACGGCGTGGAGAAGACACGCCTGCCCCTGCGGGAGTACTTGCTGATGTTGAAAGAGGCCGGGCTGAATAGCATTCCGGGGACCGCCGCGGAAATTCTGGACGACGACGTACGCAGGTCGCTGAGCCCGAACAAATTGAAAGTTCGACAGTGGATTGAGGTGATTCGCACGGCGCATAGTCTCGGAATCCCCTCAACTTCCACGATGATGTATGGCCATACCGAGCGTCCCGAACATTGGGTTCGGCACATGCTTTTGTTGCGAGACATCCAAAAGGAAACTCACGGATTTACCGAATTTGTTCCGCTCGGATTTATCCATTCGCAAACAAAACTTTTCCAGACCGGCGGCGCCCGCGCGGGTCGCTCGGACCACGAGGATTTGATTGTTCATGCTCTTGCCCGCGTGCTCCTGCACGGCCATATTCCCAACATTCAAGTCTCCTGGGTCAAACTCGGTTTTGAGCAGTCCTTGCGGTGCCTGGAAGCAGGCGCGAACGATTTCGGGGGGACGCTCATGGAAGAAAGCATCTCGAAGTCAGCCGGAGCAAATTTCGGGGAGTATGTCGCTCCCGGCGAATTCCGCGCGCTGATCCGAACAATTGGACGCATTCCAGTGGAACGCTCGACGACGTATGGAGTTCGCCAAGTTTTTGAGCTTCCGGATGCGGACGAGCACCTTCCCGTTCCAGCAATGCCAGTCCTGGGTTCGAGTGCAAATCATGCGCCCATAACAGCGACGGGCTACTGATCGCACGCAAGCCGATTTCCGATTGCCGTTTTTTGCAATGCGCCGCACGGTGTCGAGTACGAATTCAACAAATTATATTTCGACACGGCTCACGCGGGCCGCGCATCCGCGCTCGACGCGCTGAAAGATCTTGTCCCGGTGTCCCAGATCCTATAGGGCAGTGACGAGACGGATCTGTGGCCATCGATGTCAAGGCGGCTGGATCAGTGCCCTCGGCATTAAAAAATCGTGAATATGAAATTATCGCTGTGCAGTTTTGTTCTGCTCCGGTGGAATGAAGTAGCCAACTTTGTCGTTGAACGGAGTGCCGAACCAAATTCGTCCCTGAGCATCCGGAATGAGCTCGCGCATTCCATTTCCTGAATACGGGAATGGAAATTCGACGACAGAACCGGTTTTCGGATCTAGCCGGCCAAGAATGTCATCGTCATACGAGCTGTACCAGACAAAATCATTGCGATCGACCGCGATTGCATATGGCGTCGGATCCGGATCCGGCAATGCAAACTCCTGGAATTTTTCAGTCGTGGGGTCGAAGCGGCCGATCTGATTGCCCCACCATTCCCCAAACCAAACAATCCCGTGAGAATCCACGGTGACTCGCCGTGGACCCGATGTCTTGGGATGGCTGCTGCTGTTCCCGTAGTTCTCGTCGGGCTGATTCTTATTGAGGGCCGCAAGTTTTTCCGTGGTTGGCGGAGTCCACTTGGTAATCTTCAGTGTCTTGGTATCAATTTTTCCGATCATCCCTTCGCGGGGAAATTCAGCGAACCAGATATTGCCGTCTCGATCCAGCTCAATGCCGTAGGGCGTGCGAGCTTCGGGAAACTCCATGAATTCTTCTTTCTTCGGATCGAAGCGCAACAATACCGATCCACCGGCCCAGATATTCCCGAAACGATCAAGGCGTATTGAGTTCATGCTGCCCAATCCGATGGAGTTCATACCGCGGCCGGTCTTGGCGTCATCGTCCTTGGGGCTGCAGAAAGACGGTTGATACTCCTTAAACTTCCGCGTTTCGGGATCGAATTTCCCGAGCTTGCATGCCGCGTCTTCGGAAAACCAAACCATTCCATCAGGGGCCAGGAGCACGGAGTGAAGGTGCAACGCTCTGCGGCTGCCTTGAGGAACATCGAACTCCTGAACGTCGCCAGTTTTCTTTTCGAGTTTTGCGATTTGATCTGCGGTCCATGAATGGGGCATCCACACGCTGCCATCGGCCTGCGGATACGCGACCCAAGGGATTCGCCCCGGCTTGGGTAAATCGTAGATCACGTAAACAATTTTCATTGCTTCGTCGCTGAATTCCGGATGCTTAATTTTCGGATACTCGGGAAGATCCGCTGGAGAACGAGCAAGATCGGAATCAGGACTAAAAACTCGACCCAAATATGAGGCAATCGCGGCACCGTCCGCGTCGGTGATTCGCAAGTCGCCAACTCCGTTGGCGCGGTCTCGCATCAAAGCCACACAGTTTTGCCAGCCTTCTTCATCACGTCGAACCGCGGCAATCTTTGTCTGCAATCCATGGCAGCTCATGCATCTGTAAAAGAGCAACTGTTTGCCGGGGCCCTCCGGCAGCAGAGCCTGGCCTTGATGGATGGACAGGTCGGCCCACCGGACCGCTGCTTTCGCCAATGCGAGATCGAGAGACAAATTTTGTTGAGCATCAATTTTAATATTGCTGAGCGGATCGCTTTTGTATCCCACGGCAGTTGCCGTCACCCGGTAATCTCCAGGCTCGAGATCCGGAATCCGATAATCTCCGTTTTTGTCCGAAAGGACATCAACCGTAATTTTGGTTTTTGCACTCTGCGCATGGATAAACGCACCTTTAAAGGCTGTGCCATCCGGACCCTTGACGGTGCCGGAAATCACACCGCCGGGGGCTGCGTTGATCAAAGATGCGGAGAGGAATGTGAGAGCGAGGAACTTCAACCACGTCTTCATTTGGCGCTCCTGCGAATAAAGTTGCAGTGGGTGACGAAGCTGGCCAGAGATTAGCAGAGATTCAGTCGATGGCGGAGTTTTTATGCTTGCAGCCAGTCTTCATGGTGGGGAAAGGCACACAGTGCGAATGGATTCGTCCGGCTATTGCGAGTCCGTTTGACTGGAGCGATTTCCTGAACTAGTATCCCCGCACAAAGAGGTGATAACAATGAAGGCATTCAATCGTTCCAACTTTTGGACGGTTCTTGTTGTTTTTCTTTCCATCCTCACAACTGTTCTCCCTATCGCGGCTCAATCCAACCCCCGCAGAATCGTCTTGAAAGGGGCGCGACTGATCGACGGCACGGGCCGTCCGGCGATTGAGAACTCTGTGCTGATCGTCGAAGGCGATCACGTTGTCGCCGCTGGCAAAGCCGGCGCGGTTTCTATTCCCAAGGACGCCGACGTAAAGGACGTGAGCGGAAAAACAATTATGCCCGCGCTCATCAATCTTCATGGCCATCTTGGGTTGTCAAACAATGGCGCCGACTCTGCAGCTGGGCACTACACAGAAGAAAACGTCGTCAAGCAGCTGAACAGGTATCTTTCTTACGGTGTAGCGACGGTCGCGTCCTTCGGGCAGGACGAAGATGTGATTTACAAATTGCGTGACGAACAGCGCGCCGGGAATTTGAGTGGCGCGCGTCTCTTTACCGCGGGCCGCGGATTTCTCGAATACACCGGAAAAGCATATCCTTTGGATGACCGTTATCGTCCGCAAACTGCGGAAGAAGCACGCGCCGATGTTCGCGAACTCGCAGCGCATCACCCAGACTACGTGAAGATGTGGGTGGACGATTACCTGGGCCGTGGTGTGAAAATAAAACCTGAAATCTATCAGGCAATCATCGATGAAGCGCACAAGCAGCATTTGCGAGTTTTCGCGCACGAGTTTTATTTGAGCGACGCCAAGGCATTGGTCGCGGCCGGCCTCGATGGATTAGCGCATAGCGTTCGCGATCAGGCCGTGGACCAGGAACTCATTCACACGATGAAAGCGCGCGGCGTATTTCTCATCCCCACTCTGGTGCGCGACGAAGTCCTGTTCGCATACGCTGACAATTTGAATTGGCTTGACGATCCTTTCTTCAAGGCAGGTTACGACCCTGCGGCGATCGCCTTTGTCCGGAGCCCTGAAAACGTGGAGAAGGGCCGCAAAGATCCCGACATTGCGAAGTACCGCGCAGGACTCGAAATGGCCAAGAAAAATCTAAAAACACTTTCCGATGCCGGCGTAAAAATCGCGTTCGGCACAGACTCCGGAATTCCTACTCGCTTCCCAGGTTTTTTTGAACATCGGGAATTGCAATTGATGGTGGAAGCAGGACTCACGCCTATGCAAGCCATCGTCGCCGCCACACGGACGAATGCGGATATCCTGGGCGGCGCAAAGAAGTTCGGAACACTACAGCCGGGTATGCAGGCCGATTTCCTGGTCCTCGATGGAAATCCGCTGGACGATATTCACAATACCGAAAAGCTCGCAGCTGTCTGGCAGGCTGGGAAAGTGGTTCCCTCCGTGTCCACAAGATTGGCGTCGGGGAATTAGGATGCGCCTTGGCAGGGGCACAGCATGGCGTGCCCCTGCCGCTTCCTCTTGGCCTGTTCGTTCAAACAATCTGACCAGTTCATTTGAGGCTTCAGAATCGTCAGTGGCCTCACTTGCGCATTTTGCTTTTTAACGATACTTAGTGACAGGTCGCGATACAAAATCGGGACCCTACGGAACCCATTTGTCCGGACTTGACCTCATGGGTCGCGCGGTGTAATTGTCCCCCCTGCTGGGGTGCAATCCTGCGGCATTGAGGCAATCATGAAAAAAGTTCAACGGTTGGCGCTTGGTCTGTTTTTTGCGGGATCCGCGTGTGGCTTGTGGTGTTCGCAGGCATCTGCACAGGCTGCGCCAGCGGTTCCCACGGGAATCCTCAAGAGCGATCCGGCAATGGATGAATTAATCGATACAAGCGCGCAGGTAGAGCCCGTCGTAAAAGATTTTTTTTATTTTACGGAGGGAATTGTTTGGGTGCCGGAGGGGAAGGACAGCGGGCACTGGCTATTTGCCGAGATGGCTGCGAACAAGATTTTGAAGATGACCATGGACGGGAAACTTTCGTTGTACATGGACAAATGTGGCTACGCCGGATGGGATACGTGGCGGCACGGATTTAATCAGACAAACGGAAAGGCGCCGACCGATCCTGACTTCAAGAGATTTAATTTGCCCGGATGCAACGGGCTGGCACGAGACAACGAGGGGCGCCTGGTGATCGCGACGTGGGGCGGACGCGGGCTCGACCGGATCGAAAAAAATGGCAAGCGAGTGCAACTGACGGACAGCGTGAACGGGAAAAAATTCAACGGCACGAATGACGTGGTCGTGAAAAAAGACGGCGCGATCTACTTCACGGACGGACCCGCGTGCGGCGGCCTGCGCCTGCAATGCAAAGACCCGGACGTGGGCATTGATTATCCCGGCGTGTTTATGTGGAAGAACGGCAAGACCACGGCGATCGTCAAGAATGTAGAAGGCGCGAACGGCCTAGCGCTTTCTCCCGATGAAAAATATCTGTACGCGAATGGCGTGCGACTGGTCAGGAAATACAAAGTTCTTCCGGACGACACAGTCGACGTCGCGGGGATGCAAGTGATAATGGATAAAAAGAACGATCCGCTCCCGGGTATTACTGACGGGATGAAGGTCGACGCGAGAGGAAATATCTGGGAGTCCTGCTGCGGCGGAGTTGTCGTAATTACGCCCGAGGGCAAAGAGCTTGGCGTCGTCTACACTCCGGAAGCGGTTGCCAATCTCAATTTCGGCGATCCGGACTATAAATCGCTCTACATCGTTGCGCGCACCAGCATTTATAAAATCCGCACGAAAGTTCCTGGCATCAGAGGGAGATAGAATTCATCCGTCGCGCGCACAACGAAACGCATCGTGCCGGACACGCTGGTTAAGCAACTGTGGGCGCTCGAAGACGTGCCGAAGGTAGGAGCGTTGATCGAGATGACGAAGATTTGACCCGCGCGATACTGAAAACCTGCGTTAACAAAGAATCGGTTTTATATCGACTACCGGCGTACCGTCTATGGCTTCAATCGGTCCGATCAAAAGTCTATTTTTATCGATTTGCCGGACCGTTACCTGATGCAGCCCCAACGGGTTTGGCCGGTCAGGCGATCGCGTCGCGAAGACGCCGGTAAGCGGCCGCTTTTTAATCGAGCGCGGATGAACTTGCAGCACGTTGCGGTGCGCTTTGTGCAGCCAGGTGATTACCACGATTTCATCGCCGGCCTTCAATCCGTGGAGCGCTTCCGCCACAGAAGAGTTCACGTACAGCCACGCGTCCGGCGCGCCTTCCGATCCCTGCCGCGGCGCGCCCTTGCGTTCTTTAAGAGGTGACCGGATCATGCCAATCGCACGGAGCGGTCCCGCCTTGCCCTGACTTATCCGTGGACGCTTCCTCGTTTTCAACTCCCGCCCCACTTACTGAACAATAAAGGTCAGCCAGCGCCCCGCCCCTTCGGGCGCAGACATCCACAGTTTCAGCATAGCTATATGGATCAAAATTGCCAACTTGATGTGATTTAGTGCCTGCGAGCCTGTCGACCGCTGCTAGGTGACGCCCTAACCCTCGTTTATCCTTGCTCCTCGGCACCTATCATGCCACCTGTCCTTCCGTACAGGTCAACAAGAGGCTACTCCAGTACCTTTTTCTTCCGCCCGGCTCATTGCTCATAACCTAAACTTTAGGGAGCAGATGGAGAGCGGAAAACTATGCATCTTCTCGATTCGATCATCGCGTTTGCGGCAGTTATGTTGGCAGCTAGTTTGGTGGTTACCGCTGGCACCCAGCTAATTATAAGCGTGCTGGGCCTGAGGGGCGCCAACCTTCGCAGGAGCCTTTCTGACCTGTTCGAAAACGCCTGTGACGACCGGGACGCCAAGCGCTACGGGAAAGTCATCGCGCGACGGGCCTTGCATCACCCTTTGCTGACCGGATCCGCGTTTTCTCGCTTTGGCGTCCGCGCGGGCCATCTTCCGTTTCTGCCCGCAGATGCGGCAGGGAAACTCCGCTGGGCCGGCAGCGGAATTCCATTCCAGCCCTGGCTGCTGGGCGCGGCCAGTGGCTTTTTCCTCTGCCCCGCAGCGATAGCCATCATCAACCGTCTCACGCCGCTGGATATTTCCGCGGTCTCGAACCTTATTAACGGCGTCGTCCCGCTCCTGAATTTCGTGGAACATCCCTGGCGCACGGGAGCGATAGTCGGCGCTATTTTCGGAGGCCTCCTGAGCCGCTGGCGATTGGCCACGTCCGTCCGCCCCGACGAACTGGTGGGTGTGCTGGAAAAGCTTTCTTCGCCTCCGGGCGGTTCGCTGCCGGACCCGGCGCAGCGTGCAATGCTCGTAATTGCCGGTGAAGCTCAGAGCGCGCCGCGCCTCAAGATGGACGCCGCAGCTCTGGAATTCGACAAATTTATACGGGAATTGCCGGAGCACAACGAAGACGCCATGCTTCCGGCTTCGGAGAAAAACCAGAAACCTGCCGCACCGCAGCTGGAAAGCCGGCTGGAGGGAGTCAATTCCTGGTTCGACCACGTGATGACCCGGGCGTCCCAGCGGTTCACCTTGCAAGCCCGTGTGATTACCGTTGCCGTCTCTTTCGTGCTCGTTTTTGGCGCGCACTTTGACGTCATCCGCATATTTCATTCACTTGCTTCCGATGCAGAAGTGCGCGCTCAAATCGCTGAAAGCACGGATGCTCTTTTAAAACAGGCGGCGCAACTTTCTCATTCGCGTGAAGATGGTTCCGGCAAAGAAATTGTGCCTGACGTGTATCGCAAAGCGATGGTGGATGTTTTGCAATCTACTCCCGTCAGCGTAGAGCCGGTCAAACCGAAGTCGCACCACTCCTCGCATCATTCGTCTTCGTCAGCTGCGGCTGCTTCTCAGGCCGCGGCGAACGGCGCTTCAGCGGAGTCGCCGGATGGGGTTCAAGCTGGCGCTCAGCCGCCCGCCGAGGATGCCGCAGCGTCAGCCGCTGCTCAACTTGCATCCGATGCGCCCGTAAAGGAATCGAAGCACCGGTCTTCGAAGTCGTCTTCGAAAGCAAAGACGCCCGCTCCAGTCGAAGCAGTAAAGGCCCCAGCCGCGCCCATGCCCGGAGAAGATATCGCTACGATGCAAGCAAAGGCAGCAGCCGGCAAAGCTCTGATAACCACTGCGGGATTTGCCAGCCGGCAAGATGCGGTCGCCTGGCTTCGCGGCACTTTAAACTCGAACCCCGCCACCGATAATCTGGTGGCGAATTACGAACACGCCGTCAACGCACAGCTCGTGAGTGACACAGACAGATTGCTCGACCACTCCGCGTCCATGCGTTACGATTTCGGACGTTCGGAATTGGCGCTGGTTCCCGAAAAATGGATAGGCTGGAAACCTGCTGGAACCGAGTGGCCTGGCTTGCTGGTTGCCGTGGCACTCCTCAGTCTCTGCGCGCCCATTTGTTTTAATTTATTAAAGACCGTCGCAAGCCTTCGCCCGATCGCGTTCACCGGCGCAAGCTACTATCCTGAGAGGCGAGTGCGAAAAGAAGATCGCCGTCAAACTCCACAGCGAGAACTTTCGAAGATCCAACTAAAAGCGCAACCGAAAGCCCAGGAAAAACCACTGGAAAAAGCCACATTAAAGATTCCAGAAAAAATGTCAGAAAAGCAGGAAGACGACCGCAAGCCCGTCACGGCAGGTCATATCGACGACCTGCTGTAGCCCGTCTCTTTAGAGGCGGACACTTAGATTCCAAATTTCAAAAACGTACTGATTACCGAGAAATCCGTTCTCTTATTCGGATTCTTCGACATCGGCAATTTCCGCGTCCGCATAGTCCACCTCAGGACGCTCAAACGAGATGTCACCCTTCGCGGCCATTTCCAAGGCCCTCACCCCCGCGTCCGTTGGATTGTCGGCCTCGACCTTCACTTTTCCCAGCCAGGCGGTCGGAATATTCAGATGTACTTTATATCTCATAGCCCCTCATTTCTCGTTCACTCCGAGACCTCTTTAGAAGACACAAACGGTTCGGGACGAGCAATACCGGGAATTTTGTACCCTGCAAAACCCATCAAACTTCAAAACTATTGAAAGTCCTACACGAAAAGCCTCAATTGTCCAATTTAGATACCGCAGTTGTGGGATTCGCGCGCCGGTCCTGAAATAAAATGGGATTCGCATCGTCAGGGGAAAGTACGGGTCTTATCGGGGGTGACAACGGGAATGCGCATCATCACTTATTTTCGATTCGGCATCGGAGGGAAGGCTTGGCTTGTTCTTGTGATGTTTGGAATCGGACTGGGCGGGTTATCCATCGCGGGATTGGCCGCGCCCGCTAGCGGAGGCCAAAATCAGGGAACGGATCGGGTCGTGCGCGAAATATTGGAAAACGAGATCCGAGCCCAAAAGGAAGATCTGAGCCTATGGCAGTATCAAGAAAATAAAATCGAAAACGGCAAAACCGAACGGTTCGAAGTTGTCGAAACCCGGGAAGGCGACCTCGAACGGCTGGTTAGTGTTAACGGGGCGCCGTTAGCGCCCGATCCCGAAAAAAAGGAGGAAGCGCGAATCCACCGTTTAGTATCTGACCGGCAAGCGATCCAGACCGAACACCGGAAACAACAAGAAGATGTCGCGCAAGAGCTGAAACTCCTGCACATGCTGACCACTGCATTCCAATATCAGGACGCGGGACAGGACGGCAAATTACGAAAAGTAAATTTCACACCGAACCCCACCTTTCATCCTCCCTCTCGTGAGGGCGAAGTTTTTCACCACATGGCAGGCTCCCTGTGGCTGGACGTGGAGCAAAAGCGGCTTGCGCGCATGTCCGGCACGCTCACTAGCGAAGTTACTTTTGGCTGGGGCATCCTGGGTCACCTTGCGAAGGGAGGCACTTTCACAGTCGAACAGGCGGAAGTTGGAAAAGGACATTGGGAGCTCACACGGCTGGTCGTCAACATGAACGGCAAGGCGCTCTTTTTCAAAACGATCGACGTGAAGCAGAATGTGCAGAATTCTAATTTTAAACCTGTTCCAAGGGAAGTGACACTGCAACGGGCGGCAGAGCTTTTGAAAAGCGACTCCACTGCGTCCGCCAGGACAATGACGGGAAATTAATTCCAGTCGTACAGCTGAGTTTTATCTGCAAGATATTGATTTTTGTGAACCGGGAATCTATATGCCGTCCGATTCGGAGGCGTTTTTCGACGCATCGCGCCTCGTAACAATTGATTCACACAAAAGTGGGGACCTGCATGCCTTCTCGCATAGAAGATTATGCCATGATTGGAGACTGCGAAACCGCGGCACTCGTGGCGAAAGACGGATCGATCGACTGGCTATGCTGGCCCCGCTTCGATTCGAGCGCCTGCTTCGCCGCGCTTCTGGGCACACCTGAAAATGGCCGCTGGATTCTTGCACCTGCAACTCCGCTTAAATCGACGCGCCGCCGCTACGTCCCCGAGACATTAATTCTGGAAACCGAATTTGAAACGGAGAGCGGCACCGTCGCCATCGTCGATTTCATGCCGCTGCGCGGGAGGCAATCAAATCTCGTGCGGATTGTTCGCGGCGTTCGCGGCGAAGTAGCGATGAGTATGGAATTAATTCTTCGTTTCGATTACGGAGAATCCGTTCCGTGGGTCACGCGAATCACCGAAACTTCGATTCGAGCGATTTCCGGGCCGAATATGGTCGTGCTGCGAACATCCGTGCCCGTGCACGGGGAAGACTTGCGAACGATATCTGAATTTACCGTCGCGCAGGGACAGGCAATTCCGTTCGTGCTGAGTTTTACTCCGTCGCACCTGCCTGTTTCAAGCGAGATCGACGCGATGAAAGCGCTTGATAAGACCGAAAAATTTTGGAAAAAATGGTCCAGCACAAATACCTATCGCGGCCCGTGGGCGGAAGAGGTCAATCGTTCCCTCATCACCCTGAAAGCCTTAACCTACTGGCCGACTGGCGGAATCGTCGCGGCGCCCACGACGTCACTTCCGGAAAAAATTGGCGGCCAGAGAAATTGGGATTACCGCATTTGCTGGCTTCGCGACGCGAGCTTCACGTTGTGGGTATTGATGAAGGCCGGATATTTCCGGGAGGCGACCGCGTGGCAAAACTGGCTGTTGCGAGCCGTCGCCGGCAGTCCGGATCAGGTTCAAATCATGTACGGACTAGCCGGAGAGCGCGACCTCAGGGAATTGGAGCTGAATAAATTGCCCGGGTATGAAGGTTCGAAACCTGTGCGAATAGGGAACGCTGCGGCGGAGCAGCTTCAACTCGACATTTATGGGGAAGTCGCCAGCCTATTGCACTACGCTCGCGGCGAAAAACTTCTGACCAATGGCGCTAACATCGATCTGGAATGGGAGCTGCTTACACATCTTGAAAAAATCTGGCGTACGCCCGACGAAGGCATATGGGAAGTCCGCGGCCCGCGCAGACAATTTACTCACTCAAAAGTGATGTGTTGGTTCGCATTCGATAGCGCAATTAAAAGTTGCGAGCGGTTCGGACTGAAGGGGCCGCTAGACCGCTGGCGGCTCGTGCGAGAGGAAATTCACGAGGATGTCTGCCGCAACGCATTCGACGCCGAACTTGGAAGCTTCGTGCAGTCCTACGCCTCAAAAGAAGTCGACGCCAGTCTATTGATGATTCCAAAAGTCGGTTTCCTCCCAGTGACGGACGAAAGGGTGCAAGGCACGATTCGGGCGATTGAAAAATATTTGATGCGCCAAGGGTTTATTCTCCGTTACAACACGAAAGAAACGATCGACGGGCTCCCGCCTGGCGAGGGAGTTTTTCTTCCATGCAGTTTTTGGCTAGCGGATGTTTACTTTTTATCCGGCAGATACCGGGATGGAGAACAGCTTTTTGAAAAATTGATGCAGCTGCGCAATGATGTGGGTCTGTTCTCCGAGGAATACAGTCCTGGCGAAAGACGGTTAGCCGGAAATTTTCCGCAGGCGTTGTCCCACGTCGCGTTTCTGAATACCATTTTCATTTCCAAGCGTGCGCGCGACGCGCAGGGAAAGAAGTAAATGAACTGCTCGTTGCACTTCCAGTGAAATTTAGAGTGACTGGAAAGCCTGGGTGCAATTCGCCACTCTACTGCGCACCAGGCCGGATCGCCTCACAACGAAGTCACTTCGTAGATCTTTCTGGCGCTCACGTATTCAATCCCGTTGCCGATATGCATGTTGGGCGGGCATTACGATTTCCTGCGCCCATTGTTTTAAAAATGGAGCGGTATGGCGCGCATCCTTGTGATACAGCTCGGTCGCCTTGGCGATGTGATCCAAACCACGCCTCTGCTCCGCGAATTGGTTCATGATAATCACTCCGGCTCCGTCGACGTCCTGGTCTTCGATTCGCTCAGGGAAATCGTCGAAGGCATCGGCCTGAGAAGAATTCATTCATTTTCTGAGCGCGCGCTTCCGCTCACCCTACGCCAGCTCGACAAGACCATCGAAGAAAATCGCAAGCAACTCGGCGCTGTACCCCGCGAGGCGCATGAAGCTTTGCAAAATCTCGCGCTTCCCGCTTACGACCACATCGTGAATTGCAGCTACTCGCCACTCGGCGCATTCGTTGCGCAAAATGCCCGGCACAAAAGCATTGCGGGCCCGGTAATCACCTTTGCGGGGGAGATATTGTTTCATCATCCGGCGCAAATTTATTTGTGCGCGCGCGCGAGTTTCCGCAATCAAAACTGGTTTAACCTCGTCGATTTGTGGCGCGCCAGCGGCCGACCTTACCAGAATAAAGTGCCGGCTTTCATTGCCCGCCCCCATGTGCCTATCGCTTCGGAAGTCCCTTTTGATATCCCGTCCGGGCGCATCGTGGCCTTGAATCCAGGTTCGAGTGACGCGGCTCGCCGCTGGCCTCCCGGTGAATTCGCAAGTCTCGCCGAGGGTTTGGTCTCGCACGGACTCGTGCCCGCGCTTGTCGGCGCTCCTTCCGATCGCGAAACGTGCGCGGAGGTGCAGTCCCGCAGCACGGTTCCCATCGCCAACTTTTGCGGCAAAACATCAGTTCCGCAGCTGGCTTTTTTTCTTACACACGCCGACCTTCTTGTGAGCAACGACACGGGTGCGATTCACATCGCTGCGGCCGCCGGCTGCCGCTCTCTTTCATTGTTTGGTTCCACCGCATATTTCGCCGAAACGGCGCCGTGGGCCACGGGACATGTGATCCTGCAGGGCCCATTGGGATCGGATCTGATTGTGCTGCACCCGAAATTAGTTTTGGCGTCAGCTCTATATTGTTTGGAACTGATTGGCGAAGATATTTTGCGAACGGAAACTGCGCGGCAGGATGCCTCCGCGTGGGAAACATTTTTCCTTGATCCCCAAGCCGACCCGCTCGGCGGAATTTCTTACAGGCCCTTACACGGTGACCATTTTTCTTCAGATCAGATTTTTGCCCGAGAGTTGCGCCACCTTTTCGCTCACGTTTTTAGCAATGCCGGGAATTTTCCTGGCGTCGGCGATTGCTCTCACCTAGCGGGCGAATTTGGCAACCGGCGAATCGTTACGCCAGTAAATGAACGAGACCTCGGGGTTGCCTGCGCAGTAGCTGGGCTGGAAAGTATGGCCGAGGCTGCTGCGCGATGTGGTGCGCTGTGCGCGCGGCAAACCAGAGAAAGTGCGGCGGAAATTACCTCGCTGTCCGCAAGTCTCGTGGGCGCGATGGAGGAATTAACAACGCACGCCGAAATCCACACCCGCATGAAGCCCGTCATTCATTTTCTGGATTGGACGTGCCGCATGATGGATCCGATGGATCCCGTACCCACATTCCACGCACATCAGCACGCATACAATCTCGCCGCACGGATGCTCAGCGAGTGCGAATTTCGCGCGCAAGCGAAACTGGAAGGCGCCGATCGATTCTCGCGGCTTTCTAATCAAAAAGTTTGGGACGTTCAAAGCCCGGTGGACGTTCCTATCTGAGAAGCTGGGCATTCCGCCCGATGCTGTAGCCCGCCTCTCAAGAGACGGGGATTAAGATTCCACACATAGCCCCTGAGTCAGTGGAATCTACACTTTCGAAGAGGCTCGCTAGAACAATACCGTTTCATCGCGTTGTTCAATTCACTCAGCCCTGCGTTGCGACGTTGCATTCCGCCGCGTCTGGATATATGTTCCTCTCAGCTAAAGAAATCCGTGCATTTATTCAAAAATGGTGGAGGAAAAGAAATGAAGCGTAGCACCGTGTTGGCAATGTGCGCGTCGGCTGGAATTGGTTTAACTCTTATGATGGCGGGGGCGGCTGTGCATTCATCCGAAAAGGAACAGCGTTTTCCAGTAATGAAAATGGAGCAATTGAACGATCAGCAGAAACCGTTTGCCGACGAAGTTTTGAAAGTATCCAGTATTGGCATTACCGGACCTTATAACATGATGCTGCGCAGTCCGGTGATGGGCACGCGTATGTTTTCCATGCTTGATTACCTGCGCTTCAACACTTCCGTTCCGCGCAAGCTGAATGAATTTGCAATTCTAATTCAGGGCCGCCTATGGACCTCGCAGGTCGAATGGTCGGCTCATTACCCGCTCGCGCTCAAGGCGGGTCTTCCGCAATCGGTTGCCGATGATCTGAAAGTGGGGAAGCGCCCTGCGTCCATGGCCCCGGACGAAGAAGCCGTTTACGATTTCTGCATGGAGCTCTCGACCAAGCACTTTGTCAGTGACGCCACATTTAAAAAAATCCGGGCCGTATTCAGCGATCAGCAAATTGTTGACCTCATTGGAGTGACCGGTACATACATCACCGCAGCCATGTTGAGCAATACGAATGAAGATCCAACTCCCGGCGGAAAAACCCCGCCGTTAGCGCCACTTCCGTAGCGCGAAATGTACTTACTTTTTCCTAGCACAGGCTTCAGCCTGTGGAATTTAGTCCTTGCAAGGTCTAGCCCCACGGGATGAAGCCTGTGCTGCTTTTTATGTTCAATAAATGGAAGCACTCACACTGCCGTTGCAGGAACCCACGCTGCGGCGTACATTACCTGAGCTAGCAATTCAAAAAACACCCGCCGAATTAACAAAGAGAGGAATGCAAATGAAATTGAGGCAAATTGTCACCGCATGCGCGATTTTAGGTTTTTCCGCAGTCGTCTCGGCGCCCGCGAAAGCACAGGCGCCGCCGGCAGCCGCACCTACTGTCCCCGGTCTGACTCTGAGCTCGCCGGACTTCGAAGACGGCTCCATCATCCCAGGAAAATTTACGCAATCCGTCACAGATTTCGTTTCGCCCAAGCTGGTCTGGACGAATGTGCCTCCCAACACGATGAGCTTCGTCCTGCTCGCCCACGACCCCGACGCAGCCCTCGATAAAAAGACAACGGACGTGCTGCACTGGCTCGCGTTCAATATTCCTGGAACCGCCACCAGCCTTCCTCAAGCCGTTCCACCCACAGCCATGATGAGCGATGGAACCGTCCAGGCGAAAAATCGGCGCGGCGCTGTAGGCTATCTTGGTCCCGGCGCTCCCGCAGTCGGCCCGTACCATCACTACACATTTGAACTCTTTGCGCTGGACACGAAACTCACGTTAGGCGCAGATGCGACTCGCCAGGATGTCCTCACGGCGATTGACGGACACATTCTGGGCAAGGGCGTGCTCGTGGGCCGCTTTCACAAATAACTTCATCGCCAAAAAGCCGCATAGTAAAAATGAAAACGGCCCAGGAGAGGAAAGCTCTCCCGGGCCGTTTTTATTTTTTTGCCGTGCGTCCTGCTACTTCAAGTCCGGCTGATTCGGAGTCGCGGTCATCACAGGCGAAGCCAGAATATAATTGTGATAGCTCTCCATCATCTGCCACATTCCGGTGTCGTTTGGCGCGAGCACGCGGCTGGACCAGTACGCTTTGTCGCCATACGTAGGCTGCACGGAAACCATCACTACCGCGTCGCCGAAATCCCAGGTGCGAATCCACAGCGCCGGCGCGGCGCCCTGCTTCGGCGCGTTCGGATTTGCCGCCTTACGCTTATTCATGCCAACGATGCGATCCGCTTTCGAAGGCGACGCTCCACCGTACGTGCTGACCACGCGCTGATCCAGATTGTCTGCCACGTGTTTTTCCCAGTTTTCCTGGCTTGATTCCTGCGTTTGCCATTCGTCGAGGGAAGCTTTTTCTCCAGCGGAGAGCGGCTTGTACGGCACAGCCTTGCATGGGTTGTTGCAGGGAATGTCATACGTCGGTTCCACGGTTTGGAAATCGCGCTTGGGCATCGCCGCAATTTCCGTCGTGTGCAGCAGCTTCCAGCCAGCTGGACGCTTCACCCAGAATCGCGCGGAATATTTATTGTCCTGATTCCACTGAATCCACACGACGCTCTTGCCGTATTTGTGTTCAATGATCTTTACGCTGTCGCCTGGCAGCACGAGCGGCTTTAATCCGCCGCGAAATGCATCGTCCTTGGCCCACATGATTCCTTCGGAATCGATCCAGCTGAAATCCGGGTCGAGCCATTTATTCGCGGCGGCCTTGTCTCCCTTTGCAAGCGCCGCCACTACAGCCTTGTCCGCTGTTACCACAGCGTCATCCGCCGCTTTCGCGGGCGCACAATTCAAGCCCGCCATGAGCCCGGCGCAAGCAATCCCGGGCACAATAAATTTCCTGACGAAGCGATTCATAAATTCCCCCCTGGTTCACCAATCTCGTTGAGTAATCCAGACCATTCGTCCGCCCATTCTAGTACAATCCCGCACATCCGCACGATATTCTTGTCCAGGGCAGCAAAGCCCGCTCCGGCCCGCTTCCTTTACGCCGAGCGAAACGACGGATCAGACGCGGGGATTTAGATCGCCGTGTCCAAATTGCTCCCGGGGAAAAAAATCGCGCACGGTGAAATTTCACCGCGCGCGAAATCACCTTCGTAGCAATCGTGGCGGAACAAACAAACGAATCCGCAACAAAGGCCGACCGTGAGTCGCCTTTAATCCTCAGCCAAATAGCCCTCCGCATGAGCCACCGGCGCATCCCATCCGCCCGGCGGCGTTACATGCTCCACTTCTGCGGGCCCCCACGTATTTTGCGCATACGGATAAACCGGTGTCCCCGCTTTCAGCACGGGGTCGACAATCCTCCACGCCTCTTCCACATAATCTTCGCGCGCAAACAATGAATTGTCTCCGGCCATCGCGGCTCCCAGCAGTCGCTCATACGCGTCCATATCTCCCGAACCAGCGGAGCTGATAGCCAACATTTCACCGGCCTGGAAATTTACGCCATCGCCCGGCGCGAGTGTCATTAATCCCATGGCGATTTCCACATCCGGACTCAATCGCAGACGCAGATGATTTTCCGTCAAAACTTTGTCCGGAATCAGCGTGGGCGGCTTGCGAAATTTGGCGAGGATTTCCGTGCACGTAACCGGCAGGCACTTGCCCGCGCGAATGTAAAATGGAACGCCTTTCCACCGCCACGAGTTAATTTCCAGTCGCAGTGCCGCAAATGTTTCGGTCTGAGAGTCTTTCTTGACGCCTGCCTCCTCGCGGTATCCCTGAAACTGACCGCGAATCACGTCGCATTCTTTAATCGCCGGAATCGCCTTCAGCACTTTTACTTTTTCATCGCGCAGGGACTCCCCGTCCGACCGCACCGGAGGCTCCATCGCCAAATTGGAGAGCACTTGAAATAAGTGGTTTTGCACGACATCGCGAATGGTTCCCGTGCCATCGTAGAATGCGCCGCGCCCCTGCACATCGAAATTTTCCGCCATCGTTATCTGCACACTTTCGATGTAGTGTCGATTCCAGAACGCCTCCGCGAAGGCGTTCGCGAAGCGAAACACCAGCATATTGTCCACCGGCCGCTTACCGAGGAAGTGATCGATGCGGAAGATACAGTTCTCATCAAAAATCGAAAGTAAAATTTTGTTTAATTCCGTCGCGGATTTTTCGTCGTGTCCGAACGGCTTTTCGACGATGACGCGGGCATGGCCCTGGCCCTTTGATTTGGCGATATTCTCGACGACCGTCTCGAACAGCACTGGCGGGATCGCCAGATAATACGCCGGAGATTTGGCGTCCTTCAGCTGGTCTCGCAATGCTGCAAAGGTTGCCGGATCCTGGTAATCGCCATCCACGTAGCGCAACAACGCGCTCAATTTCTCAAACGCCGCCATGTCCACTCCGCCATGCTTTTCCAGGCTGTCTTTGGCGCGCGCCCGGAGTTGATCCAGATTCCACCCGGCCTTGGCCACGCCTACAACGGGGACGGTCAAGTTTCCGCGCTTCACCATCGCTTGCAGGGCGGGAAATATTTTCTTATACGCCAAATCTCCGGTGGCCCCGAAAAATACCAGCGCGTCGGAATGCTCGTTGCTCATGAACCCGGCTCCTTGGTATCGCCTGTCTGCGTCGCTCGCGTGCCTACACCAATCATGCCGACCAAAAGCGAGCGCAGCAAGCGCTAAGCAACTGTGCGTTTTCCACGCGACTCTCTGACCGGAATTTTCCTCGATGTCTACAATAAAACACGGATAGACTGCCCGTCGCCCTGGCGAGCATGATGAACACGTTCATAGGGGTGGGCGACAGCGCGAAAAGTTTTGATTGCACATGGTGGACGGCAACTCAGACTCATTCTATTGCGCGCTTCGCCGGTTGCATTTTCGAAGCACTTCGGCCGGTCGGATTCGACCGGCAAATTTTGGCTAACCCTCCGGGCTCCTAACGTTCGCGACCAGCACGCGTGAGCCTCGATACGCGACGATCGGTTAATTTCAAAACATCCGCATACTCTCAAAACGTTGTTTGTGGGCGAGCCTTACAGGTGTAATTTCGGTGGAACCGCAATTTCGGTAGAACGAGGAGGCGCTGTGCCAAGAATAACGATCAAAGACGGAACGCAGATTTATCACAAAGATTGGGGCAGCGGACAGCCCGTTGTATTCAGTCATGGATGGCCGCTGAGCGCCGATGCCTGGGAAGATCAAATGATGTTTCTCGCCGACCACGGTTACCGCTGCATAGCGCATGACCGCCGCGGACATGGCCGGTCCGGCCAACCGTGGAACGGCAATGATATGGACGGATACGCCGATGACCTTGCAGCCATTGTAGAAGTCCTGGACTTGCGCGAAGTTATTCACGTCGGTCATTCGACGGGCGGCGGCGAAGTGGCTCGCTACATCGGCCGTCACGGTACGAAGCGGGTCGCCAAGGCGATCCTCATTTCCGCCGTCACGCCGCTGATGCTGAAAACCGCGGCGAACCCAAAAGGTCTTGCAAAAGAAGTCTTCGATAAGATACGCGCCGGCGTCAAAGCGGATCGCTCGCAATTTTTTAAAGATTTCAGTGGACCATTTTACGGAGCCAATCGACAGGGATCAAAAGTTTCACAGGGATTGCGTGATTCCTTTTGGGCGCAGGGCATGCAGTGCAGCCTCAAGGCCGCTTACGATTGTGTCGCGGCGTTTTCGGAAACGGACTTCACCGAGGATCTCAAGAAATTCGACGTGCCCACATTAATCTTGCACGGAGACGACGATCAAATTGTGCCGCTGGAAAACACGGCGCTGCTTTCTTCAAAACTGATCAAGGGCGCAACGATGAAAGCAATTTCCGGCGCGCCGCATGGAATGTGTTCCACGCACAAGGACCAGATCAATACGGAGTTGCTTTCTTTCATCCAACACAGTAAACATGCGTCAGCATAGAGTTAAAGTAGGACAGGCTTCAGCGTGTCTTCCTTTAACTTTCAAAACAAAAGCCAAATCGATGCTCAGGCTAACCAATGCAAAATAGCGAAGTAAGAACCGTTTACGTCCGCGGAAACGGCAAGGCATTAGCGCAGCAAATCCAAATCACGCCACACCAGGTCATTTCAGACGAGCCGCTCTCTGCGGGAGGTACGGACACGGGCCCCAATCCATATGACCTGTTGCTAGGCGCGCTAGGAGCGTGCACTTCGATGACCATGACGTTGTACGCGCACCGCAAAGCCTGGCCCCTGGAAGATATAATCGTCCATCTTCGTCACTCCAAAGTTCACGCCGCCGATTGCGCCGATTGCGAACGTAAAGATGCAACGCTCGATCAGGTTGAACGTGACATTCACCTGAGCGGAAATTTATCCCACGAGCAGCGCGCCAAACTTCTGGAGATTGCCAACAAGTGTCCCGTGCATAAAACGCTTTCCTCGGGCATTCACATTGAGACGCGATTGGTATGAGTTTTAGAGCATGATGCTTGCACGCTTCAGGTAAGCCACGAGGTGGAACGCCGTGCCGTACATAGCGATTTTAATTTCAGCCTTCGCGATTGGTTTTGTTTGCGGCCTGCGCGCTCTCACCGCTCCTGCCGTGGTAGCTTGGGCCGCGCACCTCAACTGGATCGACCTCACTAATACTCCGCTGCGTTTCATGACCAGCACGGTGACGGTGGCGGTTTTTACGCTGCTCGCGATCGGAGAATTAATTGCCGATCAACTTCCTTCCGCGCCCAACCGCACCGAGCTTTCCGGATTAATTCCGCGCATTCTTCTCGGCGGTTTGTGCGGTGCATGCATTTTCGCCTCCCAATCGCAATCGATTGTGATCGGCTCTCTCCTTGGCGCGGCCGGAGCCGTGGCAGGGGCGTTCGGCGGTTTTCAGGCACGAACCATGCTCGTAAAAAAAATGAAAATTCGCGATTTTATAATCGCAATCCTGGAGGACGCCATCGCGATCGGCGCGGGAATTTTTGTCGTGTCGCGATTTTAATCCACAGCCCTATTTTCTTTTCCACATGGCGGCGTGCTACAGTTCAAACAGGGGAGGCAAGAAATAAAGTTCGTCGGAGCTCCTTTTCGAGCTTGTGCCGTTTCGGAACCCGACCACTAGGGATAGACATTTTAAACACGAGGTAACAAGATTTTGTGCTCCGAAGCGTTTTTCCCTCTTGACAGAATTTTCTCTCTTGTTTACATTGCGCCCTCGGATTCAGGGATCGTAATTCGACAAGCGGGCCGCCCAATCATCCACGGGAAGTTCCCAAAGTCGATTGACGCAACCTGCAGGGATTCACAGAGACATCGAGGAGGCTTTCTTTTTCTCCCCGTAACCGGCGCTCCCAGCGCGGTTGGTGAGGGAATGCATAACGCTACAGGTCGCTGACGACCGAGGCGGAATGCCGGGGAGGCTTTTTCCTTTTTTCGAGTGCGGAATCCAATTTCGCGGATTGAATCGGCCGGGGGAGCAAGTAACCAGGGCGAATGAACTATCCAGGATGTCCTCTATTCCTGGCGTTGCATATTTGGCTGGAAGCGGCCGCCTGCTGAGAATCAGGCAGCTGCATACTCCCGGATTCGGGAGTAAAATAAAGGGGTTCCCTCTGCGCGGGGGAGCCTAACTGCGCGGAGGCATACGATGTCACAAACGAAAGTGGCTATAAACGAAAAAGCGGCACTGCAAGCTGGCGCTCCAACGCCTGCTGGAACCGAGACCCGCACCGGCCTCGTATTCGAGCGTTATTTTACGGACGGACAAATTTCTCCCTTTGATGCGGTCGAGTGGGAACGCCGCGTCGCCCTCATCGGCAACGAAAAAGGCAAAACCATTTTCCGCCAGGAAGATGTGGAAGTCCCCAAGGGCTGGTCGCAGACCGCCACGAACATCGTCGCCTCAAAATATTTTCACGGAAAACCCAACACACCGGAGCGCGAAAATTCCGTTCGCCAGCTCATCGGCCGCGTGGTCGATTCGATTGTCACTTGGGGAGAAAAGGGCGGATACTTCATCGGCACGGCTTCGCGTGACGCTTTCCGCGACGATCTCACTCATCTTCTTGTCGAACAAAAAATGGCCTTCAATTCGCCTGTATGGTTCAACGTCGGCGTGCAAGCCAAGCCGCAATGCTCCGCCTGCTTCATCAACTCCGTGCAGGACAACATGGAATCGATCATGAACCTCGCCAAGACCGAGGGCATGCTCTTCAAGTGGGGCTCCGGCACGGGCACGAATTTTTCCTCGCTCCGCGGCAGCCGCGAAACGCTATCCGGCGGCGGCATCGCTTCCGGCCCTGTAAGTTTCATGAAGGGCTTTGACGCGTTTGCCGGCGTCATCAAGTCCGGCGGTAAGACGCGCCGCGCCGCCAAGATGGTGATCCTCAACGTCGATCATCCGGACATCGTCGAGTTCATCGACTCCAAAATGAAAGAAGAGCGCAAGGCGCGCGTGCTCATTGAGCAGGGTTACGATCCCGCGATCGACGGCGAAGCCTACTCCTCCATCTTTTTCCAGAATGCAAATCACTCCGTCCGCGTCACCGACGAATACATGCAAGCTGTCGAAGACGATCGTGATTTCTGGACGCGCAATGTGAATGACGGCAATCCCGTGGACAAATACGGCGCGCGCGAACTCTTGCATCGCATGGCCGAATCCACCTGGCAGTGCGGCGATCCTGGCATGCAGTACGACACTACGATTAACCGCTGGCACACCTGCAAGACCACGGCGCGCATCAACGCCTCGAACCCGTGCTCCGAATATATGTTCCTCGATGACACGGCGTGCAACCTCGCCTCGCTCAACCTGATGAAGTACCTCAATTCGAACGGCTCGTTCGATGTGGAAGCCTTCCGCCACGCCGTCGACGTCACGATCACCGCGCAGGAAATTTTGGTGGACAACGCCAGCTATCCCACGCCGCGCATCGCCGACAATTCGCACAAGTTCCGCCCTCTGGGCCTCGGCTACGCCAACCTCGGCGCGCTGCTCATGTCCATGGCGCTGCCCTATGACTCCGATGGCGGGCGCGACATGGCCGCCACGGTCACCGCGCTCATGTGCGGAGAAGCCTACGCGCAATCCGCACGCATTGCTGAGCGCCTCGGGCCCTTCGCCGGCTACGCAGTCAATCGCGAATCGATGCTTGACGTCATCCGCATGCACCGCGATGCGATGCGTCCCATCAAGGCCGAAAGCGTGCAGCCGTCGCTGCTCGGCGCAGCGCAAGCTTCGTGGGACACTGCCCTCGCTCACGGCGAAAAATTCGGCTTCAAAAATTCCCAAGTCACCGTGCTCGCGCCCACCGGCACTATCGGCTTCATGATGGATTGCGACACCACTGGCATCGAGCCCGACCTCGCGCTCGTGAAATATAAAAAGCTCGTCGGCGGCGGCGTAATCAAGATCGTGAACAACACCGTTCCCGCGGCGCTGATGAAGCTTGGCTACACACCCGAAGAAACTTCGCAGATCGTTTCCTACATCGACCGCAACGGCAAGATCGAAGGCGCGCCCGGATTCAAGCCCGAGCACCTCGCGATTTTCGATTGCTCGCTCGCCGCGATTGGCGGACGCTCCATAGCGTGGCGTGGCCACCTGAAAATGATGGCCGCTGCTCAGCCGTTCCTCTCGGGCGCGATCAGCAAGACGATCAACATGCCCGAAGATTCCACCGTCGAAGACGTGATGCAGGCGTACATCGAGTCGTGGAAGCTTGGCGTAAAAGCCGTGGCCATCTATCGCGACAATTCCAAAGGTTCGCAGCCTCTCTCCGCCGCCGGTGACAAAAAAGACACAGCGCAGCAGACGCAGCCTGCCGCTACAACCGCAATCGTCGCAGCGGCCAAGCCGGCCGAAGCCGCCGCGCCCGGCATTGCCGAACAGCAGGAACTCTTCGTGCGTTCGCGTCGCCGCAAGATGCCCAGCGAGCGCCAGTCCATCACCCACAAATTCTCCATCGGCGGCCACGAAGGCTACATCACGGTCGGCATGTACGAATCGGGAGAGCCCGGCGAAATTTTCATCAAGATGGCCAAGGAAGGATCCACGCTCTCCGGCTTCATGGACGGCTTCGCGCTTTCCGTTTCCATCGGCTTGCAGTACGGCGTGCCATTAAAAGCTCTTGTCGACAAATTCATCAACACGCGCTTTGAGCCTGCCGGCTACACCGGCCATCCCGCCATCCCGTACGCAAAATCCGTGCTCGATTATCTGGGCCGCTGGCTAGGTGGCCGCTTCATTTCGCCAGACTATCTCACGCACACCGGCGAATCGGCCCTGCCCGCGGCTACGGTTACCGCAACACCAGCCGTGCCACCAGCATTCATCCACACAGCCGACGACGATCCGTCCCCGGCCGCCGCGCGTTCCTCAGCCGCCAACGCCCGCAGCGACGCCCGCCCCATGTTCGACGGCGCGCCAACCTGCTCCGAGTGCGGCATGCTCATGACCCCCAACGGCGCCTGCTACAAATGCGAAAATTGCGGCGGCACCTCCGGCTGCAGCTAGATCGAATCAGCATCCGCACGCACACAAGAAATAAAGGGGCGCGCATAGCGCCCCTTTTTTTCTTCTCAATCAGAAGTTTTTTTCCCCATCAGTACGGAACGTGAGGGTCTGCTGTAGCGCGCCTCTTCAGAGGCGGGGATTTAAATGCCAGGCCGCGAAAACGTAGTGGATACTCAGTAGCCGAACCTCGGGAAACGCCTACGACCTAAACCCCCGCCTCTGAAGAGGCGGGCCACAGCAACTCCGAAAAATCAGCTTTGTCTCCATGGCGCCGGCCACAAAAATTGATCTCCATCAGACGAAAAACCCACCGGATCAACTGGCACCGGTACGTTCCCGCTTCCCAAATAATATCGATAACTCGACCACTTCCAATCTTCCTTCCTCCCAACCAGTCCAGCCGCCACCGGATTCAAATGGATATACTCCAACTTCTCCCAAAAATTCCGGACCCGTCGAATAATCGCATCGAAATAACTATCCTGCCAAAACGGAGCATTGCCATTTCGCGCTTGCAAAATCGCATACCCCGTCCGGCTCTTAAAATTACGCATGGCCTGAATCAAATCCTTATTGTGCGGATGCAACAGAACATGAACGTGAGTGGGTATAACCACATACCCAAACAGTAAAAATTCCCCCAACGATCGTTGCAAGCAAAGTGTGTTAAGAATCAAGTCGCGTTCAGCGGGTTCTAATGGAGCAGTATCCCGCGCAAGATTGGTCGTCACAAAGAAAAACCGGTCACGCGTCTCAATCCTTCTCAGCCGTGTCACGATTCGTGTATCCTAATATCAAAAATAAACAATGTAAAACCATTTACGCGCGAATCTCCTGCTGTAGCCCGCCTCTTAAGAGGCGGGGATTTAAATTCCCGTTCAATCGCATCTGAGCGTGCCGTCGTCCAATCAGCAGGTTTTGGGCGCCGGCAATCTAAACCCCCGCCTCTAAAGAGGCGGGCTACAGCAGCCGCC
>DASRQU010000096.1:0-21175 GCA_035696345.1 Candidatus Acidiferrales bacterium
GCAGCTCATGGAATCTCTTGAAGGAAAGATTTCGATCTACTACGGAGATACCAAACTCCTCCATTCCAGTGGAGATATTCACCCAGCGGGGTGACATTTTCATCGGGCCGTTAGGGTGACATTTTTATGTTGCTACAACAGCATCGTGAAGTACCTAAGCACGCGGGAGTACGCCTAAGACGGAAACGTAACAGGTGAAATTACAGGTGAAGAAAGTTTGAGCGGCGCACGGACAATCCTAGGTTTTACGCCGCTGGTGATCACGGTCCGCGTCAGCCATTTGATTCGTCAAGCTGTTTCAATCGCGTGACCTTCGCGACCTAGACTCCGGCCACTTAATCCCGCAAAGTTGTTCACTCAATTCCCACAACCGTTCTGCCATTCTGGCATCAACAGCCCATCGACGGACGCCATCGGTCTGTTCGCTAGCGTAGAGATGCCTTGGCTGAGCTGTGAACTGTAGGAATGCCGTACAAGATCACGTCAATTATGTTGGGATCGCCAAGCCACGAGCAAGCAGCACGGTTCATGGAGTCAGTTGAAGAGCTTGAGCCGCGGTCCGGGTAATAAATTCACTGGGTTGTTACGTCGCGTTCATGCGAAGGAAGCCGAGCTCCCCTACATTGCGCGTGGAGGAGATCCCCTATGAACAAAAAATGGAAACTGATCCTGCGGACCGTCTGTGCTGTGGCGGTGCTCACACTGGCGGCCGCGGCGCTGCCGGCGCAGAACAACGGAAACGGCAATGCCTATGGCAAGAATAAATACTATCCTTACGGCACCAACCAAACCAGCAGCCGGCCTTACTTGATCGGGCTGTGGGGCGACCTACCGTACTCCCAATCGCAGGCCGACGTGATCCCGGCTATGATCGCAGACATGAATTCTAACGATCTGGTCTTCACCGTTCAAGACGGCGACTTGCGCCAGGGCAGCGGCGTTCCGTCATGCGCCGCCAACAGCTCCAACGGCGTCGGCGGCATCGTAGACGGCGGCAGCATCTATCAGCGCGCACTCAATTACTTCAACGCCCTGAAGGCTCCGGCCATCTTCACGACGGGTGATAACGATTGGACGGACTGCGATCGCGAGAGCCTCGGTTTAGAGGCCAGAAACTCGCTGAGGATGCTCGACTACGAGCGGTCCCTCTTCTTTTCCACCCCTTACACGCTGGGCCAGACCCAGTTCCTCCAGGAGGTGCAGTCCACGCCGACCTGCAAGGGCTTCCTCACGGGCACCGATGGACCTACGGGCAACAAAGCCACGATCGAAACGTTCACTTACTCGGACGTTCCCTGCGAGGAAAACCGCCGTTGGATCGTTGGCACTGTCATGTATGCGGTGTTGAACATTCAAGGCTCCTGCGACAACCTCTGCGACGATCATGCTGATCCTGTCGAGCAGGGTGCACGCAAGGCCGCCGACATCGCCTGGATGCAAGGTACATTCCAGACGGCCGTCGACCAGGGCTGCGTTGCTGTGATGTTCTTTACGCAGGCGGACCCGGGCTGGGATGATACGGATGCTACCCGCGCCCCGACGCGCAATGCCGGAACCCTCATCGAGGACGACGCGGCGAAAGCGACTGATGGCTTCGGGGATTTCCTGCGGGCACTGCGCACCCAGGTGATTGCTTTCGGAAAACCAGTCGCCTACGTCCACGGCGATTCGCACTACTTCCGCGTAGACAAGCCGCTGCTGGACACCGCAGGAAAGCGAATCGTGAACTTCACTCGCGTCGAGACATTCGGTGACCACCAGCCCTTCATCAGTGACGTGAACTGGCTGAAGGTGAACGTGGATCCGTCCAGCCGCGAGGTGTTCTCGTATGAGCCGCAGATCGTGAATCGCGATCCGGTTCTGGTTCCTTAAACACTCTCCCCACGTTCGGGATATCAAGTCGGCGAACCAGCCGGCGCTCTTAGTTAGCACCGGCGGAAATGATGCACCGCGGGTGCCCCGCGGCCAGACAATTCCCTCACAGGAGACTGTCAGTTTGGATGAGATCGCCGGAAAACTCGCCACTGTCACGGACAATGCAAACGGGCTAATTATTCAGGTGAAAGATGAAATTGGCAACATCAGCGGGGATGCCCAGAGGCTGCTCATCACACTGAATTCAGTGACAACGGGCGAACGCCCAAAGATTGACCACATCGCGGATCAACTACACAATCGAAAATGTGAACGGAACTATCAGCGGACTGCGAGAGCCGATTCACGCGGACCTTGCCCAGGGTGTGGCGCGAACTAACGATTTCAAAATCGACGACACCGTAGAAAATTTGCGGATCGCTACTGACAATCTGGGCCAGTTAACGGACCAACTAAAGCAAAGACCGTGGAGTCTGATTCGAGCCAAGCAACCTAAGGAACGCAAAGTCCCCGAATAGGATGGAGCGCAACATGCGAATAAAACATGCAATGCTTCTCATCATCACTCTAGCCATCTCAGCGGCCTTAACCAGCTGCGTTGGCAGCGTACGGTATCCGACCTACTATGCTCTTCATCTGCCTCCGGCACCCGACGCGCCGATTGCATCGGTAGCGCACGCGTCCGTTGCCATACGCGAATTCAGATCGCCGGACTACCTGCGCAAAGGGCCGCTCGTGTACCGCGCGTCCCCGGAACAGATTGGTTTCTATGACTACCATCGCTGGGCGGCTGATCCTCGTGAGTTCGTCACCAGCGCAATCACGGATCGACTACGCTCTACGGGCAGCTTCGCCGATCTGAAGATCTATGACGGACGGTCTCCTGTCGACTACATCCTTAGTGGACGCCTGGAGAAGTTGGAGGAGGTTGATTACGATGGCGGTATCAAGGTTGAAGTTGCGCTGTCCGCGCAGATGACAGAGGTTCGTACCGGTGCGCAGGTCTGGGCCAACTCTGCGACCGAAATCGTTAAAGTAGATCAACGGAACGTGCCTGCTGTGGTGAGTGAAATGAGTAATGCGATGGGTCGTGCAATCGATAAACTTTTGGCGTCCTTTCCCACTTCCGAATTAGCTAGCAGCCGTCAGTAATCAAACTGTTGGTCGAGTTCCTGGCGCCAACTTTCGGCGCCAGCTTCCAGCGCCAAATCCTGGGCGACCTCGTCGCGTCTTCGGCAGGACTCTCGTGCCTGGATGAAACGGGCGGCGGAATGGCGGAACCCTCGCAAGGGCAATAATATAGTTGACGAATCAAGATCGAATCGTCAAACTGTATTAATTGCCGTTGACTGAAAGGAGTCAACGTGCAAAAGCCCTATGTGGATAATAGTTTTGTTGGACGCGATCTGCTGTCCTTATTTTCTGGTGACGGGAGGCGCATCGTGGCTGTGGTAAATGTCGCATACCGCGCATTTCTGGACGAATCTGGGACAAATCCGGAAACACCAGTGCTCAGTGTTGCTGGATTTTACGGGACCAAGGATCAATGGGAGACTTTTCGGTCTAATTGGTTACCGCACTCGAACGGCTTCCATGCCAAAAAGTCAGAACGCTTATTTCCTCAATTGTTCAATGCGATTAACGCCAGTAAGATTAATGGCGTGCTTATCACTATTAGCAAAGAAAACTACTATCAATATGCTAATGCCCATCAAAAAACAGCTATTGGAAATCCATATTCCGTTTGCGCTTTTCTTTGCATATTGCATATATGCGTTAAAGTTCAGGATAGTACGACAGCCTTTGTTCTAGAAGAGGGGCAACCGAACCTTGGTTTTGTAAAGGAAATACTTGAAATGTTTATGGCCACTGGAAGAGTGCGCATATCAGCCGTGGCCAGTGCGAAGAAAACTGACTTTATAGAATTACATGCGGCTGATTTCGTTTCGCATATCGCCAGCGCACATGAAACAGAATGGATGCAGAAGCTATTTGATGCCGACCGGTTGGAACATGGACATGTCACAAAACAATTGATAGCGGAAAATTCTCCCAGAGTAACCGAGCTATTTAGACAGGCAAAACATGCCCGCAAAAAATTGAAGGGAAATCTTATGACTAAGTCTGAGTATGAAAACTTTGACCGAACAATGCGGGATATTATGAAAGTTCCGCACACTGAGATTAAAGCCAAGCTTGATGCGGAAAAGAAAACGAAAAAGCGGAAGCTTAAGAAGACTTCCGCTTCGGGCCACGCTTAAGACGCAGAGGATTCCGAATCCGTCGTACCCACCTTGCCTGTTACTTCGGCATAGGTAAGACGTTTGCCAAGAACATGGGAGAGAACGCTATCAAATCGCTGACCATCGTTGACGGGAACATCCTTGCTTCCACGATTGTTAAAGCGGAAGGCTTGTTCGTCCAGATACCGGAACAAGTGAAAAGTTTCCACGCTCACATAAGTTCCCTTAAGGCCACGCTTCAAAAGCGACCGGTAGTTCTCAAGTCCATTTGTGTGAACTGCGCCGTCAACGTAGGCAACGGCGTGGTCAATGACCTTGTGCGCATATTCAGCTTCAAGACCCTCATACGAAGGCAAAGAATCGGTAAAGAGCAAGGAATCGGCGGAAACGTGCTTTCTAATCTCAGCGTGCAAAACATTCTTGCGGCGATTCGGAATAACCGCAGTTCGCACTTGGCCGCCGCGCTCCAAAATTCCGACCACGGGGGTTTTATCTTTCATCCCGGTGCTGGTAATGCGGATCGCTCGCTTGCTCTTGTGCATGTGTCGGGCTTTGCCACCGATGAAAGTCTCATCCACTTCGACGGGCTTGCCTTCGCCGCCGATTTTCAGGAACGAACCGCTCTGCATGGCAAGGCGAATCCGGTGCATCATAAACCATGCGGACTTCTGTGTGACTCCGATGGCGCGGGCGACTTCATAGGAACTGACACCATTCTTGCAGTTGGCAATCATCCAGACAGCAGTAAGCCACTTTTCCAGCGAGATCGGAGAATCCTCAAAGATTGTTCCGACTTTGACAGAGAATTGCCGTTTGGCATGAACGCTCTTGCATTGCCATTTGCTCTGATTGGCGAGGAATCGCGCATCCTTGCGGTCACAGGTAGGGCATACAACGCCATTAGGCCAGCGCAGACTGACCATGTAGGCCAGCGCGTTATCAGGATTCGAGAAGTGCTTGATTGCTTCTTGGAGTGTCTTGGGCTGAGTCATTGTCATGTCACCTAAGACAGATACTAGCCCTAGTGGTCGGATTTGTCAAGTATATTATTGCCCTCGCAAGGCCGAAGAAGGCGCTCACCATCACGCGTCACTCCGCCCCGTGATCCCTGGCGGAGGTCAAGCCGATGGATGAACATGAGCGCGAGCTAAGCTTCATGCAAGGCATGGTACACGGATATGCGATTGCGAAAGGTTTGCAAAAGTCCGAAAAAAGGAAGCTGCAGCGTGTAAGAACCGCAGACATTGCGAAAGGCTTGACGAAGTTGGGGAAAAGATTTCCCGAGCACAAAATATTCGAAGAGCTTGCAAAAGGCATGGCGAATTCGAAAAAGAGAAAGCCGGACCATAAAACAAAGATGTTGCAGGTTCTGCTGAAAGATCCAAAAGCAACTCCGATGAAAGCGGCTCGCGCACTGGACAGCGCCGGTATACGTTTGCCCAAGGTAAACAGTCTGAAAAAGGGCAAAACGCTCTGGAAAGATATAGTCGAAACACGGTATTTCAATGTTCTTTTTCGTCGCACGTGCAAAAGAGTCGTCCGAGAGAAACATCTGCGCGATTGCCAAGAACGACTTGAATTGATCAGGATGGGAGCTGGAGTCAAAATGGCTGACATCCTCGATTTTGATACACCATTGCAACCGGACTGAAGTCAATCAACAGTTGATGACCAAAAATGACGCGCTCAGGGGTACATCATCCAGCCGTGAACTGCTGGCGGTAATTCGTTGAACAAGGGCCGTTCACTACACGACTTCCTTTTTATCGATAAATTCCTTCAGGGCGATTTCCCGAAAGAATATTTTCCGTCCCAGCCTGACATATGTTGGACAGTCGTTTGTTTTCATCCATCGCTTCAGGGTCTCGGGATGGATGCGGAGCGCAGCAGCGGCTTCTTTAACAGTTAAAAGTTGTTCCATACCCCCTTAATACGGCCACAAATTGGGGCTGGGCACTTATGCCGCCTCAATCTTTTTCACAAACTCTTCGTCATCCAGGTCGCTGACGGCAAGATAACGCATGGTCGTTTCGATATTCCGGTGACCAAGCATCCGCTGAACATCCTGTGGACGGAATCGACCGGAGTTCCTCGTCGCGAATGTTGCGCGGAATTTATGGGCGTCGTATCGCCCCGTAATCCCGGCGCATTCCCCGAGGTCATCCACGATCCGTAGCAAGTGCACGTCCGGCCTCCCGACCTTCGATGGAAAAACCAGCTCCTCTCCCGTGTTCATGTCCCGCCATTTGGACAAGGCCAATATGACCTTGCCCGGAACTCTTACGGTGCGGCACTCGTGAGTTTTGGGAACCCAATCCCACAGAGGCTTCGGCTGAACATGGAGTTTATTGCCGCTGAAATCAACGTCTCCAAAAGTGAGGTGGGCAATTTCACCGATGCGGAACCCGGAATGAATCAGCAAATCGAGCAGCAACCGCTCTTTGTCCGTTCTTGCGGCCTTGTAGAATTTATCCAATTCGTCTTGCGTGTAGGACTCCACGCGGCGCTCGGTGTATTTGGGCCAATCTGATTTCGGGACGAGGCCGGCCTTGCCGTGGAACTTCATGAACGATGCGAGGTCTACGAATCGATTGGCAACAGTCCGTTCGGCGTCGCCGCGCTTGCGACACCATGCAGCGAAGTCTAAGAGCGAGTCACCGGTAATTTGTTCGACGTAAAGATGTGGGCAAAACTCTTGAAACAATCCCAATGTGAATTTGTAGGCGGTTACGGTGCCGGGTCGTTTTCCAGCCGCGACCTTCCTCTGAATGAACTTTTCCACCCCCTCAGAGACCGTCACGTGCCCGATCGCGGCGGGGGTCAATCCATACTTGCGCGCGGCTTCTTGCCTCTCCTGCTCCCTCTCAAGCAAAAGCTTGGCTTTCTTAACCGCGTCGTACCGACCGACGCGGTGCCACTTCTGACGTCCATTGCAAGTAGATTTGAGCCAGTATTCGAAATCCCCGGGGACATCTGGTGCTGCTCTAAAGGTCCGCTTTCCATCAATTTTAATGCGAATGTAGATGCCAATCATCGCCGTCTCCCTTTTGGCTAATACGGCTTTTTCTGGGAGTCGCAGCGTTCATTCCGTAACCCGCGCGTAACCCGACCAGGTTACGCCACGTATCACATTCGTTTTAGATGGTTTAGAAAATTATGGCGGAGAGGGTGGGATTCGAACCCACGGTCGGGTTTCCCCGACACTCGCTTTCGAGGCGAGCTCCTTCAACCGCTCGGACACCTCTCCGCAGAGGCAAGTCATTCTATAGTAGCTGGAGGAACCGGGCAACGGCAGTGATTGTGTAGGAAGTCCGATTCGGGAGCCGCTGAGTCACGATCAGGAAATTCTTTGAAAATTATTTTTACTTCGCGGTGCTTCTTCCTAATGGAATAAAAGCGGGGACGCGCTTGCGATAAGCTTCATAGCTGGGGCCAAAGCGAGCCATTAGCTCGCGCTCTTCGAGGCCAATTACGATGAGGGCAAACGGAAACCACCATGCAATGGTGATCCACATCCAGTCCGTTCCGCTGAGCAGCGCAGAGCCGATAACGGCGCAGAACATACCGGTGTAGCGCGGGTGGCGCACGTAGGCGTACAAACCGCCGGCAAAAAATTCTCCTGCGCCGGTCAGTTCGGCGTGGCCGACAAGTCTTCGCGTGCCGAGTTCGCGCTCAACCCGCGCGAAAAGATAAATTTCAATAAAAATAAGGGCGAATCCAGCGAAAATTGAAAACCACGACGGGCGTTCGGAGGACATTAAATAAAATCGGAAATGCCAGAGCAGAATGCCGCCGGTGGTCCACGCGAATAGTCCGGCGAACCAGAAAGCAGTGCGAACTCTGGGACGCCAGAAGGAATTGAACGGGTGAAGGATTATCCAATACAGGGGAATGGGAAGCTCAAAGAATAAAAAAAATCCGGAGACACTGTGGAGAAAAACCATTCAGTCGGCTTTCTTGTGACTTTTTGAGACGATCGCATGCACCGGAGAGTAGCCGATCAAGCCGAGAACCAGCAGCAATCCTCCCGCGGCCAGCCAGGTCCACTGCGTCCAGCCCTGGTCAGCGCCCCATAAGCCCCACATAGAAAGAGCGGCGCCGCCGGCGAGATACAGTACCCGCGCCATGCCTGACACATTTGATTCCGCCGGCATCGAATGCCCTCACTTGATTGGATCTACGAGCGACACGCATCTTAGCAGATGTCCCGTCCATGGTTGATTGATACGAATCGAGATATCGGGGATTGGTGTCAGCGGCTGATCATTCCTAGCGCCTAGCGAAGATAGAGGGGCTGCACTGTCAGTTGACGCGAGGCGTGCTGCCAGTAGACGATGCTGTCCTGAACATTTCAATCTAAGGAGCCGATCATGAGTAAGCTTGAAAAGTTATCCTGGAAGACCATCGAAACCGAGCAGCTCACTGATAATCTGTCGCGCCAGATGGTGTCGGGCGAAAGCGCCACCGTTTCACAGCTCTTTTTGAAAAAGGGCGCCACCGTGCCGCGGCACTCCCATGTGAACGAGCAGTATTCGTGGATTATCTCCGGATCACTCAATTTTATATTTGATGATAAGGAAGTATTCGTCGGCGCCGGCGAACTGCTGATCATTCCGGCAAACGTGCCACACGGGGCGGTGGCGCTGGAAGACACTGTAGACGTGGATATTTTTACTCCCCGGCGCGAAGATTGGATTCGCAAGGATGATGGATATCTGCGCAAGTAAGCTCGGCGGCGTGCGTGGCCACAGGAAACCAATCGGCCAGTCTGGCGTCTAATAGCAATGGAAAAAAAGCTTGCTCTGAATCCGCAAGGGACGCGCAGGTATAATCATTTGGTGTATTTTGATGCCGCAAATTCCCTTGCGAGGCCGGAATGAACTTTCGCTGGAAACGTTATTTAGTCCGACTCCCGGCGGCTATTTTGACTCTGGCCGTCCTGCTTGCGGGCGGCGCGCGCGCGGACCGGCCTTACGCGCCAAGCCGCGAGTACGATCTCCAGAATGTGCGCGTCGCGCTGCACTTCGATATCGACCAGCGCAAGGTGATCGGCGATGTGACGCACACATTGACGACGCTGCGCGATGGCGAAACGCATCTGTATTTCGATTGCTCCGAGCTTGCCGTTTCCAGCGTGCGCGTCAACGGCAAGGATGCGACGTTCGACCTGCGCGATAACAATTTGCGCGTTTCACTCGCACAGCCCGCCAAATCGGGCGAAAAATTTGAAGTCGAAATTAAATATGACGGCAAGCCTACCTCAGGCCTCTATTTTATTCTTCCCGATCAAGGCAATCCCAACCGCGCCAAGGAAATCTGGACCCAGGGTGAGGCGGAGGATACACATCATTACATTCCCATTTACGATTACCCAAATGACCGCACCGCGTTTGAAATAATCCTCACGGTGCCTGCGGATTGGCTCACGGTGTCCAACGGAAAACTAATAAGCGTTCAGGATGCGCCAAACGCGCAGAAAACATGGACGTGGCGGCAATCCCAGCCAGTTTCCACCTACCTGATTTCTTTTGTGGCGGGCGAATATCAGACCAAGAAAGATAGCTGGAAAAATATTCCGGTGACCTACAACGTTCCGCGCGGTATGGGCGACACGATTGACGCAACGTTTGCGCGCACCAAGCAAATGCTGGATTTCTTTTCCGATCGATTCGGCGTGGTTTACCCGTGGGATCAATATGCGCAGACCGCTGTACATGACTTCGTGGCATCTGGCATGGAGAACGTTAGCGCGACGACGCTCGCGGCGCGCGACATGTTGCATGCCGGTCTTGCCGGCGAACGGCCGGAGGCAGCCGATAGTCTCGTTTCGCACGAGCTGACGCATCAGTGGTTCGGCGACCTTGTGACGTGCAAGGACTGGACAAATACATGGCTGAACGAAGGGTTCGCCACGTTTGGCGCGGAGTTGTGGGAAGAACATTTCTATGGCCTTGATGCTTCCAGTTATCGCTACTGGCGCGATCAAAATAGTTGGATGCAATCCAGAGAGCTGTTTTCGATTCCCATTGTCACGCGCAATATCGACGACTCCGTGGAGTACGAAGGAAATGTTTACGACAAGGCGGGCTGGGTGATTCACATGCTGCGCGAGCAGATGGGAGATGAAGCATTCTTCCGCGCGCTCAAACACTATCTGGAATCGAACCGCATGCAAAACGTGGTCACCGCGGACCTGGTAAAGAGCATCGAGGAGTCATCCGGTACGAATGTGGATCGATTTTTCGATCAGTGGATTTATGGAGCGGGGGCCCCACGCTTTACGGTGCGATATTCGTACGATGAAACCGCGAAAACAGTAAATCTCAGCGTGAAGCAAACGCAAAAAGTGGAGGGGCGCGTCGGGCTGTTCCGCGCTCCCATTGATATTTCGATCACCACGGCGAGCGGCGAAAAAGTATTTCCGATCGAAGTTTCCAAGGCCAGCGAATCGTTTTCATTTGCTGTTGATGGCGCTCCACAAATCGTGCTGTTTGACAAAGGCGACAAGATTTTGAAGTCTGTTGATTTTCAAAAAACGGCCGAGGAATGGATCCGCCAGCTGCGCACGGCATCGAGCGTTCCGGACCGCGCGGACGCGGCGGTTGCGCTGGGGACGTTTAAAGATAACGACGCCGCCGTAAGCGCGCTCGGAGACGCGGCGCTACACGATAAGTTCTGGGGCGTGCGCGAAGAATCTCTGCGTTCGCTGGGCCGCATAAATTCGCCTGCGGCGCGGAAGCAGGTGCTCGCCGATCTTTCCAATGAGCAGCCGTGGGTGCGCGTGGTTGCGGTGGAACAGTTAGGAAAAGATCGTGGCGACGAAGAAGTGATCAAACGCCTGCAAAATATCTTTAAAGACGATAAGGCCTACACCGTGCGCGCGGCCGCCTTACAATCGTTGGCGCTCGATAAGTCTTCCAACCTGCAAGCGACTCTTGAAAAAACGCTGACGATATCTTCACCGGGTGATGTGCTGCGCGGAGCCGCGCTCCGCGCGATGGGTTCGCTCGGCGACGACGCAGTGGTACCTTCGCTACTGGAATGGTCCGCGCCGGGCAAACCGGCGGATCTTCGCGGGATCGCAATCGGAGCGCTCGGTCGAGTGGATTTGAAAAATCGTGACATCACCGCAAAGCTAATTTCTTATTTGAATGAAATGTCTTTCGATATTCGTTTCGCGACGATCTTTGCGCTGGGGCGGCGCGGAGATCCCACCGCCATCGAACCGCTGGAAGCGTTGCTGAAGACGGGCGAACTTTCCATCGGCGTTCCGCACGCGCTGGAAAATTTAATTGAAGAACTGAAAACCAAGAGTGCGCAGCAGGGAGGGCCGGGCGCGACCGCTCCGGCGGCTTCAGCTTCCGCTTCGGGCGGCCAGAAAAATCCTGATGCCGGCGCCGCGAACGTCAATCAGGCAGTGCTAGACAGGCTCGATGAGGTCGAGCATCAGCTGGCGGACATGAATGAAAAGCTGAAGCATATTGAATCGTCCATGCCAGATAACAAAAACGACTGAGCGGATGTGGCGTGGGCGTCAGCCTGCGGCAGACAGTCTTCGCAAGGACCAAACCCCGCAGGCTGAAGCCCGCGCCACATAAGACCATCCCGATTATTCCATCAGCAAGATTCTGAGGTCGCGCAAATTGTTCCCAGTGGCGCCCGTTTCGATTGCATCGCCAAGCTTTTGAAAAAATGTGTAGGAATCACTGCGGCGAAAATACTCTGCTGGATTGAGGCCCATGGCGTGCGCACGCGCCAAAGTTTCGCCATCCGCAACTGCTCCCGCAGCGGGACTCGAACCGTCAATCCCATCTGTGCCCGCGCTTAAAACCGCGATTGTTCGTCCCGCAATTTTGCTGACTGCGTTCAGGACGAATGCAAGGTTCCTTCCCCCAATGCCGTCACCCGTCACCGGTGAACTCACTTCGCCATCCGCAATTACCGCCACGGATTTACGCGGATTTGATTGCTTAAGAGCGAGAAGTTGGCCCAGAAGAAAATCAAGTGCATTTTCGACCGGCCAATTATCGGTGGTGTTGTCGCATATCGTGACGAATTCCAATGACTCTGAACAACGATGCGCGGTGTGAAACAATTCATGGCGTCCCAGCATAATTTGAAACGTGGAGCGCTGAGCATCAAATGCAGGATTTTCCGCCTTGGGAGTTTCGACAATGAATTCAGGATTTTCGAAACACCTGCGAATGCGAACCGGGAGTTTTGAACGCAAATCATAACGCCGCACCACAGAACATGCATCTGCAACGGTCGTGGGATCGGGAAGGGTGGGGCCGGAGGCCAGCGCTGATTCCTGGCCCTCGGGAACATCCGTCACGCCCAAAGTAATTTTTGTGGACGATCCTGCGGCGACGGCCATGCGGCCGCCTTTCACCGCAGACAAGTGTTTTCGAACCGCGTTGATTTCATCGATCGACGCACCGCACGTAACCAGCGTGCGATTCAGCGCCTGAAAGTCGCCCAACGTGACCGCTGGGTCCAGCGGAAGTTCGACGAGCGCTGAGCCTCCTCCGGAAAGCAGGAAGAAAACTAGAGTTTTTTCACTCGCGCGGGCGAGCAGATCGAGAATCGTTTTTCCGGCAGTGAAACTTCCTTCGTTCGGAATGGGATGGCCTCCGACGATAGCCGTAAATCCGTCTGGCGGATCCGGCACGGCAGTCGGAGCCACCACAATTCCTTGCGGGCGAAAATTCGGGGCGAGTGTATCAGCGATACCATGAGCCATGGCCACGGAAGCTTTTCCGATGGCGACGGCAAAAATTTTCTCGTAAGCCGCCAAATCGTAAGCGTTTCCGTTGACTACGATTTCTGAGCCTGCGCGGCAGAGTTTGCGCTGCATGGAAGCCGGAATATCGATGCCCGCCAGCGTGTGGCGAAAAATTTTCAGCGCGGATTGCTTAAGGTTCGGCATGGTACCGAGTCGGACAGGCTTCCGTCTGTCTTGTTTGACTAATGTTATCCCAGAAAAAAATCAAAAGAAGACAGGCTGAAGCCTGTCCTACTGAAATTATCCTTTTACGAATGCTGCTACGCCGGCGCGCGCGACTTCCGTGTCTTCGTCTTCTGAGCCGGCGCTTACGCCAATTGCGCCTACGACCTGGCCGTTCATTTCGAGGATAAGTCCGCCACGAATCGGCGTCTGGTGCGCGTGGCTCCCGATCGCGAGACCCAATGAGAGCAGGACGCTGACTTCGTTGCCGCTACGCGCGGGACCTGTGTTCTGGCGGCGGATGGCGGCGGCATGCGCTTTGTTAAATGCGATTTCAATGGAGGCGGGTTTGGCCCCGTCCATGCGAGCAAAAGCCATTAAAAACCCGCCATCATCCACGACGGCTATATTCATGGGCACTCCGATGCGCGCGGCCTGCGCCTTGGCTGCATCCAAAATCGCTTCCGCGCCTTCCAGAGTAAGTTTTGGGTTGTTCAACGTTACATGCGCCATTTTTTTCTCCTGAATAACTAATTTGAATTCTGTGTAAATAAACTCCTCTGAATGAATCGCCCGGATAATTTTAAGGTTTACGCAAAACTTCCGGATTTAAAATTGTTGGCGGGCGCTCTCCCGAAAACAGGGCCGCGGCATTTTCCGCAGCGATCATGGCCATTTTTGTTCGCGTTTCGACTGATGCGGATCCTAGATGCGGCGCGAGAACCACGTTATCCCGCCGCAGGCCGTCAGGAATGATCGGTTCGCGCTCAAACACATCGAGAGCCGCGCCGGCGATCACGCCGCGCTCCAGCGCATCGATCAGCGCCGCTTCCTGCACTACAGGCCCCCGCGTCGTATTGATTAGAAACGCCGAACTTTTCATTTCGGAAAACTCGGTGGGGCCCATTAGTCCGCGCGTAGCAGAATTGAGGGGTACGTGCAGCGAGACAAAATCTGCCTGTCGGAAGACCGCATCTCGCGGCATGAATTCCGCGCTCAGTTCTTTTTCAATGTCGAGGGGCGCGCGCGAGGTGCTGTTGTAGATCACGCGCATGCGAAACCCCGAAGCGCGCCGCGCGACCGCACGTCCGATGCGGCCAAATCCGACGATACCAAGCGTTTTGCCCCAGATATCCGTGCCGCACAGCTGATCGAGGTTCCACTTTTTCCACGCGCCAGACCGCGCCATGTGATCGGCTTCCACAAGCCGCCGCGCGATGGCCATTAGCAAAGTCCACGTAAAGTCCGCCGTCGTTTCATCCAGCACGCCGGGCGTGTTCGTCACGGCAACATTGCGTTTCGTGCACGCGGGCACGTCGATGTTGTCATAACCCACCGCTACGTTTGCGACAATCCGCAGATTTGGCCCCGCAGCGTCAAGTATTTCGTCGTCGATTTTTTCCGTGAGCAGGCAAACGAGCGCATCCTTGTCCACCACCCGTTTGAGGAATTCTTCCCTGGACGGGCGGTCCTCGCCGGTCCAATATTCGACATCAAACTGCTCGCCAAGCTTTTTGCGTGGTCCCTCAAATAAAATATGCGTGGAAAAGAGTTTCGGCTTGCTCACACGAGGCCTCGGCGTTCGATAAACAGCTTGAAAAGAGTATCACAGGCGAAGCTGCAACCGTGCGAGCCCGCCAAGTCCTGTACAGATTGCGGAAAATTAAATCTACGTGCCGGGAAAGATCTCTAGATCGTTAGCCTGGAAAATTATTCGGGAAGTTCAATCACGCGTTTTGGCGTGCTGCGTCGGCGCGGCCCGTAAATCAGTGTGACAGTTGCTCCACGCATCAGAGGCGACGATTCCAAGACAGGGGCAATCACTTTGTAAATGGCATCCGCGCTCGGGCCAAACACAAAATAGCGTCCATCGCTGCCGTCGGCTGGGAGCGCATGCCCGTCATATTCGCCAACTTTGGCGTCGGCAATCGCGTGTTGCAGCACGTCACCAAACGAATAAGCGTGCTGAAAATTTGTGGAGCCGTACGCGAAGTGTATTTCCACTTCCTGCATCGCCGGCCCGTCATTTTCAGAATTTTTCGAGCCAAATAGTTTTGAAAAAAAACCCATCAATACTCAACTCCAAAATTTTTCAGATAGCGTTCGTTGCTACCCACGCAAAGAGATGATGTGTCACCGTGCACGCACGCGCCACGCTTGTGGGCGTCGTCACCTACGAACCGTCGCCGACGAATTTTACCCTCAACCCCGATGTTTTCGCGACGGTTCTCATGACTTAGACGACAGGAGTATATAACATCTTTATTTATAATTGTTTACCGAAGGCTCCTCGCGCCGCGTTGACCTTCCCATACGCACAGACTATAGTGACAAACAGACTTATAACTAATTCTCATGCAACCGCAGCTCATTCGCGAACTCGTATCCCTGCTTGGCTCCGAAGCCGTGTTGTCTTCATCGGAAGATTTGATGCTCTATGAATACGATGGTTCTGTCGATCTCGGATCTCCCTATTGCATCGTTTTCCCCAAATCGGCGAGCCATGTTTCGGGCATCGTAAAACTTGCCAACCGATATGAAACTCCCATTGTAGGGCGCGGCGCAGGCACTGGCTTGTCCGGGGGAGCTATTGCGCGAAATGGCGGCATTGTCATTACGTTCTCGCGCATGAATCGGATTCTGGAGATCGATGAAGCGAATCTCCGCGCGGTGGTTCAACCCGGCGTCGTTAATCTGGATCTGTCGCGCGCGGTCGAGCACCTCGGCTTATTTTTTGCGCCGGACCCCTCAAGCCAGAAAGCCTGCACGATCGGCGGCAACGTCTCGGAAAATTCCGGCGGGCCGCACACGCTTGCCTATGGCGTGACAACCAATCACGTGACCGGCATCGAGCTTGTATTAACTGACGGCGAAATTGTGCGCATCGGCGGAAAAAATATCGAGACCGCCGGCTACGACTTGGCCGGCTTGCTCGTCGGGTCCGAAGGAACGCTCGCTCTGGTGACGGAAGTTACCGTGCGCCTAATGCGCAAGCCAGAGGCTGTGAAAACGCTGCTAGCCGTTTACGACACGCTGGACGACACGACCGAGTCCGTTGTCGACATCACCGTGCGCGCGATTACGCCGGCGGCGTGCGAAATGCTCGATGGTTTTACCTTGCGTGCGGTGGAAGATTACGTTCATGCGGGATTTCCGAAGGATTGCGCGGCCGTATTGCTGATTGAAGTGGAAGGTTTGAAAGAAGCTGTGGAGGCGCAGGCCGCCGAAATCACCGAGGTCTGCCGCGAGCATCGCGCACGTGAAGTGCGCGCCGCGCGCTCCGATCAGGAACGTAATCTTTTATGGCGCGGCCGCAAGGAAGCGTTTGGTGCGATGGGGCGTATTTCGCCGATGTATTACGTGCAGGATGGCGTGATCCCGCGCACCCGTCTGCCGGAAACGTTGCGGCGCATTGAGGAAATCAGCAAGAAATACGATTTGCAGATCGGCAATATTTTTCACGCAGGCGATGGCAACCTGCACCCGCTGATTTTATTTGATGAGCGCGATGCCGCGCAATTTGCGCGAGTCGTGGCGGCTGGCGGCGAAATCATGCGTCATTGCATCGAAGTCGGCGGCGCGCTCACCGGAGAGCACGGCATCGGCATGGAAAAAAATGAGCTAATGCCGCTGATTTTTACCACTGATGACTTGGCTCTGATGGAGCGAGTGCGCACCGCGTTTAATCCTGCGGGCCTCTTAAATCCCGGAAAAGTTTTGCCCATGGGAAAGGCCTGCGGCGAAATTCGCATTCCGCAAACTCCTGCAGCGGCGATGGCTACATGAGCCAGCCTACGCAAGCTTCCCTCACTCGTCTGGAAGAAATTGTCGGCACGCCCTACGTCGTGTCAGACGCGGCAGAACTTGCCGCCCGCGAAGTTTGCGGCGAGCGCGCGTCCGCTATGGTTAGTCCCGTTGACGCGGCGCAAATTGCTGAAATTATTCGATTCGCCGCTGCCGAAAAATTGGCGATCATTCCGACAGGCGGTTGCACAAAACTGGCAATCGGCTCTCGCCCCTCGCGCTATGACATCGCGCTCGATCTCTCTCGCCTGAATCGTTTGCTGGCCTACGATCCAAAAGATCTGACGCTGGGAGTTGAGCCGGGCGTGCGCATCGCGGATTTGCTCGCCGCGTTAGGCGAACAAAATCAATTCGTGCCCCTGGCGGTTCCGTTTGCGGAGCGCTCCACCGTCGGTGGAATCGTGGCCACCAATGCAAGTTCGCCGCTGCGCCACGCGTACGGCGCCGTGCGCGATTTTTGCCTGGGCATGGAATTTGTAACAGGCGAAGGCGCGCAGGCAAAAAGCGGCGGGCGCGTGGTGAAAAACGTAACGGGCTACGATCTTCACAAGCTCCTGATCGGATCGCTCGGCACGCTCGCCATTATTACCCGGGTGAATTTCCGCACGTTTCCTCTGCCGCAAGCCCAGAAAACGTTCATCGCTTCATTTTCCGCGGCTGAATCGGCGTTTGAATTCTGCCGGTCCGTCGCGCATTCGGTTCTCACGCCACAACTGGTGGAGGTCGCAGATCCGAGCGCGGGACAATTAATTTTTTCGGGACAATCGTTCGCGCGAATTCTGCCTGATCAATGGTCGGCGATCGTCACCGCGGCCGGCCAGCCTGCCGTCGTCGAACGTTATGCGCAGGAACTGGGCCACATGGCTGCCGCAGCGAACGCGACCGAATTTATGCCGGTCGAGGACGATGCCCAGCGGGTGCTGTTTGATCGCGTCCGCGAATTTCCGCGTCTCGCGTTGGATGCGGTGCCGAACGCGGCGATTTTTCGTTTAAGCTCGCTGCCCGCCGTCATGCCTGTGTTAACCGCAAAATTAAATGCGATTGCCAGGCAAAACCACGCGGAGGTAGCGACGCTTACGCGAGCATCGGGAATTGTATATGCCGTTTTGGTCGCCGAAAATTCCGCAACGCTCGACTCGCTCGCGAAAGCGATTCCGGAAGTGTTTCGCGCGTGCGGCCAGCCCGAAATCCAAGCCTCGGCCATGCTGGAATGGTGTCCACAGCAACTGAAAACAGCCCCGGACGTCGTATGGGGGACGGTGCGCCCGGACGTCGAACTAATGCGCCGCGTGAAACAGTCATTTGACCCGCAAAACGTACTCGCGCCGGGACGATTTGCGGGCGGAATTTAAAACCATGGCCGAACAAGTCGTAAACCTCGAAGAAACGAACGCCGTTAAACTGAAAAGCGGATTTTCCGGCGCGGACATTCCTGCGTACGATGACTACGCCCACTGCGTACATTGCGGGCTGTGCCTGAATCAGTGCCCCACGTATAAACTTTGGGGCCTGGAAGCGGATTCACCACGCGGGCGCATTCGCCAGATTATTCTGGTCGACCAGGGACGCCTGCCACTCGGCGATTCCTTCGTAAAGCACATCGACCAGTGCCTGGATTGCCGCGCTTGCGAAACTGCGTGCCCGTCCGGTGTGGAATACGGCAAACTCGTGGAAGCGGCGCGCGCGCAGATCGAGCAAAACTACAAGCGGCCATTTTTCTCGCGCGTGTCGCGCGATTTTGTCTTTCGGCGCTTGCTCCCGTTCCCCAACCGCATCGCCGCACTCGCGCGCGTCCTTTACTTTTATCAGCATTCGGGATTGCAATCTCTTGTGCGGGCTACGAGGATTCTGAAGCTTCTGGGTTTGTCTGAAAAAGAAAAACTGTTGCCGCCCATCGATCGCGAATTTTTCTTCTCGAAACTTGGAAAGACGTATCCCGCAATCGGTCCGCGTCGCGCCCGTGTAGCGCTCTTCGCCGGGTGCGTGGCCCAAGTTAGTTTTTCAGCCCTGCATGATGCGACGATTCGCGTGCTCACCGCAAATGGATGCGAGGTCGTCGTCCCCGCGGGACAAACGTGCTGCGGCGCACTGGCCGGACACGCCGGCGTGCGCGACGTGACTCGATCCCTCGCGCGAGTCAACATGGATGTTTTCCTTGCTGAAGATTTTGACGCCGTCATCACCAACGCAGCCGGCTGCGGTTCGACGCTGAAAGAATACGAGCATCTTTTCGCGGAGGGAACGCCAGAAGAAAATAAAGCCCACGCGTTCCGCAATAAAATGCGCGACGTTACCGAGTTTTTGGCCGACCTCGGTCTTACCGCGCTGTTTTCTGCACAGCCGATGCGCGTGACCTACCAGGACTCGTGCCATCTTCTCCATGGACAAAAAGTCCGCGAAGCCCCGCGCAAATTGCTGCGCGCGATCCCCGGCCTGGAACTTAAGGAAATGGCCATGGCGGATTATTGCTGCGGTTCCGCAGGCTCGTACAACGTGACGGAGACAGAAACTTCGCTAGCATTGCTGGCCGAAAAAATGAAGCATGCGCGCGCCACGGACGCGCCGGTAATCGTCACGGCAAATCCCGGCTGCCTGCTGCAAATGCGCGCTGGCGCCGAAATCCATTCCACGGGCCAGGAAGTAGTCCACGTGATGGAATTGCTGGACCGCGCGTTGGTAAGGTCCTAAGTAGGACAGGCTTCAGCCTGTCTTCCTTTGACTTACAAGCCCCCCAAAAATCCACCCCGGACAAACTAAAGCCCGTCCTACTTCTCTCCCACCAAATACTTACACCCATGTAAACCCATTTTCGCCGCATGCACAGCGCCCGCTTTAACAACGCAGCGTTCCCCTGCGTGATAGGTCTTCGTTTCGTCGCCCTGCGTCAAGGTCATTTCACCATCGAGGATAATATGCGCGGTCTCCACTGGATGCGTGTGGCTGGAATAAAACGCATACGGCCCATCCTGCCAGACATACGTATGAAGAAATCCTTCCGCCCGCAATTCATTTTCTAACATTTCTCGATCGACATCCATTTTCACACCTGCACAAGTGGATTCTAAACCTTCGTTTTCGGACGAAAAATTCCGCCAGCGACTCGAGCGATCATACGCCGCGGCACCAGCCGTACAACTTCCGATCCCAGCTTGTTTGCAAAACCCGAAACGACAAAACTTTTTCCAGCAGCCAATGCTCGGAGACCCACGCGAGCGACTTTCTCGGGAGTTTCCGGCGTACTCCGCGTATGATTACGCTGCCCGGCCACTTTAAAAAATTCGGTCTCCGTGGAACCTGGGCACAGCGCACACACACGCACGCCGTACGGTCGGACCTCTTCTGCCAGCCCTTCCGCAAAATACAAATCGAACGCCTTCGTGGCCGCGTACGTGGAAATATAGGGCACCGCTTGAAACGCGGCCGTTGACGCCAGGATTAAAATGTCTCCGCTACGCCGTTCGATCATACCGGGTAAAAAAAGATGGGTCAGGTGTACGACGGCGCTGACGTTCACCTGTGTCATTTCAACGAGCCGTTCCACCGCCACTTTGTGAAATTCACCGTACGCGCCGAATCCCGCGTTGTTCACCAGCAAATCCACGATGATATTCTTTTCTTCGGTGAACGAAAAAATCTGCTGCGGCCCCTGAGCCTGTGCCAAATCCGCAACGCAAACCAGCGTGCGAATTTTATGTTTGTCACTTAATTCCGTGGAAAGCCCCGCAAGTCGGTCGCGCCGTCGCGCGGTGAGAATCAGGTTTGTTCCCCCTGCCGCCAACTCGCGGGCAATCGCCGTGCCAATTCCCGCGCTCGCCCCCGTAATGAGCGCCCACTTGCCCTGCCATGGATTCATGCCATCCCCCACCCGAATTCTACAAGACATGCGCAACGATCGGGAACTTTCATCGCTCCTTGTAACTCCACAAAAGCTACCGGCATAGGAAAAAAAAAATCGCCATCACTGAAACTAAACAAAAACGAAACGAAAGTTTTCAGTTTTTACTTAGCGACATTGTTTTCCGACAAAATGCCGGTACCAGCATTATCACTTGCCGCGCGTTTGTGCTAGTCTGTTTGGGCTCGTTCCGCGGAGAGGTGTCCGAGCGGTTTAAGGAGCACGCTTGGAAAGCGTGTGTCGGGGAAACCCGACCGTGGGTTCGAATCCCACCCTCTCCGCCATAATTTTCTAAACCATCTAAAACGAACGTGATACGTGGCGTGCCCGCTCCGGGTTACGCGCGGGTTACGGATTAACGCTGCGACTCCCATAAAAAGCCGTATTAGCCAAAAGGGAGACGGCGATGAT
>DASRQU010000097.1:0-41860 GCA_035696345.1 Candidatus Acidiferrales bacterium
ACGGGACCGAGCGATGTAGGAATTCTCGGAGCGCTGCTCGCTCACAATATGCACGTCACTCTGGCGGCGTCGTGGCAAACGAACATTCACCAGTTTGCGGGCCGTCGCGTGGCATCACTTTTTTCGGCGTGGCCAAAAAAAATCTCGCGTTCGCTCGCGGCCGGCGCGCAGTCGGCCTCCTTTCGCGCGGCTGCGCGGTTCTACAAAATTCCGCGGCTGCTCTTCACGCCGAATCGCGAACTGGTGGAGCTTCTGGGCAATGCCACCGGCAAACCTTGCTATCTGATGGGCCACAGCGTGGATACAGAAACGTTTCATCCTGCTTTTCGAGACCAATCCGCCGGCAGTGATGCATTTCAGATCGGCTACGTTGGACGGCTGACTCCTGAAAAGAACGTGCGTGCGCTCGCGCAATTAGAAAAGGATTTACTGGCAGCCGGTAATACGAATTTTCGCATCGTACTTATTGGCCAGGGAGCCGAGGAAAACTGGCTGCGGAAAAATATGCAGCATGCTGACTTTAGAGGTTGGCTGACGGGCAAAGACCTGTCCTGCGCGTATGCAAACATGGACGCGTTTGCGTTTCCCTCCGAAACGGATACGTTCGGCCTGGCGGTTCTTGAGGCACTGGCGTCCGGTGTTCCGGCCGTGGTCACTTCGAGCGGTGGTCCGGCGTCGACGGTAGAGCACGGAAAATCAGGATACGTGGCCAAAAATTTGGAAGAGTTCGCTCCGTTATTGACAAGTCTCATGACCCGCAAAGATCTACATGAAGCGATGCGAGACGCAGCCCGCACACGCGCGTTGAGCATCGGTTCCTGGGAGCAAATATTTTCAGGTATGTATCAGACGTATGAGCGTTACGTTCAGCCTCCCCTCCAGACGGAAAGTCTGCTTCTCGAAGATGCAAGAAAGATCATGAACGCTTGAGTTTCGCCTGAGTTCAGTGAAAAGTCCCGGGTGCGTCACATTGCCGGAAAGGCCAGAAAAAGGTATGTCCATCGCTAAAGCGTTTTTCAGACCGCCGGCAGCCGCGGCGGTTTTGCTGGCACTTTTTGTGTCGGCACCCGGTCGCGCCCAAACCACGCCAGCTCAGCCGATCATCGAATCCCGGCTAAATCTGCCGCAAATCGTGGATAAGTTGGTCGCCAAAAATCTGGAGCGCGCGGATGCGCTGCAGAAGTATCAGGGCCGCCGGACCTACACGCTTTCGTACTCGGGACTGCCCGTATCTCTCCATGCCGAGATGGTGGTGGACATGACGTTCGAGGCGCCCGCCACAAAACAATTCAAAATTGTTTCGCAGAGCGGTCCGCAATGGCTGATCGATCGCGTTCTGAAAAGGCTTTTGGAGACCGAGCAAGAAGCTTCAACGGAAGAGAATCGCGGACGCGTGGCACTGAATTCCACCAATTACGATTTTAGCGACCTCGCGCGACAAGATACGCCGGACGGCTGTTCCTATAAAGTCGCGGTCGAGCCGAAAGTCCCCAGCAAACTTTTGTATCGCGGACATGTTTGGGTGGACAGCAGAGACTTCGCCGTATGCAAGATCGAAGCCGAACCTTCGAAGAATCCTTCGTTCTGGATTAAAAAAACCGACATTCACCACTCCTATATAAAGATCGGTGATTTCTGGCTGCCCGCGGAAAATCAGTCGGTTTCCGAAATCCGCGGCGGGGGTCATGCCACCCTTACGATCAAGTATCAGAACTACGAAATCCTCGCGGCACGCAGCCTCAAAGGAAGCGATCTTGGACCGAGTTCCACAACTTTTGCCCTCACTGAGCACCCGAACGAAATAGCAAAATAACTCGTAGAACTAAGCGCGCAACTTTGCTCGCACTCGGTTCCCAATTTAAGGTTACGAATAGGGTGTCCATAAAGCCGGACTACGTCGGCTTTAATGGCGACTGTGGCCAGGAGCCAAGGAAAATGCCCTAGATCTATCTATCGGTTAAGCCGCGTCCTGAACGCGCGCAAGGATGCCAGGCTCGAGCCCGCGAGTGGTTTCTGTTCCACTGTCGCCGCCGAAACATTGCCCTGAATCGTAGTCTGATAGCTGTACGCTTCCAGCCATGCAGTGTCGCGCTTGAACCAGATGCGCGTCACGTGCAGCGGTAAGCCGTGCGCCGGCTGCTGCCGTGAGGTCATGATCATCACGTCGCCGAACTCAAACATGCGCGCGGACACTAATGGGAACGGCGCGATTCCTCCCACTTTCTGGTCGTCGAGCCCCGCCATTCGCGTTCGCTTATCCACGGGACGGTCACTGTTCGACGTAACGGCGAAAAATTCATCGGCAATATGCGCGCCCCACTCGGCCGAATTGTGTGCTGTAACTGCGCGCTCGACGGCCTGGTATGCGTGAATCACGTCACGCTGGTCCGCGTTACGCGGGTGGAACGGCACCTTAATGCATGGGTTTTTGCAAGGTCCACCGCCCGAGTTGGCCGGCGGAACGCCGATCAGAACAGCCTGGTAGACGAGCAAACGCCAGCGTGAGTCTCCCCTGATCCACACTCGCAGCACGTAAGTTTTGTCGCTATGTTCCTGAATAATTCCCACTTGCCCATGGACGTGCGCGACCGTCTCGCTTTCTTTCAGCGAAGAATTATTCCAGGACCGCACATTTTTTAAGAACGTTGATTTGTTGAGGGTCTCGCCCGCAGCGTCGGTCCAGGTGAACTGGGCGTCCAACAGGCCGTCATTCAACGCGGCCCAAGAATTTCCGGGCCCAAAGGCCATGCGATCCGCCTGAAGCAACGACGTGTCATCGTCGGCGGCATAAGCAGGAGGAGCGGCTGAGGCTGCATGAAACATCGCGAGCGCGATTCCGATTGAAAGCGCGAACGATAAATGAATTTGGAAATACTGGAGCGCGGCTTTCATGGTGGATCATTCTACAACGCCCGCGCGTGACACTCGTTCGGAATTACTCGGAGAGATTGATGTCCAGTCCGGTCAAGCGCCGCTGAAAGCCTGCGAATTGGCCGAAAACGGGAAAAGGCGCGGTCACGTTGCTGTACACGTCGTGAGGATTCCTGCGGTCCGTAACGTCCTGGGAAAAAACTCCGATGTTGATTTTTTTGCGTTTGCTATTTTCCTTGAAGGGCATATGAACCGTAAACTCGCGCGAAAATTTTACATCCATCGCAAAGTAAATCGGAAACCGCAAACTATCCGGCACGCCCACGTAATTCTGCAGTGCATCGACATTGGAATAAGGAAACCCGGTATGAACATCCGCCACGGCGCTGAACACAAACTTTTTCGGCAGCGTGATGAAGCCCCAGGTCAGCACGCGGTTCGGGATATCCGATGGCCGCACTCCAAACACATTCGGACGGATAACCGGTATTTGCACGGGAAGAAACGTATCGGAAATCGTGTTGAGGTCTCCACGCGCCCGGCTCCAGGCATAGGAAACGTTGATTTCGTTTCGCGCGCTGGGGCGATAGCGGGCCGTAACTTGTACCTGCTCGAAATTTGACCGTCCCGAGTTGTCCATAGCCATAAACCCGGAAGTTCCACCACTCGAGGGGAGGATGGGATCAAGTACGAAAAGATTCGATGTCCGGGTTTCGTAATATCCGAACCGCAGAGTGATGTTGCGCCGAAGCGAAGTTTCGGCCTCGGCGTTCCACGTGAACGTGCGCGTACTGCTATTGTGATCCAGAAATGTGGAAGAGTTTCCGGCACGGGTTGGCGACTGATATATATTTTGCAAAATGTATGTCTGCGCGGATGGAGTTCCGGGGTTGAGCGTGATCATTCTCTCCTGATAGCCGGAAAAATCCGCAGCGAGCAGCGGAACATGTCCGTAAATCAATCCGGCGCCGGCGCGAACCGCGATTTTTCCGTTCGGGGTGGAATACGCGAGACCCAGGCGGGGCGCGAACGCGGCGTTCCGGCCTTCCGTCTGATGGGTCGCTCGCGCACCGAGAGTCAAAGCCATATGTTTTGCAAAAGACCATCGATCCTCGGCAAATCCGGAAATTTCTTCGTTCGAACTGTGCAGATTTCCCGCGCCAATAAAATTGATGGTTTCGTCCAGAGTGCCGTCCTGCGCAAGCAATTGGATGGGGCGGGAAATACTGCTTCCGGTAAAGGTTCTGTAGAGGGCGTTGCTCCCGAACTGCACCTGATGCGTACCCCGCCAGGAAAGCACCGGCATCTGGACGATGGGAAGCGCTTCCACTTGATTGCCATTTCTGGAAAATGTATTGAAATAATTGCCGCCCCAGCCTTCCGGATTGATCGTCATGTCGGCAAGTCCCTGCCCGCGTTCGCTGTTGAAGAAATTCGTGTAACGAACCAGGGTAGTGAGAACCGCCCCGGAATCGAACTGGTAAGCGTCGGAGATGCCAGTGGAAGATCCTCTGCGGCGAATGTTCGTCGAGGCAGTTTGCGGAACGAGCGCGTTGATATTCGCATACAATACCGTTGCCGGAAAAATGTTGAAATTGACGTTCAGCACATGCTTCGCGGAAAACGTATACTGCAACGCCGTGAAGGAAACCATGCTGTATGTGACCGTTTCATTCCATGGCCAGGTGAGGCCGTGCACGGGATCCTTGCGGTACTCGTAAGTGATCGTTTCGGAAAAATTTAACTTGTCCTTGATGAGCGGGCCGCCGAATTCCACGCCCGGCGTCATGTTTAAGAGTCCAATCAGGTGCCCATGCTTGCCGCGGAATGACGGAACGATATCTAAAAACTTATAGTTCCAGGCGGGTGATGGAGGGCGAATATCGATTCGGGTTAAGCCACCGGAAAATCCGCCGTATAACGAACTGTCCGGTGTGCTGAACACTTGAATGTTTTGAATTGAATTCACAGGAATCGGAATCGCGAAGCTTCCCGATACCGGATCCACATTTTCGGCGGAGTCCACGAGTAGCATCCCCTGGCTTTCCGCTTGCCCATTAAAATTCAGCTTTCCCTCCTGCGTGCGGATCACGCTTGGCGACATGGCAAGCGCCTCAATGAATTCCTGCTTTTGCAGAGGCAAATCTTCAAGCTGTTGCTCGGTCACCGTGGCCGTCGCGGAAACGCTTTGCGTGGCTATTTCCGTGGCCTCGCCCTGTACCTCGATGCGTTGCTCGACGGAGGTAATCTGCAGCACAATATCGCGGGTCAGAATTTCGTTGGGCCCGAGGTTTATCGTCTCCGTCGACGGCTGAAATCCTTCAATCCCCGTTTCCAGTAGGTAATTTCCGGAGGGCAGGTGGGCGAATTCGAAACGACCTTCGAAGTCCGTTAATGTTGTGTGTGGCGCAGAACCGGTTGCATTCGATATCAGCTTGACTTCAATTCCCGACAATATCTCGATACCTTTTTGACCCGTAGCGGATCTGACTTTACCGCTGACGGATCCTGCCGAGGCCGGCCGTTGTTCCGACGTTCCTTGCTGTGCAAAGACACGCACTGTGCAAAGCAGAATCGCCATCAGCACAGCTCCGCGAAGCCGATTTCTGACGCGATCACCCTCTTTGCCTCGGAACGTCAACTGCATGTTTCACACTTTCAGAAGAGCAGACCTAGACATGGAAAAACTAGGTCGAGTTGCGCGATAGCGGGCCGCAATTCTTCACTTCGTTCAAATGAGCCGGTCAATGACACGAAGGATGTGTCATTCGGCCGCGGTTTTCAGTGACGTGCGTTACACTCTCAGGTTGGCGGACGCCGTAGACGGCCATTGAAAATATGAGCAATTCTTCCCGGGTTTTGTCCGCAAATTCGGAAGAAATGTTTGCTTCCCATGTTCGCTTGATTCCAGACCGGCTCCCAGTGTCAGGTTGGGCAAACTTTCGCAAAGGGTTAACGATACGGACTTCGGCGCATGCTGACCCATGGCGACCGATTAGGCAAGCGCAACCGTAGGAAGTGCGGTGCTGACGCGGGGAGGGGACGGCGTTGCTGGATCGATGCAGCGTTTGCCTTGGTTCACGGGCAATCCGTTCGCGGAATGTCGGTGATTTACAATTCGATTGTCAGAGTTGCGGAGCTTCACAGCTCCGCTGGTGTTCGCGGCCCAAACGTACGCGCCACGAGAGCTGAACGATCATGACTTTATTTTTGCGTCTTCGCCGGCCACTGGATGACTACTTGATTTTGAACGGAGGCCGTCAGGGCAACATCGATCGTCTGGGTCTCCTTTGCGGCTAAATCAAATCCCCGCATGTATTCGTGCATGGCAACCGAGCGCACGAGTATCTGATGATGCCCGGGAGCAAGCTTTACCGTAAGTGGCGCGGGACCCACAAATTTGCCGTCGATCCAGGCAGACGCGTGGTCGGGGACGGTGCGCACCGCAATTTCAGCTGCAGAAGGTCCGGCGTGGATCCGGAAAAATTGTAAATTCGCTGTCGCGGCTGCTTCGGGCGTCACGTTCGCTGCGCCGGGCGCTTCGGACACAGCCGCGGGGCCGGCCGAGAGTCCAAGGTTAGGCAGGGCAATTAATGGCTTATTTGCAGATGCCGCGCCTGCGACGGCACCGGTAATCCCTCCATATTCCACAATGCCTTGCGCGTAAATGGAGGACGTCCCGAGGACGGCGAACGCGAATACAACTGCAGAATTACGCAGGAAGTTGAGGGCCATGGCAGACTCCTGGATTCCAAGGTGGGGGACAACCGAAATGATAACTTCTCCAGCGATTAGCGGCAATCAGTTTCTTTTCGTGCGGACCTCGAGTTTCGAGTGCCATCGAAAAGGATTAGGTGCATCATAAACATAGGATTGATACTGGCTTGTCCAGCATTGGGGTAGAATCCTATTCTGCTCGGGAAAATGGCCCACCAAGACCGCGCAACCACACGGTAAAACTATGATCCAAATGACGAATGTCTCCAAGACGTACGGGGATCAAGGCACGGTAAAAGCGCTGATTAATCTGAGCATGATCGTCGAACAAGGCGAGCGCGTCGCCGTGATGGGGCCCTCCGGTTCGGGAAAATCGACTCTGCTCAATCTGATTTGCGGACTGGACGCTCCTTCGTCAGGCTCGATCAAACTGGAGGGCATCGAACTCGCTTCGCTTGACGATGATCGTCGAACTCGCCTGCGGCGCGAAAAACTCGGGATGATTTTTCAGACTTTCAATCTGCTCCCAACGCTGACGGCAATCGAGAATGCTGCTCTGCCTTTGCGGTTGCAAGGCCTGCGCAAGCGCGAAACGGAAGATCGGGCCATGGCCATGCTTGAGCGCGTGGGTCTTAAGGTGCGCGCGCATCACCGGCCGGACGAACTCTCCGGCGGCGAGCGCCAGCGCGTGGCAATTGCGCGCGCGCTGATTTTTCGGCCTCCTATATTGCTGGGAGATGAGCCTACGGGCAATCTGGATTCCGCAACAGGCGAAGAAATTCTTCGGTTGCTCGATGATCTGCACCGCGAGTACAACAACACGATTTTGCTCGTCACGCACAATGATCTTGCCGCCGCGTTCTGCGATCGGATCCTGACGCTGCGTGACGGGGAGTTTGTGAAAGAAACGCACACAGGACGCAATGAAAAAGTCGGAGCCGCGCCAGCGGGAGAAAAATAATGTTCGGTGCGCTTTGGCTGATTACGTTTAAACAGTGGCGAGCGCACAAGCTGCGCGTCGCGCTGACGACGCTAGGAATCGCGCTTGGCGTATCGGTGTTTTTTGCGATTCGCACCGGCAATGCCACTTTGCTTGACTCTCTTCGTTCCACTGTGGAAAAACTGGCGGGCAAGGCGACGCTGCAGATTTCCGCCGGTGAGTCTGGATTTTCAGAAAAAGTTCTGGATACGGTTCGCTCGACCCCCGGTGTGCAACTTGCCGAACCGGTGATCGAAACTCTGGTGCAAACGTCTTTCGCGGACGAGGGCGCGCTGCTGATTTTGGGCGTCGATACCGCCGGCGATCAGCAGTTGCGTGACTACCAGTTTGATCGCTCGCAAACGCAAATCTCCGATCCCCTTGTGTTCCTGGCGCAGCCCAATTCTATTTTGCTTTCCCGCTCTTTCGCCGATCGCCATGGCTTAAAAGTGGGGGATAAATTTTCAATTTTTGCGAGCGACGGGAAAAAAGATTTTACCGTCGAAGGGACATTCAAGCCGGTGGGAGTAGGCGACGTCTTCGGCGGCAACATTGCTGTAATGGATGTGTATTCTGCGCAAGTCGTGTTTCATCGCGGGCGTAAGTTTGACCGGATCGATTTGATGAACGCCGCAAACGTGCCCGTGGAGGTTTTACAGGAGCGGTTGCGGACGCAGCTTCCCCCTGGCGTTACCGTGGAACGCCCGGAAGTCCGCGGGCAGGCGCTCGAAAACGCCGTGACAGCCATGCGGATTGGAATTTTAATTACCAGTTTTGTGGCGCTGCTTGTGGGCGTCTACATTATATTTAATTCGTTCACGATTGCCGTGAACCAGCGCTGGAAAGAAATTGGCATATTGCGAGCTGTGGGCGTGGAGCAGGGAAACGTCAGCCGCATGTTTTTGTTTGAAGCGTTTGTCATGGGTGTCATCGGATCGCTCGTGGGCATTGCGGGTGGATTTGCGCTGGCGTCGGCGGCCAATCGCGTAATGCGGGGGATGGTGGCCGCGGTGTACGGCGTTGTGGCCTCCGCGGCGCCCGCTCGGCTGCATCTCGATCAGTGTGCAATTGCCTTCGCTTTGGGGATAGCTGCCTCCATGATCGGCGCGTGGTATCCGGCGCACGGAGCTGCTTCGCTGGACCCTGCCATGGCCTTGCATAATGTCGAGGCGCGGCGCCGTGAAGCGGTCTTGGGATGGAAACGGATCGGCGGCGGATTGCTGCTGATTGCTGGCGGATCCCTTCTCGTCTACTGGACGCCACCGCGAATGGGCTTGCCGATTCAGTTTGTTTTCTCGACGATTGTTTTGCTGGGGCTCACTCTCGTCCTGCCAATGCTGGTGTATTGGTCAGCGCGCGCTTTCCGTCCTCTGATGAATATCGTGGGGGGATCCGAGGGCGCGCTGGCTGTAGACGCCATGATTCAAACGCCGCGCAGATCCGCGGCAACGGTAGGCGCGCTGATGATCGGCCTGATGTTTGTGTTCTCCACTGCGTCCTACATTCAAAGCTACCGGCAGATGATTGATCGCTGGATGAATCAGGTGCTCAACGCGGATATATTTGTAGCGACATCGGCAATGTTGCGATCCACAAGCTATCATTTTACGGAAGATTTAGGGCGGCGCATTTCCGAATTGCCCGGCGTGAAGCAGGTCGAAAACGTGCGCTTCACCGCGATTCCATACCGAGGCGACACCGCAGCCGTAATTGCCATCGAAATGAATGGATTCCTGGAGAGGTCGCAAAGCGCGATTGAAGGCGCGGATTCCAGCACAATTCATGACCAGCTGACCAACGGGCAAGGAGTCGTGGTCTCCAGAAATTTCGCATTGCGCTTTCAGGAGCATGTCGGGGATCGCATCCGCCTGGAATCACCAACAGGCACGGTGGAGCTTCCGATTTTGGGCTTTCTCGACGATTACAGGTCAGAAAAAGGAACCATCTTTATGGATCGCGCTTTGTACAAAAAATACTGGAATGATGACGCGGTGGATTTTGTCAACGTCGATTTAGAGCCGGGTGTTGACCAGATCGCGATGAAACAAGCTGTGGAGAAATTAACCACAGGTTCCTTCCACGCGTTTGTTTATACCAATTCCGAATTCAAGAAATGGATCTCCAGCCTGGTTGATCAATTTTTTACGCTCAATTACATGCAGCTTGTGGTGGCCGTGTTGATCGCAATCTTGGGCATCATCAATACGCTGCTAATTTCCGTGGCGGAGCGGCGGCGGGAGATTGGAATTGTGCGCGCGATTGGAGGCTTGCGCTCGCAGATTCAAAAACTTGTGCTGTTAGAGGCCGTGGCCGTCGCGATTATCGGCGTAATCGTGGGAACCGTGGCGGGAATTCTGAACACATTTTTTATGTCGCATGCGGTGTCCACTGCTCTGGTTGGCTATACCGTGCCATACTATTTTCCGTGGAAATTCATTCTGTTGTCTGTGCCTGTCGTGGTGATCATTTCTCTCAGCGCCGGTTGGTGGCCCGCAAGGCAGGCCGCGCGGATGCAGGTAGTCGAGGCAATCGGTTATGAATAGTTTAATCAGATCAGGCAGGCTGCAACGGCGCCTGAAATATGTGAACGCCGGATTGTTGTTTCTGCCATTGTTTTTCTGCGGCGCATTTTCTTTGTATGCGCAGGATGACGCCAAATCGATTATGTCCCGCGTGTATGAACAGGACACCAGCCACGACGCCACGCTGCGCGCCACGCTGGAAATCACCGGCAAAGACGGGCGCGGTATAAAAAAGAAATTTATCATCAGCCGCATCGGTTCGTTCGGCAACGGCAAGACCATTGTGCGGTTCACGGATCCCGTGGAACTTCGCGGAGTCAAACTTCTATCTGTGAATAAGCCGGGTGTGCCGGATCAGCAATGGATCTACATGCCCGCGACGGAGCGGGTCCGCAGCATCTCTCCCCGTGAGCAATCCGAACGTTTTGCAGGCAGCGATTTCACGTATGAAGACATTGCCGAGCATCCGTTCAATAATTTTACGTACCAATTGCTGCCAGCCGAAGATGTAATTGAGAATCACAAAACGTCTAAAATTATGGCCACGCCGACAGCTTCGGCCAATTCCCAATATAAATTCATTTATTACTGGGTGGCGCAGGATGTACCCTGCATCTTGCATGCCGAAATGTACGACGAGGGTGGGCGCAAAATCCGTGAAATGCATGCCAGCGGGCTGCGCAAAGTGTCCGGCATTTGTGGCGCGCGCAAAACGGAAATGCAATCCCTGCTCGACGGCACGAAATCGGTCCTGACAATCGATGAAGCGCATTTGAACACTGGTCTCGACAGCGCCATGTTTACTCCGGAATCGCTGGAGAAAAATGAGCCGTAGTGGTATGAAGCGGGCATCAACAATTTCAATCTCCGGGTGCCCGGCGCTCGCGTTCCGCCCGGCATCGCGTGGGGGTTTTTGAACTTGGCCAATTTTTCATCTGAACGGGGCGCGAATTTCAGTAATTTAATCGAGCTACTTCGCGTTCGAGCGCAAGAGTACGGGCCGCGCGTCGCTTTCCGCTATCTCGCCGACGGTGAAACCGAAGAATCCAGCGTTACGTATGTAGAGTTGGAAGCGCGCGCGCGCAACATTGCCGCCGCGCTGCGCTTACACTCGCAACCGGGCGACAGGGCTTTGCTTTTCTACACTGGAGGCGTCGATTTCGCCGCCGCGTTCTGGGGTTGCGTATATGCAGGCGTCGTTGCCGTGCCCGTATTTCCGGCGCGCCTGCACCGTCAACTGCCGCGCCTGCTGGCCATAGCCGCAGATTCGCAAGCGACTCTAGTGTTAACCACGGCAAAAATTCACCGCCAATCCGACGATTTATTCAAGCGAGCGCCTGAACTAAAGCTGCTTACGTGGTTCGGGACGGACGATTTGCCGAATGCGGCGAATGAATGGAACAATATTGCCGCGCCCGATACGCTGGCGTTTTTGCAATACACATCGGGTTCGACTGCCGCTCCTCGCGGCGTAATGGTCACGCACGGGAATTTGCTGCACAACCTTTTGTGCTTGCGCGAAGTGTTTCAGTTTTCCTCGGAGAGCATAGGTGTCACGTGGCTCCCGCACTTTCATGACATGGGCTTGATTGGCGGATTGTTGCAGCCTATATACGCGGGCGGCGAAATGATCGTGATGCCGCCTTCCGCGTTTCTGCAGCGACCGATCCGTTGGCTGGCGGCCGTAACGAAATACAAGGCGACGACCATGGTCGCTCCAAATTTTGCGTATGAATTGTGCGTGGAAAAAATTTCGGAAGAGCAGCGCGAGCAACTCAATTTAAGCAGTGTTAAAGTTGCGCTCTGCGGCGCGGAACCCGTGCGCCCTGATACCTTACGGAATTTCAGCAAATCGTTCGGTCGCTGCGGCTTCCGCCAGGAATCTTTCAGGCCCGCATACGGCCTGGCGGAAGCCACGTTAATCGTGTCCGGGCATTCGGATGCGGCTGCGCCTATTACGCCTGCTGTGAACGCGCAGAACTTGCGGCGCAACCGCGTTGTTTCAGCGCAAGCGGAAGATGCCGGAAGCCGCACGCTGGTCGGCTGCGGCGGAATTGCTCCGGGTCTTGACGTAAAAATCGTGGATCCTGAATCGCGTACCATCTGCGCGAGGGATCGCGTGGGAGAAATCTGGATTTCGGGTCCGAGCGTTGCACGCGGTTATTGGCGCAGAGATGCGGAGACTGTTGAAACTTTCGGTGCGCTTCTCGCAACAGGAGAGGGTCCCTATCTTCGCACGGGCGATCTTGGATTTTTCGATCAGGGACAATTGTTCGTCGCCGGCCGGTTGAAAGACCTCATCATTATTCGCGGATCGAATCACTATCCGCAGGACTTGGAGCACACTGTCGAACAAAGCCATCGAGCATTGCGGCCTGCGTGCGGCGCCGCATTTTCGATTGATGTGAATGGATCTGAGCGATTAGTTGTGGTTCAGGAAGTGAATGATCGTGCATCCGCGTCCAGCGAAGATGTCGTCGCAGAAATCCGCCGCGCGCTTGCCGAATCGCACGAAGTGCATCCGGATGCGGTGGTGCTCATCGAACCGCGCACGATTCCCAGGACTTCCAGCGGGAAAATTCAGCGCTATGCGTGCCGCGAAGCATTTCTTGCAGGCACGCTCGAAGTGATACATGGATGGCGCGACACCGAAGACCGCAGCGACCAAAAGCAGAATGGCGCGAATCGTCCACGCAGCGGCCTCGTATGGGATTATCTAAGCACACAGAGTCACTCCCACCGCCTCGCGGGCAATGCCTCCCGCAACAATCGCGAGCGGACGGAGTTGCGGCCCGACACGAAACAAAACGAACCCATCGCCATAATCGGGATGGGCTGCAAATTTCCGGGCGCCTCGGGCCTCGATGAATTTTGGACCTTGCTGCGCAATGGCGTGGATGCCATCTCAGAAATTCCGCGGGACCGCTGGGATGTGGACGCGATGTACGATGCGCTGCCGGGAACTGCCGGGAAAATGAGCACGCGATGGGGCGGCTTCCTTCCGGACATCGATCAATTCGATCCGCATTTTTTTGGCATTTCGCCGCGCGAGGCTGCCTCGATGGATCCGCAGCAGCGCGTTCTGCTGGAAGTGACGTGGGAAGCGCTGGAAAGTGCGGGCCAACCGCCGGACCGGCTCGCCGGAACACGCACGGGTGTGTTCGTAGGGATTGGCGGCTTTGATTACTCAAATGTGATTATTAACATTAAAGACCACTTTAAGATAATCAATGCCTACCTTGGGACCGGAAATGCGCACAGCATTGCCGCCAATCGACTTTCCTATCTCCTGGATTTGCGCGGGCCCAGCATGGCCGTCGATACGGCTTGCTCCTCCTCGCTCGTCGCAATTCATATGGCGTGCGACAGTTTGCGTGGAGCGCAGAGTGATTTAGCGATTGCTGGCGCCGTGAATCTTATTCTTTCGCCGGAAGTCACCATCGCGTTTTCGCACGCGCGCATGATGGCCGCGGATGGTCGCTGCAAAACTTTTGACGCGAAAGCAGATGGCTATGTTCGAGCCGAAGGCTGCGGCGTTGTCATCCTCAAACGCCTGTCGGACGCGTTGCGCGATCGTGACAATATTCTCGGGCTCATCCGCGGCTCAGCCGTCAATCAGGATGGTCGAACCGCGGGCATTGCCGCTCCCAATGCTTCGGCGCAGCAAGCTGTGATTCGCGAGGCGCTCGGGCAAGCTGGGGTTTGTTCCACGGATCTGACGTATTTCGAAGCGCACGGCACCGGCACGTCGATTGGCGACCCCATCGAGGTCGAAGCAATCAAGAAGGTCCTGGGCGATTCAACATCTGGCGAACTTCCATGCTTGATGGGCTCGGTGAAAGCCAATATTGGACATCTGGAAAATGCGTCGGGCATGGCCAGCTTGGGAAAAGTCCTCGTGTGTCTGCAGCACGGCCAAATTCCCGGTCAGTTGCATTTCTCCAAGCTGAATCCGCGAATCTCGCTTGCCGGAACGCGAATCGCTATTCCTGAGTCGCTTCAATCGTGGCCCGCTTCTCCGCGGCGCATCGCGGGCATCAGCAGCTTCGGGTTCGGCGGGACGAACGCCCACGTCGTCGTGGAGCAAGCGCCGCCCAGAATTCGTAAAGAAGGGTTGCCCGACCGACCATGGCATATTTTGGCGCTGTCGGCACGGACGCAGAACGCCGTCAAAATACTCGCCAGCCGATTTGCAAATTATTTAACGCAACATCCGGAGGAAAGTCTCGCTGACATTTGTTTCACTGCCAATGCGGGTAGATCGCATTTTGCTCGCCGCGTCGCCGTGATCGCTGAAAGCAAGGAGCAGCTCCAAAAATCGCTGGCAGCATTTGCAGCGGGGAAACAGGATTCAAGAGTGGTCTGCGAAGCGAGCGCGAGGCACTCAACGAAGAAAGATGGAGCGCGTACCGCATTCCTATTCGGGGCGGAGGCGTCCAGTGCGCATACGGCGCATCAGCTTTATGCAACGCATCCGGTGTTTCGAGCGGCCATGGATCGATGCTCCCGTTTTCTGGGCTTGCATGAATATGAACCGTTGCTCGCGGCGTTGAATCCCGAACATGGATTTTTGGAGCGGCGCGATGCCGCCTTGTTCGCTCTCGAATTTGCGCTTGCAGAGCTTTGGCAGTCCTGGGGTATTGAACCGGACGCCGTATTGGGCGCAGGCATCGGAGAATATTCAGCGGCGGTTCTATCGGAGATCATGAGTTGTGAAGACGCACTGAAATTAATCGCCGTGCGCGCACGCATTTTGCGAATGACGCCTGAGAGCGGCGAATTGAATCGAATGCTCGATACGTTTGAGGCAGAAGCCTCCACAATTAAGTTTCAAGTACCGAAAGTTTCGTTTGTTTCAGGCCTCAGCGGCAACACGTTGGCGGACGGAGAAATTCCAGGGATAAATTACTGGCGCCTTCATGTGCTGCAGGACGCGCAGTTCAAGCAGGGATTGCAAACACTTCGCTCGCAAGGGTGCGTCCAGTTTATCGGCCTTGGGTTTTCGGATCCATTTTGTGAGGTAGAGTCACCTGAGAAGTTAAAAACATCCACATTGTTCCTTCCTTCGCTCGATCAGAATCGCAGTAGCTGGCAGACAATGCTCACGAGCCTCGGTTCGCTATATGTACGCGGCTCGAATGTGGACTGGAAATCTTTTGACGAGCCCTACCAGCCCTACAAAATCGCCGCGCCCACTTATCCGTTTGAGCGTGAGCGGTGTTGGGAAAATGCGCCGAACGCGACATTGTTTCAGAAGTCTAAAAAACGGCCCCACGATTTGCTTGGCGAGCGCGTCAATTCGGCTTTACCCATGGCGCAATTTCAATCCACGATCGGAACCCGAACACTTTGCTATCTCGCCGATCATAAAGTGCAAGGCTCGATTGTTCTGCCTGCGGCTGTGTATCTTGAAATGGCGCAGGCCGCCTCCGCGGAAATTTTGGGCCCAGGGTTTTCGGTCCTGTCGAACATCACGTTTCAGGAAGCCTTGATTCTCCCTGCAACCGGGGAACGCATTTTGCAATTTGTTTCCACTCCGGCTTCTGGCGGCAGCGCATCCTTCCAGATTTATAGTTCTCATGCCGACGCAAATGGAAATCAGGAAAATACGGGATGGACCTTGCATGCGTCCGGAGATATGCGGCTCGAATCGGAAAATATCGCCCGCTGCACGGAAGAGCAATATGGCATTGGAGAAATTCAGGCCCGCTGCCCTCGACAAAAAACTGCGACGGAGCTTTATGCCTCTCTAAAAGATGCTGGTTTGGAATACGGCCCGCTTTTTCAGGGCGTTCAGCAAGTGTGGTGCGGCTCGCGCGAAGCATTAGGCAAAGTTTTTCTTCCTAAACAGGCTTACGTTTCTGAAAACCGCGAAGATTCAGACACTTCCTGCATTCACCCTGCGCTTCTTGATTCGTGCCTGCATGTGTTGGCCGCGGCTCTACCGGAAGAACGAAGCGGGTCGGGCCGTAAATGGACCTACGTTCCGGTAGGAGTCGGAAGCCTTCGCTTTATGGGGCGGCCCGGCCGCCAGTTGTTCAGCCATGCGACGATTCGCCAGGAAAGTAATCTGGGAAAGGAATTTCTCGAAGCGGATATTCGCTTGCTTGCCGAAGACGGAAGCGTGGTCGGAGAGCTTCTGGATTTTCGCGCAAAGCTTGTTGCAACGGAAGCTGAACGCGATTCACTGGAAAATCCAGAGGATTTGTTATACGACGTCAACTGGATCGAGAAACCGCTTGCGGCGCAGGAATCTGCAAAACATGCGCAGCCGTCCGCGTGCCTGATCGTCGGCGACCGCGGTGGCCTGGGACAATTGCTTGCCGAGCGTTTGGAGGCGCATGGAACAAAATGCGTGATCGCCAGTGCGGAAAATGTGCAGGAGATTTTAGCTTCTTTCGAAGGTGTCGATGTTCTTGACCTATCCAGTTTGGACGTTGTTAGCCCGGACACACATTCCGATGCACTCGTTGGGGCACAGAAACAGTGGATCGAAACGGCCCAGCTCATTCAATCGATCTTGAAGAAATCGCGCGGAGAAAAGCAACGACTGTGGATCGTGACGCGCGGTGCGCAATTTCTGGAAACAGCGCCGCATCGTGTATCCGTCGCGCAAACGCCTTTGTGGGGATTGGCGAAATCGATTGATCTCGAACATCCGGAGTTCGTGTGCGCACGGATTGATCTTGACCCCCAAGGCGATGCTGGAGAATTCATTTCATTGGTGGAAGAGTTGGAGTTGTCCGACGTGGATCGCGAAGTCGCATTCCGAAAAGGGACGCGCTATGTTTCGCGTTTAGTTCAGCGAGCGCGTAATACTGCGAACGGTGCGCTCATGAAAATTCCGGAAGCAGACTCGTTTCGCATGGAGATATCGCGTCCGGGAAAACTGGAAAATCTTTTGTTGCGCGCCACCGCGCGGCCAGAGCCAAGACCTGGAGAAGTTGAAATCCGGGTGATGGCCGCGGGGCTAAATTTTCGAGACGTGATGAATGCGGCGGGCGTGTATCCTGGCGGACCCATTCCATTCGGCGCGGAGTGCGCCGGAAAAATTTCATCGGTCGGCGAGGGCGTAACAGATTTTAGAGTCGGCGACGAGGTTTTGGCAGTGGCGAACGCGAGTTTCGGCTCCTACACCACAGCGGACGCGCGTGCGGTTGTTTCCAAGCCGCACACATTCAGTTTTGGGCAAGCCGCCACGATCCCGATCGCATTCCTCACAGCTTATTATTCCCTGAACTATCTGGCGAGACTTTCCCATGGAGAGCGGGTGCTCATTCACGCGGCAGCCGGGGGAGTGGGACTTGCCGCTGTGCAGCTTGCGAAACACGCGGGGGCGGAGATATTTGCTACGGCAGGATCTCCTGAGAAACGCGCGTATCTGAAATCCATGCGTGTGCCGCACATCATGGACTCGCGCTCGCTGAATTTCGCCGATGAAATCATGAAAAAAACCGGCGGAAAAGGAGTTGATGTCGTTCTGAATTCCCTGCCTGGCGAATACATACCGCGCAGCCTTTCTATCCTCGGCGCATATGGACGATTCGTTGAAATCGGGAAAACAGATATCTACCAGAACAAACAGCTCGGACTTTTCCCTTTCCGCAACAATCTTTCATATTTTGCTCTGGACTTGGAACGCGTGTGCCGCGAACGTCCCGATCTGCTCCGTTCCCTCTTGCTCGAACTGATGGCGATGTTTAAACAAGGAAGCCTGAAACCGCTGCCTCACAATATTTTTTCGGTGGAAGACGCGGCGAACGGGTTTCGTTATATGGCCCGCCGAAAAAATATTGGAAAAGTCGTCATCTCGTTTGCCGGAAATGAGTCCAAAAATCCTTCGGAGCGCTCTGCCGCACCTCGAGCTGACGCTACTTATCTCATCACTGGGGGAAATGGCGGCCTGGGGCTATCGGTGGCGCGCTGGCTGTCCGAAAAAGGCGCAAGGCATCTGGTGCTGCTTAGCCGCACCGGGCATTCAACCGCGAGCGAAGATTTGATGAGCCGGCTGAAGGCAACTGGGACCAATGTGGTCGTCATGCAATGCGACGTGTCGAATCAGAGCGATGTGCAACGCACGCTCGCGAAGATCCGCAACACGATGCCACCTCTTCGCGGAATTATTCATGCCGCTGGAGTACTCGACGATCATGTCTTTCTCAAACTCGAACCTGAAAATTTCCGCCGGGTACTGGCGCCCAAAGTCCTTGGCGCATGGAATCTTCATGCGCTGACGGCGGACTTGCCGTTGGATTTCTTCGTCCTGTTTTCGTCCGTCGCGTCTGTGCTGGGATCGCCCGGGCAGGCTAATTACGCGGCCGCCAATGCGTTTCTCGATGGACTCGCGCAGAATCGCCGAGCTAGCGGCTTGCCTGGTTTGTCCATAAATTGGGGGCCTTGGGCGGATGTAGGAATGGCAGCGCGCGCGGCAACCGGTCGCGGACAGGCATCGAGGGTAATGCGGCCATTGCCGCCTGCACACGCGCTGGCGATACTTGACCGCCTTTTCGAAAAAAACAGTTCCGCGCAAGCCGTGGCGATTTCTGTGGACTGGGAATTACTGGAGCGCACGCTCAACGGACATCCGCCGCCAACTTTCATTGCAGACCTCGTTCGGGAAAAGACTTCGGCAGCGACAAAAGCCATATGTGAAGCCGGGCTCCGTTTCGCCATTGACGAATTGTGGAATGCGCCGGCTGAGCAGCGCCACGGATTGATTCTAGCGCACATTCAGAAAAGCTTGGCGCAGGTGATGGCCTTGGAATCGCCTGAACTCGATCCCGAAGAATCGCTGAGCAATCTTGGCTTGGATTCGCTGATGGCGCTGGAACTGCAGCACGCGCTTGAGGAATCGTTCGCCGTAAAACTGCCGATAGAATTATTGATGGGAATCCCCAGCTTGAACGACTTCGCAAATCGCTTGCTCGAAATTCTTTCGAAATCAGCGCCTAGACCCGTGCAGGAAATTTCTCAAGACACTGCAGGAGGCAATTCGAAATTGAATGAAAGTTTCCCGCCGATTGTTGAGGCGTAATTCTGTGCCGCGGGCTTCAGCCTGCGGAGTTTGACCTTGCAAAGGCTAAACTCCGCAGGCTAAAGCCCGCACCACGAGAACCTATCTCCTTACGCCGGCCTTGCGCAGTATGTCCATCATGGGGCACCAGTTGGTGAACGCCGATTGAAATAAATTTAAGCCAACAAAACCTGTAAAGAAAAACCAATACGGATTCAACCAGTAGCCCAATGCAACGGAAGCTACAACGAACGCGCCCGCAATCATTCTGAGATATCGATCTATGCTCATGAGTTCACATGCCTTTCTTCTTCATGCGTTAGATGTTTCAGCCCGCAGCGGCGGGGTTTTTGCTTTCCTGCGTTCACTCATGTAATAAAGAACTGGAACAGTCATGCGCGAAAGCACGGTTGATGCCAACTCTCCAGCCATCAGGGAAATCGCCAGCCCTTGAAATATCGGATCGAAGAGAATCACGCTTGCGCCAACCACAACCGCCGCTGCCGTCAGCAACATGGGGCGAAAGCGCACGGCACCTGCGTCCACAACGGCTTCTTCCAGGGACATGCCGTGCGAACGGCGCAATTCGATAAAGTCGACCAGAATAATCGAGTTGCGCACAATGATTCCAGCGCCGGCGATAAATCCAATCATGGATGTGGCAGTAAAGAAGGCGCCCATCGCAGCATGTGCGGGGAGGATTCCCACGAGAGTGAGAGGTATGGGAGCCATGATGACCAAAGGCGTGATAAAAGATTTGAACCAACCCACAACCAAAACGTAAATCAATACCAGGACCGCTGCGAAGGCTAAGCCCAAATCGCGGAACACTTCCACCGTGATGTGCCACTCCCCATCCCATTTCACCGAGTAGCGATTCGTACGATCCGGCAGCATGGTTCCCATAAATTGCCGCACGTGCGCACCATCGGGTAATTGAATTTTGTCGATGGCATGTTTCATGTTGAAAATTGCGTAGACTGGACTTTCCACGATGCCCGCCACATCTCCAGTAACGTAGACCACGGGCCGTAGATTTTTGCGGTAAACGCTTTTATCGATGACGGTTTCATCGACATGCGTAATTTCGCGTATGGAAACCTGAGCGCCGGAAGGTCCCGGCAATTTCATGTCGCGCAGCTTGTCTATGCCAGAGCGGTCCGTCCGCGACAGTCGTACTTCGATCGGTACATCCTCGCGCGACTGAGGATCGTGCAGCAATCCCGCGGACGCTCCATTTAATCCAATTTGCACGGTGCGCGAAACATCCGCTGCGGATATGCCCAGCAGGGCCGCCTTGTCGAGGTCCACTTTCATATCGAATTTCGTTTGCGGGTCTTCCACATACCAGTCGACGTCCACGACGCCGGCAGTGTCCTGAAAAATCTTTTTAATTGTTGCGGCCAATTCGATTTGGCCCTTGTAGTTCGGGCCATAAACCTCCGCGACAACCGTCTGCAGTACCGGCGGCCCGGGCGGGACTTCGGCTACCTTAATTCGCGCGCCAAATTGGGCCGCAATCTTGTCCAGTTCCGGCCGCAACCTTCGCGCAATTTCGTGGCTCTGTGCTTTGCGATCGTGCAGCGGCAAGAGGTTCAACTGGATGTCCGCCTGATTCGGCGCGCTGCGCAGAAAATAGTGACGCACGAGTCCATTGAAATTGTACGGACCCGACGTTCCGGAATAAATTTGATAATTGATCACTTCGGGCTGCCCGCCAAGATAGCTCCCCAACTCCTGGGCCACATGCGTCGTCTGCTCGAGCGCCGTTCCATCCGGCATGTCGATGATCACCTGGAATTCGCTCTTGTTATCAAAGGGCAGCATCTTAACCTGCACCCACTTCAGCGGAATGAAGGCGACCGCTGCGAGCAGCAGAATCACCACGCCGCCAAGAAACAACCAGCGTTGCCCCGAGTTTCGAATGAGCGGATTCATCAAGCCCCGATAAAATCTGGTGGTCGAGCCTTCCGTTTCGTGCCCGGCATCGGGGCGGTCCGCGTAATGATGCAGCAAGCGAAGCGCAGCCCAGGGAGAAACCACGAATGCGACGAGCAAAGAAAAAAGCATTGCGGAGTAGGCGCCCACTGGAATTGGACGCATGTACGGCCCCATGAGTCCGCGCACCAGAGCCATGGGAAGAATTGCTGCAATCACCGCAAAAGTTGCCAGGATCGTTGGGTTACGAACTTCGTCTACCGCCTCCACCACAATCTGGGCAAGAGATCTGCCGTGGTTTTCGGGCAATCGAAAATGACGAACAATGTTTTCGACGACGACGATGGCATCGTCCACCAGAATTCCGATGGAGAAAATTAAAGCGAAGAGGGTCACGCGGTTCAGCGTGTAGCCGTAAAGATAGAAGACGGAGAGTGTCAGGGCCAGCGTGACGGGAATTGCCAGCAGCACCACGCCGGATTCGCGCCAGCCAAGCGCCAGAGCGATGAGCAGCGTCACGGAAATTGTCGCGATAAATAAATGTTCGAGCAGTTCGTTGGATTTATCTTTCGCCGTTTCGCCGTAGTTCCGCGTAACCGTAATATTCAGGTCTTTCGGCAGCGTGTTGCCGCGCAGGTCATTGATTTTCTTCAGCGTGCTTTCGGAAATAAATGTTGCGTTGGCTCCTTTACGTTTAGCCAGAGTGATGGTGACTGCGGGATATTCTTCATTGGCCGTGCTTCCCGTCGTTCCTTTTGCGTCCGCGAAGAGCACATAGTTTTCAGGATCGGCTGGGCCATCTTCGATTTTTTCCACGACGTCTCGAATGTAAATTGGTTTTCCAGAGTGAACGCCGACAACAACTTTCTCTAGATCTTCGGACCGCGTAAAAAAGTTTCCAGCCTCAACCTGAAACTCCAGATTATTGTCCGCAAAGCTGCCGGACTGGCTGCGCGTATTCGCTGCACTCAGTTGAGCGACGACCGAGCCGGGCGTGAGACCGTAGGCGGAAAGCTTCTGCGTGTCGAGAATCACCAGCAGCTTGCGCGTTTGGCCTCCGATGATCGTGGTTTCAGAGACGTCGTCCACCTGTTTCAGCAAAGGATCCAGCTCCGCCGCGATCTGCCGCAGATGGTATCCGTCGTAATTCTTTCCCCAAAGCGTCAACGCAAGAATCGGAACATTGTCGATGGAACGTACTTTGACGAGCGGCTGTGAAACGCCCTGCGGGATGCGGTCAAAATTGGAGTAGAGCTTATTGTAAGTTTGGACGACCGCATCTTCCTCTTTCGTGCCCACATAAAATCGCACGATCAGCATGCTCATGCCGGGATGGTTAATCGAGTAGATGTACTCAACTCCGGGCAATTCTCGCAGCAGTTTTTCCATTGGCACCGTTGCGCGTTCCGTAACTTCCTGCGCGGATGCACCGGGCATCTGTACGAACACGTCTAGCATCGGCACGACGATCTGCGGCTCTTCCTCTCGCGGCGTCTCGATGATGCTGAATACGCCAAGCAAAAGCGCACCAATGATCGCGAGCGGTGTCAGCTTCGATTGAATGAAGATGCGCGCGATTCGTCCTGCGAGCCGCAATGCGTGAATCGGCGCCTCGTGTTTTGGATTCGTTTCGCTCATGGGCGCGGCGCGACCTTTTTGCCGCCGAGTTCACGTTCTCCCGGCGCGGCAACGAGCTTTTCTCCAACCTGCAAACCGGAACGCACTTCCACTTTTTCTCCAGAAGTGTCGCCCAGCGTGACGTAACGCAGCTGCGCAATTTGATTGGCATCCACCACATATGCGCCGCGTAGTTGTCCGCGTTCGATGATGGCTGTCCGCGGAACGAACACCGCTGTGCGAGTTCCGCGCACGAAATACGCCCTTCCGAATAGTCCCGAAAGCAGTTTCCCGTCGGCAGGCAAGTCGATTTTCACCAGGAAGCTGCGGCTGGCTGCGTCTGCGGCAGGAACGATCTGTGCAACCTTTCCGCGAATCGCGGCGCCCTCTATCGAATCCAGCTGCACGGGAACCGCTTCACCGGGGCGGACAACTCGAATGTCGTTCTCGTCCACCGTTGCTTCCAGTCGATAGCGCGTCGCGTCTTCGAGTGTGAAAAGAGACATTCCCGGCGAGGCAAAGGCTCCGGCCTCCGCTTTTTTTTCCGTGATCACGCCGGCAAAAGGCGCGTGAACCTGCGTGTTGTCGAGAGCAGTTTTTGCCTGTGCCAGTCCCGCTGCGGCTTGCTCTTCCGCGGCCCGCGCCATGTCTCGTCTTGCCTCTGCCGCTTGGGAACGAGTCTTAATTTCATCGAATTCCTGCGGACTTACCGATTTTTTATCGAAGAGTTGCTGATAACGTTTCAACGTCGACTGAGCGAGGCTGAGTTCCGTTTCGGCGGAAGAAACTGCGTTGTGTGCGGCGGTCAACGCCGCCTCGGATTGCTGAAGGCTTGCGCGCAGTCGAGCGTCATCGATCGCGGCAAGCACTTGGCCGCTCTGCACGTGGTCGCCCTCCTGTGCGCGCATCTCAACAATATTTCCCATGGACTGGCTGGAGATTTCCGCGGTCCGCGCCGCGCGCACCGTTCCAACCGCTTCGAGCGAATCAGGAGCGGAACTGCTTTGAACCGTAGTCACCGCAAGATTGCTCACAGTTTCCGGCGCGATAGGCGTCACGGGATTGCCGCCGGAACACGCCAGCATTCCGCTGCCCGCACCAACAAAAACGAAACACCAAATTGCGAGTGTTCGATTCCACAACTTCATCATGGCGTCACCACGGGAGACTGGGCATCGAGCGTGCCGCACGCGAGTTCCAGTGCTGCATAACTGGTGTAGTAGCGGCAAAGGAGTTCCCAGTAGTCATTTTGGGTGCTTCGCGCCACATCTTCCGCCGAAAGCAGATCTGTGACGGTCGTGATTCCCGCATCGTAGCGGTCCTGATTGATCCGCAAACTTTCCTGTGCATCAGCGATCGAGGCGCGGGCGACTTCAAGCTGTTGGCGCGTTGCGTTCAAGTCGTAGTAGCCCTTGCGAACTTCCAGCCGTACGGCGTCCGTCGCTATTTGTTTTAACGCCACAACTTTCTCCTGCACGGCGCGTTCGCGGGAAAGTTCCGCTTTTTTTGCCCCGCCTTCAAACAAATCGAACTGCAATTCGATTCCGGCCAGCCAGTTATTTCCGCCGCCGCCCGCCGTGAGCGTAGGGTTGTCGGCCTCCCAGCTCGCAAATGCATTCACTCGCGGTCCGAAGGAAGCTTTCGCTATAGAAATGCTTTGCTGTTGCGCTGATTCTTCCGAGCGGATTCTTTTTAAGTCGGGCCGCGACTCAATCGCCTGCTTCTCAAGCTCATCGAGTGGAGTCGAAGGCAGCGCTTTTTCGGCCAGCGCATCGGACGGCTCGAAGTCATTTGGAGACGAAAGCCCCATGGCGATGCTCAGCTCGGCGCGGGCCATTGCGAGATTATTTTGCGCGCGAATCAATTCCTGTTTCCGGCTGGCCACGCGAACCTGGGCGCTGAGCGAATCGGATTCCACAACCACGCCGCTTTCCACGCGGTTTTTACTGCGCTCCAGGATGGCCTGCGCCGTTTTCGTCGACTGCTCGGCCACGTCGACTTCCTTTGTTGCGAGCAGCGCTGCGTAATAAGAATCAGTGACGCGAAACACAATTTCCTGTTCCGTGCGCTCCAGTTGATGATCTGTTGCGGACTTTGCTTGTTCCGCGCGATTCACGGCGTGCCAGCTCGCCATCGAGTCAAATGCATCCCACGTGCCGCCGAACCGCGTGGAAAAATTTCCGAGTGGCGACGGCGTGTTCAGCGCGGTCAGCGCGAAATCAGATGTCCCAAAGCGCTGCTGCCGCAATTTGCTGCCAAATACGTAGACTGGATCGTCGCCACGCGTCGCCGTCTCAGAAAACATGGCATGCGGGTAGAGAACGGATTTCGCCTGCCGCACGTCGGCGGAAGCGGCGCGCGTATCCGCAATCGCCACTTTGCGCTGCGGATTTTTCTCTAGCGCAACCTTTATCGCATCCTTGAGCGTGATGGGTGAAGGTTGCGGCTGCTGGCCGAACAGGGATCCAGGCGTCACGACAGAAAAAAACAAAACTGCGACCGCAGTTGCCGGAAAACGGTTCTTGGTTCGTGATCGGAACACATTCGTTCCGACGCTCTTATGATCTACGCACGGTGGACAGTAAATTCGCATATCGTGCCTTCATTCCTCATGCAGCAATGGGAGAGGCTGCTGCCCAGCTCGTTTTTTCTTCCACTATTTCGTACTCAGTACGCAATGCAGCCGTCTGTTTCACCATGGCTCCCACGGAGCAATACTTTTCCTCGGACAGGCGAATTGCCTCCTGAACCGCGGCAGCATCAATTCCGTAGCCCGTAATGATGTGGCGGATGCGCACTTCGGTAAAAACTTGCGGAGGTCGTTCGGCCTGGTCCGCTTCCACCAGCACCTCATAACCGGTCACTTTTTGGTGATATTTTTGCCGGAGAATGGTAACCACATCAAAGGCCGTGCAGCCAGCCAAGCCGATGGCCACCAGTTCGATCGGCTTGGGCCCGGTGCCCCCGGCTACGTCATCCAGCAACATGTGGTGCTCGCTGCCGGAAGTGGCCACGAACTGGCGATCGGACTTCAACGGCTGTGAAAGTTGTACTTTTGCGGTGATCATAATTCATCTCCTAAAATGCACACATCTGTATGAACTTAATTTACTCGTCATATCACTACGCGTCGTGAGGGATTCCCGAGGCTTTTTTACTTGTGAGCCATACGGCAAGTGTTAATTCCGAAGATGGACCATGCCGGGCAATACTGAACAAGCCCCGTAACCAATGCGATCGCGCCTACGGCGTAAGCGACGATTGCCAGGGCTCCGTCTACAACATGAAAAACGGCCAGGCCCAACAATGAGATCCCAATAAGCAGCCGAATTCCTCGTTCCATTGCTCCAACGTTTTTCGCCATGGTATTTTTTCCTCTCTCTCGCCTAGATAGAATGACCATCTTCGATTCCGTCACGTCCTCATTCCTGTAACCAAATGAATAAATGCAAAAAAGCCAAATCTGTTACAGAAATTGTCATCGAATTTGCGCGGATTGCAGAATGTTGAGGCGCTCCCACCTTAGCCACGTCGTTAGCTGTTTCCAAGTCGTTCATTGCATATCCTTGTGCCTTTGTTTGTATTGACATCCGAGCGTTTCGAACGACAACGCGTTGCCTGGAGTTCGGCCGCTCCTGTTCTTAATACGAATAAGTTTGCCGCCTCGTGCGACGAGCATATGTGACACGCAGTACAAACAAATGTGAGTCGAGTCACAGCTTTGGACACTCCCTATCCCCAAGCAAATGGCGAGCTTACGGATTTGCGATGAAAAAGAAGTGTTTATGGGGAAAGAATCGAAAAACTTTCCCAATACGCAGAGAAAGTTCAGCCCAGTTAGAGCGGTACGGTGGGAGTTGCTCAAGACGATTCCGTTTTGAGCTTGGGAGTAGTTTAGGTTGAGGTGGTCGCTTCCTGCTTATTTCTGTTCGTCATCAGATCCTGATATTTCACCATTAGCTCTCGTCTCAGCCGTGCCGCGACGCGCGGATCGGGCAAATCCGCCGGTCTCGCTTTACACTGCTCGATTGAATCTTCCAGACTTTGCAGGAACGCTCGGCAGGGTGCGCACCCGTCCATGTGTTTTTCGAGCTCTTCACACAGAGAATCGTCCAGCTCGTCGTCGAGGTAGCTGGAAAGTTCGGCAAACATCTCCTTGCAGCGCCGTGGGCGTGCTGGTGCGTTCACGCCGGAAGTCAGTTTTAACACCTTACGAATTCCGTTCTGGCTGTCCGATGTCGCGAGATACTTTCGAACAAAAAGGCGCGCCCGGTGCAACCGGACGCGAATTGTTCCGGCACTCAAACCCGTAATCTCCGCGATATCCGTATCCGAAAGCTCCTCCGTGTCGTGCAGTACAAGAATCAGCCTGTACTCGGTCGGCAGTTTTTGCACTGCCTCCCGCAAGCGCCTCGCATTTTCTTTGCCTGCGAGAATCGTTTCGGGCGAGGCTTTGGAATTCCCGGACAAACGCTCGAGATCTCGTCGATCGGGCATTAACGCATCCAGTGAAAGCTCTGCCTTGGGTGCAAATTTGCCTTTACGGCGGCTCATCAGGCAGCGCGATTTGGCCACTTTGTAAAGCCACACCATCAGCGCACGGGGGCTGTTGAATTTCGAAAGGCTTGGCACAGATTTGAGCAAGACTTCCTGCATGGTATCTTCCGCGTCCTGCCTCTGACCGCAGACTTTCATGCTGAAGGAAAAGACGGTGTTCTGCAGCAGCGCCAAAGCCTCATCCAAGGACTTCGGATCCTTTTGCTGAATCAGTTGCACGGCTTGTTCGATTTCAGGGCGCATGAAGTTTGAAACCGAAATCCGAGTTCAGCGTGCCTTCCACCTGCTGAAATCGCGTCTAAGGCTCGTTTTCCAATTTTCGGATTCGGACTTCCACGCCTGGCGTGTCCTTTAACGGGACCGAAAATTCGTCAAGGTTGGAGCCGCGATAGTGATAAGGGTAGACGATTTTTGGTTTGAACGCCTTTACGCATGCGGCGGCTTCAGCCGGCGGTTCGGTTCGCGGGGGATTCATGGACAGAAACGCCACCGCAATATTTTTCAGCGCCTTGATTTCCGGAGTGCATTCCGTATCGCCGGAAAAATAAACGCGGGTATCGCCAAACGTCAAGATGTATCCGCTTCCAACTCCCTTGTGGTGATACGGTTTTCCTGGACCGGAGCCGAACACAAGGTTGTACATCGGCACGCCCTGGATATCGATGCCCATCACGATCCGGTGCTCGGAATCGCTGATCGCTTCGGCAACGCCGCAGGCAGGCGCGCAATTCAGCGTGTCAATCACGGCTGGCGGCCCGACAATAATCGTTTCCGGCTTATGCAGCTTGTCGACCATCGTGCGATCCAGATGGTCCTGATGGGTGTGCGTGATTACGATCAAATCCGCTGGAGGGAAGCCCGTAAAATCCGCTTTGCTCCACGGATCGACATGAATCACTTTTCCATCGAATTCCAGCATCACGCTGCCGTGATAAATAGGCGTGATGCGCAACTCGCCTTTCGACGTTTGAATCGTGTCGCTCTGGTGATTTGCGCTATCCGCGGAGAGACGCCCGCCGGATATGAGCAGCAACATCATGATCAAGGCCGAGTGCCAAGTAATGCCAACAAATTTGCGCATGAACTAAATTCCCCCAATCGAGATTTCGAAAGTATACACCGCATTGCATTCCGGGAAGGATTGCAACACGCAAGCGAGACTCATGGGACAGTCACAACGATCGCTGAGCATGGCGTTGAACCGGCTCGGCGATACGTGTGCGGAAGTGAAGAATCGAAATAAATCGAATCTCCGCGGTCGAGTACGTGCTCCTGCACGCCGATCTGCATTTCAAGTTTCCCGCGAACGACGGTCAGAAATTCCACTCCGCCATGCTGATGCGGCTTAGCCTTTCCACGCGGAATCGGGCAAAACTCAGCGCTATACGCGTTCAGCCTCCGCTCCACGGCCGCGAAATCCAGCGATTCAAAGAAGAATGAATTGTCCCTGCTGTCCGGCCGCTCCGGAAAACGTTTGCGTTCGGCACGCCGCACAATGCCGACGACATGGCGCTTTCGATCATCCGAGAAGAAATATTCGAGGCCCACGCTGAAGACCATTGCGATCCGCACAAGCGTAGGAAGGGTCGGAAACAATTTTCCTCGCTCTACCTTGGACAGCATCGCTGGCGAAAGCCCCGTGTGTTTCCCCAGTTCGACCAGGCCCATCTTTTTTTGCAGCCTGAGGCTGCGCAGTTTTTCAGCTATCCCGTACTGTTCCAGCTGCTTTGTGAGCGTGTCTGTGAGCATGTGCCTCCCCTTTTTAACTATCAGGAAAATATCCTGGAACCTTTTGACAGTCATTCACATGACTTTGAGTTTGGCATGTATTGTCATTGCAGTCAAAAAAGTTGTCGCTATAGTTAAAGAAGCAGGGCGGGGAAAATTGGAGTACCGAAAGGAATAAAAATGAAAAAACTGGATGTTCTCGCAGCAATTCTCGTGGTCGTCGGAGCGATCAACTGGGGTCTGGTCGCCATCGCTCATTTTGATCTGGTGGCCGCCATTTTTGGGATGCGTTTCGGTGAAGTATCGCCGGTGAGCGCCGTCGTGTACGGTCTGGTTGCGTTGTCAGGCCTGTATCAAGGACTTGGATGGAAAGCTATTCAGCGCAGATGGCACAGTGAGCGCGCTGTGCAGCACTCGCACTGAGTGCCGGGGTAGTTTTCACGTCATGGGACGAGGCTCTATTCAATTGAGAATAGGGTTCTCGTTCCTGCCGATTTCAAAACTCACGGTGATGCCTGTATGGTTTTGAGGATGGAGACTGTCTAAATGGAACTCATAATTTGCGTCGCTGCATGCGCGGCCGCTGGATGGCTCGGCTCGATGTGGACTATTCCAAATTTGCACCCGTGGTATTCCAGCCTCGCAAAACCGTCATGGACCCCTCCAGAGTGGCTATTCGGGCCCGTTTGGTCAGCGCTCTATTTGATTATGGCGGTGGCTGCGTGGCTCGTATGGAAGCGCGTAGGAATGGCGTCCGCGCAAATGGTTCTGTTTTCATTACAGCTTTTGTTGAACGCTCTTTGGTCCGGCATATTTTTTAGGCTGCGCTTGGTTGGCCCTGCATTTTTTGAGATTTCTTTGTTGTGGATTTCTATTCTGACCACCTGCATTAGCTTTCATCGGATCGCGCCTCTCGCAAGCTGGCTTCTTGTGCCATATTTGATTTGGGTGACTTATGCTTCGGGACTCAATTTTTCGATTTGGAGACTGAACCCGCCACCGCAATCCGCCCGGCCTTAATAATCTGATGAATACTGTGCCCTCAATTCGAATCCAGACATGCAACTCCCAACCTATCCGTACCGATGGCGAATACGTTTTATATTGGATGATTGCCAACCGCAGAACGCATTGGAATTTTGCGTTGGACCGTGCAATCGAATGGTGCACTAAACTTCGCAAGCCTCTAATCATTTTCGAGGCTCTTCGGCGGGACTTTCCCTGGGCGCACGAGAGAATGCGCAAGTTCGTCGTCGAAGGGATGACTGCAAATTCGAAAGCCGTGCGGGCTACCAAGGCGCTCTATTATCCGTATGTCGAAGACGAAGCGAATGAAGGCAAAGGTTTGTTGGCGGCGCTGGCCGCTCATGCCGCGGTCGTAGTGACTGACGAGTTCCCTTGTTATTTTCTGCCAAAGATGGTGGCCGCCGCTGGCGCTCATCTCCGTGTGCTTTTGGAGCAGGTCGATTCCAACGGCATACTTCCTCTTCGTGCATCTCCTAAGGAATTTTCCACGGCGCATTCGTTTCGGCGTTTCCTGCAGAAAAACCTTCCCGAGCATCTGATGAATTTTCCCCACGCGAGACCATTGTTCGCGGTGAACTTGCCACCCGCAAAACCTTTGCCCACGAAAATCACAAAGCGATGGCCGGAATTTAAATTAGACGACTCGATTTCGCCAAACAACTCAGCTAGCGAAGCCGCAGAAATTGTGCATGTAAACACCACATTGCAGCGCGGCGGAAGTTTCGCCGCTCAAAAACAACTTCACGTATTTCTTTCCCGCGGAATCGATTCTTACAATGAAGACCGCAACGATCCCGGCGGACACGGCACCAGCGGTCTTTCTCCCTACCTCCATTTCGGCCACATTTCCGCGCACCAAATATTTTGTTCCGTCGCAACGCATGAAGATTGGCACCCTGAGCATCTCGCGCTCCGTTCCAATGGCAGCCGCGATGGCTGGTGGGGCATGCGTTCCGCCGCGGAAGCGTTTCTCGATCAGGCCATTACGTGGCGTGAACTCAGTTTTAACATGTGCCACTTCCGCCAGGACTACGATCAGTTTGAATCTTTACCGGAGTGGGCCAGGAAAACGCTAACCGAACACGCGAACGATCCCCGTCCCCGCAAATATTTTTTGGGGGAATTTGAGAGAGCCGCAACGCACGATTCCCTGTGGAATGCGGCTCAGATTCAGCTGGTCAGCGAGGGGAAAATTCATAATTACCTTCGCATGCTGTGGGGGAAAAAAGTCCTGGAGTGGACGAAGTCGCCACAGGAAGCTCTCCAGATCATGATTGAGTTAAATAATAAGTACGCACTCGATGGCCGCGATCCTAATTCCTACAGCGGCATTTTCTGGTGCCTCGGACGTTATGATCATCCATGGGGCCCGATCCGCCCGATATACGGCACGGTGCGGTACATGAGCTCCGAGAATACGGCGCGAAAAATGAATGTGAAGGAATATTTGTTCAAATATTTAGCAAAACATTAGGACTCAAACCACGAATCGCTTCTCGAAGCCCGGTTCGTGGAAGGCTCAGGCAAAGTCGGCCAATGATTGAAAGAAGGGTTAACGCAATGGATCGGACGAGCAATCTCATTCTGTTGACGGGAGCCACCGGTTACGTGGGTGGCCACCTGCTGAGTGAGTTGGAAAAAAGCGGGCATTCCGTTCGCTGCGTCACGCGCAACCCGGATTCGCTGGCTGCACGGCATGTGGCGACGACCACCGTGGTTGCCGCGGACCTTACCGATGCGCAATCGTTGCGCTCCGCCATGGCTGGCGTGAAAACCGCGTATTACCTCGTTCATTCCATGAACTCAAACGCCGCATTCGAGGAAGAAGACAGGAAAGCCGCACTCGCATTTGCGGCAGCTGCGTGCGATGCTGGCGTGAAGAAAATTATTTACCTCGGCGGCCTCGCCAGTGGTGAGAGCCTTTCCAGTCATCTGCGCAGCCGCCAGGAGGTCGGAAAAATTTTGCGCGAGTCCGGCACGCCCACCATCGAATTTCGAGCTTCGATCATCATCGGCCCGGGAAGTTTTTCATTTGAAATGATTCGGGCGCTGGTCGAGCGCCTTCCAGTAATGATCATGCCGCAATGGGTGAAAACGCCGACCCAGCCCATCGCCATCGAAGATGTCATCGCCTATCTGCTCGCCGGATTGGATCTGCAAATCAAAAAAAGCCGCGTCGTCGAAATCGGCGGCTCGGATCAGGTGTCCTACAAGGATTTGTTGCGCGAGTATGCGAAGCAGCGCGGCATGAGGCGCCTGATGATTCCGGTCCCGGTGCTTTCGCCACGGCTGTCTAGCCTGTGGCTTGGACTCGTGACACCCGTGTTTGCACGCATCGGCCGTGAATTAGTGGACGGGCTGCGAAATGAAACTGTTGTTCGCGATCCTTCCGCGCTGCAACTATTCTCCATCCGCCCACGGGGATTTCGGGAATCTATCGAGTGCGCGCTTCTCGCGGACGATCAGCACTTTGCACGAAAGCGGTGGTCCAATAATCTTTCACGTGATGCCGGGAAAAAAATCGGCGAGCGAAATAAAATGGAATCCGGCAGTCGATTGATCGACTCACGCACCATGCACACGCGCTGCCCTCCCGAAAAAGCATTTCTGCCTGTCGAGCAACTCGGCGGTGCCATTGGTTGGTACTATGGAGATTGGCTGTGGACGCTGCGTGGCGTACTGGATCGAGCGTTTGGCGGAGTTGGCATGCAGCGTGGACGGCGCGATCCGGCGCGATTACTTCCCGGCGACAAAATTGATTGCTGGCGCGTGGAAGCCGTCGAACAGGGCAGGCTTCTGCGCCTTGTGGCGGAAATGCGCGTGCCCGGAAGGGCGTGGCTGCAATTTGAGTTCGTGCCGGATAGCTCCGGCACGCAAATTCATCAGACCGCTATCTTTGACCCATCGGGATTACTGGGAAGGCTTTATTGGTATCTTCTAATTCCGATTCATCAATTACTCTTTCAGGGGATGTTGCGCAGCATTGTAGAGTCGGCGGAACAAAATCAATGAACGAGTTTCCCAAGCCGAAAATCGTAATCAGCAAGTGCCTCGGATTTGAAGCCTGCCGTTACAACGCTGAAATGATCCGCGACACATTTGTCCCCCGGCTCGCCGAATTCGTGGAATTCATTCCTGTTTGTCCCGAAGTTGAAATCGGTTTGGGCACGCCGCGCCCCACGCTCAGGCTCGTTTCCAGCTCGCAGGGAATGCGCATCATCCAGCCGACAACCGGCATGGATTTCACGGACGATATAAATCGTTTCAGCGAAAAATTTCTCGGCTCGCTGAAAGAAGTTGACGGCTTCGTACTCACGCACCGCTCTCCGTCGTGCGGCCCCGGCGATGCCAAATACTATGCCGGCGCGGAAAAAGGTCCCGTGCTGGGAAAAACGTCTGGTCTGTTTGCGGAAGCCGTGCTGCAACGCTTTCCACAACTCGCCGTAGAAGAAGACGGCCGCCTTTTGAACTTGAGACTTCGCGAACATTTTCTGACACGCATTTTTTCTTTTGCCCGGCTGCGCGCGCTGCGCCGCTCCGTTTCCATGCGCGCGATTGTCAAATTTCACGCTGCCCATAAATATGTTTTGTTGGCTTACAGCGAGAAAAAGATGCGGCAGCTGGGGAAAATCGTAGCCAACGGAGAGAAAGAAACTCCTCGGCGCGTCATGGAATTATATTCCGCGGTTTTTTACGATGCGTTGGCGCAGCCTACGAAAACAGCGCCGCAAATCAACGTGCTCATGCACGCCCTTGGATATTTTTCTAAAGAATTGACATCACGCGAAAAGCGCCACTTCCTGGATGCGCTGGAATCCTATCGCCTTGGCAGAATCCCGCTTGGCAGTGTCAGCAATATTTTGTGGTCCTGGGCATTGCGTTTTGAGTGTAGCTACCTCCTCGAGCAGGTTTATTTTCGGCCATTCCCAGAGGGTCTAATGGCTACCGACGATTCAGGAAAAGGCAGGCACTCCGCCAATAAATCCATCGCTTGAAAATGGCGTGCCGCGCCATTGTCTGAATGGTGCGGCACGTTTAACACTTGATTCCGTAAAGCGAGAAACGCGGGAGCGAATTCAGTTTAGGCTCCTGCGCGTGAAGCCTGGTTTGCAAGTTTCGCCGCCAGTATATCGACCTTTTCGATGGACGGCGGTTCCGAAAAGAGTTCGGCCGCCTTTTCCTTCAGCGCCGCCGCAACTTTCCCGTTCAGATGTGCGTTTCGTCCCGCTTCATTCTGAAACGCGTCAAAAATTCCGAATGTGGATGGACCGACTCGAATCGCGAACCATGTAATGGTTCCCTGTTCCGCCTCAACAATTGAAAGTCCGCTCTTCAGGAAATCTTCCACATCTTTTTCTTTTCCTTTTTTTGCTTCCAGCCGAACCCAAAGCGCTACGGTTACCATTTGATTTCTCCTTCCGAATGGATGCATTCTCGAATTTATACTTCGCGGGCGAAATTCGTGTCTCATGTGAGATTGCTTCGGTTAGAGCCGCAATCGCATCGCCCTCATCGTAGTGAGATGCGACGCCTGAATGAAAGGAAATCCGGACAGCGAGAGAATTGGGTGTGCTGATTTGAATCAGCGCTCGTTTGCACCGCGCGGCTCAAGTGCGTGACACTCAAGTTTCACTCTACAAGATCAAATCGCGTCGAAGCAGTCGATTCCTCGGATACAACGATTTTCGGCACCGCGATCTGCGGCAGCTCCTCAATACAATTCCCTAACGCAATTCACCTCGTATTGCCTGCGTTGACGCAGCTATAATCAGCCATTCCATTCAGGAGGGACGATGCGTGTCATTACTGCGATGCTGATCTGCCTCGGGCTGACGATCTCTGGTCCACCCGCGTTCGCTCAGAATTCCGGGAGTGCGGCCCCTTCGAAAGCCTCTGCGGCAATCGGGGCTCTTCCCGCTCCTGCTTTCGAATACCTTGGCACGCTGCACGCCGAAACGGGTTCGCGCACCGTCGTCGAAAGCGGTCCGCAAGGCACCCGCACTATCGTGCAGATCGTTGGCGGCCGTTTCGAAGGTCCGCGCGTCAATGCGTCGGTACAGACGCCGTCCGGAGACTGGATTACCAACCGCCCCGACGGCAGCTACCGCCTCGACGTTCGCCTAACGCTAAAAACGGATGACGGCGCGCTGCTTTTGGTGACCTATAACGGCATCGGCCATACAACACAAGCCGGCGCATCCCTGCGCGCAGCCCCTCTCTTTGAGACCGGCGACGCGCGCTACACGTGGCTGACCGGATTGCAGGCGATAGCCGTCGGCGAGCGCGTCGGCACAACGCTCACATACGACTTTTACGCGCTTAAGTAGCGTGCAATCAGTCTCATCGCGGGAAGATCGCAGCGCTCAATCAGCAACTTTAATTCGCAAGGAGGTGGCTTAATATGCGTCTCATGGTCGATCGCCGAAATTTTCTGGCGGCTGCCGGTGTCGCCGCGATGTCGTTCTCTGAACTTCGGCCCGTTCTCGCCAAGCAGGCGCCGCGTGACATGCAGGGAGCAAACTCTAAATTGTCCAACGTGAAGGCACTCGTGTTCGATACGTTCGGCACGGTTGTGGATTGGCGCAGTTCGATAGCTGCGGAGGGCATGGCATGGGGCAAGGCAAAAGGGCTGGACATTAACTGGGTGGATTTTGCTGACCGCTGGCGCCTCGGATACCACCCGGCAATGGAAAAGGTGCGTAAAGGCGAAATCCCCTGGACCAGGCTCGACGACCTTCACCGCATGATTTTGGATGATTTGCTCAAGGAATTCAAAATCGAAGGGCTCACCGAAGAAGAAAAAGTTTCGTGGACTCATGTCTGGCGTCGACTTAAACCCTGGCCTGACTCTGTCGAAGGACTTGCGCGCTTAAAAAAGAAATACGTGATCGCGCCATTGTCGAACGGCAATATCGCGCTGATGACCAGTTTGGCCAAATTCGGCGGTTTGCCATGGGACGCCATTCTGGGCGCCGAGTTGGCCCATCACTACAAACCGGATCGCGAAGTGTACGTCTCTGCTTACTATTATCTCGATCTAAAACCTGAGGAAGTGATGATGTGCGCCGCCCACGCTCCCGACTTGCAGGCTGCCCGCAGCAGTGGTCTCCGCACGGGATTCATCTATCGCCCAAACGAATACGGAAACGGGCCAGTCGGTGTGCCTAGCACCGCAAAACCCGGAGATTTTGATGTGGTTTCTGTGAGCATGGTCGATTTGGCTCAACAAATGGGGGCATAACCGCGACGGTATTTTTTGAGCCGACATCTGAATCGAAAGGCCGAATTACCCCTCTATGTGTTAAGTTCCGCAGCCAAAGCTTTCCCTGCCGTGTAAACTATGTCAGTCGCCCTGCCATTATTTGGCAATGCGAGTTGATTTGAAGCCGAGTTCCGAGCGAGCCGGTGAAAGGATGCAAAATGAAAGATGAAACCGCCGACAACATCGCAAGCGAGTTGCGGCTGATTAGAGAAGAATTGCAGAAATTGACGAGCGCGATAAAATCCGTTGCGAATCGGCCGCAGAACTCCAACAAATCCGGAGGCTCATATAAGGGCCGCAATTCCTCGCCGTTTGATTCCGGACTACCAGATCGAAAACAACAGGCGGTTCGCCGCCCTGAAGATAAGCGCCGTCAATGGCACCTTCCCAGAGACGCAAAATAATTAACATCGTTGAGCGAAGCAGTTGAAATCATCACAATTGTCTTTGAAGAATATTGTGAGCTTTCGGACGGTGACCGGGGTTTCAGTGCTGGTGAATTTGCGCGAGTCCCGGCGTTCGGTTTTCGACGGCTGAGTGGACGGACTCACCCTTCCTGTCCGGACTTATCATCGAGAAATGATTTGCATCCGAAGCACGCCCCAGTCTGACCTTCGTGGCCTGATCCGAAACTTAATGAAGAGTTGAGACCTTCTCCTCAAACGAGTGTAAAATTAAAAATTTGGGGAGGTAACAAAATGGAATTCCTGGCTTCCAGTCTGCTCAATCTGATTACCGAGACGTCCACAAATCTTCCGCCCGATGTGCGCGCGGCGATGTCCATCGCGGTGAAAGAAGAAAAGCCCGCCACGCAATGCGCGCAGGCACTCGGCATCATCATGTCCAACATCGACATGGCCGTTGACGATACTGGACCTATCTGCCAGGACACGGGTATGCCTACGTTTTACGTTCATACGCCCGTCGGCGTGAATCAGATTCGCATCAAAAAGGCGATTCTGGAAGCCGTCGCGGAAGCTACGCGCCTCGGCAAGCTTCGCCCAAACTCCGTCGATTCGCTGACTGGAGAAAATAGCGGCAACAATCTCGGCGAAGAAACGCCCGTCATCCATTTCGAACAGTGGGAAGAAGATGACGTCGAAGTGAAGCTGATCCTGAAGGGTGGCGGCTGCGAAAACAAAAATATTCAGTATTCCGTGCCATGCACGCTCGAACATTTGGGCCGCGCGGACCGCAACCTTGAAGGGGTTCGCAAATGTATCCTCCACGCGATTTGGCAGGCGCAGGGACAGGGCTGCGCGCCGGGCGCCGTGGGCGTATGCATCGGCAGCGATCGCGCACATGGTTATGAACTCGCGAAGGGACAATTATTCCGCACGCTGGATGACGTCAACGCGAATCCCACGCTTGCCAAGCTCGAAGCGGAAATCATGGAAGAAGCGAACAAGCTCGGGGTCGGCGCGATGGGATTTGGGGGAAATGTTTCGCTCATTGGATGCAAGGTTGTTGCGGCCAATCGCCTGCCGGCTAGCTTTTTTGTTTCCGTCGCGTACGACTGCTGGGCGTTTCGCCGGTTAGGCGTGCGCCTCGACGCAAAATCGGGCGCGATCAACAATTGGCTCTACCGCGATCCCGATCGTCCCGTGCAGCGCATGGCGGAAGGTTCCGGGTTTGAATTGACGGGCCGCGAAGTTGTGCTCACCGCCCCGCTCACCGAGGCGCAAATGCGCGCACTCAAAGTGGGTGACATCGTTCTGATCAACGGTGAAATGCGCACTGGCCGCGATAATGTGCATGCGTATTTGATGAAAAATCCGCCGCCAGTCGATTTGAATGGTTCAGTGCTCTATCACTGTGGCCCCGTCATGCTCAAGCAGGGCGACGAGTGGATTGTAAAAGCCGCAGGGCCGACCACCAGCATCCGTGAAGAACCTTATCAGGCGGATGTCATCAAAAAATACGGTGTGCGCGCCGTAATCGGCAAAGGCGGAATGGGCGCAAAAACTTCCGCGGCGCTGAAAGAGTTTGGCGCCGTGTATTTGAACGCGATTGGCGGCGCGGCGCAATACTACGCTCGCACCGTTGAAAAAGTGCTCGGCGTAGATCTGATGGAGTTTGGAGTTCCGGAAGCGATGTGGCACTTGCGCGTAAAAAATTTCGCGGCCATTGTCACCATGGACGCGCACGGAAATAGCCTCCATGCCGACGTAGAAAAGTCCACTGGCGAAGCTTTGGAAACACTACAAAAGGTATGAGGGCGCTAGAAGTATGAATGGGGCTTCAGCTTGGGGGTATATATATAAGATATCAATGTCGCCAAAATGAAGCCCCATCTTTATGAATGGATAAATCAAGTAGCGGGAGCGAGATTCGGATCCAGTGCCAGGCCCAGCCTCGCGGCTAATTCCTGACGCGCTCTCCACAAACGTGCCTTCAGCGTGTTTCGAGAAACTCCAAGGACGTGCGCCGCCTCCTCCGCCGACAATCCTTCGATTTCCCTCAGCCAAAAAGCGCTCCGCAGAAGGGGCGAAATTTCCGCCAATTTCTTTTTCATACGATCTCGAAGTTCCGTTCCGGCATACAGTTGCTCCGGATTTGGGCCGTCGTCGGCAAAGCGCTCGGCCAGCGGCACGTCTCCCTCCTGAGCGAAATCGTCAAGAGAAACCGCCGGACGGGAGCGTTTGCTGCGCCGACGCATTAAAGCTGCGTTAATCACAATGCGCGTCAGCCAGGTTGAAAACTGAGACCGGCGCTCAAACTTTGGCAAATTCCGATAGGCAGAGAGCAAGCCTTCCTGCAGGGCCTCTTCCGCGTCTTCCGGATTTCCCAGCACGCGGAACGCGGTCTGGTACAAAGCGCGCGTATTACGCGCGAACAACGCGTCGAGGGCCCGCGCGTCTCCGTTCAAACCCAGCTCTATCAGTTGATCTTCCGTTTTCTCGTCGATGCTGACTTCAGCGGTGTTTCCCTCCACCAAATGACGTTCCTGACTCATGTTTATTTTCCCCTCATGAATAACGAATGGCGCTGCCGTGCTTATAAGCGCTTTCAATTGCCAATCCCTCGAAAAGATTAAGCAGCTCTTTTTGTTTAGACGCCGTCGCGGCCGTTTGGTGGCCGATGGTCAGCTGCGACGGCTGATCTCCACTTGCAGTGAGCACATAAAGCGCCATTCTTGCCCTCTTTCCCGGCAATTCAATTCGAATTTAACGGCTGCGAAATCTCCGCGACGACCGCCTTAGTCATGCAACCGCAGCCCACGATTCCAACCCCTGCTTTATGCATTTGAGCGAGAAGTTGCTTTCCTGCTGCGTCAATGTAGCTGATCGCCTTTAGACGAATTTCTAAAGGAACGTCTAGCGGCGTTTTGCGCTGCCTCCAGCACCGCTCAAGTTCCGTGACCCACTCGCCAGAGAGCTTACCCTCTAGTTCCCAAGTCTCAGTATTATCGGCCTGCCGTGAAGTAACCTTGAACATCTCCAGCCTTCTAGACGGAATCCTGAAAGATAAGACAATCTGCGGATAGGTAGCATGCGAAAGGCCATAAATGCCGAAATGGAATCACTTATTATAAGGGCTTATTTTACAGTTGGTTAGAGGATCTAATGTGATGATTTGTCAAAGATTTAGGAAGTATTTGCCAGACCGCGGCTGCCGTTATTTCGGCATATGCCCAGATGTCGGCACATCCCTTAAGTCTGCTTTTTAACGCCGAGTTTCCGCATCTTAGACTGTAACGTTGTCCGTTTCATGCCCAGCCGTGCAGCCGCGCCGTGGGGGCCCGCCAATACCCACTTCGTTCCCTCCAGAGTTTTTAAAATGTGTTCGCGCTCGACTGCACGTAGCGTCTGCCCCTCCACCAAAGGTTCGGCTCCGGAACGGAGCTCGCTCAACGGCACTCGCAGCACGGGTCCCGGCGAGACAATAACTGCTCGCTCAATGAGATTTTCCAATTCGCGAATGTTTCCCGGCCACGGGTATTGAACCAGGCGCTCCAGCGTTTCCGCAGGAATCGTTTCCACGGTGCGGTTCATGCGACGGGCATGCTTTTCTACGAAGTACCGGACCAGGGAGGGGATGTCCCCTTGGCGTTCACGGAGAGGCGGCATAATTATGGGGAACACACGCAGTCGATAGTAGAGATCGGTGCGGAAGGTACGCTCCGCGACCATTTGTGCGAGATTGCGATTTGTGGCGGCCACGAGTCGAACATCCACTTTTGTTGTGTGGGTGCTGCCCAGCCGCTCGAATTCCTGCTCCTGCAGCACGCGCAAAAGCTTCGGCTGCAGTTCGAGAGGAATGTCTCCGATTTCGTCCAGGAAAATAGTTCCTCCGTTGGCCAGTTCAAACCTTCCGATTCGCTGCGCGATGGCGCCGGTAAATGCGCCGCGCTCATGCCCGAATAATTCGGATTCGAGCAGGCCGGTGGGGATCGCCGCGCAATTTACTTTTACAAACGTGCGCTCGCGCCGCGGACTCAAATTATGAATGGCACGCGCAATTAATTCCTTGCCCGTCCCGGTTTCTCCGGTGATAAGCACTGTAGAATCTGTAGGCGCCACGGTTTCCACCTGCTTCAGAACCGCGCGAAGGGAAGCACACTCGCCGATAATTTCATCAAAGTTCATTTCGGAGCGGATTTCGTCTTCGAGATAAAGTTTTTCCTGCGCCAATTTATTTTTGAGTTCAGCGATTTCCTGAAAGGCCAGCGCATTCTCGACGGCAATCGCCACCTGGCTCACCACTTGAGCGAGCAAATCCACGTCGCTCTGCTGAAATGCCGAGTCACGCAGGCTGGCCAGAGTCAGTGCGCCCAACGCGCGATCGTGTGTAATCAGCGGCATGCTGATGACGGACCGCACGCCCTCGGCTTTCAGTAACCGCGAAGTGGGGGAATTAAACTCCTCCATGGCGTTACGGTCCAGCACCAGCGCTTGACGGGTTCGGAACGCTTTTCCGCCCATGGAACCTTCAAGCTGGACGGTCAAGTCTTCCCGCATCAGTCCCTTTCCTTGCGGGAAATCGAGAGCCGATACACGCATGTTGTTGGTGGTCGGATCGAACACGGCCAGGCTGGTGTATTCATGGTGAATCACGCGACGGAGGGAGGCGGAAATCGCGCCCAATAGGCTATGTAGATCCAGCTTGGACACCACCGCATTGTTAACTTCCAGCAGAACGCGCAAGCGGTCGCGTTCCAGCGCCAGTTGACGCTGATAAGCCTGTGCGCTTTCAAAGTTTAGTGCGTTGTCGACCGCAACCGCGACTTGCCGCGCCACTTGCTGCAGAAATGCCACCTCTGCTTCAGTGTGGACGTGTTGCACGCCGCGTCCGAAACTCATCACGCCTACGCGGCGTTGCGCTGTGGTCAAGGCCAGCGCGCAAAATGACCGGACACCATTTTCGCGGAGCGTTTGCACGATGGTGGGAATACGCTTTTCTTTTTCGATGTCATCCAGCAGATACGGCTTTTGCGATTCCCAGACCCAGCCGGAGGGAGTTTCTCCGATCGCAAACTCGCTTCCCGGCCCATACTTTCTGAAATTCCTTTCGGATTCGAGAATGTGCAGCCGCATGACGTTGCGCTTCGGGTCGTACAAGATGAGATTCAAGTAATCGAATTCCACGACGCGGTGCAGGCGCTCGGCGAGATCGTGAAACAGCTCGCC
>DASRQU010000098.1:0-10425 GCA_035696345.1 Candidatus Acidiferrales bacterium
GCGAAGAACCCATCCGTCCCATGCTCTCCGGGAAATGTACGAAAGAACCCGTTCGCGTCGACGACGCTTTCCGCAGCAACGCCCGCTTGCAAACTCCCGGCAATTGCATCGCGCGGATCAATAATCTGAAAATCGCTCCCAGCCACAGAAAGCGATTCGCGCACCACGAGTTCATTCTCTTCAGGCTCGAGCGAACACGTGGAATATACGAGTCGCCCGCCAGCCGCCAAATGCCGCAATGCATTCCCGAGCAGCGCGGTCTGCCGCGCATGCAGATCGCTCAAATCGTCGCTGCGAATTTTCCAGCGAATTTCAGGGTGCCGCGCGAGCGTACCTGTGCCCGAGCAAGGCACGTCCACAAGGATGCGATCAAAGCCATGTTCGAACGGAAGCGGCTGCGCGCCGTCCATCACAAAAGTTTCCACATTTCGAGCGCCCGCGCGTTCGAAACGTTCCTTCATGGCGCGAACGCGGTTCGCGTGCAGATCCGCGGCTACGACGCGTCCGTGCTCTCCCGCCGCGCGCCCAAGCAACAGCGTCTTGCCTCCCGGCGCGGCGCATAGGTCGAGCACAGCTTGCCCACGATCGACCGCCAGAAGCTTCGCTACGGCCTGCGACGCCTCATCCTGGAGCGCGATCCATCCTTCGCGAACCGCTTCGCATGCGGAAGGATTCCCGCCTTCTAAAACCCACGCGTCGCGCAATAAACGTCCCGGAAGTATGTTGGCCCGTGTGTTCCCCAGCAATCGTCGGGCCTCCCCTTCTTTCGAAGGATCGAGCATGTACGCTGCGAGAGAAGGAACGCGATTATTCGCCTGCAGCAGCGCGAGTGCACGTGCTTCGCCGAACGCTCGAATCCACCGCTCAACCATCCATGTCGGATGCGAGTGCAAAATCCCCAAGCGCTCGGCGGAAGGGGTGTTCGAAGGCAAGAGTCGCGCTACGGCATCGGATGGGAAAATACCGTCACGCCGCTCCTTGGCCGCCTTACGCAGGATAGCGTTCACAAGATTTGCAGCGGAACGTTTTCTCGCGCGCTTCACGAGTTCCACCGATTCGTTCAGCGCGGCGTGCGCGGGCACGCGGCTGAGAAAATAAAGTTGATAAAATCCCAGGCGAAGCGCGATGCGCACTTCCGCGTCCGTGACGTCCGCCGGCTTTTTCAAGTAGCGATCGATCAGGAAATCGAGCAGCCTCTGCCAGCGCAATGCGCCAAGCGCCAGTTCCGTCGCGAGCCCCGCATCTTCCGCCTTTACGGACGCGTCGAGCTCTGCGCGCAAAACATCATCGGCGTATGCGTTTTGTTTTGCGACGCGCAGCAGTACGTCGAAGGCAATGGTTCGTGCTTGGGAAATGGTCATGTGTGCGTCTCAGCAGGTCTGCTTGGAAGGACAGCAGGGGTGAAAGCCCCTGATGTTCACTTCCTCAAAATGTCGCGGCTGAACACGCCGCGGAAAAATGGCTCGGATGAACCCTTGAGTAGCACAGGCACTCCTGCCTGTGCGGGTTTTGCAAAGTGCGCACAGCCACGACTAGCTGTGCTACCCGAATATCAATTATCATTCCGAACGTAGTGAGAAATTTCTCTTCGATGTTAAGTCCCACAGAAAAGTTTCTCTCCGGCAAAATGCAGCTAGCGGAAAGATGGCTTTCTTCGATTTTCCGCAAGCCGAGAAGCCGTGACCAAAAAGCGTTCTTCATGAGTCCCTAGACGTCGAATTGATTTCCGGCCACGAGCCGAGCGCCGTTGGCAAATTCGCGCGCGTTTGTTTTTTTTCGCCCTTCTGCCTGAATAGACTCCAAGCGCAGGAACGTCTCCGAACCACAGGCCACGAAGACTTCTTTTCCACTCACGATAATTTGTCCAGGCTCTTTCGGCGTCGTCGCTGGCGGTTCAGTTGCTGGAATGGCACCAGGACGGCCCCACAAATGGTGGATCTGACCACGAAATGCACTATACGAACCAGGCCACGGAGTGAAACCGCGCATACGGTTGTAAATTTGCTGCGCGGATTGTTGCCACTGGATCCGTCCATCTTCTTTTTTCAGGATGGGCGCATAGGAAACGCCAGCTTCGTCCTGCGGTGCGGGAGAAATTTCCCCGCGATCGAATTGCACCAGCGTCTCGGTGATCAGGCCGGCACCAATCAAGCTTAAGCGGGCCGCAAGTTCCGGCGAAGTCTCGTCCGGTCCAATTGTGACTTCATTGCGCAAGAGGGTCGGACCCGTGTCCATTCCGGCGTTGATCTGCATGGTTGTCAAACCGGTGATGGTTTCGCCGTTGGCGATGGCCCAGTGAACGGGTGCGGCACCGCGATACTTTGGAAGCAGAGAACCGTGGACGTTGAGCCATCCGAGGCGCGCGATTTGCAATAGGCGCGCGGGAATGATCTGGCCGTAGGCAATGATCACCACGGCATCCGGGGCAATCCGCGTTAAAAAATCCTGGGAAGATTCGGATTTGATCGATTCGGGCTGGTAGACGTGCAGGCCGAGTTCGAGTGCTGTTTCTTTTACGGGCGAGGCGGTGACGGCGCCGCCTCGGCCGCGAGGACGATCCGGTTGCGAGATAACGGCTTCGATGGAGAATTCCGGACGGTCCGCGAGCCGCCGGAGAGAGGGAACTGCAAATTCCGGTGTACCACAAAACACGATGCGCAGGGAAGTCATGGCTGTGACGCGAGAAAATCTACCAGTCGCCCGTTTTCCGCAGCTTGCGGATGCGTCGCTTCATAAGGTCTCGTTTCAACATGCTGAGGTGCTGAATAAAAAGAATGCCGTCCAGATGATCGATCTCATGGCAAAACGCGCGCGCAAGTAAACCTTCGCCGCGCATCTCGTAGGTTTCGCCCTTCACGTCTTGCGCACGCACGGTCACGTAGGCGGGTCGCAAAACATTTCCGCGAAAACCGGGCAGCGAAAGGCAGCCCTCCTCTTCGCGCTGATCGCCCTCGACGTGAATAATCTCCGGGTTAGCGAGCACAAGTCTGGCTTCGGGGTTTTTCCCAACGCTCACGTCAACCACGGCCAGGCGCTTGGACATCCCAATTTGCGTGGCGGCCAAGCCAACGCCCTGAGCGACGTACATGGACTCAAACATGTCCTCGCAAAGTTTTGCCAACTCGTCGTCAAATTTTTCGACCGGCTTGGCCGGAGTTTCCAATACAGCCGCGCCGTATTTGGTGATCGGATAAATCATTTTAGCTCTTCACTCGATTCGTGGTTTCAAAACTCTTTCAGTTGGTGCTTGTACCCCTCGAAATTACGGCGGGTCTCCACGAGCGAGTCGCCGCCAAATTTCTCCAGCATGGCTTGCGTTAGGACGATGGAAACCATGGCTTCTCCCACCACACCGCCCGCGGGAACTACGCAGACGTCCGAGCGCTCATAAGCAGCGGAGACAGGTTGCTTCGTGACCATGTCTACGGTGCCGAGAGGCGTGCGTAGAGTGGAGATCGGCTTCAGGTATCCGCGGACGATCACGTCTTCACCGTTGGTAATGCCGCCTTCGAGGCCGCCGGCGCGATTCGACGCGCGAGTGAAATGATTCGTGGCGGCGTCGAAGCCGATTTCGTCCATTACTTCCGAGCCGTAAGACGTCGCGCCCGCGATCCCGTCACCTATCTCTACGCCCTTGACGGCCTGGATCGACATCACGGCTTGTGCGAGGCGCGCATCCAGCTTTTCGTCCCACTGCACGTGCGTGCCAAGTCCGGTGACCACGTTATGCGCCACCACTTCAAAAATTCCGCCTACCGTGTTTCCGGCGCGATGCACGACATCGACTTCGCTCTTCATCAGCGCTTCGGTCTCGGAATCGACGCAACGCAGCGGGGAATCCAGATTTTCGCAAATCGCGTGAATTTCATTCCAAGACGCCTTGCGCATGAGCCGCGCTTTGCCAACCGAGATGACGTGGCTAAGAACTTCGCACTCAAGCTGGCGCAGCAGTAGTTTGGCAATCGCGCCCGCCGCCACGCGCGCGGCGGTTTCGCGGGCTGACGCGCGCTCCAGAATATATCGAGCGTCGTGCAAATTAAATTTCATCGAGCCGGCGAGGTCCGCATGCCCAGGCCGCGGAGCGGTCAGGCGGCGCTCCTTGCTCTCGGCTTCCGGCAATTTTTCGACGGGCAGGGTCTTTTCCCAATTGGTCCAGTCGCGGTTTTCGATGCGCAGGGCAATTGGCGCGCCGATAGTTTGTCCGTGGCGCACGCCGGAGAGGAATTCGACGCTATCCTTCTCAATCTTCTGGCGGCCGCCGCGGCCGTAGCCGAGTTGGCGGCGGTGGAGTTCGCGTTGCACGAACTCAAAGTCTATGGGCACACCCGCAGGCATGCCGCTGATCCAAGCAATCAGGGCCTGGCCGTGAGACTCACCTGCTGTAACAAAGCGAAACATGAAAGGCACGACATTCTAACGGACACGGCACGGCGCGTAAAGCGATGATAGGCGCGAGGCAAATTGGGAGCTTTTTTAAGCGACTCGTCGCGGGTGTTCGCGTGGCACAGGCACTCTTGCCTGCGCGGTTTTGCAAAGTACACACACCCAAGAGTGGCTGTGCTACGGGCGATTATCGCGATTGCGGCACGTAGCGCGAAATTTCTAATCGACGTTAAGTCTAAAAGAAACAGATAAGTCGCCGATAAGTTAAATCCGAAACTGCGTCACGTTTTTGGCATTGCTGGTGTTCACGATGCTTGACGTGCCTTGCAATGACCAGTACGCTGGTTCGGAACCCGACCGCGCTCAAGGAACAGCCAACGGCGACTGATGGCCACTACTGACCCCAAACTTCTTGAGCCCAATGATGTCCCCACCTCGGGCGTTTTATCAGAAAAAGCTAAGCGATGGGTGCAGCATGTTCAGGATTACGCCATTCTTGCGAGCCGCGCTGTTTCCAGTGTATTTACGCCTCCGTTTTATTTTTCTGACATTCTAGAACAGATGGACATTATTGGCGTGGGCTCGTTGCCAATTGTCCTGCTGACGGGTTTTTTTATCGGCGCGGTGATGGTGCTGCAAACCGCTGCGCAATTTGAGCGATTCGGGCAGACGGCGCTAACCGCAGACGTAGTGTCGCTGGCGTTGGTGCGCGAACTGGGTCCGTCGATCACCGGACTGCTGGTTACCGGGCGCAACGCTTCCGGCATGGCGTCCGAGCTGGGCTCGATGGTGGTGACCGAGCAGGTGGACGCGATGCGCGCGATGGGCACGGATCCCATTCGCAAACTCGTGACGCCCCGGTTAATCGCTACCGTTTTCATGCTACCGCTGCTGACGGCAATGGCCGATTTTCTCGGTCTGATCGGCGGCTATCTCGTCGCCATGTTTACCCTTCGGCTTGACCCAGTTCTTTTCTGGACACGCGCTATCGACGTTCTGGATTTTTCCGACCTCATGCAGGGCCTCACGAAACCGCTGGTCTACGGGTTCATTCTGGCGACCGTCGGATGCTATCAGGGTCTAACCGTGAAGGGAGGAACTCAGGGCGTGGGTCGCGCGACCACACACGCCGTGGTTGCCGCATCAGTATTTATCCTGATTACGGATTTCTTCCTCACGAAGATCATGTTGTTTTTTGCGGGTCACGTTCTCTCACCTTAGTTGCAATCATTCCCGTGGCTGGGACGGTTTCCATCTATAATCAAACCGATAAATGCGTCACCGACTCAATCCTGGCGTGGTCCCGTCCCGTTAGCATGAACGCAAACGCACGAATGAGCGCGAACGCACCCGGCGAGCCTGTACTTTCCCTCGAAGATGTCCGCATTGGCTTCGACACAGGCAATATTCTGGACGGGCTTTCCTTTTCTGTGGCTCCCGGCGAAACAAAGATCTTAATTGGGGAAAGCGGTTCGGGGAAAACGCTGATCCTGAAGCTGGCGGCGGGCTTGATTCAGCCGGATTCAGGAACCGTGACGATGCTTGGGCAAGACCTTTCGCAGATGACGGAAAGAGAACTGCTTGCGTTCCGCAGGAGCATCGGATTCGTATTTCAGGAGGGAGCGCTGTTCGATTCTCTGACGGTCGCTGAAAATGTCGCGTACTCTTTGGAAGAAGAAGGCATGGACGAAGATGAGATCGAGCCTCGAGTGCGCGAATCCCTGCGATTCGTGGAAATGGAAGAAACGTTGGAAAAATTTCCATCAGAGCTGTCGGGAGGAATGCGACGTCGCGTGTCGATCGCGCGAGCCCTCGTGACGCGGCCCCATGTCGTTCTCTACGATTCGCCTACCGCTGGGCTCGACCCCGTAACTGCGCAGACGATCATCACTTTAATCTTGCGACTGCGCGACACGCAGGGCGTGACTTCTGTTCTGGCTACGCATCGGTTGCAGGATGCATTTGGCTTGGCGAGTTATCGCTTTGACGGCGAACTGGGACACGTGGTCCAGGTGGCGCAAAACGGAAACTCGGCCGGGCGTGCGGCATCGACCAATTTCCTGGTGCTGCGTGACGGAAAGGCTTATTTCCAGGGCAATCCGGAACAATTATCTGAAACGCGCGATCCGTATTTACGGCGATTTTTATTGTGACGGTTAAAAGGTAATATGGGATGTAGTGTGGAGGAGAAGCTATGGCGCAACGCAAACAATTGACATGGACCGATCTCCGAGTTGGATTGTTTGTCCTGGCCGGGGCGCTTTTACTTACCGTCGTCATATTTTACGTTACGGGAGGCAGCGGTTGGGGGCCGAAGTATCGATTGCATGCATTTCTGCCTGAAGTGGATGGTCTGACGCTGGGGGCGCCGGTGCGCGTTGACGGAGTGGACGTCGGCAATGTGGAAAAAATCACGATTGCCCCGCCTAAAGATGGAGCGCCACTCACCAAGCAGCGAAACATCGAAATCGTTCTGCGCTTGCAGAAGACATTTCAGGATTATGTGCGAACGGATTCCACCGTCGGACTCGTGACGGAAGGGCTGCTGGGCAATCGTTACGTGGATCTTGATCGCGGCTACGTGGGCCGGGTGCTGGAAAACAATGAGGAAGTTCCGGCGCGGCATGAAAAAGATTTGAAGGAGATGGTGAACAGGAGCGCGGATTTGCTCGACAGCCTGAGTTCCATCACGAGTCAGGCCAATGCGATTCTGGTGGATGTGCGCAAGGGCAACGGCTCGCTGGGTAAATTTCTTGTCGATGAAGGAGCCTACAATCACCTCAACCGATCCCTTGCAACGGTGGACAAGATGGTCTCGGACATCAAGGGCGGCAAGGGGACGATGGGCAAGCTCGTTTCAGATGACGAGTTGTATAACCGCGTAAATTCTGTGGCGGGCCGCGTGGATAACGTATTGGAGGCAGTGCAGAACCAGCAAGGTACGCTCGGCAAATTGGTGTATGACCCGACGATGCACGAAAGCGTCAGGCAGTTTATCGACAACGGCAACGGGTTCCTGGCGGACGTTAGAGGGGGCAAGGGGACGCTGGGGAAACTTGTCACGGATGATTCCTTGTATGCGAACTACAAGCAGGCGGGCGCGAATCTGGCCAGCGCTACTGCGAAGATGAATACCAACGAAAATACGATTGGGAAGTTTTTTGGCGATCCGAAGTTTTACGATAATTTTGCGGGCCTGGCGGGCGATTCGAGAGCGCTGATTTCGGATTTCCGGAACGATCCCAAGAAATTCCTGCACATCAAGCTTTCGCTTTTCTGATTTGCGGTTCATGTGGCATAGGCTTTAGCCTGTGGAAGCGCCACTTAAACCTGCGCGGGCTGCAGAAATATCGCGTGGAACGCGGCGACTAGGGTCATGAGCGCGCCGGCAAGAAAAATTTCTCGCGGGTCCAGATGCGCGCCGGACGATAAGGCGAAATACACTCCCGCGGCAAGAAAAACACCTACAAATGAAAATAAATTTGCTGCCGCGATCACCCCGCCCCTGATTTCCAGTGCCGGACGGTGCTGGATCAGGGCGTTAAGTGGCACCGCGTAAAAGCCGCCAAACAGACCCAGCATACACAGATCGGCGCGCACCTGCCAGACACCGGGATGATGCCGTGATACGAGGAAACCGAAAACGGTCATGCCTACGGCTCCTACCGGAACGAGTCGAGTTTCAATTTTTCCACGCGAGAGATAGCCGGCAAACAGGCTGCCTACGCCGATGCCGATTCCCACCGCCGCTTGTAAGTAGCTGATTTCAGTTTCGTTCACCCGCAAAACATCATGGCCATAAACGACGATCACGAATTGCAAGAGTGCCGCCAGAAACCATAGATAGGTGTTGCCCACAATCGCCCAGCCGAGCAAACGATCTTGCCCGATGATGCGGACCTGACCGCGGAGATCGCCGAGCGGATTTGCGCGCAGCCGGCGTGCGGGATTCGCCGCGGGCACTCGGGAAATTCCGTAGCTGGAGATGAGCCCCATCATCGTCAATCCGAGCAGAATAATGCCGGACCAGAATTGGCGGCCTCGAAACGTATCGGCCAAATATCCCGCGCCCATAACTGCCGTAATGGACGCAACGAACGTGCCCAGTTCGATTACGCCATTGGCCCAGGAGAGTTTGTTTTCTGGAACGAGCTCGGGCAGCAGTCCGTATTTTGATGGACCGAACAGCGCGCCCTGGGTGCTGATCAGAAAAACCGCGGCCGCCTCCATGGGAAGGTTTGCGAGAGCTAGCGCTGCAGTCGCGAAAAGGCCGACGCCAATCTCAAAAAGCTTTGTGCCGATGGTGACTCCGCGCTTGCTGTAGCGGTCCGCGAAGTATCCACCCGCCAGGGAAAATAAAATAAACGGAATGGCGAAGAGCGCGCCGACGAGAAGAATGAAGAGATCGCGCACATGGGAAGGGAAGTTGCGCTCAACGATTAAATAAATCACCAGAAATTTCAACGCATTGTCGTTGAACGCGCCTTGAAACTGCGTGAAGATCAGGCTCCAGAATCCGACTCGCCAATGCGGGGGTAACACCTTAGCGGCGGAGCTGGAATGAGAATTCCCTGACGTCAATGCGTCTGCGGCTGCCGGGTCGTCGGGCGGGGTAGGCATAGGTTTAAGTCAGCGGCTCGCCATGCGCATCGCGGAACTTTTCGTCGCGCAGCGAAGTGTAAACAGGGAATGAGAAATGAGCAAGGCTTTGGCTACGGGCGCGAGTCGTGTAGAATCTAGGACGCGCCGGAGTGGTGAAATGGCAGACGCGCTGGACTCAAAATCCAGTGGCCGCAAGGCCGTGTGGGTTCGACTCCCTCCTCCGGCACCAATTTTTTCCGCACCGTTTTTCTGGCGCATTCCTTTATCTGGTCTATTCATCTTTATTGTCGCTCAAAAATTAGATGCGGCGGTGCGCCTGTCATGCCAATTCGATATTTCCCTGGGCCACCGTGTATTGAACCACCCTGCAATCCGCGGTCGGGCGTCGCGCGGAACGCATTCAACCGTTTACGCCCTTTGTCTGCTAAAATCCGTAAAAGTTTTGCGAACGGTAGCTGTGTAGATATAGAGTTAATTCAAAATGCTGAACGGTCCCGCGACGCGGAAGTCCCGAGAAAGTGAGTCCTGTAATGAGAATCGCTCGAATCGCCTTGTTCGCCGCATTGCTGGCGGCGCCGCTCGTCACTCATGCGCAGATGCCTGCCGCTAAGAACGACAAGGCTGTGCAAGAGGTGGTGGATTTCAGAAACAAATATATTGAAGCGGAAGAAAATCGCGACGTGGCGTTTCTGGATAAAATTTTGGCGGATGATTTTTTTGCATTGAACCCGCAGGGAAAATTGCTGGACAAGGCGGGCCAACTCGAAAATTTGAAACGGCCTGACCGCACGCTGAAAGTTTTGAATCCTCGCGAAACGCATGTGCAATTTTACGCGAACGGAGCCGTGGCTGTTTTGACCGAGCATGTAACTGTGGACGGCACGGATAAGGGCCGCGCGTTTGGCGGGGAGTATCGTTTTCTGCGCGTGTTTGCAAAGCAAAATGGCGCCTGGAAAGTTGTGCTGGCGCAAGGGTCTCCGATGCCGGATCAGGCTGAGCCTGCGAAATAGGGCTTGCGTGGCGCGGGCTTTAGCCCGCGGAATTTAGCGATTTACAAGCGCCAAAAGACGCAGGCTGAAGTCCGCGCCGCTTACTACGTATTTGCCGCTACGCGGAAACCGTAGTCGGCATATTTTAGATGCGGGGGGATGCTGGAGCGGGCTGCGGTTCTGGTGACTTTGATGTGATGGCGCCACGAGCCGCCGCGCGATGCGCGACGCGGGCTTGATGGAGGACCTTGCGGATTGCGCTCGGGCGAAATGGAATAGTAGGACGCGTCGTACCAATCGGCGCACCACTCGTGGACGTTGTCTCCGAGATTAAATAGTCCGTACAAGTTTGGCGCGTGCAGCCCCACCTTCTCCGGACCCGACTTCCAGCGGTTTGCATAGTTGGGAACATCTTCCGGCTGACAATTTCCCCATGGATACAATTCGCCTT
>DASRQU010000099.1:0-57316 GCA_035696345.1 Candidatus Acidiferrales bacterium
TGTCGCAAATGGAGGCAATGAAACGTGGCCCGTCGATGCGTTCGCGGGAATTGCACTTGCCTGCACTATTGTATGGAGCTATTTAGCCGCAAAAATCTTTGGCTCGTAATCGCACCCATTTAGCAGCCAAGTCTTGATAAGTCGTCTTATCGGAACCTGGCTTTTGAAGGTATATGCGGAACACAATCGGGCAAGAGAAGTTTTGGCTCTGTAGCGGACCTGCTCAATCCCACCCTGCGTTGATGGGATTGGACCGGGCCACTAAGCTTTCTTCTTGCCAACACTGCGCTCGCCACTGGCAGCAACAGGCACAGACGGCGGAGCCGCAGGAGCCTGCGCTGCTGTCTTCCGATTCTCATGATAGCGTAGCAATCCAGCCTTGATTGCCAGCCGTCCCGTTTCACTCATGGGCTTGCTGATTCGATTGGGATTTTCGACCGCGTTAATGGCCCGGTCAACGGCTGCGATCTGCGATTTGAGATCGGCTCCTGAGAGCTGTGCCGTTAGCTTCGCGAGCTCAGTCTTCAGTTCGGTGATACGCGTAGCAATGGCGGGATCTGCCTTGTGAGCTTCCAAGGCTTTTACCAGCTTGATCCGTTCAGTTTTCATCGTGTCCAGTAGTGTCATGGTATCCTCTCGTCGGTTTAGTTTTTGGCTGGCTCGTTACCAACCATGAACCGAACCATACGGAGTGTTGTATACTAAGTAAACAACATTTTTATTCCCATCAATTCCAATGGCTTCCAGCTAGGTAAGAACTACCTGACCAGAGCGACTACGGAAGTAATTGCAGACGATGCAGATATTATTGACGTTTCGGGAGCAGTTGCTCCTTTTGGCACACAGAATCAGTAAAAACGTCTTGAACTGAAGTGTTAATTTTGGTGGTACTTCGGTTCTCTGAATCGTTTCAATCGGTCCATCGCGCGCCTCTCGCGAAATACTAATGCAGTGTCGAACTTTCCTCCGCCTATTTACCCGGACCTGCCGTCTCGATCCTTATACAGCGTCCAGAAGCCCCGTCGCGCGCGGCGGAGAGTGTACCCTTTTGCGCCCACCCTGATAACGCAGTGTTTATATGGCCCGGTTACGGCGCTATGCCTACCATCTAACTGATTGTCTCCCAATGTGTTCCGGCATTCGTTGTGGCAAATCGATTGAGATGTAGAAATGTGTGGTGGGGTATGGGTCCGTTTGAGGGCGGGCTGTGCGCGCTGCATATAGGAGATATAAATTATCCAGAGATTTCTGCCCCTCCAGAGGCGCTCGAATTTCTGTTTCTAGTGGCTTTGATATTGCGATGTATTCCAGGCTATAGCATCAATCATTATGGAAGGTATCTTCATTTTCGGTAACGAAACACAAGGCTGGTACAAGATCGGGATGGCCCAGAGCATCGAACATCGGTTCGCGGAAATTGCTGCCGTTGCGGCTTTTCCATTGAAGATCGTCGCACAATGGGTTTGTCAAAGAAAGTATTGCCACCAGTTGGAACTGCATCTACATGATTTGTTCACATCCAAGCAAATTGACGGTGAATGGTTTGCTCTCGCCCCAGAAGATCTTGTCACCGCAAACGCTGCCGTGATTGCTTGGAAAGGGATCATGGCTGAGGAAAAAGATTCACGCAAGTTGGCCAAGCAGGTCAATGTACTTGTGGAGCCTGCAATGTATGAGCAACTCCGTCTAGCCGCTTTCAATTCCCGCACCTCAATCAGCTCTCTAATCCGTCGTCGCCTCACGCCGATCAAACACGATGATTTTCTCGCTGCTGTGCATGACCCGGACTTAGGGAAACCAACGATGGCAAGGATTCTTGCGTTCCTAGAGTGTGAAGGTTTCCTTGAGAAGAAGAAAATCTGAGGCACGAAAGGCCCCGATTTTCGATCCCCCAAGTTCTCCCTTCTGATGGGTTTCTCTCGCTCCACTACCCGAATGGCCGTTTCGCTAGGGATTCTTCCTTCACAGGGCTCCCTCTTCCTTCGATAGCCATCTGACGGTCCTTCAATATTGCTCACTCATGCCAAGCGAACTCCTCAGATCCAAGTTCTTCAGATAATAGCTGCCCAGTTGTCCCGTCAGCGAAGGCGCGCGAAGCGGAGATGCCAACATTAGAAATTCAAGGCGACCCAACAAAGTTGATGAATTCCAGCAGCAATCCGAGTACACAACGGAATCGTTCATCTTAAATGCGAATGGCAACTACGTCGGTCGAGATGGGAACAGGACCTTTTGGCATTTCAAGATTCGCTGGACTTTAAATAACCGATTGAGTAATTAAACCGCTCGTACTATTTGCATTCCCGTCTTAAAGCTTGATAACGGATTGGTTCGATTTGTTGTTCAATTACTTTAGGGCGTACTTGTATCGACGTCTTGGGAGAATGACTAGTGCCTTCAGTAAGAGATCTCGCTCGAACGGATTCAACAGGTCGGGCCCACGCCGGAAGCCAGCGGCAAATCCAAACATATGTTAACGAAAGAACGCTCGCACTTAATTCCGCAGTTACTCGGTCCCTATCGCGGTACGACCTTGATGAGAAAGATATTCAGTGGGTGTCACCTCTAGCGAGGGAATCGTACTTGGAATATCGTGACTGCGACTTTCTGGAGCATGTTGGCCTTGGTACTTTTGCGCTACAACTTCATGAGTTCTGGCCGCACAGTGGGCCATGCTGGGACGCGCTCGCAAGGGTTGAGGGGGATGCCTCCTAATAGAAGCTAAAAACCATGTGTCTGAGATTTATGGTGGTGGCTGCGGTGCGGCCTCTCTCAGAAGCAAGCAAATGATTAACAATGCATTCGATGCGACAAAGTCTTGGCCCGGGGTTACTCCAGATGCTGACTGGATGGGGCCGCTCTACCAGTCCGCGAATCGGTACGCGACCCTGTGTTTCCTCCGAAAGATTGCAGGGGTTCAAGCGTTTCTCGTCAACTTGTATTTCGTCGGCGACCCGATTTCACCGATGACATTGACGGCAGAAGACTGGAATGTCGCAATCGGGTGCGTCAATCGAGAGCTTTGTCTTGTTAGTGAAGTGCCGTACAGCATAAAAGTTGTCCAGGCGGCAGAATGAGCACGGGCACGGCACTCGGTAAAATACCGCAATCTAAGCGTCCTTATGCCAGATGAGACAAAAATGGTCACCCGTCCGGCAGGGTGTAAATCTATGCCCGAAAGAGCCACAGGCGCGGTGGACGCCTCCAAAGAGTGGGTCAAGAAAAATCTGGTTCGGCCTGTCGCCAAAAAGGTGGGGACCCTCACTGGACAAATAGCCCTCGAAGAAGTCAGGAAGTACATGGTCGAAAACGAGGCAATAAACACTGCCTTGGTCACCCGCCTCAAAGAAAACGAATCTGAGATTACTGCCTTGAAGACGCAACTGATGAAAATGGAGCGCCATGTCCATTCGGTCAGGACACTGGCTTTAGTTCTGGCTGTGCTAGTTGGCGGTTTAGCTGTTGTATCGGGTCTGTACTGGTGGCTGCGGTGAATGACCTACTCCGACAATTCGTTGCCGATACCCATACTCGATTTGGAAACGGCCTCCGTTCGTCTGAAGAGCTATTCAAAGAGCAATCGACTGAGGACGAGTGTCTCGAGGCAGCGATAATTGGCGGATACGGGTTGCGAGACATCTTCAGTGGCAAAGTGCACGAATCTGAGATTTCGCCTCTCGTCATTAATGCCTTCCATTCGCAGTACCCGAACGCTGGTGACTTTGTAGAATTCGTCCGTAACCACAAAAGTGACGCTTCGCTAATTGGGATCATCAACGCAATCAAAGGCAAGGCGTTCGAGTTGGAGTATTTGGATTATCTCAATCACGGGCATCTACCTACCGGTGCGTTTGCAGAACTAGCGACCCCTCCGGCTCAGGAAGGATGGGACATCGCTATCCGGGATGCCCACGGACATGTTATCGATCACCTGCAACTCAAGGCTACGAAGAGCTTGTCATACATAGCAGACGCGATCGCTCAACACCCAGAAATTGATGTGGTAGCAACGCATGAGGTCTTCGAGGGCATGAACGACCCCGAAATGCTCTCGCACCTCGTTAACTCTGGAATTTCCAACGCGCAATTAGGAGATGTCGTCTTCGATGCGGTACACGGCGTAGCCCCGGAATTCGACTTTATCCCGTGGACAGCCCTCGGGGTCATTGCTTTCCAAAGTTGGCGACGATATCGGGAGGGAACGCCGCTTGATGGAGTCGTTCGATGGGCCTCTCGCCGTGCGTCGTATTCAGCGGCCAGCAGAGGAGCAGCTTATTTCACGATTCTGCTTGCACATGAGCCATTCGTTGGAGCTGTCACGAGCGTTCTCTTGCGGCTTGGACTTAGCCAGTACGATATGCAGAAAGCATTTTTACAATTCGTTCTGGACTGTCGGGAGAAACAACAATCCAGATTGGAAACGCTGGGAATCGCAAGTTCAAGTGATTCGCTCAACTTGTAGACACCTTCAACACATGTAAAGTTTTGTCTTGCTGAAAAAGTTGCAAGAGCGTTTGTGAAAGCAGGGACAATCAAGTGATAGATACTTGCCAAAGCACTTTCGCGGAATTGGCCTCCGTCGTCTTGCCCGGTGACATGATTCGCCTGCGCACTGCGATGAAAAAACCGCATCGCCTGAAGGAATTCTGCACGGCTGGGGCAGGCGTCAAGTCGATATTACGGCGGCTGGGGCGCACCATCGACTTTTCAGGATGCTATATATTTACGCGCGGCAAAAAGCCATTTTACGTTGGCATTTCACGCGGTGTTATTGGACGGCTGCGTCAGCACGGCACAGGCAAGACGCATTTTGACGCGAGTCTCGCATACCGGATGGCGTGCGAAAAAGCACCCCACAAGATGACGCGGAGCATGGCCATGAAGAACACTAAGTTCCAAAAACAATTTCAGGATGCGCAATGACTGCTCCACGGTTCGAGAGTTTCATTTATCGAAATTGAGAATCCACTGGAGTTGTACCTTTTTGAAGCCTACTGTGCCGTCGCGCTGAACACTAGCAAATGGAATACTTTTCGGACGCACTAGAACTTAAAATGGCGCGAAATGTAAACAGAATCCCCAAGAGTATTGGAGAGTCCCATGAACTACTGGAAGGTCTTCTGCATGGAAAAGGAGTATCCAGGACTTTGGCAACGCTGTTTCAAACATCAGTGCGTCGCCATCGGATGGCCCCCAAAACGGGGGAACGAGATGCATGGCAAGATTAAGAACAACCGAGGATGGACCGCAACCAGGAATGCGCTAAAGCAAATCCGGGTAGGGGACTGGATCATGGTCCAACTCAAGAATCATCGGATAGGCCGAGTAGGACAGGTAGTGGGCAAACAAATCGAAGATGACCAATGGAACCCTCTGGTCCCTCCAACTAAAGCCGAGCCGGACGGACATATGGGCCGTCGCATAAACGTTCGCTGGAGTTTGGATATTGGCCCGTTCGATCCTGAAATGGTAATCAAATTGCCCGTTTCCAAGCGCCTGTCGACGGGGACTGCCCGACAGACCATCACGATGATAGATCGCACTACGTTCAAGAAAGTCATTGCTGCGATGAATGACGAGGTCAATTGGCGCCACCTATTGTCGAAGTTCGCTTACGAGCATTCTCTCTCAGATTACATTGCGATGTATCCCCACCGAGTTGAGGATGGCTTGCAGCAATACCCTTCAGAAAAGGTCCGAGAGAAAGTCTTCAAGGACCGATCTCGCTCAGACGTGTTGCTCATTGACCGAAATGAAATTCCTGTGGTTGTGGAATGCAAACAGGGCACACCCACAATCGAGAACGTACAACAACTCAGGGGATATATGAAGCACCTTTGCGACGCCACGAGTAAGAAACCACGAGGAATTCTGGTCCACGGCGGTGCCATAAAATTGCGTAAGGAAGTGCGCCGAGAGGTCAACCGCAAACCGCGTATCGAGGTATTACAATATATATTGAGTGTGGGATTTGCTCCGTGCAAATAGGGTTGGCGGAGGGGTAGCGATTGCAAAACATCGTAGGACAAAAGTCATTTAAGAAACGAGAGACATGAAGCGCGATCACTTTAGTTTTGGGTGTCTGATAATCGTATATATGGCAATGAATGCTAACTACGCGCTGCGACGAAACATAGGCTGGGCGACAAGAACTCTTCATCGGCGCAACTAAGAAAGCACAAATGCCTTTACTGCGGGGCGTGGCCTTCGACTTGTCGGGAGGCATAGATAGGAGCAGTCGAGAAACATTCTACATTGGGTGAATTGGCAGAAGCGGTCCTAATCTAGAGCGAATTTCGAAATTCATCTGCTAGCGCGTATACGAATTCAGTTTCCATGTCGGGATTTCCTGGTTCGATATGCTTGGACAACTTTGGCCGATTCGTTTTCTTTAGAAATAGGGCGACGCTGTCAGACTCCGAATTGCTCACGAGCCGAGAAATTGGCACCCCGGTGAAATCCGATTTCAGGCCGACTATAGCTCTTCCAATTTCAATCCCGAGTCTGTGGGCATAAAATTTGCATTCGAACACTGCGCATGGCTTTGATGGTCCTGGCGGTCTCTTCTTCTTCCGACTTTCATCTGCATCCTGGGCCGGAATGATTGAAATATCGAATTCGTGCAAGACATCCGAAGACCCTCTATATTGAACCCCCAGGTGTATCTCATAGTTCCGCCCATCGTATTTAAAAACAGCATAGCCATAATCCTGGTCAGTCGAATGAAGAGCGCCAGGCGACCCTCTTATTACAAACGTTTTGGGCGGCGGTGATTTTTTGGCTGAGTCTAGGCGCACCGAATTCGGATCTGCTACCCGCTCCGCCGCTCGAAGCGCCAAACCGAAGACATATGCTGCGTAAGCGGCGTCGGCAGTATTGCGATTCAAATAAGCTCCGGTATCTGTGCTTATAGCGTTGAGCACCTCATCGATCAACGCCTTAAGCTGAGGTAGCGAAGGAGTAGGCATGTTCATTCCTTGTTTCGGCCTCTGACTTGTTCTGCAAAAGCGTGAAGCTTCTTGAGTGCTCTAATCGCCTTTTCTTCTTTGATCACAGGGAGGAATGCATCAATTTGGGCACGACCAGTCTCTTCCACGGCTGCACTCAGCAAACTCGGGTCGAGCGTCATTTCGACGCTCTCAATTCTGTAGTGATCGTGTAGGTAGGCAGTCAAAGTGCGAATGGTTGCGGGCAAAACCACTAGGTATGCTTCAAGCACGTTAACGAGCACAGCCAGGAGCTCCAAATCATTTGGAATACGTCTCCCAATGACCTGGCCAGCCTTCGACCCGAACAAGTCGGAGTCCGTTAGAATCTCTTCGACTCCTTGTGCGATTGAATTGTCCAATTCTGAAAGAAGGAAACCGCCGAGTGAACCCTTGCGTTGCAATTGGGCGCGAACATGCCTCACGAGGTCACGGACGGAATCATCGGGCATATGATCGCCTCATGTAATCCTTTTTTGCTCCTAGCACAGGTCCTTCACTCAATAAGATCTGCTTCCTTTAGCGGCTCCAAAACGCCGTTCTGGAGTTTGCTACGATCGAAGCCAGCTTCGGAATCCGCATGCACGGTCACATTTACCCTGCCTGCAAGATCCGCCAAATTGGCAATCGCGTTCCATGCCGCAAAAAGCTGATCGCGATTGGCAGAAAAATTAATGGCGACGACTTTTTGAATTTCGTTGTTCGGTGGGGGAATCCTTTCGTCATTAGGTGGAGATGTCTTTACCGTTGATTCAGTCCCGACAAAGATTTCGGTAACGGTGTCAATAGATATTGGAGGAGGCACTGCCACTGGAATTGCTTGCGGCATCATCAGGAAACCCGAATCCATATCGATCTCGTCTTCACCAACTGTAATGTTGAAGCGTACGCGGTCTGAGGGTACTTCATACTTGCCGTCAGCTCCTAAGGCTGGTGCGGCACCCGAAAAGTAGCCGAAATGTTTGTCATAGATCCCGCGAGCAATCGCCTTTTTTATAGCCGCACTTTCGACTAACCTAGGAAAACCTAGGAACGAATAGAACCCGTCAAGTAAGTGTGCGGTTTTGATCCCTACTGTAGGAGGTGTGCCTTCGCCAAGCTTGAAAAGTTCGATGATCTTACTCGCCAGCACAGTCGTAAAGACCCGCCGTTGCACGTCGACCAGCAGCTCCATCACGCGATCATGCACACGTGCTTGCTTCTTCTCGTTGAGCGTAGTCTGCAACGGGCGACCACCGATGGCGACCACGTCTATCACGATACCGTCAGATGTCACCTTGGGCAGCCAGACTTCGGCATAAAGTTTTAAGAGGGCAGACTCCGCTTCTGCTGTGCGGGTGGCCGCTTGTTCTTTGAGTTGTGACATCTGTTCATCCGTAATGTTTAGTTGCTTCGACTTTTCGCGGATGCGCTCAATCGCGATTAAATAACGAACGGACCGGCGAAGAGTTTCGATTTGTTCGGCGGCTGGAACGGCAAGTCCAAGTCCGTTGCGATACTTTCGAGGACCACCACAGTTTTCAAAGATTTCCTTTGCTGCCGCTTCGCGTCCAGTGGGCGCTTGCGTACCGAAATCCAAAGGCATGTAGGCGACAAGGAAGTAGGGTTCTTTGTCAGGAATCTCGCCGGACTTCGCTTTCCAAATGACTGCATTTCGCCCGGTGATTCGAGCTTCCAGCATTTCTCTGATTCGCTCTTCCACCTGACGCTCGTCCCGCGCAACCGCGTTGGACTCCTGCTCGATCAGGAGTGTGACATTGGGGTCTTTCTTAAAGCAGTAGCGCGCGCCGTCAAAGTGGAGGTAGAGGCATTGCTCCTTGAGTTCTTTCAGGCAAGCGAGTGCCGTTGTGCTGTCGAGGTCTGGTCCCACACAAACGGAAAGCAACTCGGCCTCAGTGATTCCGGGTGGGAGAAACTCTGTGCCGCTGGCACCGTCGCGCCGCAGGCCACCGAACGAATACATCAGGATCGCAGTAGCAAGGCGGAAGGCTGCTCGCTTTCCAGTCTCGGATGGGCTTTCCTTTGTCCGTCTGTCATCAATTCGGCGCGCACGGGCGTTTGCCCCAATCAGGTCATGTTCCAAGACCGCCTGGAAATCAGCTTGTTGGCCAACTTCCTTGAAGAACGCAAGGCGAACCTCAGCATCAGAGATCGGAACGTCGCCTGGGCCGAGTACGGCTCGACTCTTTTCCTCTCGTTTTGTTGCGCGTAGGCAGGCTGCCAAAAAGCGAAGGGCTCCGCGCGTTCGCTGGAAATCGGGAATTGCAGCCCACTGCTCTCTCATCACATCAATCAATGCAGGATGAAACGGATATGCGTCTCGGATCCGCTCGCGAAGGGCAAGACCTTCTTCTTCCGCTTCTCGTTCTTCAGCAGCGCCCTTAGCATAACCGCGCTTCATCTGCGTGATGATTTCCTGGTAGGCGTTTGCGGCGGGTGTGGACTCCTCCGCCGTGGGAATACGCGCCAGTAGACGCCTCTGAATTACGGAAAGAACCTCTTTGCCCTCGACGGGCTCGCGAAGTTGATCCTTGCGCGCCGCGAGGTGATCGACGGTCTGAAGCAAATTCACGTACTCAAGTGACTCACGTTTGCTGGATTGCAGTGAGAACACCAATGCGGTATTGGTCGTGTTCGACACCGCAACGGTGAGCCGTTGCAAAAAAGTCAGAGTTTCATCCCGCAAGGTGGTCTGATGGATTTTCAATCCGCCAACGCTGATGAGATATTGCAACACTTCGTCGAGCAAAATAAGATTGGGACCTTCTGCGAGCAGCGTAATGATTTCGTCTGCACCCGGCGCGACACGCGCCTCATCCTGAGTGCGCATAATTTCGTAACCCTTTTTGCCTCCCAGAGTCCACGCGATCCAGCCCCACATCGTCTGGGCACGAAACTTCTCGCCTGGGATCTCCTTGCCCTTGGTCGCGTCAAAGAATTGACCGTCAAACACGGCCGTTCTTACGTTTTCTGGTCGTGCTAGCCCCTGCGCTTCGGGCAGAACATCTAATGCCTTCCGACTGCGTGCAGCATGAAACAGCGATGCCAACGTATGTGATTTACCGCCACCAAAAGGCGTAAGCAGCTTCAGAACGCGGTTCCCGCCACCCCCGGTCAAGCGCGAAAGGACATCCTCCAATAGGGATCGCAGCCCCTTGGTCAGATAGGACGAACGAAAAAAATGTTCGGGATCGCGGTATACAGCCGGGACGTTCTTGTTTCCGTCTGCAAGTGGACCGAGATCGAGTGCAAATATGTCTTCAGAGAATTTTTCAGAGAGGACATCCGTGTGAACGGAAACAACTTCAACCCACGGTCGCAGCTTCGCTTGGCCTTGCGTTGTTGATTGGCGTCGATCTACGCGCGCGGTTTCCCCAAGGCCTAGTTCTTCAACGAATAAAGATAATTGGGCGGCGAAGAATTGCGATTCCTTAGGACTGACCTGCTCACCTTTGTGGACAGCTCGATTGCGAATATCGATGAATGCGTTGAAGTTCGCCGTGGAAATATGGGGCAGCTTCTTCCCAAGCGCACGTTCCGCAAAATCGAAAAGGCGCGCTTCCCGAAAAAGGCCTGCAATCTGCCCCAAGGTTAAATCGTCAACTGGTTTGCCTTTTCCAATCTTTTCGAGGCTATCTGCGATCAGCTTTTGATCGCCAGGACTCACGTGATCAATCGTCTGTCGATAGATTTCTTTAAGCAAGGCCTCCAGTAGGGATCCGGCTTCCTGCAATGCCTGTTTGTGGTGGCCGTCTGCAACTAACTGATCAACCTCTCGGACACGTTTCGACCAGTCCGCAGCCTGGGCATTGCTCATCGACGGCCTCCCTTATCGAACTGTATGCGGCTCTGACCTGTCCGGCGAGATTGAAGCTCAACACGGGTGAGGTCGACATTCTCCACAACGCTGCGCCAATTCGCGGTAAGTTTCGTAAGCGCAGCTAGCTCAGTTCCTGATGCGACTTCGCCAAGTTCACTGCCCTTAAGTACCGGTCCAGCGAGTGCCTGCGCGACCAGTCGCATTTGTTCAGTATTTGGTCTCGCATCACGCAAAAAATCTGGAATACCGGACGGATGTCGTTCCATCAACCATAGCAGACGGTGGAGTGCGTCGATCAGTGCTGCTGGCTGGCCATTCTCGGATGGCATCCCGAGCGCAGCATCATCCCCACGGGCAGTGTAATCAAGGAGACGGTACTTGCCCTTGCTCTTAGCTGCCAACGCAAGCGCCCCGCTAGACAACCCGTGCGCGCCATCCAATTCGACGTGTGTGCCGTTGGCAAAGATGATCGCCTCTCCGGCATCGAGGTCTGTAAGCCTATACGTATAGCGCCACAAGACGTAGAAGCGCGTAGAGGGGTCGAGTCCCGCTAAACTATACTTGCCACCGTTGCCGCCAACTTCCTTGGACAAGCGGGCCAAAATTGTCTCCAGAACGACCGTTTCGACCTCCGTGAGAAATCGCTCCGCTGGCACTTCCTCGCCGTTGGCGTACTCTACCCGAACAAACCGGGTGAATGCCCGTAATCCCGCTCCGACGCATGCAATTACTAGGTCCGCACCGGAGATGCTCATCTCCCACAATGTCCCTACCCTCTCCTGGACAATGCGTTCCAGTTCCGGCCGTACTCGGTCGTAACTTCCGGTCGACGCGCCGTCCCGCTTACGGGCAACCAGAAAAATGCTAGAAGCGAGAGCGGCAGCACCCATTGCAATCATGCGACCCTTTCGTTCTGTATCGAGAGGCCATGCCTCAGAGATTACGAAGCCTGCTCGCCTCAACGCGTCAACCAAAGTCGCCCATCCAAGGGTCGTCTTGTGAGCGTAAACTGCGACGAGATTGCCTCCGGGCTTCAGAACCCGGTGCGCCTCCTGAAAGGCGTTCTGCATCATGAGCTCATAAGTAAGACGGGCTCTTTTCTCATCGCCGTCGTGTCGGGAAGCATCGGCTACGGCCTCATTCTTCTTGGGTGTCCCCAGTCCCGCAAAATGTTCGGGATACTTATCCGAAATTGAACGTCTCAGCCAAACGTAGAAGAAATCTGAAAGGTCGGCGTACGAGACGTTATCGTAATACGGGGGATCAGTAATGACAGCATCGAGAGAAGCGTCAGGATAGGGCAGCATCGTCGCGTCGCCGCGAACAAGCCGCGCCGGCAACGTGTCAAAGGACGCAACTGCATCAATCATTGCCCGCGTGTCGTCCACAATAGCAATCCAACTCGCCGCGTCAGGATTGAATGGGTTGGTTTCTGCGTAGTCCCATGCCATGGGGAGCACTTGCTTACTGAATGAGTTTCTTATGCCACGTCCTCCAGTGTAGTTCCATGTGCATTGAACAGAATTGAAGTCAGCCAATTTATCAATCATCACCGCAACGTAAGTCAGGACCGCGGTGATCACCTCTTCTTCGTGACCTGCGTTTCGGAGACTTTGGTCAACCTGTTTAGCAATATCACAGAGAGTTAATTGAATGAGTTGCTGCCTAGGTGAGAAGACTTGGCCGTAATTTGTCACACCGTAAAGCCGCACCCAAAAGCTGTTTTTTGCGTCGTCTGTTATCGGCTCGTTCGGTACAGTCAGCTTAGCGCGCTCGCAGAGCTTCTTGATGCGGTGCCGGATTGCGTCCTCGTCTGGAGCGCTCTCCGGCACATCCTCGGCGGCGAGGTAAACTTTCCCTTGCTTACCGGGTCTCGTGCAAGCGACGGCCATTAGTTGAGTGAACATTCGGCCAGCGCATCCTTCGATTTTGACGTACTCACTGTCCGCAACCGTGCCGCAGAAAGGACAAGTGGCATTGCCGCCCCGGGAGCCAACTTCTGGGTCGAAGCCTATTCCTCGTTCTGTTTGCGCTTCGACGATCTCGAACCTAACTTGTTGCTTGCCTTTAGGTGCAATGATTTTCAATGCGACGTAGCGGCCCGCTTTCTTGCAAAGCCAATTCTGTTTTATCAACGGGATTGTGGCACGGCAACGCGGATTCTTGCATGTCACCGTGCGAGTCCATAGGTACCCCACTGGCATTAGAAAGCCCTTTGGAGCATCGTCGGTGGCGCGCTCCGAGAGCCAGCTAGTCTGGACCGAAACCTTTGTATTCTTGCTCTTAAAATCAGGATCGCGGACAAGCGGATATAGATCACCGATCTTTGCTCGAAGCTCTTTGAGTATCCAATCGCCCCAGTACCTAACCTCGGCACCGAGTCCGCCCCAAGTCGTATCGCCCTTAATGTTCTTGGGGCCCGTCATGCCGCACGCAACGAGTTGGGACTTGCCGAATTTCTGTGGATAGACGAGGGTGCAAAGTTCAATGATGTGAGCGACTGGATTCAGTTCAAGTGCATGCGTCTCACAACCCAGTCGCAACGCCTCCAATGGGATCGCCCCACCTCCTGCAAACATGTCTAGCACCTTCGGGCGTGGCGCTCGACCCTCGACGATGTCCTGGACACTGACGGACTTCCCCGTTTCCTCAGTTATACGTACGGCGTGTGCTTCCAGAATGTGCTTTTGCGCCTCGGCTAGGACGGAGGGACTCCCCGGATACTGACAAAGGCGCTCGATGAACTTCGCTGCGTTCGCCCTCCCTAGAGATATCTTTTTTTCGTCGCTAGCCCCGTTCGGAACGAAATGCGAAGCAGGAACAAGCGCTCCATACACAGCGGCACGGCAAGCAACTAGAGGACGCCGCGCCCACCAAAGATGTAAAGTAGCGATGTGTCCCTTGCGGACAGACTTCTCCCGGGAAGCCTCCGCACTGATTTTTTCAATTGGAAGGTAATCCTCGATTAATCGTTTGTCGTCGCTCATTTTTCAGTCACGTATTGAATATTGATCGCGGCAATCTTGTCTCCAAAATGCCGGTCAATGAAACCGAGAAACGCATGGAAGAGTTGCCACTCATCTTCGCTCGAGGCCCGCGTATCCAACCGCGCCACCACAACCTCACCCAACCCCCGCTCAAGCCAAATCCAACCGTTGTAATTCTTGTGGTTCCACTTGGCCACATTCTTTTCTTTGGACCCACTGCGGCGAAATGTGCCTTTGTTGCTCTTGGCCAAGTCGATTTCCTTCTGCACGATCATTCCGTAGAGCCGGCATTGTTCTCGCGGAATGATCTGTATCAACCTCATTTTATGTTTCCTTTCTGTGTCGCGGCAGCAGCTTGAATCGCATCCGCCGGGATATCGAAGTAGCGCGCAGCAATAATTTCCTTCTTCGCATGATCAAGATATTTCGCCGGATTCTGGATGCGGATTGGTTCGGCGTCTGGACTGTCGAGTGGATTCCACACCACATAAAGCCAATAGCTGTCGCCAAGCTGTGTAGCTTTATACCATTCGTTGGTCGTGAGGCGAATAGGCTGTCCGCGCCTGCGTCCCTTAACCTCAATGCGGCGAATACCTGTGATCGGGTCGCGGTAACCAGTTTGTGGATCGGCGGGGCCGATGCTGCGGACATCAAACCCAATTTTCAAATGTCCCACACGCTCGCACTCAAAACCCAGGCCCGATTCATACGCGATGACGACATCCTCCGCTGCGATTTCAGACATCCGGCGCACTTCCGGATCTAGATCATCCAGCGCCGCACCGATCTGCTCTTCGACAGAGCGGGTGGTTGGTAAAACCAGGGCCGTGGCGACGTGTCGGACAGGGCCGTGCTTGGCCAGCGTGAGTCTTTCGAGTCCAGCAAGGCGCTCTGTGCGCGTGCGCGTAAGGTCGGCGAGATCATTCTCGGCCCGCTGGCGAGCGATGGCAACATCTGGATCGTGCATCTCGCGCGCCCTCAGGTTCATCACGCGGTCTTGTGCGGCGCGTACGCGGGCGTCAAATGATTGCTGGAGATAATCGCGACAGACTTGGACAAAATGTTGTCGTTCTTTCTGGCATTGAGCACGACGCTCGGTCTGATACGTGCTTTTTAGAAAATCTGCGGCTTCCGCGATCTCTTCGGGCACAAGATTTTCCGGAGCGGCAGGGTGAGCAGGCAGATCGAGCAAGGTGTCCGCCGGAATTACCGAGAAACGTTTTTCGCTGCTCGACAGTTCTTCCCTGATGGCGACCAGTTCACCGAGAAGCGTTTGCACTTCACCCTTCGTGTTTTGCCCCCGAACCGCCATTTCAAAAAAATGTAATTTATAAGGCGCGTCGCTATTTGTATCGACGAACACGCCGACACCGGCTGTAAGCGTGCCAAGCATTTCATTCAGACGCTCGTCAACCGCGGCGTACAGCGGATGGCCTGGGCCAATCAGCACTGCATCAATATGCTGATCCATCTCCAGGTGTTCCTTGTGGAATGTAACTTTGCGATAGGAGGATTCCGGCTTTCCGAGCCGCCGAATAGAGGCAAGCCGGTCAGAACGAAGATCCGCCAGAACATGCTCGACACGGTATAAGCCGTCAGCACGAGGCTCAACTTTCAAACCTATTTCGCGAGCAGCGTTTACGAAGTGTTGCTCGACATAACGCGGCATCAGCCGCCGTTCTTCCGCCTCTGCATTCGCTGTTTGGAAGCCGGAAAAATCCACGTTGCCGCGCGCCAGCGCGATTCCTGTTGCTTCCTCGTATTGAAGCAAGCGTTTGGGATCAACCCGCTCAATTTGGTCGAGGTACTCATCCAAACGCCGTGGATCATTGGCCGCCTCGCGCAAAATCTCGGGTAAATTGACATCGTTCAAGGACAGAACTTCACCGATGACATCAAAGACGCGATCTGCAAGCGCATTTCGCATCTGCTCCATTTTCTGTAGCAGTCGCTCAAGGATGCGGCCTTCGATGATGGTTTGTCCGTCTTCAGACTCGCTCGCTACAAAGTTGAAGGCGTGTACGTCGCGGTCTTGGCCGATACGATGAATGCGGCCGAGACGCTGTTCCAGGCGCGTTGGGTTCCAAGGGAGATCGTAATTTATCATCAAGCGGCAAAACTGGAGGTTGATGCCTTCTCCGGCTGCCTCGGTAGCGACGCAGACTTGGCGGGACGTACGGAAATCTTCCTGTGCCCGTTTCCGTTCGTGAGGATTCATGCCACCGTGAATTTGGCAGGTGGAATATCCCCAGCGGTTCAGGTGATCGAGGAGATGTGTCAACGTGTCGCGATGCTCCGTAAAAATGAGCAGCCTGCCCCTGCCGTCTTTCAGCTCATTGAACTCAGCTTTTGCCAAACAATCACGAAGCGCGGTAAGTTTGGAATCCGTGGCGTTGTCGCGCACGCGGCGGCCTTGCCCCAGCAAATCCCGAAGCACCGCAATTTCGGCTCGGAGCTGGTCGAGTTCAATAGCCGTCGTGAATTCATCGCTCAGCAAGTCGCGTTGGGCATCATCAAGATCGTCTTCATCCTGCTCAACGTCAGTGAGGCGACCCTGTAACTGAGCAAGTCGCTTCGCCCGCTGCGCTGGCGATAGAGATTCCAATTCTTCCAGCAGATTCTCCTGCTTCTCTAACCGGCGGCGGATCGACTCGGCGATGGCCTGAGTTGAACTTGCAAGGCGACGCTGAAGAACTGTGCGAGCGAGCGCGACGCTTTGTTTTTTGCGTCCGCTGGCCTGCGGCAAGAATTCGTTGATATACGCCGTGACAGCCTTGTAGAGATCAAACTCTTCATGATTCAGCCGGAAGGTGACCGTGTGCGCATGCCGGTCTGGAAAAAGCCGCTGACCGTCGATGTCGCGGAGGTCTTCCTTTAGCCGACGCAGAGCCCACGGGCAATTTTCTCCCAAGCTTAGAATGTCGCGTCGGATTTCGCCTGCGCGTTCACCCACGCGTGTGGGCTCTGGAAATAGGTCGGGGTCGATCAAACGGACGAAATGGCTGAAGCGATCGTCATCGCCGTGATGCGGAGTTGCTGTCAGCAGCAATAAGTGATCGGCGTCGGCGGCAAGGCGCTCCGCCACTTGATAACGACGCGTCTTCTCAACCTCGTCACCTCGACCGGAAGACCTCTTCGTGTACGCGCTGCACTTGTGAGCTTCGTCGATGATGACGAGATCCCAACGCTGCTGCCAAACCCTCTCGCGGACATCGTCCTGCTTCGCATAATCTAGTGACGCAATTACCTGCGTCGCACGCTGCCACGGATTAACAAGCTGCTGCTGGTCAACAGCAGAGAAAATGATCTCGAACGGTTCGCCAAACCAACGCAGCAATTCGTCTTGCCATTGGATCGTAAGGGGAGCGGGGCAAAGGATGAGGATGCGCTCGATGGCTTCGCGCAGCTTCATTTCTTTGAGCAGGAGGCCCGCCATAATCGTCTTGCCAGCGCCGGGATCGTCTGCCAACAGAAACCGAAGGCGGGGCTGCGGCAACATTTTCATGTAAACCGCTTCGATCTGGTGGGGCAGAGTGCGAATACCCGATAGACTGACGGCAAACTGTCGGTCGTGAGCGTAGGCAAGTCGGATGCGCGCTGATTCCACGAGGCGCCGCAGCTTTTCGGCATCCGCGGGGTGGATCACTGCTTGCGTACTCACTACCTGACTCGCAAGAGCGGCTGCTTCGTCCAACGAAAGTATTGCCTCGTCCGGAGTTCCATCGCTCAGGCGTACGCGGCACTCATAACCAGAGCCAATAAACCGAACGGCTTCGAGCGTCACTGATTCGAGAAAGTGTCCGGGCAGACTGACGCGCTGACCTATTGGGAATTGCGAATCCGAAAATGTGGGGCCTTGGCCGGGCATTCGGTCAGCATGCTTTCACATTGAAAGCTAACGAGTACAAGATACGCTAAGTTGGGCAGTGCCTCCTAGTACCTTTCAACGCACATAATTGAATTGTATCTTACGAGACCTAATAATTACTTTTGCATTGCGGCCAAGGAATTGGCAATCAAGAATAGTAAAGTCGATTGCACCGTAGCGAGATGCGACTTATGGAGCCGTTTAACGACAATCCGTTTCTGGTTCTCGGACTGCGAACAGACGTCCCATACAAAAGGACTTCGAAAGCTGCGAATCGACTTCTATTACGGAATAAGTCAGATGTCTCTATGCGTGACGGCAACGACTTTGCATGGGTGGTTAGTCCATCCTCGATTTCTCCACAACTTTTTGTGAATCTATAATGCTGCAATCTCGTGCCGACGTGCGCCAACCCAAACCCGGACTTGAATTATCATTCCATTCCGGAATGGGTCTAGTCACGATTGAAGCCCATTCCGAGCGAGCGAAAAAATGGCTTGAGCATCGATTCGGAAAAGTCACGGAGTCGCTCGAGCCGAGGCTGACGAAGGAGATTCCAAACCTTGGCTTCGCATTGTGCGGCAGTCAGGTCGCCAGCCAGATAGAGGCTGACGTTTCCGAATTGGGATTGGTCACACAATGGGATCCTGCCAGCCAAGAGGAGATCGACACAGCATCAGAAAACACTCACAGATACCGCTCGGCAGAAGAAGTCATAGTCGAGATTGAGAAAGCCGAACCAGGTCCTGCCCCTCATTCTCGTGTCGAGAGGCAATACATAGACCCATATAGCGACAATCCGTTCCTAGTTTTAGGGCTTCGGTCAGACGTTTCCGGGAAAGATGTTTCGAGGGCAGCGGATCGACTTCTTAAATGGATCGAAATAGGAGAGGTCCCCGAAGTCGAGGAGTTTCTGCCATTTCTGGAACCAAAGCGTCCAGATAAAGAGCGGATCAAACGAGCATCGAAAGAATTGGAGGATCCGAGAATCCGACTCCGATCCGAACTTTATTGGCCAAGTCCTGTTTTTACCGGGTTCGAAGCCTGTCAAACCTTTCTCAAATCCGGACAATATTCTGAGCTTGTGAGTCGATGTGAGGATGCTGTTGTAAATGGAATTGCAAACAGGGACAACGCAAAGAAAACAAATCCTCAGCTAGATGCGGCGCTCGCGATCCACTATCTAGCTGTGTTTTATCACGCTTCGGCACTTGCAGGTCCGGGTGGAAATAATAATCGGTTGTCAGTTGGAGCTCCGCCTTCAGATTGGGTCCGCGCTTTTAAATTCTGGTCGCTCGTTATCGGGGATAATGGATTCTGGGAATATCTCGGAAGTCGTGGACGCCTCCTGAATGATCCTCGGTTCGATGCGTCTTTCGTTAGTCAATTGCGAATACAGCTCCCACTTGAAATTCTGCGTATCAATATCACATGTGCGCTTGAAAGTTTGGAAGACGGGGATTCAAATGCTTTCCTCCTAAACACCGAGATTATTACCGAATCGCCCTTCGGATCGAATACAGAACAGGCTCTCAAGGAGCTAGCCACTCCGTTGCAAATGCGATTCGACAAGATCTTGGGAGAAATCCGGCCGGCCCTGTCGGAAACTGCGATAACGCAAAATTGTTCCACGTTAAAACCGCCAAGCAACGGTAAGGGATTCGAGGGAACCATTGATGCGCAGAAACTCACTGCTTATTTGTACGGAATCGAAGAGTCAATCAATAAAAAGTTAATTCCGATTGGAAAATTGGTAAAAGAGACGGGGTTAAAAAAGACTGCGCCTGGTCAGGAGATTTTGGACAGCCTGGCGTATGTTTTCCGAGCTATGTCGTTGGTACTCAATAATCGCGGAGGGATGCCAAACAGCGCACTCCGGCTGACTAATCTTGCCCAGGGGTACGCAGCAGGCCCTGATTGCACCGCGAAATTGGCTGAAGACCAGCAAACTCTTATATTCTTGTCATTACAAAATGATGCGCTCGATTTAGCAAATGATTCGCGTTATAAAGAATCTCTATTGAAACTGGAAGAAGCGCGTCAATTCGCATCGTCTGACGAAGACAGGCAGACGGTTGATAAGTGGATCGAAACTGCAAACCGTAACATTGCCCTCGAAGGTACCAAGGCAATTGAGAGCGCACCGCCCCTAGGTACGGTAAATGGAATAGGAACAAAGCTCTACGGAGGGCGCAACCATGATTCGCACAGCGGAACGCATGTCGCGACGCTCTACTTTACGTTTTTTTATATCCCTATCGTACCAATAGCTGCATATCGCGTGAAAGTTGTGGGGACGAACAGGTATCAGTTCTACGGTAAAGTGCCGCTAGCTCGTTCTGCATTTATTGCGCCTGCCATCATCGCGCTAATAATATTAGCGATGGTTATTAGCGGGAACTCTGACAATTCCGGGGTCTCAACTACCCCGAGAGTTATTTCTTCTCCGGCATCAACGACATCCCCTACATACAGCATTCCCACTCCCCCCAATCCATCATCCCCTCCTTACACTGGTCCACCGACGGGATCGCTTGTCACCAAAGGTGAACTTGGAGCCTGGCTCGACTGGGAAAAAACTCGATTGGACACCGAGCAGAATGAATTAGATCGATTGATACATAAATCAGACCAGGACCGTGTGAACCTTAAGCGGCAATTCGCTGAGCTAGGATCAAGTCCAAGCGATGAAGAAGTAGATTACTACAACAGAGCTAAAGATCAATTCAACGCAAGGCTGAAGATTCTTAAAGCACGCGCCAAACAGGATGAGGCGGATATGAGTAGGTATAACTCGGAAGTAGATCGTTACAATTCAATGTCCTAGGACATTCTATGAAGAATATTTTTCGAAAGGCTCAGTCAGCTGGTGCACCCATTGATCCAACGACAGGAGTGCACCCGATCCGTGCACTCCAGATTTCTTCCATGATCGACATCGCAATCGAAACTTGGCGATTGCATGACCGGTTGAAGAAATTGCAAATCGCAGCAGGGCGAGAGGACCCATCAATCGCTTTCTCTGTAGACAAGATTCAGCATGTCCTAAAAGACATCGGCATTGAGACTCGTGACTACACTGGTCAACCATATTCTGAGGGCATGAGCCTGGATGTATTGACGTTCGACTATCCAATTGGCGAGAAGCCTGCCCAGAGAATCGTGCAAGAGACAATAAGTCCGGCTGTTTTATTTGATGGAAAGTTGGAAAAAATGGCGCAAGTGATAGTCGGAAAGGTAGGCGATGTGACCGATGGCAAGAAACACAATTGATTTTGGGATTGATCTTGGCACAACCAATTCCGAGATTGGTGTCGTTGACCGAGGGCAGGTCCACATTATCCGGAATGGGTTCCGCGACGAAATCACGCCGTCCACCGTCAGAATAGATCGCAAAGGCAGTATTATTGTTGGAAGGCTTGCGTTCAATCAGCGAGTGGATGACCGGGAAAATACACAAACTCAGTTTAAGCGTCTGATGGGGAGTCAGCAGATTCTTACTTTCGCGAGTTCTGGTCGGCAGCTCACACCAGAGGAATTATCTGCGGAGGTACTCAAGAGTCTCCGCCAAGATGTACTTAGAGAAATGGGCGAAGAAATAAGTGCAGCCGTAATTACTGTTCCGGCATTGTTTGAAATACCACAATGTGATGCCACGCGACGTGCTGCAGAACTTGCAGGCATTACCTGTTCCCCCCTTCTGCAGGAACCAATTGCCGCTGCCCTCGCCTACGGTTTTCAGGCTGAAAGTCTCGATGGTTTCCTGATGGTCTACGACCTCGGTGGAGGAACATTCGATGCATCACTCATCAGATCTCTGGAAGGTCGGCTTAGAGTAATTGACCATGCGGGTGATAACTTTCTCGGTGGAAAGGACTTTGACGAAAAACTTCTGGACTTCTTCATTAAAACTCTAAGAAGTGACTTTGGTCTGCGCCAGCTGGATCCAAACAGTGATCGGAAGGCATTCGCAAAATTACTTGCCGAAGCCGAGAATGCCAAGATCCAACTTTCAAATAATGCAACAGCCTATGTGTCCATCACTGATTTGGGTAGGGGCCTGGAAGATTTTGAAGCGAGCTTTGAGGTAACTCGATCCCAATATGAAAACTTGATTGACCCGTACGTTCGTCGGACAGTTGAAATCTTGAATCATATTTTAGGTGCAAACCACCTTTCGAAGGATGCAGTGAATAGAATTATTCTCGTTGGAGGTCCGACTCTTACACCGCATGTCCGATCTGCCGTAGAGGCTGCCTTGGGAGTTAAGCCCGAGTTCCGAGTTGATCCCATGACAATCGTTGCGAGGGGTGCAGCATTGTTTGCCAGTTCGCAGAGAACTCCGCAGGTCAAGAACGAAAAGTTGGCAAAGGGAACTCTTCGCCTCAAGCTGGCTTACACACCAGTATCGCAAGACATGGAAACGGATGTAGCAGGAAAGATTGAGGGCCTAGAGGGTTACCCCGAAGTCCGGATCGAGATTTCGAGGAACGATGGGGGATGGAACAGTGGACAATTGCGTCTAACTGGCACCGCATTTATGGCATCGGTTAGCCTGAACAATCGCTCCGTGAACGATTTCCACATAAAAGCCTTAGACAGAACGGGGAATGCAATCCTAATTGAACCTGACCGCTTTACGATCACACACGGCCCTATGGTCGAAGACGCGCCTTTGTCGCTGTCCATTTTATTGGGGTTAAGTGACAACACAGCCCATCTTCTGATTCGTAAAGGGACTACGGTTCCCTGCCAAGGCCGTAGCAAGAGTGGAGAAATCGTCACTGCACATGAAGTAGCCAAAGGAGAGACGAAAGACGTTTTGAATATCCCGTTGCTGCAAGGCGAGAACGACCGATCTGATCGGAATAAGGAAATTGGAACGCTTCGAATTACAGGGACAAATATTTCCAGAAATCTACCGGCGGGGAGTGAAATAGAAATAGTCGTCGATGTTGATCGGGACTTCAAGGCAAAGGTCGTTGCGTTCATCCCCATATTGAATCAGTCATTCGAGTTGATTTTCGGAAATACCGTGGCACCGAAACCTCGCACGGAAGACATGCAAGCCGACTTTGATGCTGAAAAGGAACGATTGTCGCGCCTGGCCAAAGGTCAGATTGCGAATCCTGCCGGCAGTGATGAGCGCAGCTTGTCTCTTTTGGGTGTGAGGGTAACGGACCTTGAGGAGCAACTCGGGAGAGCAAAAGAAAAGGACCCCGATGCGGCTGAAAAAGCACGACGCGGTATCGAAGAATTGAAAGCGCAAATCGACCTAATTGAAGAATCTCAAAAATGGCCTATTCTTCTGCATCGATTGGAAGAGGCTAAACAATTTGCAAGTGAAGCAACTCAAAGCTCAAATCAAATAAAAGATTCTGACCGGCTTCAGAGAATTCTGATTGAAGTGGGATCAGCAGTTGAGAGAAAGGATTCCCAAAGATTAGAGAAGATCATTTCATCGCTTGAATCACTAGCGTGGGAAATCTGGGCTCGACAGGATGACTTCTGGGTAACTTCCTTCCAAAACGTGGCTAAGTATTCGGACAGATTTATCGACAAACAACGAGGAAGCTCGTTGATCGAGGAAGGATCACTCGCCATTGAACGAAGTGATTTCGCGAGCTTACGCTCGATTGTACGTGAGCTTTGGTCGCTAGTACCTGATTCCGAAGAGACCACAAAAGAAAGGACGCTCGTTCCTTCGAGCCTCAGAAAGAAGACGATGGGATATCTATGATTCAGAGTCTGGCCATCGGATCGATGGTGAGGGATACGTATACGATCTTGGAGAAGCTCGGGGAGGGGGCATTCTCCGAAGTTTTTCTGGTGAGGCACAGATTTTTGGGACTTCAAGCAATGAAGGTATTCAAAAGTAATTCCCTCGGCCCGACCGCCGACCAATTCAGGGAAGCGTTCCTTCTTTCTAAGATCGCGCACCCAAACATCGTGCGTATTTTTGAGGCGAACAAGATTTCCGGTTCTGACGGTGACCGGTCCTATGTGACTATGGAACACGCTGCAGGCGGAACGCTGCATTCATTCCTCTCATCACGGCCACTATTGTCATTAGAGATGGTGGTCCGGATCCAAACGCAAATATGCGCTGGTCTCTCAGCAGCTCATTCACAAAAACCTCCAATAATTCACAGGGACATAAAACCACAGAACATCTTGATTACAAGCGTTGAGGAAGACTGCACCGTTAAAGTGGCGGATTTCGGCCTAGCGAAGAATATTGACCCGAGACTCCGCATGGTGAGCGCAGCAGGAACCCTGTTATACATGCCTCCGGAGGGTTTTCACCATTACGAAACCCCGGCCAGCGATGTCTATTCGGCAGGAATTATTCTCTATGAGATGCTTACGGGCACATTCCCATTTCCGGTCGTAGAGTACACCAATGAACAGGAGTTCCGTCTTGGCTTGGCCAAGACGCGCGCGCTCATACCTCCAGCTCCATCTACCGTTAGGCCCAGCGTTCCGCCTGCCCTCGATGAAGTGTCACTGATCGCTCTCCAGCCCGATCTCAAGAAGCGGTTCCAGTCTGCGGTGGAGTTTCTTTCAGCTCTGGATTCGCTAGATAGCCGCTCAAAGCCGATTCAATCTCTTTCGAATCCCGCGATTGCCAAGAAAGGAACTGCTGAACTGAAAGCAAAAAGGGCCATTAAGATAGGCACGCAATATGCTGAATTACCAACGGCAATCCAGCTGTTGGAAGAAGCCCTTTTAGATGATCCATGCCTTCAGAATCAATACCGTGAAGTTCTCGCCAGATGGAAATCCGGGGTGGTCTTGTAGTATGGATTCCTACAAAGACGCAGTCACAAAAATCGAGAAGATGATCCGGGCAAGCCGTCTCAACGATCTGGACAGCTTGATGAAAGTTGGACAAGCTCAGCGCGTTTCTGAAATCGAGGAAGCCGTGTCGAAACTCGACCCTGGAGGTTACCTGGTCGGGTGCGGCCCTTATACACAGGGAATTTATCGCTTATCTGCTTCCGAAACGATCTTTGGCAGGCAAGCCACTCTCCACGAAGACCCAATCGATAAGCCCTTAGATTTCTCGCTTAATGACGCGGTGACGTTTCGTCCCAGAGAAGTCTCCCGCAAACATTTCAAGATCACGTTTGACCAAGCTGATTCGCAGCCTATGTATTTCATTACTGACCTCGGGAGTACCTGCGGGACATATCTAAACACAGTTCTTTTGGAGGGTCAGAAGAACGTTGAATCAGGGGTTGACACAAGCGTTGCTAGACCGCTTGCAGATTCGGACATAATTAGTCTTGGTTCCGGAATGGTGAATCTCTTCCTTTTCCTCATTATTACGAAATCCTGATCGGACAGCGCTTACCCGCAAGAAGTGTTGGGATACGCCATGGCAGGGTCCAAGCAATAAACGCCTTTCGCGAAGCATATTCGACTCCCGGTTATTAGCGCCAGCTGTAGTTAAAAATCGTGTTTACTTATCCGAAAATCGCGGTATGGTACGGTTACGCGGGTTACGGAAAACGCTGCCCGACGCGGCAAATCGGTTTCCTGTACCAGCGAAAATTTAAAGACGCAATACGGTTTTAATGGAGTTAGCGGCAAAAAGCCTCGTTTTTAGATGGCGTCGAAGAGCGCGGTTGCGAATCCCACCCTCTCCGCCATTTTTATGTCCATCGTTATGAGTTAGATAGAAACTGAAAATGCAAGTTGTGTAAAAGCTTGTGTAGCTCTAAGAGGCTTTTCGCTCTAAAAGTGAAGGATTTTGCAAGGGATCACGCTTCCACGTCTTCTTAGCTTGCGCAGCGGCTCTCACCTTTCCGACGCTCCACTTCAAATAATACTTTCGTGTGATGTTTGAATTACCGTGTCCGAGGATTCGAGCAAGGTCCTCAATGTCGCCGCCCGTTTCCATGTAGTCTTTCGCAAAAGTGTCGCGCATACGGTGGCTCATCATTTGCGTTGCGCCCTTGGCGATTTTTGCCCGCGTGAACGCCTGAAGAATTAACGCCTGCCAGTCTTTCACTTGCGTGACAGGATCGCCGTTGCCGCTCCAGAAAAAATAGCTCGGGGACTTCTTATCCACCTTGGTCATTTCCACCAAATAGTTTGGCGGCACCGTAACGTAAATGCCTGTGCCCGTTTTAGTCGTTTCCTCAATCACGATACGGTTGCCCTGAATCTGTGTGGGCATCAGCTTGTTGGCATCGCTGAGGCGCAACCCGGCATAACGCTGCGTCATGAGCAATGGCTTCAGCCGAAGCGCGTTCGCCACGTTCGTACCCGCATCCTGTGCCAACGCATCGCACGTGCCAAGCGGCTACCTACAGGAAATACCGTATGCCTGCCCCCCGAAAGGTTGTGTTACCGTACGCCTCTAGCGGTAAGTGTTAGCGACTGTAGTGTCGCCGCAGAACGAAGGCGGATACGTTTACGCCTTAGTCAGGGAAATTGTATGAACGAGTCCGTGGTTGGGGGCGCTCCGCTGGAATTAGTTCTCCACACAGAAGTGTTAGAACAGCGTTTATCGCGCCCTCCCCAGCATGCAAAGGAAAATGACGCTCTGTTGGGCTTGGCCCGAACATTGGCTGATACGCCTCAAAGTATCTTGCAGAAATTGGCCGACACGATTTTGGATCTTCTGCGATGCGGCTCAGCGGGCGTAAGCCTCGTCAAAGTGATCGACGGAGCAGAGAGATTTTACTGGCCTGCAATCTCAGGTCGCTGGAAACCGCACATTGGAAGCGGGACACCACGTGAATTCGGCCCTTGCGGCGACGTCCTTGACCATGACAAGCCATTATTGTTTCAGCAATTTCAACGCCGTTATACGTACTTCCAAGCAGTTTCACCCCAAATGGAGGAAGCGTTACTTTCTCCTTTCTACGTCCGGGGAAAAGCCGTTGGGACAATCTGGGCGGTGGCCCACGACGACAGCCGCAAATTTGACGCTGAAGATAAGCGACTACTGTGTTCCTTAGCGATTTTCGCTTCGTCGGCCTATCAGGCTGTGGAATCTCTTGAATCTCTCCGCAAAAACGAAGAACAACTTCGCAGCCATGCAGGCTTGCTCGAATCGCAAGTGCTGCTCCGCACAGAACAGCTCGAAAAACGCGCGAACGAGGTGACCACCCAAGCAGAGCAGCTCCGGGACTTATCGCTACGCTTACAGCAGGCACAAGACGTAGAACGGCGGCACGTCGCCCGCGAATTGCACGACAGCGTGGGACAAACGGTCGCGGCTCTTGGTTTCAATCTTGCTAACATCGCTCGGCAGGTCAAAGGCCACGCTCCGAATGTTGTACGTCTTGCTGAAGAGGGTCAGAAGATGGTTGAAGAACTAGGTCAAGAGATACGAACCACGTCGTACCTGTTGCACCCGCCATTGCTCGAAGAAGCCGGACTATATCAAGCACTTCGTTGGTACGTAGATGGTTTACAGAATCGTAGTCCCTTACGGATTTATCTGGAAGTTCCGCAGGATTTGGGCAGATTGTCAACGGAACTGGAATTGACCATATTTCGACTGGTCCAAGAATGCCTCACAAATGTACACCGCCATGCGGTCAGTGAGAATGCAACTATATCGATTGCTCACGTTGGAGAGTTGGTTCGCTTAGAAATTCGCGACGATGGAAAAGGAATGGCGGCGGTCAAATTAGCTGACGTTCAATCGCGAGGTTCAGGAGTGGGAATCAGAGCGATGCGGGAACGTATCCATCCGTTTGGAGGAACTATGGACATCGATTCGAATGAAAGTGGGACTACCGTACGTTTTACATTCCCGTACGCGAAGCCAGACGCCGCAATCCTACGGTGGGACGGCACGACGGCACCATGACACGCCTCACCGCACGAAGTTTGCGAAGTAAGGCAGCTCCAAATAAAAACGCCGCGCAGGGGTGTCTGCCCTCACGGCGTTCGGTACTGCTGCGAATCCCACCCTCTCCGCCATTTCGTAATTCTTGCCATTTCATTGATTTAGCGCGTTTCGGGTCTATTTCGCCATTCTCGTGTCGTTCGGCTGTGCTGCCTCATGGTGCGAAGCCTTGCGGCGAGCTTAGGCCCTTCATCGAAGCCAGATTTTAGATGCAGGACTCTCCGATATAATTTTCGCAACGATGCGCGAATGTTAGCGGCGTTGCTATGCGCCTTGCGAACGAGCTTCGGACTGGGTCGAAGTTTCGGCCACTTCTTCGGTGACGACTGTGAATTTCGATAGGTGGGCGGAGCCGAATGAAGTTGTGATTGCTACGTCGGCGGCGTCGCGACCCGTGGCCATAAGGATGCGCCCGATTCTGGGTTCGTTGTGGCGTGCGTCGAAAGCCCACCATCTTCCGTCAAGGTACACTTCGAACCACGCGCTGAAGTCCATGGGAACCGGGGACAACGGAACGCCGATATCGCCAAGGTATCCGGTGGCATAGCGGGCGGGGACGTGCATGCAGCGGCAGAAAGCGACGGCTAAGTGTTGGAAGTCGCGGCAGACGCCGACACCTTCGTTGTATACCTCTAGCGCGGTGCGGGTCGCTCGGGCATATTGATATCCGAATTGCACTCGATCGTGGACCCAGTCCACGATGGCCTGGACGAGGCCCCATCCCGGGGCGATGTGTCCAAACAATTGGGAAGCGATGTTCGAAAGCAGGTCAACCTCACAGTACCTGCTGTTCATCAGATAAATTAAGTTTTCGGCTGGCACTTCAATCACGGGATATTGGCGCGCGTTGTAATTCACTGGATCTTTTTTGCCGGAGTCCTGAATCAGAGTGGAATTCCAAATTCGCAGCTGGCCTTGCGGTGCCAGAAACCTGGTGCAACGATTGCCAAACCGGTCTAGATAAGTTTGTTTATCGAGCTGCGGATCGAAGTTCATCTCGTCCGGTTCGAGAAGGTCAGCTGCGCGAGAGGGATGCACGTTTAAGAGCGCAACAATCGTAACCTGCTGCGGAATATAGAATTCAATGTCATAGCCGAGACGTATCAGCATGGGGAACCCACGTGGAGAACTTTCTGTCCTGAAGACAAAAATAAAACCACATCTTTCAGTCTACACTGCATCCGGCTGGCATCGCGCAAATGTCAAAATTGAATTTTTGAATCGGGTCGATACGCGCCTGGAATTCCTAGCCTAAGAAAACCGCGTCAATGCCGGATGATATGCGGAACGAAAACTACATGCGGCGTTGATTTTCAAATTAAGGAACTTTGCTGACCAGCTGTCCGGGTGAGGGAAGTTGTGTGCTGGTCCATCCGCCGCCGAGGGCTTCGATCAACCCGCTGCTTGCCGTCATCTGCTGGATGCGCAGATTTACGGCGGTTTCCTGGTTCGAGAGCAGCGCGGTTTCAGCAGTGATCACGTTGAGGTAGGGATCGATGCCCAGTTGGTAGCGATCCGTCGCGAGGGCCAACGTCCGCTGCGCGGCGTCCACCGCTTTATCCTGATCCTGAATCTCCGCGGACAAAATGCGCAGCGTGGAAAGATTGTCCTCAACCTGCTGGAAAGCGACGAGAACAGCCTGACGATAGTTGGCCACGGTCTCGTTATATTGACCTTGGAATTGTTCGACCGTCGCGCGGCGGAGACCTGCGTCGAACAGGGATTCCACACCTGCTGCGCCTATGGAGAAGAACCGACTCTGCCAGTTGAAGAGAGTTGTAATCGAAGTGCTTTCCAGCCCGACGGCGCCCGTGAGCGTAATGGTGGGGAAGTAGGCGGCGCGCGCGATTCCAATTTGCGCGTTCGCCTGCGCGATCAAACGTTCCGCCGCCGCAATGTCCGGTCGCCGTTCGAGCAGTTGCGACGGAAGACCAATGGGAATCGCGGGCGGATTTGGAATGAGCGGCTCGACGGGAATTGAAAATGTAGACGCGGGCTGCCCGGTCAACATCGCGATCGCGTGTCCAAATTGCGCGCGCTGAATCCCGATCGCGGTATCCTGCGCTTTTGTCGCCTCGAGCTGAGTTTCGGCCTGCGCCACGGCTTCTTCCGCGCCGATCCCTGTCTGGTAGAGCGCTGTCGTGAGGTCCAGGGATTTTTGATAGGCATCGATCGTGGAGTCGAGCAGTTGCTTCAGCGAATCCTGCCCGCGAAGGTCGAAATAATCGACCGCGACTTCCGTTTGAAGCGTCAGGCGCGTATTTTCCAAATCCGCAGCGGAGGCTTGCGCGCCGTACGCGGCGGCGCGAACCGTGTTGCGAATGCGGCCGAACAAATCAGGCTGCCAGGAGGCATCAAACGGCAAAGAGTAATCTGCGAATGTGCGGCTGTTCGAAGCCGTAGTTGTGGTCCCTGCGGCACTGGTTACAGGTGATCGCTGCAAGCCGACACTCGGCCCGACAGAAAGCGCGGGAAAAAGTTGCGCCCGCGCTTCCTTGACCAATGCCCGCGACGCAAAAAAATTCGCGGCCGCGGCTGCAATCGTCTGGTTCGAAATATTTACTTTTTCCTCGAGATCATTCAGTTCCTGATTGTTGAAAATTTCCCACCATTTTCCCTTCAGCGCGTCGTCTTTCGGCTCGGCCACTTTCCATCCATCCGTATTTTTATAATCAGCGGGCGTGAGCTCCTTGTAGGCCGGAGGCGTCGCGGCGGTTGGCGTGTGATATTTCGGACCGACCATGCAGCCGGTCAACGCGCATGACGCTGCCAGCGCTACGCACGCGGCACGATGAAAGACGATCGTCATGAATTTTGTAGCCTTCATAGGCGCGAGAACTCCATTCAATCCGCCGGGCTCGGGCTGGGTCCGGGTTCAGAACTAAATACCGTTTTCCTTTTGCCTTGTATGCGCAACCGCAGCCGGTCAAACGTCAGGTACACAACGGGTGTGGTGTACAGAGTCAACATCTGGCTCAAGATCAATCCGCCCACAATCGTAATGCCCAGCGGCCGGCGAAGTTCGTAGCCTGTGCCCGTGCCCATCGCCAGCGGCAATGCGCCGAGGAGAGCGGCCATGGTCGTCATGAGGATAGGGCGAAAGCGCAGCATGCAGGCCTCAAAAATGGAATCGTGCGGCGATTTTCCCGTTAGCCGTTCTTCCTGCAGCGCGAAATCAATCATCATGATGGCGTTCTTTTTTACGATTCCGATCAGCAGCACAATTCCGATAATCGAAATGACATTCAAATCTTCCTTAAAGAGCATCAGCGCGAGCATGGCGCCTACACTCGCCGAAGGCAGTGTTGAAATGATGGTCAGCGGATGAACCAGGCTTTCATAGAGAATGCCCAGAACGATATACACGGCCAGAAGCGCGGTTAACACTAATATCGGTTCCGTCCCCAGAGACTGCTGATAGGCGAGCAGCGTTCCGGCGAAGAAACCTTGCATGGTGGACGGTGTGCCGAGACGCTTCTGCATTTGGTCGATGCTCAGTGCGGCTTGGCTTAAGGAAACATTTGGTGTGAGGTTAAAAGAGAGAGTGACCGATGGAAATAATCCCGTATGGTTGATTGCCAGAGGCGTGGTGTTCGCCTGCGCGCTGGCCACGGTAAGCAGAGGAATGCTGGTTTTGCTCAACGGCGTGTGCAGGTAAATCGATTTCAAACCTTCCGGGCTTTGCCAATATTGGGGAGCTACTTCCAATACCACGTAATACTGATTCAACTGTGTATAAATAACGGAAACTTCGGATTGTCCGAACGCGCCATAGAGCGCCGAATCCAGCGATTGTGCGGTGATTCCGAGTTTGGCGGCCGTCATGCGATCGTAATGGAGCAGCTCATCGAGGCCGCCATTTTGCTGGTCCGCGCTCACGTCCTGCAAGCCGGGAAGCTTTTTCATTTGCGCGAGCATGATTGGGCCCCACTTCGTGAGGTCCTGTTCGTTGTCATCCTGGATTGTGTACTGATACATCGCATTGGCGGAGCGCCCGCCAATCCGCAAATCCTGCACGGCCTGCAAAAACGCCGAGGCCACGGGCAGGCGATTGAGTTGCGGGCGCAAGCGCGCGATGACCTGCGAGGCGCTCGCGGTGCGCGCCGATAGAGGTTTGAGCGTTGTGTAAATGAAGCCTGTGTTCGTGGCTCCGTTGCCGCCGATAAACGCAATCACGTTATCCACGGCCGGATCTTTTTTGATCACCGCGCCGATTTTTTGTATGGAATCGTTCATGGAAGGGAATGAGGAGTCCTGCGGTCCGCGGACCGCGCCCAGAATTGCACCGGTATCTTCCTCGGGAAAAAAGCCCTTGGGAATTTTGATGATCAAAACCACGTTGAGCACGATGGTGAGCAGCAAGACGAGCAGTGTGGGAATCGGATGCTCCAGCACCCATTCCAGGCTGCTGCGATAGAGGGTCAGCACCCAATCAAAAAAATGTTCGCTGGCCATATACACGCGCCCATGTTTTTCCTTCCGCTCGTCCTTCAATAAATACGCGCACATCATGGGCGTCGTGGTCAGTGAAATGAGCATGGATACAACGATGGAAGTGGAAAGCGTGATGGCAAATTCGCGGAAGAGGCGGCCCACGATGCCGCCCATCAAAAGAAGCGGAATAAATACGGCGATCAGCGAAACGCTAATCGTGAATACGGTGAAGCCGATTTCCTGCGCGCCTTTCAGCGCCGCATCGAACGGCTTCATGCCATTTTCCAGATGTCGCGAAATATTTTCCATCACCACGATGGCGTCATCCACCACAAATCCGGTGGAGATCGTCATGGCCATTAGCGACAAATTGTCAATGCTGTAGCCGAAGAGATACATCACGGCGAATGTGCCGACGAGCGACACGGGCACGGCAATCGCGGGAATCAGCGTGGCGCGGCCGTTGCGCAGAAAAACAAAGACGACCACGATCACCAGCACGATTGAAATCATGAGCGTTCGTTCGACATCGCTCACCGACGCGCGGATCGTCGTGGTGCGATCGAGGACGATTGTCGTATCGATTCCCAGCGGGATTGTGGCCTGGATGGATGGCAGTTGGGCGCGAACGCGGTCCACCGTCTCAATGATGTTGGCGCCAGGCTGGCGAAAAATAATGATCGTAACCGCCCGCTTACCGTTCAAATATCCACCGGTTCGTATGTTCTGCACCGAGTCCGTCACGGCCGCGACATCGGATAATCGAATCGCAGCGCCGTTTTTATAGCCAACGACCAGCGGCTTGTAATCTTCGGCGTGAGAAATCTGGTCATTGGCCAGAATGTCGGCCGTCACATTTCCATCGGTAATTTGTCCCTTGGCCAGATCGGAATTTTGCTGACTGAGGATGGCCTGCAAATTCGCGAGCGTCAGGCCGTAGTTTGCAAGCTGCGTGGGATTCGCGTCTACGCGCACGGAGGGCAGCGCTCCGCCGCCGACGGTGACTTGCCCGACGCCCTGGATTTGCGAGAGCTTCTGCTCGATTACGGTTGAAGCTTCATCATACATTTTATCGGGCCCGAATTTATCCGAGGTGAGTCCCAGGATCATGATCGGCGCATCGGCCGGATTCACTTTTCGATAGGTCGGATTGCCGGGCAGGTTTGCGGGGAGATAGGTTCTCGCTGCATTGATTGCGGCTTCCACGTCCCGCGCCGCGCCGTCAATATTTCGGCTCAGGTCAAACTGAATGGTGATACCCGTGGTCCCTAACGAACTCGCCGAGGTCATCTCCGTTACGCCGGCGATGTGGCCGAATTGGCGCTCCAGCGGAGTGGCCACGGACGATGCCATGATGTCGGCACTCGCGCCCGGCAAGCTCGCTCCCACGGTGATGGTGGGGAAGTCAACCTCAGGCAGCGGCGCGACGGGGAGCACTGTATAGGCCACGGCTCCGGCGAGCGCGATCGCTATTGTGAGTAGCGTTGTTGCTACCGGCCTGCGGATGAACGGTTCCGAAATACTCATGCTGGCTCCGGACGCTGCGCATCCCCTGCCTGCGCCGTATTTGGTTTATGCGAAAATCTGTGCCCGAGGTTGTCGAAGAAAATGTAAATGACCGGCGTGGTGTACAGCGTCAGCACCTGGCTCAGGAGCAACCCACCGACCATCGCGATTCCGAGAGGCTTGCGCAGCTCGGAACCGAAGCCTCTGCCCAGCGCCAGGGGCAATCCGGCGAGCAGCGCCGCCATCGTCGTCATCATGATGGGACGGAAGCGCAGCAGGCAGGCTTCGTAGATCGCATCGGTCGCGCTTTTGCCGTGCACTCGTTCGCCCTCCAGGGCGAAGTCCACCATCATGATTCCATTTTTCTTCACGATGCCGATCAGCAGTACGATCCCGATGATGGCCACCACGTTCAAATCCTGGTGGAACAAAATCAGCGCGAGGAAGGCTCCGACGCCGGCGGAAGGCAGCGTTGAGAGAATCGTGATGGGATGCACAAAACTTTCGTACAGCACACCCAGGACGATATAAACGGTGACGAGGGCCGCGAGAATCAAGAGCGGCTCATTAGAAAGGGAATTCGTAAACGACGCCGCCGTGCCCTGAAAACTGGCCTGCAGGCTCACTGGCATGTGCATGTCGGCCTGCACTTTATTGACAGCGGATATCGCGCTTCCGAGCGATGCATTTGGCGCAAGGTTGAACGATACGGTGATCGCCGGGAACTGCCCTTGATGATTGATGGAAAGCGGCTCCGTGGTATTTTCAAAATGCGTGAAAGTGCTGAGAGGGACGGCGTTGCTCATGCTGGAGCTTGTGGTCAGCGTCGTGCTGTTCGATTTGTTAGAAGGTGTCGACGCGTTGGCCGTTAGTGCGTTCTGAGGAGGCGTCAGAGACGCCGCCGACGGAGTGTAGAGCGCAGACGTGGTCAGCGCGTTCGATCCCGCGGAGGATGAGCCGGACGATGCGAAGGAGGTCGCAGCCCCTGCGCCCGACGTTCCGGCAGACGCATTCGCTTGAATGAACAGATGGTTCAATTTGTTCGGGTCGAGCTGGAATTGCGGCTGCGCTTCGAGAATCACGTGATACTGGTTCACTTGCGTATACATTGTATTAATTTGCCGCTGACCGAATGCGTCATACATCGTGTTATCGATTGTCGAAGGAGCGATGCCCAGCCTCGATGCCGTGACGCGGTCAATCACCAGGTATACGGCCAGCCCGCCCAACTGCTGATCGGTGGCCACGTCCTCCAAATCTGGCAATTTTTTCAGTTCGGTGACGAACCGGTCGGTCCAGTCGTTGAGCTCGTTGGCCTCTGGATCCTCCAGCGTGTACTGGTATTGCGTGCGGCTCACGCGATCGTCCACGGTGATGTTCTGCACCGGCTCCATGAACAACTGTATTCCCTGAACCTGATCGACCCGGGTTTTGAGCCTGCGAATTAAATTCGACGCACTGATATTGCGATCCGCGATTGGCTTTAAGTTGATAGACATTCGGCCGCTGTTCGTAGTGGTATTTGTGCCATCCGCGCCGATAAAGGAAGAAACGCTCTCCACCGCGGGATCCGCCAGCACCGCCTTCGTAAGCTCCTGTTGTTTAAGCGCCATATCTTTCGAGCCAATTGTTTGCGGCGCCTGCGATATGCCTTGGATGACCCCCGTATCCTGCACGGGAAAAAACCCTTTGGGGATGATGATGTACAGAAAAATGGTGAGCAGCAGCGTGGCGACGGCGACAAGCAAGGTGATGGTCTGGTAGCCAAGAACAAATTTCAGCGTGCGCCCGTAAAATTCAATCGCTGCCTCGAATGCGCGCTCCGTCGCCTTATAAATGCGCCCTTGTTTTTCTTTGGGCTCGTGGCGCAGAATGCGCGCGCTCATCATCGGCGTGAGAGTCAGCGACACCACGGCTGAGAGAACGATTGTCACCGCAAGCGTGACGGCGAATTCGCGGAACAACCGGCCCACTACATCGCCCATGAACAAGAGTGGAATCAAAACGGCGATCAGCGAAACGGTCAGCGACATAATGGTGAAGCCGATTTGCTCCGCACCCTTCAGCGCAGCCTCCATCGGCGGGTCGCCCATTTCGATGTATCGCGAAATGTTTTCAATCATCACGATCGCGTCATCTACCACGAATCCCGTGGAGATCGTCAGCGCCATCAGCGATAAATTATCCAGGCTGTATCCCAGGAGATACATCACCCCTAATGTGCCGACGAGAGAAAGTGGCACAGCCACGCTGGGAATAATCGTGGCGTACAAGCTGCGAAGAAATAGAAAAATCACCAGCACAACCAGGCCGACGGTCAGCATCAATTCAAATTCCACATCCGAAACCGATGCTTCGATCGATGTGGTCAGGTCCGTCAAGGTGGTGACCTGAATTCCGGTAGGCAGGTTCGCTTTTAATTGCGGCAAAAGACCTTTAATGCTTTTCACCACGTCGATCGTGTTCGCGCCAGGCTGCCGCTGCACGTTTAAAATCACGGCGGGAGTCTGATTCATCCACGCCGCCTGATTATTGTTTTCCACTCCATTCACGATGTTGGCCACATCGGTGAGCATCACGGGCGCGCCGTTGCGGTACGCCACCACCACACCTTTGTAGTCATTGCTCGTAATCAGCTGATCGTTGGCGTCAATCTGATAGTCCTGCCGCGGCCCGTCGAAGTTTCCCTTTGCGGCGTTCACGCTCGATTGCGTCAGAGCCGTGCGCAGGTCTTCCATGTTAATTCCGTAGGAAGACATGGCGGTTGGATTCGCCTGTATGCGCACCGCGGGCTTTTGCCCTCCGCTGATGGTGACGAGTCCTACACCGGCCAACTGCGAAATTTTGGGTGCGAGTCGCGTGTCCACCAAGTCCTCGACTTGTGACAGAGGCATGGCGTCAGAGGTGATTGCCAGCGTCAGGACAGGCGCATCTGCGGGATTTGTTTTGCTGTAGGTCGGAGGAGAGGGAAGAATTGATGGCAACAGACTTTGCGAAGCGTTGATGGCCGACTGCACCTCCTGCTCGGCCACATCAATCGCCAGCGAAAGAGAAAATTGCAGCACTATAACAGACGTACCGCCCGAGCTCGTCGAGGTCATCTGGCTCAAACCCTGCAGCTGCCCGAACTGCCGCTCGAGCGGAGCCGTGACGGTGGTGGCCACCACATTAGGGCTCGCACCCGGATAGAACGTAAGAACCTGAATGGTCGGATAGTCGACTTCCGGCAAAGCCGAAACTGGAAGCTGTTTGTAACTGACGATGCCGACCAGCAGGATGGCAGCCATCAATAAAGCGGTGGCCACCGGGCGTAAAATAAATGGGCGCGAAGGGCTCACGGCATTTTGCTCCTGCGTGATGCCCCGTTCTGCGTGGCTGAGCCATTTTGAGCGGGTGAGCCGTCTTGTGCAGGCTGCGCCGCAACGGTGACGGCGACGTTTTCCTGCAACTTGTCAAAGCTGCTGGTGGCCACCGTATCTCCGGGATTCACGGTGTCCACCTGCGTCATCCCGCCATCCGTGACGCCCTGTTTAACGGGACGCATGTGCGCAACATTGTTTTGAATTACATATACGAAAGAAGCCTGTCCGTTCTGTTGAATTGCAGAAGAGGGAACCAGCGTCACTCCTTGTAGCGTATTTACCAGCAGGCGGGTGTTTACAAATTGGTTGGGAAAAAGGGCGTCATTCTTGTTATCGAAAATGGCCCGCCCCTTTACCGTGCCTGTGGTGGTGTCAATTTGATTGTCGATCGTGAGCAAAGATCCAGTGGCTATTTTAGTTTGTGCGCTGCGGTCCAGGGCGTCTACGGCGAGCTTTGCGTTCGTGCGCAGACGGGCCTCCACCGGTCCGAGGCTGTCTTCGGGAATCGTAAAAATAACGGTGATAGGCTCCATTTGGGTAATTACCGCGAGCGTTACATTCCCTGATGCCTGCACCACGTTGCCCGGATCGACCAGCCTCAAACCCACCTTGCCGGAAATTGGAGATTTTATGGAGCAGTAGTCAACCTGGACTTGGTCGTACTGGACCGTTCCCTGATCGTTCTTCACCGTGCCTTCATCCTGAAGAACCAGCTTTTCCTGATCGTCCAGAACCTGCTTGGCAATTGCATTACGTTTCCACGCGGCCTCGTAGCGAGCCTGATCCATGCGTGCCTGCGCCAGCACGTTTTCGTCTTTATCGAGCGTCCCTTGGGCCTGAAGCAAAGTAGCCCGATATTGACGGGAATCAATGTCGATTAGCGGGTCGCCCTTAGTGACTCGCTGGCCTTCTCTAAAATGGACGGCCGTCACGAGCCCATTGACCTGGCTCGTGATGGAGTCCGTATAGACCGGCGTCACGGTTCCAATGGATTCGAGGTACACGCCGATATTTCCTTTTTGCGCAGTGGCCACGGTAATGTTTACGTTGGGTGCCGGCCGTGCTGCCGCGGCTTTTTTGGCGTTATCCTCACCTTGTCGGTAAAAATGCCAAACAATCAAACCGGCGATCAAAATCAGGGCGATTACAAGGAAAATCCAAAGGCCATGACGTTTGCGGACGGGTGGTTCATACGGCGGAAGTTGGTGATCGGGAAGGATGGCGGAGGGCTCAGTAGTGTCCGGAGTCAATCGGAATCTCCCTTGGTTCGATGAAAATCCAACGTTCGGATGGAGGTCGATGCGCTGAGGAAACCAAGAATGCTGAACTATTTTTCATTTCATTTAGACGTCGTCCCCAGACGCGAAGTTACGACGTACATCTGTAATGCGTGAAACGCGAAAAGGAAAAAGCAAAGTACGGGGAATTAGCGAACGACGTGTCACGGGACCGAATCGAAATTTCCCTGACTTGCGTGTTCCTATCTTGCTTACGGTGTGTTGCGAGCGAATTGCGCGGAGAACCGTCTGGCCGGCTTATGTACGCGCCTCGCATCGCTTTGTGGCTCAGAGGGTCTGGGCGGGGCGATTTCACAAATACGAGTATTGCGCGCTATCAAACGCCCAGCCATACAGTGAACTGCGTAGGCAGGCGCCATGACCACCTCAGTGCGTGGATGGGTGAGTAGTTTTTAATCAGGACGTGCTAGGTGCCCGAATAAATGCCGGGATTGTTGTGCATCAAGATGCGAATTGCGACGCCGACCATTTCATCGGCTAACTGATCCACGCGCACCACGTCGCCAATTTGTTCGCGGTGCCGCGCGTCATCCTGACCAAAGTTGAGCGTGACCACCACATTCATACCGACAAAATAATGCCTCGTTGGCGTGGTGAAATAGAGGCCGCCGCGGGACACGTTCGCGGTCGTGCATATTTCCTCTGTAAACTGGGGATCGCTGGGGCGTATGCGAACCGGTTCAGATAATGACTCTCGCGGGGTAGCGCGGGATTCCTTTGCGGCAGTAACCATGGCGATAGCTCCGATTATCGATGAACGATTAGCAGCTTAAGTTCTCTTTAATCCTTCGATGCGTACAAAATATTACATCCGACCCGGTTCGTCCACTGTCTTGTACCGGGTGTGCTCGCTCAGCCACTACCAATATCCCTGTACGAGCGAAATAACAACTTAAAATTCTCTAACAGTCCCGTGGCGGCACTGTTGGGACGATGCTTTACGCTGCTCTTGCGGAATGCGAAGTGAAGGGGCGCCGCGTTGGCGGCGCCCCTCCGCGGATGAGCCTGTCGGAGGAAGGCTCATCGGTTTCTTGTATTCCCAATTGAAACTGGAATCGTTCCATTATATTTTGAAAATTATTTTAAAAAGGACGATTTTCCACAAGGACTTATACTCAGAGGCGCAAGAGGCCCCAGCATCGCGATTCCCCGCGTTAGGCTGTGGCGCTCCGGCTCCGACGCGCCTGTTTCAGGCCATCGCGGAATGCGGTCGAATTGGGGAGAGTGATAGGAATGATCTTTCCACTCTCTACATTCATCGCGTAGAAAGAATTGGAGGAACGGTGCGCAAGCGAAGAAACATGAATGCGCGCTCCTTCCAGTCCAATGACGCTCGCCCGCCAAAGTGATGAACCATCTGGGAATTTTTCGAAGAGGTCGTATTCGTAAGTCATGGGAGTCCCTTTCTGGCGACCCTGTAGTCTGGGCACATATTAGTCCTGTTCCACCACTTCGTCCAATCTATCTATTCGATGTATTGAATCAGATATCAGCCCTCTAACGGCACCCGGGAACTGGATTATTGGAACGCATGCCTTACAATAGGAATCCCGTGCCGCCCATTGCTGACCTCAGTCGATTGCGCGTCGTGCTCGTAGCCCCGCGGAACCCCTTAAACATCGGAGCCGCCGCGCGGGCCATGAGTAATTTCGGATTCCGGACACTGCGTGTCGTCAATCCCTACACTCCATCATTCCGCGAAGCGAAATCGGCGGTCGGCGCCTCCGCCTTGTTGGCCAGTGCAGAAATTTTCGACACGATTGCGGAAGCCGTCGAGGACTGCACCTTCGTCGTGGGAACTACCGCGGTGCGCACCCGTGAATTGCATCACCCTGTTCGCCGCCCTGAGTACGGCTCCGCGTTGATCCGCAAACGGCTGAAGACCGCAAACGTGGCGCTTCTCTTCGGTTCGGAAAAATTCGGCCTTTCCAACGAGGCGCTCAGCCACTGCCATTGGTTGATACGCATCCCTACGCGCGACGAAAATATTTCCATGAACCTTGGCCAGGCCGTCGCCGTTTGCCTGTATGAGCTGATTCGCGAAACTAAATACGAGCGCGCCGCGTCGCAGCCGAAGCTCGCCACCGCGGCGGAACTCGAGCGAATTACGTTGTTACTTCTGGACGCGCTGCAGACCAGCGGCTTTCTGGACCGCCGACATGTGTCCGATTCCGATGACCGGATTCGGCGACTTGTCCGGCGTTTGCATCTGCAGGAGCGGGACGCGGTGATTTGGCTGGGAATGCTGCGGCAAATGCTGTGGAAAATGAACAATGGGAAACGGCCGGAGAAGTGAATTTCAAATTTTTAATTTGAAATTAGAACTGTGAACTCTCAATTCTGGGTAGTGAACTTCAACTCGGACTAGCCGCGAAATTTCATGTTTCCTAGGAACCCCAGTCTCCTGATTGGCGAGCGCCAAGACGCCAATCGGGAGATCGGCGCTCCCAGGTATGTCTTCATTAGCCCTTAACGCCGCGCGGCGAAGAATGATTGCAGGAGCTGCACAGACTCCTCCGCGGCCACACCGGAAGCCACGTCCACGCGATGATTGAGCATGGGCGCATCGAGCACCTGCAAACATGTGCGAATCGCGCCGCCCTTCGGCTCGTCCGCCCCATACACCAGCCGCGAAATTCGCGCCTGCACCAACGCACCGGCGCACATCGCGCACGGCTCGACGGTTACGTAGAGAGTAGCCCCGACCAGCCGGTAGTTGCCGATCTTTCGCGCCGCTTCGCGCAGCGCTACAATTTCTGCATGAGCCGTCGGATCGCAATCGGTAATCGTGCGGTTGCTTCCCAGGGCGAGAATTTGTCCCTCCCGCGCAATCGCCGCGCCGATCGGAACTTCGCCACGAAGCGCAGCATTCCGTGCCTGCTCAATTGCCAATTGCATGTATTCGAAGTCCGTCACGGGTGAGCTATTGGAGCCGGTGGAGTGGGATTGGGAGCGGGTAGTGGCAGGAGGCATTCAACCAGAGTGACGTCGTGCAAGCCGTCCGTCAAATGAACATGCGCCGTGTGCCTGCCCACCTCGCGCCAACCTGTGGCGCGGCACAAATTCAAGCCATCCTGGTTTTTCGACAGAATCCTGCCAATCAGTTTTCTGTACCCTAATTTGCCCGCCGCTTCCTGGACTGCGCGCATCAACTGCCGCCCGACTCCATAGCTGCGAAACGTCCGTCGCACGTAAATGTAAACTTCGCCGATATCATCCAGCGCTATTCGAGTATCGTACGGCGTCAGCGCGGCCCAGCCTGCCACCCAATCGCGCAGCTCGGCAACAAAAATAGGATGCTTCGGATCCTGCTCGGCTCCCGCAACCCTTAAGCGTTGCTCATCCAGTTCGCGCGGGTCGGTATCGAATGTTTCCAGGTGATCCTGCACGGCTTCGTTGAAAATTTCGCACAGCGCGGGTGCGTCCGTTTCGTGCACGGGTCTAACCGTAAGTTGCGGGCGCGCACTGGCAGTGCTCATGGGCGGGAATTTTATCACTATAGGCGCTGTTGCCGAGCAAGGAACTGCATTTTTAAGGTTCAGAGTGAAACGTGGGGAAGCGGAACACCTCGGTCGCGCGCGCAAAAGATAGGGCATCCCAGTGATCGGAATCGCCACGGGTGAAGTCGGAGCGACGTGCATTCTCCACGGCGCGAATCCATAACGGCCGTCCTACAGATTGCCCAGTTCTTTGCCGTCCGCCTTCACAATCTTTTCCAGGCGCATGAAAAACGTGCCGTTTTTCGTTCGATGCCCGTAAAAAGTAATCACGTCGCCCACTTTAATCGTGTTGCGATCCCAACTTCCGTATCGCGAGAGCATGGCCGGGCTGCGGGCTTCGCCGGTCCACTTTTCGATTTCGCCCTTGTCGTTCTTTACGTCGATCGTAATCTGTACGTGCGGGTTCACGAATTCAAACTCTGTCACGGTGCCCTTAACGGAAGTGGTCTTCTCCGTATCGTAATTTGCTTCGCCGTGATGCGCCAAAATCGGAGCAGAAACGGGGAGAAAATAAAAGACTGCGAGCAGAGCGGACGCCAGCTTCTTCATCCTGATTCTCCTTGGTGCGTATCAGAGATTAAAACATCTCGAAAAAGCGGACCATTCTGTCATCCGAGCGAAGAAAGGAATCTCTCCTGGGTTCTTTTCGCATACTCGAATTGGAGAGAGATTCCTCGAGTCGCTCGGAATCACAGCGTTCAGTTTTCCCGTAGCTTATGCGAAATTCCAATTGTGAAAACCGCCACCCAATGCAAGAGAAAACAACTTACGCAAAATATCCGCCTCGATCGAAATTAAGTCAACGCTTAAATCGCGGTGAGTGCCCGGCTATTTCCCCGGCGATGCTTCCTTCTTTTCCAGCCCCATGAAATTTTCGGCGTCCTCGCAAAACTGTTCGGTCAGCTTCCACGGCTGCAGTTTGAATTCCAGCCGCGCAGTCCACGGCTTTGTATAGGCTTTCAGATCTTCAATTGTTATGTCATCCACGAGGTGATCGTGCGCCGTCCGGCGGAAGCGCTCGACGACGTGCAACCGATCGCTGTGCGGGTGCCCGACGCGGTCGAGCCAGGTTTTATCGTTGAAATTCGCGGTGTCCACTACGAGCGTCTCGCCTTCCCAGTGCCCAATCGAACTTCCCATCCATAGCGGCACGAGGTCTGGATCGCGCGGTTTCCCATCCGTATAAATTTCGCGGCGCAGCGAATCGACTTCGAACAACTGCACCACTTCATCTTTCGTTTGAATAAATTGAAACGGGAAGGGGTGCATGTACACGCGCGGCACGCCCGGAGGATAGCAGCCGTGCAGAACTGGATCGTTCATTTCTTCGAGTGGGTAGCTGTGCGCGCCAAACGACGATTTTGCCGCGTGGTATTTTTCCAATCCCCAGTCCGTCATCGGCGGCTCTTGCTGATTGAGCTCGAAAATCCAATACTGCATCGCGGTGGCCGGTGGCGCATCGCGCATCCACACGCCGGACAGGTCTCCACCGCCGCCAGTTTTCGCGTCTTTGGCTGCGTCGGGTTGTTTAGTTTGTGCAGAAGCCTTGGGCAAAAAGCTCAACATCAGCACGAGCCACAGCAGTCCCGGAAAAATGGCCGACAGACGATTTCGCATTACGAAATCCCTCCCCCTGTTTCGGACCAGAAAAAGTAAGGCAAGCTTTGGCCGGATTATACACTGCGTAGGCAACTCCAAACACAGATACATGCGAATTGCAAACACCGCCCCAAGTAGGACACGCTTCAGCCTGTCTGCTCTTGAATTTTGCCGCCGGATAAAAAATAAAAAGAAGACATGAACCCGTCCCACCAGAACCCACGGTCATCAGGCGGAAGCTCAAGCACCCCTCTTGACAATCCACCCCTTCACCGACAGACTAGGCCCCATGAACTCCATTCTGAAGCGATTGTTCTTGGCGGATTTCTGGAAGGGCATGATTCTGACCTTCCGCACGCAGAACCCAAAAAATATTTATACCGAGCAGTATCCGCTCGAGCGGCCCATGGTCGCGGAGCGATACCGCGGCGCGCCGCGCCTGAACATGAATCCGGAAACCGGGGAGACGCTGTGCATCGCGTGCAATTTGTGCGCACTCGCGTGCCCGGAAAATTTGATTGTTGTGGGCTGGCATCGCGACGATGCTACCCGCCGCAAAGTCCTCACCAACTTCACCTACGACACTTCACGCTGCATGTTCTGCGGACTCTGCGAGGACGCCTGCCCCACGGACTGCCTCGAGCTGACGCAGGACTTTGAAATGGCTTCCTATTCGCGAGAAGGCGCAATCTGGGACAGGCATCGACTGGAAGAAGGCCCCACGCCTGCTCGCTACACCCGGTAACTTTTAGCAATCCGCACTGCTTTATGTGGCATAGGCTTTAGCCTGTGGAACTTGGTCCTTGCGACGCCCAAAGCCCACAGGCTGAAGCCGATGCCACGTCTTAGGCCATCATAGGTTTCGGATTGTTTTCATGCAGGCAGCAAGTTGTCTCCAGCACTGCTATTATATTTTCTCGTTTTGCCGACGAAGGGCTATATGTGCTGGAACTCTTGTCGGCTTAGGGCTCATTGATGGAACTACGCAAAGATCCAATTACGCGCAGTTGGGTGATCGTGGGGCACAGGGAAGACACCTGCGCAACCACGGGCGGATGTCCGTTTTGTCCCGATAAAACACAGGCCCGAAATGCGTTGCTGCGACTGCCGTCGCATGGCCCCACGCAAGTTGCCGTGTACCCCCATCCCGATCCGCTGTATCGTGTCGAAGGCGATCCTATGCGCCGCGCCGACGGCATTTACGACCAGATGCAGCCCGTGGGCGCGGACGAAATCGTCATCGAAACTCCGGAACACAATCGCAAGCTGGAAGATTTAAGCGATGACCAGGTCATGCTGGTGACGGACGCGTGGAGATATCGCCTCGAGGATTTGAAGCGCGACACCCGCTTTAAATACGTGACGGTTTATAAAAATTACGGCTCGCTCGCGGGGCAGGAGGGCTCGCATGCGCATTCACAAATCAGCGCGACCACCTTCATGCCGCGCCGGCTCCTGTACGAATTGCGCGCGTCTCGCGAATGGTACAAGGAAAAAGAGCGCTGCGTATTCTGCGATATCGTGAAGCAGGAAGAGCGCCAGGCGAAGCGCATCGTAGATACGCAGGGCGATTACGTCGCGCTATGTCCTTACGCTTCGCGCGTGCCGTTTGAAGTGTGGGTCCTCAACCGCAAACACAATCACATGTTTGAGCAGCCGCGTCCCGGCTCAAATCGCAGAAATCTCGCCGCGCTATTGCGCCGAGTTCTAAGGCGCATTTGCAAGGTCGCGCCGTCCTATCATCTCGTCGTGCATACCGCGCCTAACCTGATTCATCCGAAGGGCGAAACGTCCACGCAGTATTGGAAGACTATCGCCAATGACTATCATTGGCACATTGAAATCCTGCCCATCGTGGAGACGCGCAGCAAGTCCTACAGCATTAAAGAAGTTTATTACAACGCACTGATGCCGGAAGAAGCCGCCGACCGCCTTCGTAAATTGGATCCGCTCGTATGAGATGTAAGGAACGCGGCGGAATTTTTTTTCGTGTCCTCTCGACTCTTTTTTTTATTGGATTTCTCGCGCTGCTGTTCGTTATGCGTCATCCGTTGATGCGCTTTGCCGGTCAATTCTGGGTGCTTGACGAACCCGTGGCGCAGTCTGACGCACTGATCGTTCTGGGCGATGATAATTTCGGAGGCGATCGCTCATTCCACGCGGCGGAGTTGTATCGCGAAGGCATCGCGCCCGTTGTTGTGGCCAGCGGTCGATTGCTTCGCCGTAACTCAGGCATGGCGGAAATCATGCAGCGCGATCTCGAATCGTTTGGCGTGCCCCCTACTTCGATCGTGCCGCTGGCAAGCCGTGCGGGTAATACGCGGGAAGAAGCTGGTGAGGTCGCCAAGCTGATCCACAACCGCGGATGGAAGCGCGTGGTCATCGTGACTTCCAATTACCATGCGCGCCGAACTCGATTCATCTATGGCCGCGTACTCCCCGCAAGCGTCAACTTTCGCGTCACGGGCGCACACGACGCGGAGTTTGACCCCTCTCGCTGGTGGGAAACCAGGCAAGGGGAGAAGTTGTTTTTTACCGAGTTGGCAGGGTACGTAGTTGCCCGGTGGGAACTGCGCGACGCGCCTAGCTCGCAAAATGAGGGTTTTCTTATCCTGTTTCCCGCATTCATGTAACCGCCGTCCAGCCTGCGGAAGATTGACTTTATTCGGTCATTCTGAGCGAAGCGAGGAATCTCTCTTCGAGCCCAAGGTATGAGAAACAAAACAAGAGAGATTCCTCGCTTCGCTCGGAATGACAGGGTTGTGAGTCTTTTGCAGGCTGCATCGCCACTTCCGTCGCGTAGCGCACCCCTGCAGACCGTGTCTGATTGGAAACACTCCCGATCAGTTGCCCGGACGAATGGCCCCCGCAGATACTATAGTTTGCACTTCACCGTCCTCTCCGGGCTGCTTCCCGCCCAGCCCAGCCTAGTGGCTACGGAGTTTTCGGTCAGGGGATAAAAAAAATATGTGGCGTAAACCAGAAGAAACGAAACCAGCGGCACCTGCCGCAAATGCTCCAACACCGGCACAAACCACCACACCCGCCCCAGTCTCAGCTGCGGCGCCGGTGCAGCCGGCGGCTCCACGCGTGGAGCCATCGGTTCGAAGCGTGGCCGGGTTAACTGCCGAAGTCGTGCAGCCCACCGGCGGAATGATTACTTCGACTCTCTTGATCAAGGGCGAAGTGCGGGGCACGGACGATCTGTATATTGACGGGGAAGTGCGGGGCACCATCGAATTGACCAACGGGCGCGTGACCATCGGTCCCCACGGCAAAATTTCCGCCGACGTCGATGCGCGCGAAATCGTTGTTCGTGGAAAAGTTTCGGGATCCTTGCTTGGCCGAGATCGCGTGGAAATCGGCTCGACTGGCGAAGTTAACGGAGATATTTCGACTCTGCGTATTTCCATCGGGGAAGGCGCACAAATTCATAGCAAAGTCGAAATCGACCGGCCGGACAGCTCTAAAAATAACAACCGCCCCGGAACAAAGGCTAACGCCACTGTGCCGGCTATGGCCCATGCGGCAGCCGTGAAAGTGGGCGCGGAAACCGGTAACTGAGATGAACTTTTTCAGTAAATCACGACCGGGTCAGGAACCGGCGATGCCGCAACGTCCATCGCCACCGGGAAGTGCGCGTCCAAGTTCGGCGGTCGCCGTCGCGACCGCCGGTAATTCCCAGAGCTCGACCGGAGCAGATTCGAAGGCCGGCAGGCAATCGAACGGCCTTAAGGAATTTCTCTGGCAGCTGGATGGGATAGGCCGTGGACACCTCCTCGATTTCGGACCCGCCAGACAATCCACCCTTAATTTTTTCATCGAACGCGGTTTCAAGGTTTACACCGAAGACTTGCTGGCCACCTGGCAATATTTTCTCGAAGAGCAGGCCGAGCAGATCAAGAAGCTCACTGCCGATTCCGACCGGTCGGACTACACTCCGGAGGGGCGCGCAGAAAAGTTTCTCAAGACAACCATGCTATTCCCGGACAATTCGTTCGATGCCGTACTGATGTGGGACAACCTGGACTATCTCGACAACGACCTCATGACCAGACTCGCCACGCGCATTACTTCGCTTATGCGTGATGGCGGCGTTGTCTTCGCGATGTTCCACACCAAGAAACCGGCCACGTTCCATCGCTACAAGGTCCTGGACGCGCAAAACCTGGAATTGATCCCCGCCAGCTGCCCATTCCAGCCGCAGCGCGTGTTTCAAAACCGGGAAATTTCCAATTTATTTTCCCGCTACCGCTCCTCAAAAATGTTTGTCGGAAGAGATCAAATCCGCGAAGGCCTGTTCGTAAAATAGAATCAATCGTAAATATTGCGACGAGGGCCAAGTAATTTCCTCAAAAAAATTGGGCCATAAAGGCCCAATTTTGTCCCTTGAAAATAAATAAGAGTTCCTCTTGCCAAAGGAATTGCGAGGGAGTAAAAGAAAGTTGTAGTTCGAATGTCTCGGAGGTGAGGTTGACTCCACCGGACTCAGAACGCAAATAAATTCCATCACACCGCGCACGCGGTGCGTGCCGCCTGAGGCACTGAATGTGCCGCGACGGCGAAAAACAAATAGATTAAAACGGGGAGCCGCCAGGTTCCCCGTTTTAGTTTTATGCCGCGGCTTTTGGTTTTTACTATCGAGTGTTTGAGCAGCACGGTGTACCCTTGCCTGTGCGGGTTTTGCAAACTGCACACAGCCAAGAGTGGCTGTGCTACCCGAGACCCAAACCGCTACGTGTGCTTTTCCTTGTGCCTTCCGTGGCGCCCTTTCAGGATCAATTTCTTCTGATGCTTTCGCATTTCCTTGGTGTGTTCGTTCGTGTTTTTGTTTTTATTCTTGTTCTTGCCCAGCCCTGGAAATGCGGGTGCCGGACTGGCTGAGGCAGTGCGCGCGACAAACGTTGCCGATGCAAAAACGGTGAGAACGATCGCGGTCAGGATGCCAACGCGGAAACTTTTCTTCACAAAATTCCTCCAAGACTGCTCGCACATTGCGCGGGATGTCATCGGGCTCATCGGACGTTCACATCGTCCAGCGGCAAGTGTCAAAAAAATAGGGCGGCGCAGGAGCGTCCGCGCCGCCCTGCTCATTCCCCCCGGTGGGGAAAAGCAAAAAGGCGAAACATAATGACCCGAAACTTAGACCTTTTTGAGCGGCGCGTCAAACTTCAGACTTTCAGCACAGTCGTCGCCGGTCTTATCTCTCGATGGTTTTTCGGCCTCGAACAACATTTAACGTCGTAGCACACAAAGCTAAATGCACGACAAGCACCAAGCGGCCGGCTGTCGCACGAAAATCGTAAAGCCTTGCCACCACGGATTTTACTTTAGCCAGTCGGAACTCGACGGGAGAAACCTTGCGGGAAAGTGGCACGAAAGGAGACGGGAGTTACCACGGTGTGAACCATTCTTCTTCGATGCATTCAGAAAAAAGTACTGGTATTCCTAAGACTATCCGATAATATCCAGCACCGTACTCGCCCATCCTTTCGGTCCAGGCGCATTCCCCATGACAATTGTTTTCGTCCGCGCCGGATTTTCTACCGTTTGCGCCGCTATGTCCGAAGCTTTTCCGGGCGCGGGCAAAAGGATCGGATGGTCCACGGCTTTGAGCCAGGGAATGTCGAGTTCGCTTCCGCCGATTCCAACCAGCGTCAATTTGATGTGCGTCGCTTCGCGGAATAATTGGGAAAGTGTGCGCACGGCTCGCGCGGTATCGCACTTTGACGAAAAATGCCAGAATGTCGGTCCCTGCCGTGCGTCGTAGCCCTTGGCTTTTGCGGTTGCCACGAAATGGGCGATCGCTTTTTCGTCCGCGCCCGTAAAATAAAAGGGCTCGTCAAATTCCCGCGCGCGTGCTAGTTCCGCGTTGCGCGGCTTCATCCCCGTATTGTCTGAGATCTCGCGCAGGCTCATGTGGTGAAATCCGGCCACTCCGACAGAACATTCCTCCGCAATGTCGTCCAGCGCCTCGCAAACCTCGGCGTAGGGCCGTCCCTGGGCGATGCTGAGGTAGCGCGCCGTGCGCACGACGCCGGGAATTTTTAAGCTGAAGTAGCCGTCGGGAAAGAAGATTCCGCCGCCGTTTTCGGTCACAAAAGGATGGTTGTGCTGCAGTTTGCGCCGAATCGGCTCGAGCTCCTCGCGCGTGCGGGGCGTCAGCAAGACATAGGGAATCTTACGCTGCTCGAGTTCGAACAAAGCATCTTCCGCCGCCGCATACGACTCCGTGCGGGGATCGACCAACGCTCCTTCAACGGCGGAAAAAATCAGATGGCGAGGGGCAAGCAAGACACCAAGCAGTGTAACGTGTGCAAGCGCATCAGGGAAGCGGGTTTCAGCAGCGCGGGCTTCAGCCTGCGGAATTTGGTCCCTGCAAGAACTTAACCCCGCAGGCTGAAGCCCGCGCTGCAAAAAAAAGGCGCCGCGTGAGCGGCGCCTTTTTCCTAATCTACTGAAATTATCCTAAAACTAGTCGCTGGCAGCAGTCTGCGAGCCACCAGCCTTCGGTACGCTGATGTATCCTGTGACCTTATCCTTGCCAACCGTGTTTACGACCAGTTCCAGTGGGCGGCGATCCGTGCCCTGATGGAAGAAGATGGGTTCGTTTACAGGGAGATTCTTCTTTTCGATGCGCGAATCATCCACGATCAAGGAGACGTTGTAACGCTTCTTGCTCGGGTTCGTGCCGCGGAGTTCGACTACAAAACTGCCGACCTTTACCGGCTTGTTCTTGGCATCGATCGTGAATTCGACGTAGTCCCGCTCACCGAGGTGGCGGAGTTGGTCGACGTCTTCATGATTGCGCGCGATCAGGGTCCCCAGTTCGCTGCGCGCCATCTTGAGGTCGTTCTGCGTGCCGCTCAGGTCAGTACGGACGCCATCAACCTTGCCGTCTACGCCCTTCACGTCATCCGTGCTGGCTTTAGTGGCAAGTTCGGTTTTGGCCGACGCGTCAACCTCGGCGATCTTCTGCTGATCTTCGGTGCGGATGGACTCAGCTTCGTCGCGCGCCTTTTTGAGGTCGCTTTGGGTCAAACGCAAGTGCTTGGTCACCACGGTCAAATCGCTCTGTAGACCGGCGTTGGACGAATCGGCCTGCGTCTGGTGCTGTTGAAGTGCGGCGATTTGTCCAGCAAAGTCGGATTGCATCGTCTTCGCCTTGGTGTCAAACGCCTGTTGAATTTCCGTCGCCTGCGTGGACGCGTTGTGAGCCATCACCAGCCCTACAACAGCCACGACACCCAGCGCCGCAATCACGGCGATGACCCAACCGGGTACGCCACGGTTTTCGGTCACGCTGCGATCAATATTGTCATTCATTTCGGTCATAGGTCATCCCCCTTAGAATTACGATCTCTGCCTGATATATGTGCACGCCAAACACCAAGTGGCCATTCGGACAGGGTGCCGGTATCAAGTAGCAGGGCAAGGAGATACAGTTTTCACCTTATTTTCTGTATCCGCGCACCTATGAAAACTTTACGCGCTCCATGAGTTTTCTGGATGTTTAGAAAGACTGTGAGCGGGCTGGCGACCGCGATAGGGCCCTCCGGCCCGCTGTAAGCAGAAAAATTGTTCGCCGACGGCGTGCTCTAAAAAACGAAATTCAACTTATACGATAATGTTTCGAAAACGTAACTCTCTTCGACTTTTTTCTTGGCGCAATATATTCCCGTGATCACATCGTTTGCGCGTCGAGTTTGCAATGCGTCCAGAATGAATATTCTGCGGTATTGATTCAGTAACCGCATTGCTAAGATAAGTAGATCGGGGGATCTATGGAAAACGTCCGCGAAAAGCAGCAACTGGAAATTCGAATCGAACGGCTGGAAAAGCAGAATCGCCGTTTCAAGATGGGCGCGCTCACACTGTTGGCGGCGCTGGTGTCGGTGAGCCTGCTGGGCCAAACCAAGCAAACAAGAAAGCCGGCGCCGAAAGCGGCGGCTGCGCCGGCAGCCCCCGGTACGCCGGACCAGATTGAGGCGCACAGCTTCGTGCTGAAAGATTCAACTGGAAAAGTGCGCGCGGAACTTTCTATGACCGGTACAGGTCCCGGGCTGAAGCTGCGCGACGAAGCTGGAACAGCCCTCGTGACACTCTCCCTGAATGATAGCGCGCCACAAGGCCCGATTCTCCTAATGTCAGACCCGCAGCACAAGGCCGGCGTTTCCGTCAGCGTTCTTAGCGGTAACGGTTCCCAGTTATCATTAGTAGGCGAGCGCCCCGATATTCAAGCACGCATGGCTGTGGCTCCTGCCGGCACATCATTCGAAATGTCCGACGCCGAAGGCTTCACCACCAGCATCGGCAATGGCTTGCAAACTGCGAAGAGCAATAAGCAGCCGAAGCAAACCACCGCCGCCTCGATTACCTTGTACGGAAAAGACCGCAAGCTTCTATGGTCCACGCCATAGGCACCGGTAGGACAGGCTTTAGCCTGTCTTCTTTTCAATCCTTGGTGGATGGACAAAAGTCAAAATAAGACAGGCTGAAGCCCGTCCTACCAAAGCCCTAAACGTGAAAATTCGCGGAGAAGATCTTCGGCGGTGGTGAAGTGAAATGCGTTGATGCCCAGGCTGGCGGCGGCCATTACATTTTCACGCAAATCATCGATGAACAGGGCTTCGTCCGGCATGGCCGAGGTTTCCCGTAGCGCGTGATGATAGATGATCGGCGAAGGTTTGCTCGATCCAACGCGGCACGAATACACGCGCGTGTGAAAGTGGCGGACGAACGCATAATTTGCCTCAAAATGCGCGACGTGAATCGGGTCGGTGTTCGAAAGCAACGCCAGGTTGCAATTTTTCCCCAGCCGCTCAAATAACCCTTCCGGCAACATCGGATCGGAATGCAGGACGCTGTTCCAGATTTCGCAGAATTCTTCAAACGAATACGTGAAACCGAGCTTTTTCGCGAGATGCGCATGCCACTCGCGAGGGGCCATGCGGCCTTCCTGCCAGTCGAGCCAATGCTTGTCTGCTTCGAGTTCCTTTAACACCTGCATATGCGTCAGGCCGTCGCGATGGCCGAGCGTTCCGATGGACCGCGACAAATCGACGCGAATGATAACTCGGCCGATGTCGAAAATAATCGCGCGCGGAATTTTCTCAATCGGCGGACCGAGAAACGGCATGTTATTCGTTCTCGTGCGGCGCAGGTTCTGGAACGGAACCGGACGACCGCGCGCGGAGCATGCCGATCGCGGGCGGAAGCAGCGACAAAACAACCACCACCGCAATGACGTAATGGATGTTCTGGCTGATGTTCGGAATCTGGCGGCCCAGCGTGTAGCCGCCGAGCACCATTCCGCCACCCCAGAGAATTCCTCCGGCGACGTCGTACGCGAAATAGCGGGCGTAGGGCATTTGCGCTGCGCCTGCCACTGGTGGACAGAATGTGCGAACGATAGGGATGAATCGCGCGAGGATTACGGTTTTCCCGCCGTACTTTTCGTAAAACTCATGCGCGCGACGCAAATGTTTTTTCTTGAAGATAAAAGAATCTTCGCGGCGGTACAGCGCCTGGCCCGCTTGCCGACCGATCCAGTAACCAATCTGGTCGCCGACGATCGCGCAGATTGGCACGAGCAGCAGTAGTTCCGCGATGCTCAATTGCCCCGTCGCCGCGAACACGCCGGCCGTGACCAGCAGGGAATCGCCAGGCAGAAAAAATCCTACGAAAAATCCTGTCTCGATAAAGACGATCGTGCAGACGAGCAGCGTGCCGCCCCATTCGACCAGGCCCTTCACATTAAAAAGGAAATGAAGCAGATGTTGAATCGATGCCATTATATTTTTCCGCAGGCCGCCGCGATCCCCGAAGCCCGCGCCCCTATTCTGATTGCCGGCGCTTGCCCAATCTTCCGAAGATCACGCGCGCAGGCTCCATTCCAATACGGTAGCAGAAAATCACCGGGTCCTGGCTGCCTAGTTCCCATTCGAGCGCCAGGATAGCAACGAGGGTGCGCATGAAATTGGAAGGTTTCATAGGGTCGCTGCTTCCGTCGCGCCACAAGTCAGGGTTTGCGGCGACACCATTTGCCGGCTCGACAGGATTTCACGCACTGCGGGCAGCGCTTTTCGCATCGCTTCGGCGCCGGCAGAAACCACTTCGTCGACTCGCGAAAAATCGTTCCACTCGATGTGTCGGACCTGAGGTTCGACCACGACATCGGCATATCGCCGCCAGGATGGATCCGTCGAACCGCGGCGCAATGCGCGGAATTTTGCGTCAAAAACTTTCATCGCGCCTTCCGGTGACGCGAGATCATCTTCGGTCGACGCCACATGGACTCCCACGATGCAGGCATTGTCGTTTTCTGCGTTTTCCGCGGCGATAGCCGTCGGCACGGGCGCCACGATGCAGCCGTCGGCGAGAGTATGGCCTTCATGTTCAATGGGCCGCATCAGACCCGGAAAAGCGCAGCTTGCGCGGATTGCCAGCTCGATGGGTCCTCGGGAAAAAACGTAGGGCGATCCTGTAGCCAGATTTGTAGCCACCATGGAGACGGGAATCGCTAAGGTTTCGAGCGATTCGGCCCGAAACCACTGCTCTATAAATTGACCGATGCAATCCTTCTTCTGCGGGCCGGGATAAGATCCACGCGGACGGAAGCGCAGAAAATCGCGAATTTGCACACGGCTGCCCAGATCGCAAATATCACGCAGAGAAATTCCATCCGCGTACGCCGCTCCGAGCAACGCACCGATGCTGGTCCCGACGATTCTAGAAATGGGCAGGCACTCTTCCTCCAGAACTTCAAGAACACCGAGATGTGCGAAGCCTCTGGAGAATCCCCCACCCAGCGCGAGCGTAATTCCAGGCCTTCGATTTGCGTGAATCGCAATGCGCTTCTGAAAGCCGCTATTTAATTCACGATTGGAAATTGCCTGATGCGTGCGAGTGTCTGACATGTAGCCAGTGTGCTGCGGCGCGGCGAATGAAACAATGAAGCGAACGTGCCGATCAACAGGTACTCCCGTACCCTGTCCTTTTTCGTCTGAAACATTGTGCCGCAACGGCCAACAGTACTTCTCTCCTATCGAATTGTGGCCTACGTACCATTGTTGGCATCGATCACGAAACGCAATATGGCAATTGTCAGACGGAACTAAACAAGAAAGAAATCGATCTGAGGGGGTCAACGAGATGCCAAGCGCATATGCATCCTGGGTGGGTCAGGCAGTGATTCTGCAAGTGGCAGCTGGAGATTTGAGAGTACCTCTGCGCGGCATTATCGTTGGCGAATCGGATGGCGCGGTGCGGTTTCGGATTGGCGACACGTGGGATATCGATATTTACAAGCCGATGATTCTGGCTGTGGAGCAAGACAACTGGGCAAGCCTCGTAATGAACTAGATTCTCATCCTGGCGTTCGAACGAGGAGCACCATGAAACTACAGAGTCGATTGGCGACGGAAGAAGTTCGAAGGGAAGTAGTAGACGAAAGAAGGGCCGCTTACCTGTTGGGCCTGCCGCAAGCGCAATTGCGGGAAATTAGCGAAATGTCCGGCCTGGGCCGCATGGAAGGCAGCGCAAGCGCGTTGCGAATGGTTTTTACATACGAGGAATTGCACAAGCTTTGCCAAATTATTGTCGGGCCGTCGTCCTAGCGCAAATCGAGAAACGATCGCCGCTCTTCGCTCGACCTAAAAATATTACTCCGGCCCCTGCTCTGTTTTCTCCCCCCGGCCCCGGGTTTGCATCCCCCTGACGAACCCGGGGCCTTCTCCCCCCTGCTGTGTAATTCGGAAATCGCGATTTGTGAATCGTGGAAACGCGGCGCGGGTTGACCCATCACCGGTGACGAGTGACTAGCGATTCTCTGCGCACGGCCGGGATCGTGGACGGTAGCTATTGCGGGTATCCTCGCGGTTCGCGACGACCTGGTGGCGATCAACAGCTGGCGGCAAAACTTAGCAGCGCTTGTTGCGGTGCGTCTTCTTTATCCCTAAAATTTGAAATTTCAAATTTCGATTTTCTAACTCGAATTCGTAAATCGCCACGCTCCGCGTTCAACTCTCAATTCTCAACTCTTAAATGCCACCCGGCCAATCCCTAGGTAAGCCTAGCAACGACGGGTCCAAGTCGCTGATCGATGCGCAGCCCAGCAGCTTCATCGTGCGCTCGAGGTCGGCGCGCAGAATTGCTATGGCGCGATGCACGCCGGGAGTGCCGGCGGCGGCCATGCCATAGGCATACGCTCGACCCACAAGGACAGCGCGCGCGCCCAGGCAGATGGCTTTGACGATGTCTCCGCCGCGGCGCACTCCGCCGTCGACCAGAACTTCCACTTGGCCATTCACCGCCCGCAAAATTTCGGGCAACGCGCGTAGCGTGGCGGAAACACCGTCGAGTTGGCGGCCTCCGTGGTTGGACACTACAACGCCAGCGGCGCCGACGTCGATGGCACGGCGTGCGTCATCGCCGGTCAAAACTCCTTTCGCGACGATCGGACCGGGCCACACTTCGCGCAGCCAATGAAAATCCTTCCAGGTCACCACGGAATCCGCCAGCGCTGCGGCCACGTCAATCAGCGCCATCTGCCCTACGCCGGGAATGATCACATTGGGCAACGTGTGCAGGCCGCCGTCCAAAAAGTAGGACGCCACCCAGCCTGGACGCGTGAAAAATTGGCTGAGATGCGGGATCATGCCAAAATAATTTCCGCCCATCAGCTGTCCGGTACCGTTGCGGATGTCACGCTCGCGCATTCCCGCCGTGCCCGTATCAATCGTGACAAACAATGCGGTAAATCCTGCGGACCACGCTCGGGTCAATGCCGCTTCCGCGGCAGCGCGGCCACCCAGCAAATAGAGCTGATACCAGACGGGTCCCTTAGTCGCTGCCCGCACGTCTTCCAGTTTGTGTCCGGAAATTGTCGAGAGAACGTATGCAGTGCCCGCGTCGCCGGCTCCGCGAGCGGCGGCGCATTCGCCCTCCGGGTGCATCAGGCGGCTATATCCGACTGGCGCGAGGATCGCGGGGAAACCCAGCTCCGCGCCCAAAACTTTTACGCGCGTGTCGACTTGGGGCACAGCCATCGCGTTGCGCGGGCGAAACATCAGGGATTCAAAGGCGCGCACATTTTCGCGTAGCGAAGTTTCGCTCTCTGCGCCACCATCCAGATAATCGAAAACGGCGCGCGGCAAACGGCGTTGCGCGCGGTCGCGCAGGTCGGCAATATTCACGACGCGCGGCGCGGACAGCGAGCGGGGCCAATTAGGCATGTGCCGCCCATTTCCGTGGAGCGGAATCCTCAGGCGGGTTCTGCAAATTTAAAATGGTCATGATGGCAGGCATTGTACACGACGAACGCGGCGACGGCACGGCGTGGTGCTCCGATGGTGTCGATGAGACTCGGATTCCCAGTAAGCGAGAAGGCGTTTATCACGGGGAATGCATCCTAGTTTGCGAGAGGTGCCTCTGAGGATGATTATCCGGAGGCGCCCCTTGTACAGATCATAATCGGTTCTTAGTGCGCATCGGCATAGGCTCATCGCAACAGACCCGAGAATTCTTAGGACAACCAAAAGGAGCGTTCCATGACCAGTATTGGAGCACGGCTCGCGGTACTATCACTCATCACGGGATTGGCGGTCCTGACACCTTCGCAAGCCCAAGAAAGAAAGATCAAGAGGGAAGAGTTGCCTCCAGCGGTTGAGAAAACTGTCTCTGAACAAAGCCGAGGTGCCACGATCAAAGGCTTTTCAACTGAAATCGACAAAAGCAAGAGACTCTACGAAGTCGAATTGACGGCGAACGGACACAGTAAAGATATCTCGATGGATAGGGACGGAAAGATCGTTGAGGTGGAAGAGGAAGTCGCGATGGATTCACTTTCACCAGAAGTCAAAGCCGCGCTTACAAGAGCAGCAGGCAGCGGGGCGATCACGAAAGTCGAGTCTCTGACGAAAACGGGCAAGCTCGTTGCTTACGAAGGAACTGTGAAGCATGGGCCGAAGCATTCCGAGGTTCAAGTTGGCCCGAACGGGGAAAAATTAGCGCATGAAGAGTAGAGGCCCGTTGCGAGCCTTGCGCCAAGCTTTGCGGATCGCAGAAGTAGACTTTCACTTCCGT
>DASRQU010000100.1:0-17862 GCA_035696345.1 Candidatus Acidiferrales bacterium
TACACCATTTCTTGCCATGCTCCTTGTCCTGACAAATAACTGCTCAGGCGAGATCCACGTTGCGGGAAATACTTTTGAATCGTTGGACGGCGCATGTCCGCGTCGACCAGCAATACCGGCTGGCCAAGTTGCGCCAATGAAAACGCCAGATTCACGGCCACGGTTGTTTTCCCCTCACCTGGCTGGGCGCTCGTCACTAAAATGGAGTTCGCGAATCGCCCCGATGACGAGAGAATGACCGATGTCCTCAACTCTCGGAATGCTTCCGAAAATGCCGAGCCTTTATGAATCCCGAGGTCGTTGCGCGAGCGAGCATCCAAGAACGTCCCGCCCACCCCGTCCTGCCGTTCCTCGGCGCCGAAATAAACCTGCTTTTCGGCAGCCGTGATCACCTTTGGAGGCTTTTTATTTAAAGCAGCATAATTGGGAACAAAACCGATGACCGGAACTCCCAGATAATTAAATACGTCTTCGCTGTACCGAATGGTTTGGTCCAAATGCTCTTTAAGAAAGGCCATGCCGACTCCGAGACCCAGGCCAAGCACTGACGCCAGACCTAAATTGAGAGGATAATTTGGAGCGATCGGCTTGAACGGGACCCTGCCTGGGTCGACGACCCGAATATTGCCCGCTTTAAGTCCGGCAGAAACGCTGGCTTCCTTGAGCCGCTGCAATAACCCTTCGTAGAGTCCCTTATTCGTTTCGACTTCGCGGCTCAACATTCCATATTGCACGGATTTTTCAGCTACCTGGTTGGCCTCGGCTTGCGTTTCCGCGAAGGATTGCCGCACAAGTTTTTCGCGCCGTACCGCCGCGAAATAATCGTTGCTGATTTTTTGCGCCGCACGGGCTCGTTCCCTATCCAGCGAACCTTGAATTTCTATAATCTGGCCCTGAATCTCTTTTACTTTTGGATACTCTTCAGTGAAAGTCGCTGCCAGTTGCGCGTGCTCGCGCTGCAGGTCTGCGAGTCGGATCGTCAAATCCTGCAGCAATTTATTGTCGAAGACGCCCGGTAGAGATCCGAAATCTCCGGCCTGTACCAGGCGGTAGATGGACTCTTTTTCGAAGCGGTCGGCCTCGGCTTTGGTCAGCTCACCCTGAATTCCGACCACCGTCTGATTCACAATACTTTCCGAGTCGCCTTTTCCTGTTTCGAGATATAAGAGACCGTTGTCCGCGGAGTATTTCTGTAGATCATCTTCCGATTTTTCGAGTTTCGATTTCAGGTCCTGCAATTGTTGCGAAAGCCATATGGAGGCTTTTTGTGCGGAGTCCCAACGCGCCTGAAAATTTTTCTGAATGTAATCGTCTACCACGGCGTTAACCGTTCGCGCCGCAAGCTCGGGGTCTCGCGAATCGAAACGGAGTTCCACGGCCCGACTGCGGCGCACCGGCTTCACATCGAGACGATCCTGGAACCGTTTGAGGACCGTGTCCTCAATAAATGGGTCCGCCGCGCCCGCGTCCTGCCCCGCTTGCGCCGAGGAAGCAGCGTGCGCTACGTTCGAAGTCCATGGCCAGTGAATTTGCGAAGGCAGGAACTCGGCGTTGCGCTCTAGCCCCAGCTGATGAATGACGCGCTCGGCTAAATCGTCGCTGCCCAGAACTTTATATTGCGTTTCTAGATACGCGTCGGAGACCTCGTCGACCTGGAACAATTCCTGTGGGTTGGCAACGCTAGGATCTTCCTTATCGATTTCAATCAACGCCTTGGCCCGGTACACTGGTTTTTCTTTAAATGAGCCGATCAGCACCGTGACAAACAGAACGACGAATGCGGTGATCACCGTCCAACGGTGTTTTCGAATAATTCTCCACCATGCGACAAGGTCCGGCGGCTTTTCCATCTGCGAGGGGCGCAGCCCTCCCGGCAATACTCGCCTCCTGTCCACGCGGACGTCGCGCGGGGTAAATATCTCGATTTTGTTTGGTTCCTTCTCGTCAGAGCCCATGGGTCACCACTTATAAATCGCTATTCCCGCCGCGGTCTGAATCGCCATTTCGGAACCCCGATAGAACACGCTTTTCGCGGCGCTGTTTGGCACAAACACAACGTCTTTAGGTTCCAGTAAAATATCCGGACGCTTCCCGGAAAAAATCTTCCCCAGGTTTACGGCAATTTCTGTTCGTTTGCCGGTTGCCAGGTCGGTGCGAATGATCCGCGTTTCGCGGATGGCCGATGTGTGCGTTGTCCCTTGTGCGAGGGCGAGTGCCTGCAGGATGGAAATACTTTCGTTGTTCTGCAAAACAAATCCCCCGGGTTTATTGACCTCGCCCACCACGTACACAATTCCCGCCCGGGACACTTTCACGACGTCTCCGGGATGAATCAGCACCTTTCGTATGGAATCGGAAGAGCCCAGCAAACTTTTAAGATTTATGTTTTCGATTTCGGCGTTTCGATCGGAGAGTAACGATTCAGGCGCATCACTTTTAGTGAGCAATTCGTGCCGCTGAAAAGTGCCGGGTGCGCCGCCGGTTTTCAAAACCGGAGAACTTGAAGGATCGGGTTCTGATTGCTCGCCACTCCGATCTACTGAGACGGTGTCCCCTGCATCCTCCGCCAGCCCTTGAGCCATGGAAAGAACTTCGAGCAACGACTTCGGTCCGCGGATTTGAAATACGCCCGGCATTTTTACAGCGCCCACCACGGAGACTGCGTGACTTTGCAACTCCTGAATGAACACGCCGACGTGCGGATCCCGCATGTAGGTGCTTCGCAGCAGTCCTTGTAGGACGCCCTGCAACTCCGTTGGCGTAAGGCCTAGGGCATGAACCTCGCCTAGCAGTTGCATGGAAATGTCGCCGCTGGCTGAGACCCGCAGCACGGTGTTCATTTCCGGCGCTTCAAACACAGTGATACTGAGCAGGTCGTCAGCGCCAATGCGCGAATCGGCGGTGCCGGCGGCAATCGACGGGAGCACGTCCTCGCGCTCTGGTTGCAATAACGTTTTCGCTGCTGCAGCGTGCTGAGTACTCAAGTTCGAGGTACTGTCGCCAACTGTGGCGCGAAGGGACTGCGCGGCCGCCGGGACCGCCACAACAAATAGCACCAGCGACGCTGTGGCAAAGATCGCGCATACGTGATTGCGATTCCGTTTCGTCGCGGCGCGGCAACCCAACAGGGCAACTGCCAGACCGCGCACGCACGTTGGCTTGTTTCTGTTGCGTGTTTCAGTTTTCGTAGCTAGTTGAGCCCTCTGCATGTCAGGCCACAGCCGTCGTGTGCTTTTTAGGGAGTAATGTAGTTTTGGGCCCAATTCGTTCCACGTTTGAGAGTTCAATTTCCACAGCCGCGGAGCGGCCTAGCATTTCCATCGAAATCACCAACTGAGCGCGATTCTTTTTCCGGGTTAAAATTCCCGCTACCCCCGCTAATGGCCCAGTTTTGATCCGCACCCGGTCCCCCGCGGTCAGGTATGGATGAGGTTCAACAACGTAGTGGCCGTCCAAAAGCTTCCTGACAGCGCTAATCTGAGATTGGGAGACGATGGCCGGGCGTCCACCAAATCGCACAATGTGAATGACCCCGGGAGTGGAAATAATCTGCAACTGGTGATGGGCGTTTTCGCGAACAAAAACGTAGCTGGGGAACAGGGGCAGCCACAACTGCTTGGCGCGATCCTGCCACTGGCGCGTAGAATTGCAGAGCGGCAGGTACGTCTCGATATTTTTGTTCGAAAGGCCGAGCGCAACGAATTTTTCGTGTTGGTACCGCACGAACAGCGCATACCAGTCCGGCGCGTTTCCCGGAAACGAGGTTTCATTGAGATGTTCAGTCAGTTGCATCAAGCTTCGCCCTTTGACTTACATAAAATATTTATCTAAACGGATACAGCCACTTTTTTTTGCTCGCCGCACATGCGAACGATCAGAATCAGCTAAAAGAAAAAAACCGTGCGCGTGAGCGAGTCTGCGGCGCCAATGCAGGTCGCTTGCGGACAAGACCGACAGCCTACGCCTGCATTCCGCGCCCAACGTGACGCACACAATAGACATCTGCCCAAGTTTCGAATAGGGGCAATGCGCACTGCCAGAGGGCACAGGGCATCTCGTTGTCATTATTAGTGACAACTTGCCCTATTGGATAACAGTAAGGACCAGAAACATTGGGACATACCACGATTCCTTGCCCTGTGGCACCCCGCATGCACGTGTCATTATTCATGACATTTCTAACACAAAATGCTTGATTCATAAGGCACTTTACGTTACTGTGCGCGGGCTAGCGCATTCCAGTGCCGCAGTTGATGAATCACCCCTCACGTTCGCACAGCGAAAACATCCGCGTTCTCATCGCGGACGCCGACCGTATGAGCGGGCAGCTGATCGCAGATGACCTGACCCGCGGACGGCACGACATTGAGGTGGTTGGGGTATTCAATAATTCCCGCGAATCCATACGGCAAATTCAAGAGATCCGCCCAGATATTGCCCTGATCAACGCGCATCTCGAAGATGGCAAGCTTACCGGATATAACATTTTGCAATCGGTGCGTAGCCTGTCGCCTAAAACATCCGCGATCATGCTAATTCCCGAATCGGAACGAGAGTTGGTAGTAGACGCATTCCGAGGTGGGGCCCGAGGCGTATTCTGCCGCCTGCAGCCCATCAAATTTCTGCCCAAATGCATTCGAACCGTACATGAAGGCCAAATCTGGGCAGATACAAAAAACCTGATCTATTTACTCGATTTCCTGACACAGCTTAAGCCGCTACGATTGATAAAACCGGGTGGCGGCATGGACCGCCTGACGCCTCGTGAAGCAGAGGTCGTACAGTTATTGACGGACGGTCTGAGCACCCGTGAAATCAGCCAGAAGCTCAGTCTGTCTGAGCACACCGTCCGCAATTACCTCAGCGCAATTTACGACAAATTGGGAGTTTCCAGCCGCGTCGAATTGGCGCTTTATGCAGTCCACCGCGAAGACCTTAATCGCCCGCAGGGCCAATAAAGGCTCCGGCCGCATAACCTTCCTTCGGAGTTGCAAAATCCTGCCCTAATTTTTTGGACTTTAAGTTTCTTCTAATGCCATCCGCCACGATTTATAAGAGCTTTACTATCTCAAGAAATAGAAGTCCGCTCAGGTTTTTGCGACCCGGGAGAATTTAAGCGATCGGTCTAGCTTCTGTTTTTCATTTTCATCCATGCTAAGCCCCTACCGATTGTGAGCTTAGCCATTAGCTGGGCTCTACGCGTGGCCTCGTGCCACTCATCGCTTGCCAATTCAACTTTCGGCTAAAGTCACTTCATCGAATGGACGATGAACTGCAAGACAGAAGTGCGAACGTTCAATTCGGATATAAGACCCGTTCCAAAGTGTAGGCAAGCTTGCGATTGACTCAGAAATACTCCGCGCAATCTTAAAATTTGCAGTCATGGGCTGGCGCCGACTGGGTGGTGCGATGGACGATTTAATTAGCGACTTCTTGGTCGAAAGCAATGAGAACCTGGACCGACTGGATAGCGAACTGGTCAAGCTGGAGACGGATCCGTCGTCGCAGGAACTCTTATCGAGCATCTTTCGTACGATTCACACCATAAAAGGTAGCTGCGGTTTTCTCGGGTTTAGCAACCTCGAGAAAGTGGCGCATGTCGGCGAGAGCCTACTTTCACGACTGCGCGAAGGAAAGCTTTCTCTCTCGCCCGAATTCACGACAGGCTTGCTGGCTATGGTGGACGCCATTCGCGACATGCTTCGGGAAATTCAAAAAACGGGGCAGGACGGAAACGAAACTTATCCGAAGTTGATTGAAACTTTAACGAAGCTACAGGAGCAGAGTCAAAAGCCCACGGACGCCTCCATTCGCGCACCGGCTCTGCCAGAAGAGATTGCCAATAAGAATCAGACCAGTTTTATGCAAGACATTCTTTCCAGCGCCGTCACGCCGCCTGTGGGTACTCCCGGATTGGACGCAACCGCCCGCAAGGATCCCGGACCTTCGTCCCCCACTGTAGCTGATGAAGAACCGCCCGCAGTGAATGCGCACGCGCAGGAGGATACGAAAGCTTCGAATGCACCCGGCGACACAATTCGCGTGGACGTGCATTTACTCGATCGGCTCATGAATCTGGTTGGCGAATTGGTGCTGACGCGAAATCAGATCACCCAATTTTCCGCACGGCAAACCGATCCGAACCTGGTCAGTCCCGCGCAGCAGTTAAATCTTCTCACAAGCGAATTGCAGGAAGAGGTGATGAAGACGCGCATGCAGCCGATCAGTACCATTTTCGACAAGTTTCCGCGCGTCGTACGCGACGTCGCCATGGGCTGCGGCAAACAAGTTTCCATCGAAATGACGGGCAAAGATACGGAGCTCGATAAGAGTCTGCTCGAAGCGATTAAAGATCCGCTGACCCACATCGTACGCAATTCCGTGGATCATGGGATCGAGACGCCAGACTTGCGCGTGGCGCGCGGCAAGCGTGCCGAGGGACATTTGAAGCTGCGCGCCTGCCATGAAGGCGGCCAGGTGGTTATCGAAATTTCAGACGACGGAGCGGGAATCGACACAACGCGGGTAAAGAACAAAGCACTCGAGCGCGGCCTGATCACTCCCCAGCAAGCGGTAGCGATGAGTGAGCGCGAACTGCTGAATCTCATTTTCCTGCCCGGATTTTCCACGGCGGAAAAAGTGACCAATTTATCTGGCCGCGGCGTGGGGATGGACGTAGTGAAAACGAACATCGACCGCGTAAATGGTTCGGTGGATATCAACAGCGCAATGGGAGCGGGCACGGCCATCAAAATCAAGATTCCGCTGACCTTAGCCATCGTCCCCGCGCTGGTCGTAGTGTGCGCCGGGGAGCGCTTTGCAATTCCGCAGGTAAGCCTCTGTGAACTGGTCAGAATCGAGGCGGACGCGGCAAACTCCAAAATCGAATATGTGCACGGAGTTCCCGTGTACCGGCTGCGCGGCCGTCTGCTTCCTCTTGTGTATCTCGATCAGGCCCTGCATCTGGAACGCACGCCGGAATCCGCCGCGCTTATCGGATCGGCCGCCACAATTGTCGTGCTGCAGGCAGACGACCGCCAGTTTGGCCTGGTGGTGGACGAGATTATCGACACGGAAGAAATTGTCGTGAAGCCGCTCGGTAAAAAACTAAAGGGCGTCAAAATTTTTGCCGGCGCGACCATCATGGGCGATGGCCGCGTCGCCTTGATCATCGATGTGCTCGGCTTGGCGCAAGAGGCAAATATTGTGTCCGAGGTCCGCAGCCGCAACGCGTCCAGCCACGAAGAGAGCGCCAAAGTGGATGAAAAAGTAAACAATCGACAGGCGCTGCTGCTGATTCAGGTAGGCGATCATGGACGCATGGCCATCCCTCTGGATCTCGTTGCGCGCCTCGAAGTGTTCGCGTCCACGGCCGTCGAGCATTCCGGCTTACAGAATGTGACGCAATACCGCGGCGAGATCATGCCGCTCGTGCGTGTTTCCGAAATTCTACAAATTACCGCGGAAGAGAGGGACGCCAGCGATTCCCTGCAGGTGGTCGTTTATTCCGAAAAAGGCCGCCGGGTTGGACTCGTGGTAGACCGCATTCTCGACATCGTCGAGGAGAATGTGGTGATTCAAAATCCATCTCAACGCGACGGCGTCCGAGGCTCGATGGTGATTCAAAGCCGCGTAACGGACCTGCTGGACATTCCGACCATCGTCAGATCTGCGCGAATCAATTTTGACCAGGAGCAGGCTCCCGTCGAGGAGCTTGTTTCGGCCTAGGAAACAGCCTAGGAGCTACAGGAGCTTCTTGATGAGTTCGACCCAGCAATTCTGCACGTTTTTTCTGGATGGGTACGTCTTTGGAGTACAGGTGGAGCAAGTGCGGGAAGTCATTCGCTATCAGGAAATGACGCGGGTGCCTCTTGTGCCGGCCGTTGTGCGCGGCCTGATTAATTTGCGCGGCCAAATCATTACGGCCATTGATCTGCGCCGCCGCTTGGGTATGAAGGATCTGCCAACCGGTCAACTTCCCATGAACGTGGTTGTGCGCACCGAAGATGGCGCAATCAGTTTTTTGGTGGATGAGATCGGGGACGTCATCGAAGTGCAAGACGATACGTTCGAACCGGTTCCGGAGACTTTGCAGGGTCTCGCGCGTGAGGTCGTTCATGGCGTGCACAAACTTCCAGGACGACTCATGTTGGTTCTCGACATTGAAAGGGCCGTAAATCCAAAAGACTTGAATGGACATATGGTTTAGCAATATTTCTGAAATGAGCAGGGGAAAGATTCTTTGGGCCGCGTTGGAAATTTTAAAAAGTTTGAATTGTAAAAACAGGTTTTTTGAACACACCGAATCGACAACTTAAGGAGCGATGATGCCAGTCCTGACGCAACCCGTTCGACGCACGAAAACCGATGTGGGCCGTCCCAATGGGAAGTCCGCCATGAGCGCCGCTGATCAATTGAATCTGGACTATAAAGGCCAGATTGAAGCGATCAGCAAATCCCTTGCCGTAATTGAATTTCAGATGGATGGAACGGTGATTACAGCCAATGACAATTTCCTCAGAGTTCTTGGTTATACATTGGTCGAAATACAAGGCCGGCATCACAGCATGTTCGTGGAGGAAAGCTATCGTTCCAGCCCGGAATATCGCGAGTTCTGGGCCAAACTGAATCGAGGCGAATATCAATCCGCCGAATACAAGCGAATCGGTAAGGCCGGCAAGGAAGTCTGGATCCAGGCTTCCTATAACCCGATCTTGGATGCCAATGGGCAGCCATTTAAAGTTGTGAAGTACGCGACCGACACCACCCAACAGAAATTGACCGCCGCCGACCACGCGGGACAGATTTCCGCCATCAGTAAGTCGCAGGCGGTCATCGCATTTCAGATGGACGGCACCATCATTACCGCCAATGAAAATTTCCTGAAGGTGCTGGGCTATTCACTGGAGGAAGTTCGCGGAAAGCATCACAGCATGTTTGTCGAGGAGAGTTACCGGCAAAGCCCGGAGTACCGGGAATTCTGGGCGAAGCTGAATCGGGGAGAGTACCAAAGTGCCGAGTACAAGCGCATTGGCAAAGGCGGTAAGGAAGCCTGGATTCAAGCCTCGTACAATCCCATTATGGATCTGAATGGTAAGCCTTTTAAAGTCGTGAAGTTTGCGACGGACGTGACTCAGCAAAAACTAACTAACGCAGACTTCTCCGGGCAGATCGAAGCCATCGGCAAATCCCAGGCGGTCATCGAATTCCAGATGGACGGCACAATCGTAACCGCCAACGAAAATTTCCTAAAAGTGCTTGGCTACAGCCTTTCCGAAGTGAAAGGCAAACATCACAGCATGTTTGTGGAGGAAGAGTACCGGGAAAGCTCGGAGTACCGCCTGTTCTGGACCAAACTGAATCGCGGCGAATACCAATCCGCGGAGTACAAACGCATTGGCAAAGGAGGGAAGGAGCTGTGGATTCAAGCTTCCTATAACCCCATTCTTGATTTGAACGGCAAACCGTTCAAGGTGGTCAAGTTCGCAACAGACGTTACGGCTCAGAAAGTGGCAGCCGAAGAATTGAAGCGAAAAGTGGACAGCATTCTGATCGTCGTTTCCGCCGCTGCGCAGGGCGATCTGACCCGCAACATAACCGTTTCCGGCAATGACGCAATTGGCCAGATGGGCGAAGGGCTTTCCGGGTTTCTCAAGGATTTGCGCGGCAGCATGTCAAAACTCGCGCAAAATTCGCAGGCACTTTCCAGCTCTGCTGAGGAACTCTCGGCCACCAGCCAGGAAATGAGCTCCAACGCAGAAGAAACTTCAGCGCAAGCCAACGTGGTTTCGGCTGGTGCGGAACAAGTCAATTCCAATCTGCAAACTGTGGCGAGCGGCACCGAAGAAATGAGTGTCACCATCAAGGACATCGCCAAGAATGCTACTGAAGCCGCGCGGGTTGCCACGACGGCCGTGAAAGTGGCGGAAGACACGAACCAGATCGTGAGCAAGCTGGGCGATTCCAGCACCGAAATTGGGCAGGTCATCAAAGTCATCACTTCGATCGCCCAGCAGACCAACTTGCTCGCGTTGAACGCCACGATTGAAGCCGCGCGCGCGGGAGAAGCGGGCAAAGGATTCGCGGTCGTCGCCAACGAAGTAAAAGAGTTGGCCAAGCAAACCGCGAAGGCCACCGAAGACATCAGCAGCAAGATTGAGGCGATCCAGAGCGATACGAAGAACGCAGTCAACGCGATCCAGCAAATCAGCGGAATCATCAAACAAGTGAACGATATCTCCAACACTATCGCCACAGCCGTCGAAGAGCAAAACGCCACAACGAATGAAATGGCGCGAAATGTCTCCGAGGCAGCGCGCGGCTCCGGCGAAATCAGCAAGAATATCGGCGGTGTCGCCGACGCCGCAAAAAGCACGACGCAAGGGGCGAACGATTCCCTCAAGGCGGCTCAGTCCCTGGCGCAAATGTCCACCGAACTTCGCGAGCTCGTGCAGCGGTTCAAGATTTAGCCGCAACTCGCGAGCGATGCTAGCAAGACGGCGAGAGCGACGGGACGCGGCGGTCAAAATCGCCGCGTCGCCACAAGAAAGCGCAAAACTGGATGCCCCCAATTCGTATCCTGATCGTCGACGATGCAGTTGTCGTTCGCAAAGCCCTGGCGGACGGGCTTTCACACGATCCAGACCTGGAAGTCGTTGGGACCGCAAGCAACGGACGCCTCGCGCTCGCGAAGCTTCAGACGCTTCGCGCGGACGTCATCCTGCTCGACATTGAAATGCCCGAAATGAATGGCCTGGAAGCCATTCCGGAAATCCGCAAAATTCTTCCCAAAGCTCCGATTATCATGTTCAGCACGCTGACGGAGCGAGGCGCGGAAGCCACACTTGACGCGCTCTCTCTGGGGGCAACCGATTACGTCACCAAGCCAAGTAATATGGACATGGGATCGACGTCAGCGAACATCACCGCTGAACTGATTCCCAAGATTAGGGCCTTATGCCATCTCCCCATGGTGCGGCTAACGCCTGCATCCGGAGTCCTTCCGCCGCCGGTTAAGGAATCGGCTATCATTCGAACGCGCCCCACTTCCTTTCGTCCTGCGCGCATCAGCATCGTAACGATCGGAGTTTCCACCGGCGGTCCGGACGCGTTGGGAATTCTCCTTCCATCCATCCCCGCTAAATTTCCGTTACCCATCGTGGTCGCGCAGCACATGCCACCGGTTTTCACGGCGATGCTTGCCAAACGGCTCGCCGAAAAATCGTCGGTGCCCGTGCGAGAGTGCACATCAGGCGATGTCCTGGAGCCGGGATGCGTCTGGATCGCGCCGGGCGACTACCACATGGTGGTGCAGCGAGAAAACAATCGCGGAATTCTGCGCACGAATCAGGAAGCTCGCGAAAATTTCTGCCGGCCTGCGGTCGATGTGCTGTTTCGATCCGTCGCGCAGATGTACGGCGCGAATGCTCTGGGCGTGATTCTTACCGGCATGGGACAGGACGGATTAAAAGGCTGCGAAGCGCTGTGCGCTGCCGGAGCCTCCGTGATCGTTCAAGATGAAGCGAGCAGCGTGGTGTGGGGCATGCCGGGATTTGTGGCTCGCGCAGGACTTGCAGAAAAAATTCTTCCGCTGGACCAGATCGCCGGCGAAATCAACCGCCGCGTCGCGGCGCAACTCCCGCTGCAGCTGGCTCATCAAAACTAGGCGTCAGTCAACACAATCGGGTTCCCCCCTTGGCCCATTTAGCTTCGTCGCTTGCCGCTTAAGTCTTTCGCATATTGAAGGTTTCGCTGATTGCAAAAAGCACCGGACGCGATGCACGTTCTTCGGAACAATAAAGTTCTCTCTAATTCGTGCCGATAGGCTTGACGTGAGCGAAAAAAGAATCGAACAACGTATCCCCCTGATGGCGCGGGTCGATATTCTGTGGATGGATAATGAACTGACCCCGCGGATCGCGCCGGCCATTTTGGAGGATCGGTCGCGCGGCGGAGTGAGTTTACGGATGAAAAATGCCGTCCAAGTAGGTGCGCACGTCACGGTGAAATCGGGAATGTTGCAGTATTCCGGAATAGTAATGAATTGCCGCCGCGACAACGGCACCTATATCACCGGCATCAAACTTGATCCCCGCGAAGAGCCCGAAGATAAATAGGTTTTAAGTAGCACAGGTTTCAGCCAGTGGAATTCAGTCTTCGCAAGGGCAAAACCCCACACGCTGAAGCCTGTGCTACCTAGATCTACTTCGCCAGATAAAAATAGCCGACTTTATTGTTGGGAGCCGTTCCGTACCACATGTGTCCCTGCGCGTCGCGGAAAAATTCGCGCATGCACAGCTCGGAATGTGGAAACGGATACTCGATCACTTTTCCTGTGCGCGGATCGAAGCGATTGATCGTATCCATGTTGTGCGAGTCATACCAAAGATAGCCGTCCGCGTCGAAGCCCATCGCGTAGGGGCTCGCGTCCGGACCGGGCAGCGGAAACTCTTTAAACGTTTCTGTCTTTGGATCGAATCGAGCCATTTTGCCGCCATTGTATTCGCCCGAGTAAATCATTCCATCCGAGCCAATTTCCATACGGCGCGGATGCGAATTCGCGGTGGGCGAAGTCCATTGCGAAACCTTCATCGTTTTCCCATCGACTCTCCCGATTTTATTGACCAGCGGATCGGTGAACCACGCGTCGCCGTTTTTATCGAGCTTCACGTCGTAGGCGTACACACCTTCCACGAAGCGCTCAAATTTATTCGTTTCAGGATCGAAGCGTGTCAGCGGGACGCCGCTCGTCCACACTTTTCCGCTAGGCTCGACGCGCACGGTGTGCTTCGAGCCGCCGTCTTCAATTCCCTCTTTACCCGGTAAATATGCATCCTCAAATTCCGCAATTTTTTCCGTCGCCGGATCCCACCGGCCGATGCGGTTGGAACCTTGCTCGGCAAGCCACACGGAGCCATCCGGCGCGGGCACAGCCGAATGCACGCCGCCGGTCCCGCCAAACGGAATGGAAAAATCCTTCATTTCGCCCGTTTTTGGATCGAGGCGCGTAATTTTGTTGGCGAGGCCGAAATCGGGGATCCACAGAAAACCGTTTTTATCGGGAGCCGCGCTGAACGGCATGCGGCTCGGCGCGGGCATGTCGTACTCGACGTAAACAATGTTGAGCGCATCGTTGCCGACGGGACGCACAGTCTTTTGGTAGCCAGGCATGTCCGCGGGAGACTTGGGCAGGGTGGCATCGGGGCCGAACAAGCTGTCAAGGTACGTCGCTACAACCTCCGCGTCCTGATCGCTAAAGTTCGGTCCCAGAAAAATGCTGAAGTGCATTGCCTGCCGCATAAATGCGACGCGGTCTTTCCAGCCATCGAGGTCGCGACCCACGGAAGCGATGCGGCTCTGAAATTGATGGCAGATATTGCAGTGGCCAAACAACAAGTCTTTGCCCTTGGACGCGGGCCAGAGTTGCGCCGCCTGATTCTGCGAAATTTCATTCCAGCGCACCGGGCCTTTTTGCAAAGAAAAATCGAGCGAAGCTTTTTGATCCTGCGAAAGTGTGACTGGATTGCGGGGTTCCGCGCGATAGCCTGCTGACTTAATCTGTACGCGATAGTCCCCCGCAGTTAGATCGGGAATGCGATATTTTCCCTGGCTGTTGGAAAGCACGATGACCGTAATTTTTGTTTTGGAATTCTGGGCCTCGACGAATGCGCCCTGAAACGGCGCGCCGTCAGCACCGTTCACCGTTCCGGAAATTGTCGCGCCGTAGCCAACCGAACTGATCGCAATGACCAAGACCAAAGCCCCCAGAAATTTAATTTGTGTGCGCACAAGTGTCTCCGGTGTTGGAAGTGGCCCGGGCTTCAGCCTGCAGGATTTAGTCCTCGCAAGGCCCCGAATTCCGCAGCAAGCCCTCGCCGCTTGAAACCAATCCTAGCTTTTTTCCTAATTGCAGGCACTACAATTCCTCGCGTCACAGAGTTCGCTGCACGGTTGACACGTTTGCTCAAACGGCATATCTTCATGCGCAAGGCACTGAGAACAAAGGCACATTGGATCACAAAAAATGAAAAAAGACAGGCCAGACCGAAGTCGTTTTTCACGCCGCGATTTCATCAAGACGACCGCCACAGGCGCGGGTGCAGCGGCCATCACGGGATTCGGCATCGAAGCTGCCAAGGCCGAAGGCCGCCCAGCGAAGTGGGACAAGGAAGCAGACGTCGTGATTATCGGCGCTGGGGCGACCGGGCTGCCTGCCGCCATTCAAGCGGCCGAAGGCGGCGCCACCGTCATTCTTGTTGAAGCGAACTCGGATGTCGGCGGACACGCGATACTCAGCGGCGGGAACGTGGCGCTGGGCGGTGGCACTAGCCGCCAGAAAAAATACGGTGTCGTCGACTCGCCTGATCTTTTATTTTCGGACCTCACGGATTGGTCCGTCGTCGAGCCGAATGGGTTTCCGGACTACCGTTATAACGACAAGGAAATTATTCGGGCGTTTGCCGACGAAAGCGCCAAGACGTACGAGTGGCTCGTCGAGCACGGCGTCACGTTCGTCGAAAAAGCGCCGGATACGGCTGGCGGGCACGCCTGCGGCAATTCAGCGCCGCGCGAAAGTCATTCCGCTCCCATGGCCTACCCGCTCGTGCAAAATGGCGGCCCCACGCCTCCCGAAAAAGCGGCGACCACGTCTTCGGGCGTGGGCCTTATCCGACCGCTGGAGGCCAGCGCGCGTAAATTGGGCGTACAAATTCTTCTGCAACACAGAATGACAGGCATCGTTCGTGAAAATCCAACGTCAGGAAGAGTGTTGGGCATTTCCGCAATCACGCCGGGAAAGACCGTAAATATTCGCGCGCGCAAGGGCGTGATCATCGGCTCCGGCGGGCACAGTGGCAACGTAAATTTCCGCCGCATTTTTGATCCGCGCCTCACCGAAGAATACCAAGTGGCTGGCGAGCCATACTCCTTTCAGGACGGCAGCGGCGAAATCGCCGCGATGGCGGTCGGTGCATCGTTGTGGGGCGCATTCAATCAGACGGGCGAATTCGGGCAGAATATTACCAAGGCCGGATGGATTGGCTGCCAATATGGCTACATCAATTTGACATGGCAGCCGGACAGCCCGATCTTTGCAAAGGCACGCGCTTCGGGCCTTTTCGTAAAAGATTACCAGGACGCGATTCTCGTCAACATCGCGGGACTGCGGTTCTACGACGAAACTCAGGGACAATTCCCTGCCAACAATTACAACTCCATTAAATCGTACGTGCCGCGCAGCTACCTGAATGCCGCGAATCTGAAGTACGAGCCATCCAACTTCATCAACGCAGCTCTCGCCGGAACCGGAGATTCAACCCCAGGTGGGGGGCCGATTTGGGCCGTCTTTGATGCGGACGCGGTGAAGCGCGAAGCTTGGAAAGTGACACCGCCGTTTGTGGACACCAAGGAAGGCTACTTTTTTTCCGCCGATACACTCCCTGAACTGGCCGAGAAAATTGTAAACAAGTTCCAGAAAAAACCGATGCCGCCGAACGCGCTGCAAGAAACCGTCACACGCTACAACTCTTTCGTCGATGCCGGCAAGGACGCCGATTTCGGCAAACCCGCGCCGAAATACAAAATTCAAACGGCTCCCTTTTACGCGGCGTGGGCCACTCCGGTGATTCATGACACACGCTCAGGACTCCGCATCAACGCAAAGTGCCAGGTGATGGACATGAACGGCGAAGTCATTTCCGGCCTATACTGCGGTGGAGAGTCTGCCGGCGGATTCAGCCTGCATGGCCTGGCCCGATGCGCGGTGCAGGGCCGAATTGCTGGCAGAAATGCGGCCTCCGAAACTGCGAAGGCATAAGACGACATAGTGATGTGCGTTCATCGAAACTTCCCTCATTCCAGTGACGCATTATCCAGACAGCGCCTAATCCTTTTGTCGCAAAAACGCATGAAAGTAAAAATTACCCCATCGAACGAATCTTCGAAATGCTCCTTAAGGGGAGGATGAACGTTGCTGAAGGCGGTATTTTGGTCTGAGATCGTGATCGAAATATTTTTTATGCGATTGCTTCGGTCCTCCCGCAGGACGCGCGTTCACAATTCGATTGAGTCGGCAAGTGAGGAATAGTAGGATGCGCAGAGATATTCGCAACAGGAAAACGCGCCTTCCGAGAAGGGTGATGAGCGACGCAGCAAGCAGGAGGGCCGCATGACACTCTCTCCCCCCGACGGACTCACATCGATTCTCAGCAATCATTCCGTCGACCAGACGCTGGCCAATCTTGAAAACGTTTTGCACGCAAAAAACATCGCTGTGTTCGCCGTCGTCGACCACAGTGGCGAAGCGGAAAAGGTGGGCATGGCGATGCCCCCCACGAAACTCGTCCTCTTCGGCAGCCCAAAAGCAGGAACGCCCCTCATGCTGGCTTCGCCCAGCGTGGCGATTGACCTGCCACTCAAGATTCTGATTTCCGAGGATCACGAAAAAAAAATATGGGTGTCGTATAACAGCCTGAAGTTTCTGCAGGACCGGCATTCGCTGCCGGAACAACTGATGCAAAACCTGGCCGCGGTTGAGGCTATCGCCGTGGCCATCGCTCAGTAGAGCGAAAGTCGCTGATTCACACTCTATTCTTCCGGATCGGTTTTTTTGCGCTCGGCCACGCGATATTGCGAATCCACGGAAAATATTTTGAAGTCCGTGAAGGAATGTTTTCTGTAGAAACGCCGCCCTTGAAAATCCATATAGAGTTCCGTGCTTGAGGGAAGCCACAATTGCATTTTTCCCGAAGGCGATTTCACGGGGCGATACTCCACGCTCTGATGGTTCAGGCGAAGCCGAATCTTGGGGATTGGATGGATAAGATCCGTTTCCAGCCGCGCCACCTGGTAGGAGTTCGCAAGGATCCAGGCGCGTCCGCGCAAGTTCACGGCATACGTCGCGCGATCGACAGAAAACGAATAGGTAAGGTTCGGGCGATCCGTGCGCTGCTCAAAGCGAATTTGCCACGCGGGCTGCCCACGCCACTGTCCCAGTCCCTCGCACTCCATTTTGAAATTTCCGGCGTAACGCGGGTGAAAAATCAGAACCAGGCTCGGCGTACCGACCGTGGCGATGTGGTTCGGAAACGGATCGATCGACAGGCTCCCATTACGAAACTCGTCGACATGGAGCGGCCCCTTGGCCTCTTCCGTGTACGAAACCAGGTAACTGAATTGAGTGGTGACGGCGGGACCCAAATGCCCGAGGTGATCGACGGGTTGATGCATCAAAACTTCAGTCGCTGTGAACCGATCAACGTTGTGAACAAGTTCTACGATTTTTTTTCCCGCTCCATCGAGCACAGAGGGCAGCGAGCATGCTGATGCCGTGTCGACAGGCGGCACCGCGTGGTCAATGTCCTCAGGAATCCAATTGTCATCCACCGTCCGGACGTCAGACATGGAGGCAATATCCGAGTCATCGGGAGTGAGCGAAATGGTCCGCGCAGCCCCACCGGAGGCTGCCGCATTCTGGAAAATGGGGGTCGTATCGATCGCCTCAAGTTTGGCCAGGTAACGTTTCGCCACATCTTCCTGTGCAGGATCGTTGTGATTTTTCAGAGCGACACGCAATTGCGCCGCCGCAGCGGCCCTGTCACCTTGCGCGGCATAAATTTGCGCTAGCAGGAAGTAAAGCGGCAAATAGTTGTGGTCCAGATCTACTTCTGACGCTTTTAAGGCATCCTTCTTAGCGTCATCAACACGGTTCAGATAAAAGTTGGTCATCGCCCTGTAGTAATACGCGTACCCATCATTCTCGGAACTGATGCTCAGAGCTGTATTCGCCAAATCGAGTAGCTTGTCCCACTCCTGGTTCCGCGCTGAAAACTCAGCCAGGCAGAGATAGGCAGGAAAATATTTCGC